>CBFIIQ010000041.1:0-27618 GCA_965662685.1 Pseudohongiellaceae bacterium | reverse complement strand
TGCTTGTGACTTGTAACTTGAGACTTGAGGCGGCCAGCGGTCGCCGCCGTGGGACTTGTAAGCTGTAACTTTTTTAAAATCAGACATTAATGAAACGGAATAGATGGAATGCAAACGCTTCTGGTACTGAACATCAACCCGGGTCTTGAAGAAGATCTGGTGGATTACCTGTTATCGATCAGCGATCTGAATGGTTTTACTTCCTATCCTGTCAGGGGGCATGGCGATCATGTCAATTTGTCGTTGGCAGAGCAGGTGAGTGGGCGTCGTAAACGCACTCAGGTAGAAATTATTCTTGCTGAAGAAACGGTGCCATCGCTACTGGCAGGTTTGGCGGAATCGGTAGGTCGTGATATCACCTGGTGGCAACAACCCGTGTTGGCCAGTGGCAGTCTTGATTAAGTGATTGCTGTATTCTCGCTAAAAGCGACAGCTCGCCAAAGTCGTTACAGAACACCCCTTACTCGCTCATATCTGCATATTTATTAGGCAGGTCCAGGGAGATTTTCTGCCCATAACCACGCAGGGTGAGTCCCTCTCCTTCGAAGCTCAAATCGGCACCACCGCGTACATCATTATCAAAATGATAGACCGGGCTAATGGCCTGCAGATTGGTTTGCTGTTCGTATTCCCGGGCTTTTGCCTGTGTTGCTTCATTGGCGCTGCGCCATTGTGTCAGAGCCTTTTTGCCGTGACGTTTTTCCAGCATGCGTTGGGTAACGCCAGGCGACATGATCGCTGCCGTGGCATTGTTGCCGCCAAAGCCTTTGGCATTGAGCAGAATCGAATCCATGGCATCGACGCCTACTTCTTCATGATCCAGAAGAATATCCAGGCCTTCGGTGTACACGTCGTCGGCAAGGGTCTTGGTGGTGAGAATGCCGGGCAGTATGCCGTATTGCCAAATGCCCAGGCTGGATGCCAGTTGATCGGCCCCGGCCACCCCCAGTGAATGACCCATATAGGATTTAATGGCAGAGACCTTCCAGTTACTGGCGCCAAAATGTTTGGCCATTTCCGCAAGAATGGCTGATTCAGTTACCCGATTTTGCGGGGTGCCGGTGCCATGTGCCTGAATAAAAGTGCGTTGTCGCAGGCTGTCTTCCCCCAGCACGGCACGGGTAGCGGCAGCGGCACGGGCAAAGGTCAGGTAATTACCAACGCCGGGACTGGCAATGGATTTCTTGAAACCATCTGCATTCACAAAGACATCGTTGACCGAGCCATAGATCGTTGCCCCAAGTTCCAGCGCCAGGGCGTCATCCATCAGTACAAAAAACTGACATGATTCCCCCAGAGTAAAGCCAATATTGTTGCCAAAGGGACGACAGGCATTGCGATATTGTGGACTCGTCCCCCCATCCAGTGCCTGCAGGACATCATCGCTGGCGATAGCACCCATGGTAGAAAAAGCTTCAATTAATTCTGGCAGGATAGGGGCTTCACTGCCCCCCACAATTACTACGCGGTGAGTGCCATTCTGGATATCCCTTACCGCCTGGGCGAGGTTGTAATGAAAGGTGGCACAGGCGCCAAGACTGCTACCGGTGCTGCCGACATTGCCCAGTACATAGGCATTAATAAAATCTGCTGGCATATCTGCAAAGCCCAGGGGAAGCTGTTTCGAGGTGACTTTTTTACCCAGCAAGCGCGCCTGAAGCATGCCACCATTCCCGTTGTAATCGAGTTGGCTCATACTGCTGCAGGCATAAATACCAATTTGTTCCGGTGCGACTGTTTGCTTTATAAGTTCCCAGTCTATACCCATGGCATAGAGGGCATCAGAGATGCCGTAAATAGTCATTTGCAGCCCGCGCGGATGATTTCTCGAGGGATATAATTCAGCCGGATCAAAGCCACTGGGCAATTGTCCGGCATAATTGACAGGGCTGCTGTGGCGGTCTTCCATCATGACATCCAGGGGGCCGCTAACGGTGACATGCAGGTTATTGCCATCGCCTTCAGTCACTTGCCAGTTGTCGGGGATTTGATTGGGCAAATGGCGTTTCTTCAGCGTGAAGGAAAGGCTTTTCTCACCTTCCACCGGAGACAAGCGGGTTCGATTATGGTGACGTTGTGCCGTGGGATCATAAATATTGTGTTCCAGCTGGCGAATCAGAGTGCCATCCAGAATGCCCTGTTTATGCTGGTCGAGCCAGGAATCGAGCTCAATAGCTTGCTCACTATGGTCCTGCCAGTGACTGCCGTTGTACTCAATGCGTCCGCCAAGGACGGCAATATTCAACAGGGTTTCGCGGGCTTTGTCAGTGGACAAGCGGTCTATAACCAGGCGACGATAACCATAATGGAAGGCACTTCTGCCGGCAGGACTCACACCGCCCATGGCGGTAATGACAGGGAGTTGTGTCATTTCTGAATTTTTTCCTTGAAATCAATATGTTGGCTTACCATAGACTGCATCATAATAGCCCTTATGAAATACATGTCTAGCATATTGGCCATAAAATATAACAAAATAGCCATTTTGTATTATGAAGGGAAAATATGTGACGAAAAGCACGTACTTGCTTACACTCCTGCATTCAAGTGCGGAACCTGCTAAGTACCCAACTATTCTATGAGCAAGCAAAAGACGACCTCTGAAATACTGGCTATCCATGTTGAACTGGGGATTCCTCCACATTACCCGACATCCTGTGGTCTGGATTTTCAGCCAGATTGCCAATCTCTGGTCGCTACTGAAATGGATGTTTTTGGTCGTCAACCTTACCTTGAAGAGAATGCGTTTATTGCCTGGCGTGAAATGCAAAAAGCCGCCAGGGAAGACGGTATTGAATTGCAGATAGTTTCGGCATTTCGCAGTGCCGAATATCAGAAAAATCTGTTGCAGCGGAAACTCGAAGCAGGGCAGCGTCTTGAGGATATCCTCAAGGTAAATGCTGCACCGGGTTTCAGTGAGCATCACAGTGGTTGCGCTCTTGATATCACTACCCCGGATTTTGTGCCTCTGGAAGAGGAGTTTGAAAACAGTCCTGCCTTTATCTGGTTGTGTGAATATGGAAATAGTTATGGTTTTAGCATGAGCTTCCCAAAGTATAATGATGCCGGCATTGCCTACGAGCCGTGGCACTGGAAGTATACGGTTGAATAAATAGGGGCAGGACTAATTTTATTTACAGATCAATGAGTATACTTCCCATTACCTTGTAAACTGTATTTTTATCAACATTTAAAAAATAACTTAAATAATGGGTTAACGTAAATAACATATGCGTAAAACTGGGACTAAAGCAGGAGCAAAAAAGGACTAAAGCAGGAGCAAAAAAGGGGAAAAGTGGGAGTAAAACAGGGATGATTAAGGTGGTAAATGAGGAGTAGGCTAATTTGTAGGGCGTTAAAATACAAAAATTGAACGCTAATTCCGCCGCCATAAACTCCACCAATTCAAACATGCCCTTTAAGTGAAAACAAGGAAAACCAGGCACTTTTTTTTGGCTGGATAATTATCTTTTTAGCGCCATTGAAATTCATTGACAGCCCCTCCATTCAGAGTAGTATGAATCAGGCATAAATGTTGATTCATGAATTTATTTTTTAAAAAATAATAGAAAAATGTATTAACAAATGCAGGAAAGCAGTGTCTAAATAAACGCACATAGCGTAAGAAGGAGGCGCATGTATGATTAGTGATACACAGGTACTATTTCGAAATATTGAACACTCACAGGCCGTTGAAGAGGCGGTTCATAAAAGAGCAGAAAAGCTGGGCAGGTTTAGTGACCAGATATTAAGTCTCAAAGTAACAGTAGAATCCCCCCACAATAATCATCATAAAGGCAAGGTCTACCATGTAGGCGTAGAGGCCCTTATCCCTAACCACGACATCGTGGTAAATCATGATCAACATGACAAACATGCACACGAAGATATCTATGTCGCGATTCGCGATACCTTTGATGCTGTAGAACGGCAAATTAAAGAATTGAATGAAAAGAAACGACGCCTTAGCCGTATTCCCAATAAGTTAACCGAGCCGGAACTGGCTGAAATAGTGAATGTCGAAGAGTTTCAGGAATCTGAAGCAGCTAATCACTAATATTGTTTTGTTTAAAAGTTTCGTTTAAAAGTTTCGTTTAAATAGTTTGAAAAAAACACGGGTCATTACCCGTGTTTTTTTTCATTTAATTTTCAGGTATTCACCTTGAATAATTTTTTTCGCACCAAATTTCGGTATTCTTTTGGCGAAACCGCAATCGCTTTTTTAAACAGCGCTGAAAAATAACTGTTATCGGGATAGCCTACATTATAGGCCACTTCAGAAATACTCAGGTTGCTGGTTTTGAGAAGTTCCTGGGCGTTCTCGATACGCAATTGCTGCAGGTACTGCATAGGTGATTTGCCAGTAGCGTGTTTAAAACGTCGGTTCAGGGAGCGGATACTGATGCCAAATTTTTCAGAAAGAATCTCAAGTGTAATTTCATCATGATAACAGCTGTGCATCCATTCCTGGATGGCAATAATATTTTCATCATCATGATAATTCTGGGGAGAGTTTTTCAGAAAACTTGAAGTATAGGAGCGTTTTATTTCATGGGTGAAATGACGCGACACCTGATCTGCAACATGTGGTGAATAATAATTTTCTATAAAGTGCAGCATCACATCCCTTATGGAATTTACGCTTCCGGCACAGTAGATATTGCCTGCCTTGGTAATAAAGCGATCACGCTGCAGCAATACTTCAGGATAAGTCCGGCTGAACTGGTCAAAATAATACCAGTGGGTAGTGGCCACCTTGTTGTTTAACAAGCCCGCTTCTGCCAGAAAATAGCTGCCGGTCCCTGCTGCGCAAAGACTGGTGTCTTTCTCCTGTTGTATTCTCAGCCACTCATTCAACGCCGGGTACTGCCTGACAACGCCAAGCGGGTTGCCCCACAAGGCCGGCAGTATAACCATGTCGGTATCGTCGATATCTGCCAGGCTAAGACTGGATACCAGCTCCAGTCCGGCATTGAGCTGGATATTGCCACCGTCCATGCTCACCAGTTGCAAGGTAAGTCTATCCTGGTTTCCGCCCTCAATACGGTTAATCAGATCTGCGGCATTCAACATTTCGATGGGAATAGTGATGCTGGTTCCCAATACCTTGCGGTAGCCAATTACGGCGACTTTGAGCATTACACGGGCTCCTCAGGGGCATAATTAACCGCAATGACTTCGTATTGATGGGTCCCGGAGGGCGTATCAACCAGCACTTCATCATCCAGGTGTTTGCCCAGCAAGGCCTTGCCCAGGACCGAGTCGATGCTGATATGGTTCAGCGCCGGGTCTATTTCATCAGGCCCGACCAGCCGGTATTTCACGGTTTGGCCGCCGTCTTTATAGAGCTCCACCCAGGCGCCAAAATAAACCCTGCTGGTATCTGTTGGCAGCTGATCTACTACGCTCAAATTTTCCAGACGTTTGCGTAAAAAGCGCACTCTGCTGTCAATTTCACGAAGACGTTTTTTGCCATAAATATATTCTGCATTTTCAGAGCGATCTCCCAGAGCTGCGGCTGCAGACACCTGTTGTGTCACTTCGGGACGCTCTACCTTCCACAGGAAATGTAATTCATCTTTCAGTCTCTTGTAGCCTTCTGGCGTGATATAGGCAGACATCGGGATGCGTGGGGGCCGATAGCGAGACATCAGTAACTAAACTCCAGTTGTGTATAAACAGGCGCTTCTTTCATGCGCACACCCAGCCCCAGAAGACGAACCGGCTTATTGCCTCTCTCAAAACCGGTTTTACACAGTGTCTTGAAAGTTTCGAGATCCAGGGTGTTGGCATTTTGCTCCACCGTGGTAGAGATAAAATCATTGAACTTGATTTTTACGAACTGCTTGCCAATGGTGACCTTCTTTTTGGAGTTCTGGATACGCTGTTCAAGCATGACCAATAATTCCGGCAGTGTCGCCAGGCAGCTTTCCAGGCTCGGTAGATCTTCGGGGAAGGTATGTTCGACGCTGATTGATTTGCGCCGGCCCTCCGTTTGCACAATGCGCTCATCAATACCACGACAAAGGTTATAGAGAGTTTCACCAAAACTGCCAAACATTTCTACCAGTTCAAAATTGGTATAGTCCTGCAGGTCACCGCAGGTTTCTATTCCCAGCAAATCCATTTTGCGGGCAGTCACTTTACCCACGCCGTAAAGCTTTCCAATGGGCAGCTTTACAATAAAAGCCTCGACCTTGTCAGGCGTGATCACAAACTGACCATCAGGCTTGTTCCAGTCACTGGCGATCTTGGCGAGGAACTTGTTGGGGGCCACACCGGCTGACAGGGTGATGCCAATTTCCTGTCGTACTTGCTGGCGGATTTCCTGGGCAATAAGGGTACCGCTGCCCTGGCAAATAGTGGTGCCGGTGACATCGAGAAAGGCTTCGTCCAGGGATAGTGGTTCGATGGTGTCGGTATATTCCCTGAATATCTGGTGCATCTGCTGGGACGCAATGCGGTATTTCTCCATGTTGCCGGGAATGATGATCAGGTCACGGCATTTTCGCTTTGCCGTCGCCGATGCCATGGCAGAATGGATTCCGTATTGGCGCGCTTCATAATTGCAGGTAGCAATGACACCACGGCGATCCTCTGAACCACCCACAGCAACAGGTAAGCCTGCCAGAGCGGGATCATCACGGATTTCGATAGCGGCATAAAAGCAGTCGCAGTCACAGTGAATTATCTTGCGCGTGTCATCGGTCATGGCGTCACAGTATAACGTTATTCGGGTCTGCTGATGGGGTTAAAAAGAAGGCTGGCGCTTAAGCTTTATATACAGCCTTGCTGCCTTGGCGGATCAATTATTCGCGCTATCTTTGAACGCTGGGGCTGCGGTCGAATTCTGCATAAAGGCGCTGTTCTGAATTGGTTAATCTGGTGTATTCTATTGGCATGCCAATATATGAATATATCTGTCAATCCTGTGGACATCAGTTTGAAAAAATCGTCAAGCTGAATGAATCACCCAACTGCCCATCTTGCGACAGCAGCGAGCTGGAAAAGCAGTTTACCGCAGCTGCTGTCAGTACTTCCAGATCCCGTGCGAAATCCTTTCAGGAAGCAAGGGGCCGGGCGAGCAAGGTGAAAAAAGAAAAAGATCACGCCCAGGCAGAATACGAGCGTAACTATATTAATGATCACAGCTAACGTGTCACTCCTGCAGACAGCAGGTTAGCAGGATTACTCGCTGGCCCGATCAAGCACAGCAGGAAATTTCACCAAATTATTGTGTGCAGTAATTGCGGAAATGAGTGGGGCGCCGCCCCATGTTCCAGGCCGGTGGCTATATACGGCAACTTTGGAAATACCAAGAGCTCGCTAATCAACAAACACTGCCGAATAGTGGTCAGATTAGCCATGCGCTGGAAAAACTGGCTGGCACAAGCTGCACTGGCAACCCGTGTTGATTATGAGCGTTACCCCTGATCAGGGGAAAGAAGTCTGGTCATATCCTGAATCCCCTACCGGATCACCTGTGGGAGGCTTCAGCTCGGTGAGTGTTATCGTCGATTAATAGTGATGGAATAGATTGAACATCAACTGGTTTTTTTCATAGGCGCGGGTGCGTTGTCGCATCACGCCAAACTGCCAGCTGGTGTGATCAGTAATTTTATGGCCCAGCCCGGCATAGACACGATTCAAGGCAAACCCGCCCTGGTTGAGATTTACAAAATATTCGTCATAAAGGGATAAATACCAGGCCCCGCTATTAAGCACCGGCTGGTTAAGTGGTCGGTTAATGCTGACATAGTGACGTAGCATTCGGTGATTATCCCGCTGCTCGGGAAAATGTTCTTCCAGTCGCAAGCGCAGTGTCAGGTAATTACTTTCCCCCATTATCGTTGTGTATAAGCCTTGCTGGAATATTACGTCTTCATTCCAGGTATTGGAGCTTGCCCCAAAATCGCTATTTTGCAGGTGGTAATAGCCCAGGCCATAGCGAAACGGATGTTCCTTCGGCTTGTAACTGACCAGACCAAGCACCAGCGTCTGCTGGGTATCTTTGGTCAGGTCCCAGTTGCGACTTTGCAGAATCATCTGGGTTGCCCAGGGTGTTCCATCGATATTACGATTGTAAAACCAGCTATACCAGCCTCCCAGTTGATCCTCTTTGACCTGGGCCAGGACGCTAACAGGAAAAAACAGCATCGATAGCAAAACGAAGTGCTTCAAAAACTGACTCATGGAAACCTGTTTAATGACATTGAAATGGGCCGTCGCAAAGTAACAACGGGGTAGGGGGGATGCAACGATCAATTGCACCATGTTTGGGCTGGATCAAATTGCAGGTCGAGAAACTGCTACTTCCGCGTTCATCTGCCGCGAAGATTTGAGAATCAATCACCAGATCATTGAATGTTTCGTCTATGCTCAAAATAGATGAGTTATACTGGAAAACTATGAGGTTAAAAGACCGATTTCTTTTCTGGCTGGTAATTTTTGCCGCCCTTACATTGTTTCTGTGGTTATTCCAGCCAATTCTCCTGCCATTTATTACCGGAATTATTATTGCCTACCTGCTCAATCCTCTGGTTATCCGGCTGCAGGGCCTCAATATTTCCCGTGGGTTGTCGGCTGTCGTGATCCTCATTAGTTTCATTGTAGCGCTAGTGTTGTTGTTCATCATTGTGACGCCCAGGATATATCAGGAAATACTGCAACTGGCAGAAGCTGCTCCCGGTTATATCGATGAGTTATGGCAGAAAACCCAGCCGATCTTGCAAATGTTGCAAATTGATATCAATGAAAGCACCTTGAATGAAAACCTGGGTGATCTTGTGAAGAACAATATCAGGAGTACTCTTGATTTAAGTACCAATCTGCTTGCGGAAATCCTCAGTAGCAGTCGCGCATTGCTGAACCTGATGATCTTTTTCCTGCTTACTCCCCTGGTTTCTTTTTTCCTGATGAAAGACTGGCCACTGCTGGCCGACTGGGTAGAGGACATACTGCCGCGAAAACAAAAACAAGATGTTATGGACTTGCTTGGCAGGATAGACAAAAAAATCGCTGGATTTGTGCGTGGCCAGATGATTATTGCTGTCGCCCTGGGTTTCCTTTATGCGCTGATTCTGGTCGTCATTGGCCTTGATTATGGTTTCCTGATTGGTCTGGTGTCGGGAGTACTGTCCATCATTCCCCTGTTTGGCTCCATTATCGGTCTTTTACTTGGCGTGTCTGCGGCCTTCCTGCAGGGAGGCTCCCTGATTTTCGTCGCCAGTGTCGCAGGCATTTTCATTGCCGGCCAGTTCCTGGAAGGAAATTTCATTACCCCTAAAATTATGAGTGGTAGTGTGGGGCTTCATCCTCTATGGATTCTTTTTGCCTTGATGGCCGGTAATTCTCTTATGGGAGTGGCGGGAATGTTACTGGCTATTCCTGTCGCTGCCAGTGTCGGGGTGTTGGCTGACTATTTTATAGAGCAATACAAATCATCCAGGTACTACGAAAGTAAATAGTTCATAAACAGGGACAAAGCTAATGAATGAAAAAATTACTGAATTGACGGACAGGATCGCTGCCCTTGAAAAGAAGCTGCTGGATGAACTGGATAGCCAACAGGAAAAATTCAGCTATCACCTGGAAGGTACAAAAGTCAGGTTTGAACAGGAAATCCTGGACGCACACAGGAAGCTTAAAGTGGCAGTTTTGCCCTGGCTATTTTCCTCTATGGTGCGCAATGTAATTTCAGCACCATTTATCTACGGCATGATCATTCCCATCATACTGTTTGATATCACTATTACCCTGTATCAACATATATGCTTTCGTCTTTACGGGATCCGTCGTGTCGAACGCGGCAAATACATTGTTATGGATCGCCATCAACTGGCTTATCTCAACGGTATTGAAAAGCTGAATTGTCTTTATTGTGGTTACGGTAACGGTGTTGTGGCCTACTCAAGGGAGGTGATTGCCCGCACTGAACAATACTGGTGTCCGATCAAGCATGCGCGCAGGGTGGCGGGTAGACATCGCCATTACAGCAAGTTTGCGGACTATGGCGATGCAGATCATTACCAGAAACAACTGATCAAACTCAGGAACGATTTAAAATAATCGTCCCTGTTCTGAACAATAGCCTGCAAATTATTTATGAAAAAAATTATGCCACAACATTCATAATGTAGTGACTGTCCATGTACTCTCTTACCTGATCAACCTGGCCATCTTTAATTTCAAAGGCCCAGCAATACAGGTTGTCATACTCGTTACCACTCTGGAATTTTCCGATGGCCTGGGTTTCGGCATAGACCACGTCGTCCTTGGCCGTCAGTTTATGAATGATGACTTTGGGGTCGCCCGGAATAAACAAACCTCTGACCGGGGCCAGGAATTCATCAATGATATGGTCGCGACCGGGATGCGGACCGGCACCGGGAATTTCCTTTGACATGGCTGTCCAGCAAGCGTCTTCCCGAAACATGCCACGCAGGGTTTCCAGATCTCCCGCGCTGAGTGTTTCAAAAAAGCGTTTTACCAGTTCTTCATTGTTTTTTTCTGTATCGGACATATCTGCATGCTCCCTATTTCTTTACTATGCTTGGTCTGTTAATTTTAGCGTTGAATTTTGTTTTGCAAGATACATGAGAGCAGTCGCAAGTCGCAAGTCCCAAGTCATAAGCAATCAAATGGGCATAAGCGCGAGGTTGAATGTAACTCACTCTACTTGTGACTTGTAACTTGAGACTAATTGAAAAAGGGGATTTGAATGTCTGATCAATATGATGTTGTGGCTATCGGTTCTGGCCATAACGGTCTGGTGGCAGCTGCCTATATGGCGAAAGCTGGAAAAAAGGTACTGGTACTTGAACGCAATGACTGGATTGGCGGCGGTGTTGTTACCCGAGAGCTGACCTTACCCGGGTTTAAGCATGATCAGCATTCCATGGCGCACATTTTTATTCAGGCCAACCCGCTGATTACCAATGATGAACTGGGTCTGCAGTCAAAGTATGGCCTGGAATATATCCATCCCGAAATCCCCATGATTTCCGTGTTCCCGGACGGGCAAACCCTCGCCATCCACACGGACCGGGAAAAGAACATCGCCGAGATCGCCAAGTTTTCTGAAAAAGACGCCGAGAATTATCGCCGCTTTTCCCAGACTGCCGCCGCTTACCTGCCCGCTTTGGTAGGGACCTTGTATACCCCCCCTGCGCCCATTGGTGCCATGTACGCGATGATGGACCAGTCCCGCGAAGGGCAGGAGATCATGGCGGTAATGATGAAGAGTGCCTATGACATTGTCATGGAGTATTTTGAGGATGATCGCGTGCGTCTGCATTTCCTGCGTATGGTCAGTGAAAACCTCACCGGACCGGAAGAGAAGGGCACGGGGATTGGTCCTTTCATGTTTCTGGGCTGGCTTGAAAAATATGGTATCGGTGTCGCCAAGGGCGGTAGCGGCATGCTTAGCCAGTCTCTGGTGGATTGCATCAAGGATCATGGCGGTGAAGTGATCACCAATACCTCAATCAGCAAGGTGCTGGTCTCTGATGGCCGTGCTGTCGGCGTGGTTACCGATGATGGTCGTGAGATTAAAGCCAAAGACGCGGTTATTGGTGCCATTCACCCCCACCTGTTGCCCAAAATGGTAGATGGCCTGGATCCTTTCGTGGCCAAAACAGCGGCAAACGTCGAGTTGTCTGCCAACTGCGTGTTTACCATTCATGCTGCCCTGGATGAGCCTCTGCAGTTTGCCGCCGGTGATCATGTAAAGAAAGCCATGATGATTGAATTGCTGCCTGACAGCATTGATACCCTGCGAGATCATTTTGATGACCTGCGTTATGGTCGCATTCCCAAAAACTCTCTCTGTGCCCTGGGGTCAGCTACCAATATAGATCCTTCCCGCGCACCGGAAGGCAAGGCCACCATGCATGCCTGGGATTATTGTCCCTATGAGCATCCGGATGGGGGCGCCAAGGCCTGGGATCGTCACAAGAATGCCTTTGCCGAACATATGCTTAAGAGTATGAACCCTTATGTCCCCAACCTGACTCGCGATATTATTCTGGATTGGCATTGTGATTCACCTTTGGACATGGAGCGCACATCCGCCAGTTTCCAGAAAGGCGATATTCACGGTGTTGCGCCTTATCTTTATCAGTTTGGTGCCCATCGCCCGACCCCTGAACTGGGCAAAAATCTGGTACCTGGTATAGAACGGCTCTACCTGGTGGGGCCTTTCCAGCATCCGGGTGGTGGTGTCTTCGGCGCGGGTCGCGGTACTGCCATGACCATGTTTGATCAGATGGGCATGGACTTTGACTCGGTGATCAAGTGAACCGACAACTATTAAATATTCAAGAAGGTTGTAAGCAAGCATGAAGATTTATTCGCAGGATGGCACTGAACTGATGGATGTCTCTGCCATTGAGCGCGACGGCAACAGACTGGTAGTCAAAGGCAAGATTTTTCAATCCATGCCAATGACTGCCAGGCTTAATCCGGAAGAAGCACGCAAGGGTATGAAGATGATGAGTTTTTCTACCTGGTTATTCCTGCTATCCATGCCTTTCCGTAAAAGTATTAAATAACGCCAACTATCCGTGGACGCTCTCCAGTATCTGGAAAACTTTCTTCAATCACTCGTCGCGGGATTGTTGATGGGTGCCATGTATGGATTGATGTGTGTAGGGCTTACCATCATCTTTGGGGTCATGCGGGTTATCAATTTCGCCCAGGGCGAATTCATGATGCTGGGCATGTACTTTGCCTATTTCTGTTTTGCCTGGTTTGGCAGCTATGCTTTTTTTGACGGACTCTGGTTTCCCTTCGTACTTGCTTTACTGGCAGGCCCGGCGGTGTTTCTGGTGGGACTGGTGCTACATCGCCTGCTGATTAATGCGGTTACTGGTCGTCAGGCCAGTCAGCTGGAAGCCCAGGGGCATTATGCGCAACTGGTGCTGACATTGGGTATCGCTCTGGTGCTGCAAAACGGAGGCCTGTTTCTGTTTGGTTCTTCCCCGGTATCTGTATCTAACGAGTTGTCCTACAGTGCCTGGGAGTGGGGGCCAATGGTCGGCGACAGGGTCAGCGTGTTCGTCAATCAGGCGCAAACAGTTTCTGCCATTCTTGCGGTTTTTGTGGTCATTGGATTTGGCCTGTTGATGGCAAAAACCCGCCTTGGA
This sequence comes from Pseudohongiellaceae bacterium, assembly GCA_965662685.1. Lineage (GTDB taxonomy): Bacteria > Pseudomonadota > Gammaproteobacteria > Pseudomonadales > Pseudohongiellaceae > Eutrophocola. Next base: position 14,473 of record CBFIIQ010000041.1, on the reverse strand, counting down.
AAATCATTGCGGGCTTCAGCAGATAACCCTGATGCGGCTATCTATATGGGTATCAACGTGGACCGTGCCCATCGCCTGGCCTTTGGCTTTGGTGTAGGCATTACTGCAATAGGCGGTGGACTGCTGGCATCCAATGCCCCGTTCCAGCCTTATATTGGTACCGAGTATGTGATCATTATGTATGCCGGTGTTGTGCTGGGCGGTCTTGGCAGTATCAGGGGCGCGTTTCTGGGTGGGCTTGGTATTGGTGTTCTGCAGCAGGTGTCAGCCATCATTCTGCCCAACCAGTTACAAAACACGGTAATCTTTATCTGCTTCCTCATTATCATTCTGTTCAGGCCCCAGGGCTTTTTCGGCAAAAAGGACAGAACTGCATGAGCTTCTCCGGTGTCAGGAAAGATTTTCTTCACATCGCATTATTTGGGGTCGTCTATATTGTGCTGGCCTTCCTGGTCAGCAATTCCTATTACCTGCTGATTATGACCATCGTCCCGGTATGGGCGGTAATGGGGCTGTCATGGAATCTGTTTTCCGGTTATAGCGGCCTCATCAGTTTTGGCCATGCCGCCTTTTTCGGCTTGGGTGCCTATCTGGTGGCGCTGTGCATGGTGGTATGGGAACTCAATCCCTGGGTCACCATACCCCTGGCTACGCTGGCCGGCGCCGTCTCGGGTTTGCTGGTGGGTATTCCTACTTTTCGCCTGCGCGGACATTATTTTGCTCTGGCCATGCTGGCCTACCCCCTGGCGCTGCTATATATCTTTGAATGGCTGGGTTATCAGGAAGTGGCTCTGCCCATGAATCGCGAAGCCCCGCTGTTGTATATGCAGTTTGAAAATCCGTTTTATTATGTCCTGCTGGGCTTGCTGTTACTGCTTATCACTCTTGTCATCACGACATTGATTTCACACTCCCGTCTGGGCATGTCCCTGCTGGCCATCAAGCTGAATGAAGAGGCTGCAGAGGCGGTTGGCATCAATACTCTCTATTGGAAGCTGGTGGCAATCACCATCAGCGCCGCACTGGCCGGCGCTGCCGGTGGCTTTTATGCAGTGGTTTTACTGGTGGTTACGCCATTAGCCGTATTTGGCATGCTGGTGTCTGCCCAGGCCCTGATTTTTGCCATGTTTGGTGGCGTTGGCACGCTCTGGGGGCCAGTACTTGGTGCCATTATTCTGGTCCCGCTCAGTGAAATTCTCTATGCCCGATATGCAGCAGATTTTCCCGGTATTCAGGGAGTAATTTATGGGCTGGCAATTATTGCGGTCATTCTTTTCGCACCGGAAGGCATATTATGGAAAGTGCGTTCACTCCTTAGACCAGGGCAGTTCCGAATGCTCGGATCCAGTGCCAGTGTCGCTGACTTTACAGTCAATGAATCGCTATTGGCGGTCAGTCATACGGGGCAGAATGAGACTATTCTGGAAGTTTCTGACCTCGCCAAAGCCTATGGTGGCCTACAGGCCATCGATACCTTGTCTTTCAATGTCAGGCAGGGAGAGTTGCTTGGTATTATTGGACCTAACGGGGCTGGGAAAACAACCCTGTTTAATTTGCTCAATGGTTTTGTTAAGCCCGATAAGGGCAGCATTCAATTTCAGAACAAAGCGCTGGCGAATTTACGCCCCAATCGAATCTGCGCCATGGGCATTGCCCGTACTTTTCAGGTCGCCAAACCCTTTACCCACCTTTCAGTACTGGACAACGTTATCGTTGGCGCTTATGTGCATACCACAAGCAGGCAAGCTGCCGGGCAGATTGCCTCTGCGGCTATTGCACTGGTGGGGCTGGAGCAGCAATGTGAATTGCCCGGTGCCAACCTCACCAACAAGGAGTTACGCCTGATGGAACTGGCGAGAGCGCTGGCCTCAAAACCCAGTTTGATTCTGGTGGATGAAATTCTTGCCGGGCTTGATCCCGAGGCTATGCAGGAAATGCTGGTGGTGCTGCAAAAAGTCAGGGCGTTGGGAATTACTATTGTGATTATTGAGCATAGCATGCAGGCCATGGTGCAGTTGGTTGACCGCTTTGTGGTGCTTGATCACGGTGCCTTGCTGGCGCAGGGCAGTCCGGAGGAAATCGTTAAAAATCCGGCCGTGATTGAAGCCTATCTCGGGAAAAAATGGTTGGAAAATGCCTGATACAAATCTGCTTGAACTTGCCAATGTCTGTGCCGGTTACGGTGGGCCCAAGGTGCTGCACGATATTAATATATCGCTGTCAGCCGGCGAATTTATTTCAGTGATTGGGCCCAATGGGGCAGGAAAATCCACCCTGTTTAAAACGATTTCCGGCATTGTCACACCAGCATCAGGGTCGATCACTTATAAGGGAAACAACCTGCTTGATGTTGAGGCATCCAGACGCGCTCATCTGGGGCTGGCCCATGTGCCTGAGGGACGTCAGGTATTTCCAAGCATGAGTGTGCTGGAAAATCTTGAGTTGGGTGCTTATGCCGATAAAACCGGGACTGAATTCAAACAGACGTTTGAAAAAATAGTGAGCTGGTTTCCGGTGTTGGGAGAAAGGCAACAACAACTGGCCGGGACCTTGTCGGGGGGAGAGCAGCAGATGCTGGCTATCGGGCGCGGGTTGGCAGCAGACCCTGATATTTTAATGCTTGATGAACCATCAATGGGACTGGCACCAGCCATTGCCGATGAAATTTTTGAGCGCCTTATTGAAATACACAAGACTACCGGTTTGAGCATTATTCTGGTGGAGCAACGCGTGGCCGAAGCATTGCATTTTGCCAGTCGCGCCTATGTGTTGGAGGCCGGAAGAATAATTCTTAGTGGCAATCCTGCCGAATTGCAAAATGATGATCGTATCAGGCAAGCCTATTTGGGCATGTGAATGGCTTTGTTTAAGCCGATGTTCAGACGACACGCATCAGAAAAATTTTCAGGTCATCATTTTCCATTTTAAGAATGAAGGAAAAATCATATTTTGTATTGCTTTGGTTTTCAGCAGAAGTAAATTTTTTATCCATTAGTCCGTTCACAAATACCAGGTCGGCCACTTCTTTTTCATCGGTAAATTCAAGTTTGAAGTGATAATCACCTTTGCTGAAATTTGTCTCGTAAAAAGTTCGGATAGAATCTTTTCCTTCAAGTGGCACGGTTTGTGGTAAGTGCATGCTGGCATCTTCGCAAAGCATAGACAAGATATCCTCCAGTCTATGCTCTCGAACATTCTCCCCATAGGCAGTTATCAGTTTTTTAGCCTCTGCAATCAAATCGTGCATCGATGGTCCCTGGCAAATATCATTTATTTGGAGCACGCTTGATTTCAGGGCAAAATGCCCTGAATCAGTTGATATACTTTTGATATACCTTGCTGGGTATAGTGGTCAGAAAGAGCCATGTGAAACATTTATTTCCTGAAAATTCTATACTGGGTAAAAACCAGTTTCCAGATTAAATTAATGATGAAGCCCATAGCTTTATTTATAGTTTATTTAGTGCTGTGTGTAAGCCGAATGTCTCACAAAATTGGCAAATAGAATTTGTCGAAAGTGGCAAAGGTTTCTGCCAAAAATGACAAATTCTGTTTGTCGTTGGCACAATGCAGGCCTGACTGATACCATATAAGATAAATAAAATTCAATAAAAACAAATAGATATAATTATCGCTGTTGTAATGGCAGTGCTGGCACAAAACCTGCAATTCTTATTGGATGTTATAAGATAAAATTTTCGGTCAGGCTTCTATTTGCAACGAATCAGGGGGCTGGCTGGATATGGGCATTCACCAGGTAATTGAGAGGGCACAAGATGACTACCCGGCAAGCGTTTGTAGCAGAGATGAATATCAAACCTGAAGTTAAGGCATTCTTTGATAAGGAAACAGAAACCTTTTCCTATGTTGTCAGGGATCCAGACTCAAGGTCTTGTGCGATAGTCGATTCAGTCACTAATCTCGAATATGCATCGGGGACTATAAGCTATGAGGGAGCAGACGAGATTATTGCCTGGATTCGCAAACATGATCTCACTCTTGAGTGGATTATTGAGACCCATGTCCATGCTGATCATTTGTCTGCAGCACCTTATCTCAAGGAAAAGCTGGGAGGCAAAGTCGGTATTGGTAAAAATGTCACTGTGGTGCAGGAAGTGTTTGCCGGTATTTTTAACACGGGTGATGAATTCAAATGCGACGGTTCACAATTTGATCAGCTGTTCAGTGATGGTGACAGCTACCAGATTGGGTCCATGACGGCTTTTGTTATGCACACACCGGGACATACCCCGGCCTGTATGACTCATGTCATTGGCGATGCAGCATTTGTTGGTGATACTCTGTTTATGCCGGACGTTGGTACCGCAAGAGCCGATTTCCCGGGTGGTGATGCCAGCATACTGTTTCAGTCAATCAGCAAAGTCCTTTCGCTGCCGGATGAAACACGTCTTTTTATGTGCCATGACTATCCAGAGGACAGGGAGATTGCCTTTGAAACCAGCGTAGCGGATGAAAAAAGCGGTAATATTCATGTTCATACCGGTGTCACCGAAAGCCAGTTTGTAGAAATGCGCCAAAACCGTGATGCGACACTGGCCATGCCACACCTGATTCTGCCATCATTGCAGATCAATATGCGGGCCGGGCATTATCCGCCGGAAGAAAGCAACGGCATGGTATATCTCAAGATTCCGGTGAATGCTTTTAAATAACAAAATACTTGCAAGTGACAAGTCTCAAGTCGCAAGCGGGAAAAAGGAAAAAGGAAAAAGGAAAAAGGAAAAAGGAAAAAGGATGAAGGATGAAGGTGGGCATAGTGGTGCAGGTCGGATAAGGCCGCAGGCCGTCATCCGACGTTTGGAACCGATAGTTGTGTAGAAAGGTTGATGTATTACCAGCCCGAATAATTTTTAAAAATAATATATAAAAGGAGATAACGATGGCGTCTCAGGATTCAGTAAAACAGGTGGTGATAGTGGGCGGCGGAAGTGCAGGGATTTCTGTTGCCACCAGCTTGCTTAAACGAAAATCTGATCTCGACATTACCATCATTGATCCTGCCGCTGATCATTACTATCAGCCGGGTTTTACCCTTGTCGGTGGTGGCGTCTTTACTGTTGATGAGACCCGGCGCAGCATGGCCTCGGTGATGCCGAAAAAAGTTAACTGGCTACAGTCAGCAGTAGCGACCTTTGATCCTGAAAACAACAGCCTCAGCCTTGAAGATGGCACTGTTGTTTCCTACCAACGGCTAATTGTTTGTCCGGGTCTGAAGCTGGACTGGGATGCGGTGGAAGGGCTGACAGAAACGCTCGGTAAAAATGGCGTAACCTCCAATTATCTACCCGATTATGCGCCCTATACATGGGAGCTGGTGGAGAATCTGGAAGCTGGAAAAGCGATTTTTACCCAGCCACCTATGCCTATTAAATGTGCTGGTGCGCCACAAAAGGTACTCTACCTTTCTGCAGATCAATGGCTGCAAAAGGGACGCCTGAAGAATATTGATATTTCTTTTTACAATGCTGGCCCTGTTTTGTTTGGGGTGGCGGATTATGTGCCTGCGCTGCAAACCTATATAGATAAATATGGAGTGGCACTGGAGTTCAGTCAGAATCTGGTCAAAGTAGATGGGCCCAACAAGACTGCCTGGTTCAGCAAAAAAGACAGTGAGGGTAATGCTGAAACTGTCTCAACCTCCTTTGATATGTTGCATGTCTGTCCGCCGCAAACGGCGCCGGATTTTATTCGCAGCAGTCCACTGGCTGATGCTGCGGGCTGGGTAGATGTGGATCAGCACACCCTGAAGCATAAAAAATATGGCAACGTATGGGGATTGGGCGATGCTACCAACTCGCCTAATGCAAAAACCGCCGCGGCTATCCGTAAACAGGCGCCGGTTGTTGCCAGTAATGTGTTGCAGGATATTGCTAATAACGATGAGCTCTATGGCTACGATGGCTACGGCGCCTGTCCGCTGACTGTTGCACGTGGCAAAATCGTGCTGGCAGAATTTCGCTATGGCGGAAAACTTGCTCCTACCTTACCGACCTGGTTATTACAGGGAACACAACCTACCTGGCTGGCCTGGTTTCTAAAAAAGGTGGTGATGCCCAAGCTTTATTGGGACGGCATGCTGAAAGGCAAAGAGACTCTGGTTGCTCCGGTTAAACTGAAAGACCTTGAAGGCTGACCCCACTCTTATTCATGACAAAATCCCTGGTATCCACGTTTCTGCCCTGTGTTGACTGGCTAAAAACCTACAATACCAGGACTTTCACTGATGATCTGCTGGCCGCGGTCATTGTCACCATCATGCTGGTGCCCCAATCCCTGGCTTATGCCCTGCTGGCTGGTGTGCCGGCGGAAGTGGGGCTGTATGCCAGTATTCTCCCCCTCGTGTTGTATACGGTTTTTGGTTCAAGTCGTACCCTGGCGGTGGGTCCGGTTGCCGTAGCCTCGCTGATGACAGCATCTTCCATTGGCAACCTTGGGCTGGAGACCCAGGCCGAGTACATACAGGCAGCCATGATATTGGCCTTGTTGTCGGGTCTGTTTCTTTTGTTACTGGGAATATTACGTTTTGGTTTTCTGGCAAACTTTCTCTCCCATCCAGTGGTATCCGGGTTCATCACCGCTTCGGGAATTATTATTGCGCTGAGTCAGGTCAGACATATCCTCGGCATTCAGGCCGATGGTGATAGCCTGCCACACCTGCTGACAAGCCTTGCCGCTAATCTGGAAACTATCAATACGTCTACCTTGTGGGTTGGACTGTTCGCGCTGGGCTTTCTTTTTGCTTCCCGTCTCTGGCTGAAAATGCTGCTGTTGAAATTTGGCGTAGCCGAATTTGTTGCCTCGCTTATTACCAAAGCGGCACCGGTTATCGCTGTTGTTATTACCATTTACTGGGCAGCCGCGGCAGGACTTGGTGAGCAGGGTGTTGCTCTGGTGGGGGAGATCCCGGCGGGTCTTCCGGTGTTTGCCTTTCCCGGTTTAGATTTATTTCTGGTGCAGGAATTATTTATTCCAGCCATTCTGATATCTGTCATTGGTTATGTTGAATCTGTTTCCGTAGGTAAAACCCTGGCAGCAAAACGGCGTCAGAAAATTAATCAGAATCAGGAATTGATTGGCCTGGGTACGGCGAATATTGCTTCGGCTTTTTCCGGTGGTTTTCCCGTTACCGGGGGGTTCTCACGCTCTGTGGTGAATTTTGATGCCGGGGCACAGACCCCTGCTGCGGGTTTTTTTACCGCCATTGGTATTGCCATTGCGACGCTGACGCTGACCGAATATCTCGCGCTGTTGCCGAAAGCGACTCTGGCGGCGACCATTATCGTGGCAGTACTTGGTCTGGTAGATTTCTCCATTCTCAGAAAAACCTGGAACTATTCAAAGAATGATTTTATTGGTGTAGCCGCCACTTTGGTGATGACCCTGCTGGCAGGCGTAGAGATTGGCGTGTCAGTAGGTGTGGCTGCCTCTTTGATCCTGCATCTGTACAAATCTTCCCGGCCCCATATTGCCGAAGTGGGTGAAATTAAAGGCACCAAACATTTTCGCAATATAAAACGCCATAAGGTAGAAACCACCCCTGATGTGGTGTCTTTGCGTGTGGACGAAAGTCTTTATTTTGCCAATGCGTCTTACCTGGAAGATGAAATATTTCGTATTCTGGGGGAGCGAAAACAGTTACGTCATATTATTCTCATGTGCACAGCCGTGAATGAGATCGATATCAGCGCGCTGGAAGTGCTGGAGTCTGTTAATGATATTCTCAGGCAGGAAGGCATCGGTTTTCATCTTTCAGAAGTGAAAGGGCCGGTCATGGACTGTCTTGAAAATACCCATTTTCTGGCGAATTTAAATGGCCAGGTTTTCCTTTCTCAATACCAGGCAGTACATTCGTTACAGATCGCAGATACCTTGCTGTCGTTGTAATCAAGTTCAGATCGCAGTTCAACGCTGTGCTCATTTAGCGCACCATTTTCGAAAAACTTTATTAATAATTCTGCTTGGTGCTTGACACATTTAAAACTAAAAAAAGGTATTTGACAGAACGGATAGTTGTCTGTAATTTGCTTGGTAATTCAACTGAAATATAAAAGGAGGTGATCCAATGTCTAGTGATATGTGTAGGGTTTCAACGGGTATTGGTGTAAGGGTTCAATTCAGGTTTAACGGCCGAAGGAAGACCTAGCATCCTCCTCAGGAAACTAGTATCTTGAGTGTGTTCCGTTGGAACCAACATTCACGAAAGGGAGCCTAACGGCTCCCTTTTTTGTTGCGTATTTTTTTATTTTTTCCCGTCTTGACACTCCAGTCCCTCCGTTTAATGATAGCCTCACGTGCTTTAGTGAAAAAACAAGCTCAGGAAAATATAAGAAAGAAAATAAGGGAAACCGGAGAAATGTTTACCATGAGAAACATCAAGTTTATTGCTGCTTTTATCTGCCTGCTACTGGCCTTGCCTTTGTCTATTCAGGTTCAGGCTCAGGAGTCAATCAAGGTCGGTCTGATTGTGCCTCTTTCCGGGCCATGGGCACGTCAGGGACAGGTGATGCGTGCGGCCGCTGACCTGGCGATTGAACAGATTAATGCAGGTGGCGGTATTCGTGCCCATGGTGGCAGGCCATTGGAACTGGTGGTATTTGATGCCGGTGATTCGGTGGAAAGAGCAAAGAACGCCGCGCAGCGTATGGTGGCTGAAGAACCAGACCTGGTGGGTGCCACCGGTGCCTATCTTTCTTCCTTTACACTGGCGGTGACTGAAGTCACCGAGCGCGCACAGATCCCCATGCTGACCCTGAGCTATTCTGATCTGGTGACCTCTCGTGGTTTTGACTACATTTTCCAGACCTCGGCGACCGGTGCTTACCAGGCTGAAAATGCCATCCCGTTGTTACTGGACATGGCGGAAAACGCATCAGGCAAACGTCCGGAGACCATTGGCATTGTGATGGACAATACTGCGGCGTCAGTTGCCTTTGTCAGCCCGATTATTGATGGTGATGCGCTGGCGGCGAATAATCTGGAATTGGTGGTGAATGAAGTCTTCACCCCGCCATTGGCCAACGCGACACCATTAATTCAACGTGTACGCTCAAGGCGTCCGGATCTATTGCTGTTATTACCCACGGCGGTGTCCGACGCAAAACTGCTGCTGGAGAAAATGAATGAATTTGGTCTGGGAAGGGGGCGTCTGCCGACCATTTCCAATGGCAGTGCCATGGGCGATCCTGATCTTGCCGCGAATATGCCAACCGCCCTGCTGGAAGGGGTTATGTCCATTGTTGCCAACTGGAGCACCAGCGGACAGGAACAGATGATCGCTGATTATATGGCGTTTTCCGGCGAGCCCTGGATGACCCAGAACCCGCTATGTGCGTTTGGGCATATCTGGTTACTCAAGGAAGCGCTGGAGCTGGCAGACAGCGTGGACAGTGTGGCGGTGAAGGATGCCCTGCATGGCATGGATATAAACGCTGGCGCGTCGGATTATTTTGCCGGTGGCCGGGTTCGTTTTGATGAGACAGGTAAGCGCCGTGATGCAGAAATTCTGGTGATTCAGTGGCAGGACGGTCAACCAAGAACGGTGTACCCAGACAGTGCTGCCATGGGTCAGATTATCTGGCCATCACGCTAGCATTAGGGACGCTTGCAACTTAGCAACTTAAGATATTCAGCTCTTTAAGTTGCTAAGTTGCAAGCGTCCCCGTTATTAGCCAGCAAACCAGCCGCCATCCACACTTTCACAAGCGCCGGTAACAAAGCCTGAGGCATCCGATGCCAGGTACAGGGCTACCGTCGCTACTTCTTCGGGTTCTCCCATTCGGCCCATAGGCTGACTGGCATCCATATCTGCACGAATGGCTTCCGGATCCGGGTATTCATCAATACGGGCCATCATAAAGGGGGTGGTGATGCGTCCCGGGCAGATACAGTTAACACGAATATTGTCCCTGGCATGATCCAGGGCCATGGCTTTGGTCATACCGACGATGGCAAACTTGCTCATGCAGTAGGCCATGCGGTCAGGTACGCCGATCACACCACAGATACTGGCCATATTGATGATATTGCCGGCTTTCCTTTCCAGAAAATGCGGCATCAGCGCGCTTGTCAGGTAAAATACCCCTTTCACATTGATATTGTAAAGACGATCAAAATCTTCTTCACTGGTTTGCGGAAGGGTGCCTACGAGACCGGCGCCGGCATTATTGAATAGAATGTCCACCGGGCCCCGGGCCAGGACCTCGGTAATAAAGCCATCAACACTGGCTTTGTCAGAGACATCACAATGATGCACAGAAATGTTTTGCGCAAAAGCAGAACTGCTGTGCCGCTGCTGACAGGCTTCAAGATTGATATCACTAACAAAAACCTTTGCGCCTACCGAGGCAAATAATTCAGCAGTGGCAGCTCCAATGCCGGAGGCGCCTCCGGTAATGATGGCGACTTTGTTTTCCAGATTAAATGGATTGCTGCTCATTGAATTCCCCGTTAAGTCATGGCAAGGCGAAAACGGGTATTGTATGATGCTTGCCTCGATTTTTTTATCAAATAGTCAAATTATTTTGGAGTAATGAATATGTCAGATGATTCTCGTGATGCGCTCAAGCAACAAGGTATCAAGACCCGCCGTGAAGTTCTCGGTGACAAGTATGTTGATGCGGCCCTGAACAATGCCAATGAATTCAATCAGGGCTTACAGGACCTGCTGAATGAATATTGCTGGGGGGATGGCTGGAACCGTGGTGGTCTGAGCCGTCGTGATCGCAGTCTCATCAATCTGGGCATGTTAACCGCTCTGGGCAAGACCCATGAAGTCGCAGTGCATACCCGTGGTGCCAAGAATAATGGGCTGAGTAACGAAGAAATTGCTGCGGTATTCCTGCAGGCAGCGGTTTATTGTGGTGTGCCCGCTGCTGTTGACAGTTTCCGTGCAGCCTCACCAGTGATTGCTGAATATGACTCAGAATAGTTCTGTGAATAGTTTTATCGCGCCCACAGCTGTCGGTTTTGTCGGCCTTGGCAATATGGGTTATGCCATGGCCAGGCGTCTGGTAGATGCTGGATATGAGGTAAGTGTTGCCGACCTTAACGAGAAAGCCGTAACACAGTTCTGTAATGAAACCGGTGCTACCGCAGCGGCTTCATTGAAAAGTCTTGGTGGGTCCTCCAGCCTGGTTATTACCATGCTGCCGGAAGGCAAGGCGGTGCGTAAAGTACTGCTGGGTGAGGGCGATAACGTGGTCAGTGGTCTGCAGGCGGGCGCAGTACTTATCGACATGAGTTCCTGCTCCCCGGTAGATACCCGCATTCTGAGTGGCGAGTTGCTGGAACAGGGCTTTCCGATGATCGATGCACCGGTCTCCGGTGGCAAATACAAGGCCGGTGATGGTCAGCTTGCTATTATGGCTGGCGGTGACAAGGCGCTGGTAGAGCGTTGTCGGCCAGTCTTTGAAATCATGGGTAAAGTGTTTCATACCGGCGGCCCTGCCTCTGGCCATGCCATGAAAGCGATGAATAATTTTCTTTCTGCCGGCACTTTGGCGCTGACCTCGGAAGCGGTTATCACCGGCTCAAAATTTGGTCTTGATCCCAAGGTAATGGTGGATATCATCAATGCCTCAACCGGACGCAGCAACAGTTCGGAAGACAAGTTTCCGAAATTCGTTTTATCGGAAACCTTCAACTCGGGGTTTTATCTGGGCTTGATGGCGAAGGATCTGCGCTTCGCGGTTGATCTTGCCGAATCCGAGAAGACGCCCAACGCCTTTATTAATCTTTTAAGCGGTATTTATGACAAGGCAGAAAAAGATCTGGGCTTTGAGGCTGACAACACTGAGCTGTTCCGTTTCCTGGAATCCCAGGTAGAGAACGACGGAGACTAAGTCCGAATGTCTGCACTGGAACCCTTTGAAGTCTTTGCCATTCGTTATGCACGCGTGGAGCGCAAGACCTCGGAAAATTTCATTGGTGGCGATCCCCATGAGGCAGGCATGCCGATGGACTATTTTGTCTGGCTGGCGCGCAGTAAAAGTAAAACCTGGGTCATCGATACCGGTTTTAACCAGCAGGCCGCGGACAAACGCCAACGGGAATTTCTACGCTCTCCCGCAGAGGGCTTGAAACTCCTTGGCGTCGATGCGGCGCTAGCCGAAGATGTGATTATCACGCATATGCATTACGACCATATCGGTAATTTTGATCTGTTCCCGAAAGCACAATTTCATCTGCAGGACAGCGAAATGGATTATGCTACCGGGCGCTATATGGCGACACCATTTTTTTCCCATGCCTTTGAAGTGGATGAAGTGGTTGCCATGGTACGCAATGTCTATAAGGGCCGGGTAAGCTTTTATGACGGTGATGCTGAACTGGCTCCCAACATCAGTCTGCACCACGTCGGAGGTCATACCAAGGGACTTCAGGTGGTCAGGCTATGGACGCGCAGCGGCTGGCTGGTGCTGGCTTCTGATGCCAGTCATTATGCGGCCAATATGAATGAACGACGACCATTTCCCATCGTCGTGGATGTAGCACAGATGATTGATGGCTGGGACAAGATTAGAACCCTGGTGGATGACCCGGCCAGAATTATTCCCGGCCATGATCCGGAAGTGATGAATCTGTTTCCTGCCCCGTCGCCCGCGCTGGAAGGGATTGCGGTAAGGCTGGATTGAAAACCAGTCACAAGTCTCAAGTTATAAGTTATAAGTTATAAGTTATAAGTTATAAGTTATAAGTTATAAGTTATAAGTTACAAGTTACAAGTTACAAGTTACAAGTCGCAAGCTTGCAGGTCGAATAAGGCCGCAGACCGCCACCCGACATGGCGTCTGAAAGACGCCTGAATTACGATCTACAATCATAATTAAATAATGTATCTAACATCTCACTACCGGGATATCTGCCCAGCGTGTGGTGTAGGCAGGGGATTTGAAGTTGCGGCTCATGATCCATTTTGGCTGGATGCCGGTGTTGGCTAACTGTACGCTGTACTTGCCATAGCGCTCGTTAATGCAATCCACTGTCTGCATAAGGGTACGGGATTTTTCTGATTGTTGTGGCGCGTAAAAATCCAGTTGTTCGTATTTCCTTGTACAAAGATCCAGTAAACCAATGCCGCATTTCTTGTAGCGTAGCCCGGGTCGGAAAATGTCTGCGATGGCATCTGAACCAGCCTGGGCAATGAGGCGGGTATCGTTGGTAAGGCAGGGAAGCTTTACAAAGCGGTGTCGATAAAAACGTTCCCCATTGTAAAAACTCTCCAGGTAGACCCACAGGTTGGCGGTGAGACCTTTTTGTCGGCGCATCTTTTCACTGGCCCGTGAGGCATAGAGGCTGACGGCCTGTTGCAGTTCATGCAGCTCTGTGACCTTGTAGCTGAAACTGCGGGAACAGATGATTTCTTTTTTCGCTTCCGGTTCCAGCTCCAGGTCCATACAGGGCTCGCCATTGAGCTCGCGTATGGTTTTCTCCAGTACCACGCTGAAGCGTCGGCGCAGCCATTTGGCATCACTTTGCGCCAGCTCCAGAGCGTTATAAATGCCCATCTCGTTAAGACGTTTTTTGATGCGTGCGCCAATGCCCCACACCGAGTCCAGGGGAATACGCGCCAATAGCCATTCCCATTTTTCTTTTTTGTCCAGTACGCAAACGCCCTTCAGGCGCGGGATTTTTTTCGCCGCATGATTGGCCAGCTTGGCCAGCGTCTTGGTGGGGGCAATGCCCACGCACACCGGCATGCGCACCTGCTGCCACAGCATGTCCTTGATGGCATGACCGTGCACATGATAATCCTTGCAGTGCAGACGCAGGAAAGCCTCGTCGATGGAATACACCTCCATTTCCGTGGCATAGGGCTCCATCAGTTTCATTACTCGCGCCGAAAGATCGCCATAGAGTTCATAATTACTGGAAAAGACATGGCAGCCGGCTGCTTCTACCTGTTTACGTACCTGAAAGAAGGGCAGCATGCCGGGGATGCCCAGCGCCTTGGCTTCGGCATTGCGGGCGATGATGCAGCCGTCGTTGTTGGAGAGCACGACCACAGGCTTGCCACGCACAGCCGGATTGAAAACGGCTTCGCAGCTGGCATAAAAAGTGTTGCAGTCGACCAGGGCAAACATGAAAACCGGGCTCACATAATTCATGAAGGGGGGGAACAGAAGATACAGGAGACAAGAGGCCGGAGGCAAGAGGCAAGAGGCAGGCAGGAAAGAAGAAAAAAGATGAAGGAAAAAGGATGAAGGAAAAAGGATGAAGGAAAAAGGTGAGCGATGCAGGTGAGCGCGGAGACAAAGGGGCAGGTCGGATAAGGCCGCAGACCGCATCCGGCGTTTATGGACAAGGCGATGGGACTCCGTGGCAGCATCATGTCGGAAGCTGCCAGGCTTTTCCGACTTACGATTAAACCGGAGAAGCAAGCGGGATAAAGAAAAAAATGGGGGGGTGAAAAATTTTCGAATTTATTGCGCATTGTATTGGGTACAATGGCGCC
>CBFIIQ010000040.1:0-29153 GCA_965662685.1 Pseudohongiellaceae bacterium | reverse complement strand
CGCGGCAGCAATAAAAGAGGCAAGAGGCAAGAGAGAAGAGATAAGCAACGCCTCTTCCAGGATTCAATGGTTTTCTGTAGGTCGGATAAGGACCGCAGGGACGCATCCGACGGGGCGACCTTTGGTCGCCGACTTGAGACTTGTAACTATTTTAATTCAAATTCATCCGCATCCAGATGTGCTGGAAAGGACTCGCGGTAGTCTTCCAGGGCTAATTTGTCGATGCTTATGGTGAAGGTGCCGGCGCCTTCTTCGGCGTCCAGCAGGACTTCTCCTGCCGGGTCAATGAGCATGCTGTGGCCGAGGTAATCAATGCCATTGCCATCCTGACCAATACGATTAACGCCGGCGACGTAAGCGAGGTTTTCAATGGCGCGGGCTTTGAGCAGTGTCTGCCAGTGATAATTTCTGGCGCCGGGCCAGTTGGCCACATACAACAACAGATCATAGTTTAGGTCGGGTGTATTACGACTCCAGACTGGAAAACGCAGGTCATAACAGACCAGGGGTAATATGCGCCAGCCACGCCAGCTCAGAACGGTGCGTTCGCTTCCTGCCTGATAGCGTTTATCTTCTCCGAGCATGCGGAACAGGTGGCGTTTGTCATAAAAGACAAGGCATCCCTGCGGGCTCACAAAGACCAGTCGGTTAAAGCGATGTCCATCTTCCAGCACGGCAATGCTGCCACACACAGCGGCATTAAAATTGGCGGCAACCGCTTGCATCCAGTCAACGGTATCACCGGGCCATGCTTCAGGAATCGCCCCACTGCCAACAGAAAAGGCACTGGTAAACATTTCCGGCAACACGACCAGGTCTGTTTCAGTAACAGATTCCGCCAGCATACCCGCGAGAATTTCCCGATTAGCCTCGGCTTGCTGCCACTCCAGATTGGACTGTACCAGCGTGATTTTCATTTGATCCACCTGATGCCTGGCCTCGGAACTTAATTCACAGGGGGTAGTTAAAAATTACCCCCCTTTATCCTTTATCTTTTTTCCTTTATCCGGGGTTATCCGCTTAACCCCAAAGCGCGGCCGCATGATGGGTAATATGATCCTCAATAAACGTGGCGATAAAGAAATAGCTGTGATCGTAACCGGCCTGGTAACGCAGTGTCAGGGGATGTTTGGCATCCTGACAGGCCTGTTGCAGTAATTCGGGCTTCAGCTGGCCACTGAGGAAATCATCATTTTGACCCTGGTCTACCAGGATATGCAGTTTTTCGTCAGCGCCTTTGATCAGTGCACAGGCATCATACTGGGCCCAATCCTCTTTGTTATCACCGATATAATTCCCCAACGCCTTTTCTCCCCAGGGGCAGTTCAGCGGCGAGCAAATGGGTGAAAATGCGGAAACCGCTTTGTATTTGCCGGCATTCTTCAGCGCGATAGTTAACGCGCCATGCCCCCCCATGGAATGGCCCATGATGGAACAATTGTCTGTGTCCAACGGCAGGTCACTGCCGGCGAGTACCTGAGGTAATTCCTGCGTGACGTAATCATACATGTGGTAATGCTCTGACCATGGTGTCTGGGTAGCATTCACATAAAATCCGGCACCCAGGCCGAAATCATAGGCTCCATCGGGATCATCGGGTACACCTTCGCCGCGCGGACTGGTATCAGGACAAACGATTGCAACACCGGCTTCGGCAGCATATTGCTGGGCTCCGGCTTTCTGTACAAAATTATCATCTGTACATGTCAGACCGGATAACCAGTAGATTACCGGGACATTTACCGAGTCTGCCTGTGGGGGCAGATAAACTGAAAAAATCATTTCACAGTTAAGGCTGCTGGAATGGTGTTTCAGTTTTAACTGTTTGCCACCAAACATGGTATTGGCGCTGACTTGTTCAAGACTCATGGGATCTATCCTCTTTTAGAGCTGGGAAATTTCAGTGTTAGGTATTTTACCCGGTCAGGGATTAAAAAAAGGGGCCAGGGTAAACACCCTGACCCCTTGTTTTGTTTTTTCGATAATGACTAATTAGAGCACTAATATAACACGACGGAACGAATACTTTCGCCTGCATGCATCAGATCGAATGCCTTGTTAATGTCTTCCAACGGCATGGTATGAGTAATCAGATCATCAATGTTAATCTTTTTGTCCATGTACCAGTCGACGATTTTAGGCACATCGGTACGACCGCGTGCGCCACCAAAGGCAGTGCCTTTCCAGGAGCGTCCGGTCACCAGCTGGAAGGGACGGGTAGAAATTTCCTGTCCGGCCCCAGCTACACCGATGATATAGGATTCACCCCAACCCTTATGACAGCATTCAAGGGCCTGGCGCATGACGTTAACGTTACCGATACACTCAAAGCTGTAATCGACGCCGCCAGTCATCTGCACAATGTGATCGACGACATTGTCGACATCTTTAGGGTTAATAAAGTCAGTCATACCAAACTGTTTACCCAGCGCTTCGCGGTCTGGGTTAAGGTCAATACCGATTATTTTGCTGGCTCCGGCGAGTTTTGCGCCCTGGATAACATTCAGTCCGATTCCGCCAAGACCGAAGACAGCCACAGTTGAACCAATTTCCACTTTTGCCTGGAAGACTACAGCGCCAACACCGGTGGTAACACCACAACCGATATAGCAGATAGTTTCAAAGGGAGCATCTTCGCGAACCTTGGCCAGGGAAATTTCCGGTAATACAGTGTAGTTCGAAAATGTAGAGCAGCCCATGTAATGCAAAATTGGCTTGCCATCCAGAGAGAAACGACTGGTACCGTCAGGCATCAGGCCTTGTCCCTGGGTTGAGCGCACGGCCTGACAAAGGTTGGTTTTGGGATGCAGGCAGTAGTCACATTCACGGCATTCCGCGGTATAAAGAGGAATTACATGATCGCCAGGTTTCAGGGATTTAACCCCTGGACCAACTTCTACGACGACACCTGCGCCTTCATGGCCAAGGATTGCTGGAAACGCACCTTCAGGGTCATCGCCACTCAATGTAAATGCATCGGTGTGACAGACCCCCGTTGCTTTAAGTTCTACCAGAACTTCTCCCGCTTTCGGTCCTTCGAGATCAACTTCACAAATTTCCAGTGGTTTTCCTGCTCCAAAGGCAACAGCAGCTCTTGTTTTCATGGGACTTATCCTTTTCTCTATTTATCAGGCTTTTTCATCCTGATTCTCGGTATTAATTTGGGTTAAACTGGGAAACCAAATATATCCGGTTGCAGGCAGGATGTGTAGCCTCCATCGGCATTTTGATTCGTCAAGAGCGTGCAAATAGAGAGGAAATTAATAAAAATCATGACTGAGCTATGTTGTATTGTTGTTGGGGCAAGTCACGCTGGTGGTCAGCTTGCGGTGAGCATGCGCCAGCAGGGCTGGGAAGGGCGCATACTGGTAATCGGTGATGAGCCTTATTTACCCTATAACCGACCGCCACTGTCCAAAACTTTTCTCTCTGGAGAAAAACATATTGAAGACCTGCTGATCAGGCCCCAAGCCCAGTACGAAAAGGTTGGCATAGATTTTCTGCTTGGTCAGGGCGTCACGGCGATTGATCGCAATAAAAAAACTGTCACCTTAAGCAAGGGCGAAACGTTTGCTTATGACAAGCTGGCGCTGACAACAGGAGCGAGGGTGCGACCTCTGCTTATAGCCGGATCGGAATTAAAAGGGGTGCTTTATTTACGTGATATCAGTGACGTTGAACATATCAGACAGTTCATCGGTAAGGGAAAAAAGGCTGTTATTGTAGGTGGCGGTTATATTGGCCTTGAAACCGCTGCCATGCTGAGAAAGCTTGGTTTGCAGGTAACTATTCTGGAAGCGGCGGAGCGGATTTTGAATCGGGTTACGGCACCGGAAGTGTCAGACTTCTATGCCCGTGTGCACCAGGAAGAAGGTGTGCAGCTTCAAACCAATGTAAAAATCCAGGGCTTTACAGGACAGGACAGGGTCGAAGGTGTGCAGTGTGCTGATGGCTCGGTTTATGCGGCAGATCTGGTTATCATTGGTATTGGTGTCATCCCCAATACTGAACTGGCGCAGGCAGCCGGGCTGGATGTTGATAATGGCATAAAAGTGAATGACTTTTGCCAGACCAGCGATCCGGATATTGCAGCAGCCGGAGATTGTACCAATCATTTCAATGGCTTTTACCAACGCAATCTGCGTCTTGAGAGTGTGCAAAATGCCATGGAACAGGCCAAGGTCGCTGCGGCGGCTTTATGTGACAAACCAATTCAGTATAATGCCTTGCCGTGGTTCTGGTCAGACCAGTATGACATCAAACTTCAGATCGCGGGACTATCAACAGATTATGATGACCTGGTAATCAGGGGAGACCATGGCAGCGGCAGGAAATTCAGCGCTTTTTATCTGAAGCAGGGCAAGGTGATCGCCGTTGATGCCATAAACAGTCCTCAGGATTTTATGTTCGGTAAACAGATCATTACGCAAGAGTTGGTGGTGGATAAAATGAGCTTGAGTGATCCAGGGGTTTCTTTAAAAGATTTTCTTAAAAAATAATGACACTGAAAGTGTTTCTAACCAATGTAATTGAGCTGTCTATAAAGTATTAATACTTATTGATCCTTCATTACCCGAGAACAAGAGGAAGCGAGAACTTATGCCAGTAGTAACTTATATAAGCCATGACGGCGCTATTAACGATATTGAAGTCGCCAGTGGCACGTCAGTCATGCAGGGTGCAGTAGATAACATGATCGATGGTATTGTTGCCGAATGCGGTGGTTCCTGCAGTTGTGCTACATGCCATTGTTATATTGATGCGGCGTGGCTGGATAAAGTGCCGGCTGCAAGTGAAATGGAAAAAGACATGCTGGAGTGTGTCCTGGAGCCTGAAGACAATAGTCGTCTCAGTTGCCAGATTACGGTGACCGATGAGCTCGATGGCCTGGTAGTTAAATTACCAGCCTCACAATTTTAATAATTTTTTTTAAATAATAGGGAACTTTTATCGAATGGGACTTACTAAGTAAGTGTGTAAAGACAAAATCCCCTTTTTGATCGATAAACACTCTCCTTGAATATTTATAATGCCCGTTTTTAGCGGGCATTTTTTTGCCTGAAATTCAGTGAGTTAGGGTTAGTTACACACTCTGGGAAAGTCGCTGAGATCGACATGGCAAGCTGGAAGGCAAAAACACCTGAACAAAAACCCATGGCCTTGATTGCGGCTGAGAATTATCCAAAAGTGCCTTTCAGGATATAGAAGAACAGTATTGCCAGTAACGCTCCTGCTGGCAGCGTCACCACCCAGGAGATAAAAATAGTTTTAATTACTTTAAGATTGATGGCAGCGATACCCCGGGCAAATCCGACGCCCAGGACGGCTCCAACCAGCGTATGGGTGGTAGATATCGGCATCCCTGTGGCGGAAGCCAGAACCACGGTGGTACCGGCAGCCAATTCTGCAGCAAACCCTCGGCTTGGGGTCAGGTGGGTAATGCCCTTGCCGATGGTGGCCATCACCTTGTGACCATACATGATCAGCCCGGTTGCAATGCCTGCGCCGCCCAGGAAAAGGATCCACATCGGAATGGCTGCTTCGGAAGTAACCTGACCGCTATTGGCGATAACTGAAGTGACTGCAGCAAGGGGGCCAATGGCATTGGCAACATCATTGGAGCCATGGGCAAAGGCCATGCCGCAGGCCGTAAAAACCATCAGTACAGCAAAGACTTTTTCAACACTGGCGTAATGAAAATCCTTGTCGGCGTTTTCGTCCAGTTTGATTTTGCTTTGCAAAGTAACGCCAATAATCACCAAAAGCAGGCCAATGCCGGTGGAATAAAGGGCGGACTGCATAAAACTCAGATCAAGACCAACATGGGAAAGTCCTTTAAGGAAGGTCACCATGGACATCACGAATCCCACCAGGAACATATAAAAAGGTATGTATTTTTTGGCTCGACTGAAGGGGTCGTCGGTATCAAGAATAAGTATCTGTACAGAGCGGAACAGGGCAAAGGCGAGTACACCGGCACAAATGGGGGAGGTCAGCCAGCTTAAGACTATAGAGCCAACACCGCCCCAGCTAACAGCATCAACGCCTACCGCTACCACGGCAAAGCCGACAATGGAGCCGACAATAGAGTGCGTTGTTGACACTGGCCAACCATTAAGTGAGGCAATCAGTAACCACACACCAGCAGCCAGCAGGGCGGCTATCATTCCATAGACCAGTAATTCTGGAGTCTCGGTAAATATAGCTGGATCAACGATGCCACGCCGGATGGTGGAGGTAACCTGTCCTCCCGCGAGGTAGGCGCCGGCAAATTCAAAGACGGCTGCGACAATAACCGCTTGCCTGATAGTTAGGGCGCCTGCCCCTACTGACGTTCCCATGGCATTGGCGACGTCATTGGCGCCAACACCCCAGGCCATAAAAAAGCCGAAGGCAATCGCCAGCCACAGTAAGATCATGCCACTCTGATCAATTATTTCCATACATCAGACCCTGTAACTCTGGAAGATAAATAACTAGCGCGCTAGCATGAGGTGGAGTCGATTGCCGACTGTCTGAGCACGATTGGCGACTTCGCCGATCCAATCAATGATTTTATAGAGAAACATGACTTCAACCGGGTCGATGCTGGATTCTATTGAGAACAGTTTCAGACGGACTGCCCGTTCCTGGTCGTCGGCAATATCTTCCAGGTCATCGAGCTCAAAGATCATGGCTTCGACCTGTTTAACTTCGTGTCCGCGGAAGCCGGTTTCCAGTAATTCATCGAATTCCTGAATGATCTGGTTTGCCTTGCTGCAGGTATTCAATGTGCTTTCAAGGAAACCCTTGAAATCCTGGTGCATGGAAGCCGGGATGATCATGTGCCGACCCAGTATGATGCCAGCTATATCCTTGGCTTTATTGGCAATGCGATCCTGACGAATCAGCAGATCATTGAGATCAGTGCGTGACACCGGCATAAACAGGCCGTCTGGCAGTTTCTTGCGGATTTCCCGTTTCAGTTCATCCGCGGATTCCTCAAGCTCGTTAATGGTATTCTGATGCTCCGCAGCTTTTTCCCAGTCTTCTGCAAAAACGGCCTGAAAGAAATACTCAAGGGTTTTTGTGCATGTCAAAACTTTACCCATATGCTCTTGTAAAGGGAGAAAAGGTGAACTGGCAAAGAGGGAAAATATTGGGTTGGGCATTATGTGATCCGAGCTTACTATTTTTTGCCATTATCACTGATGAGGTACCCAGTTTCTATAAAGAAATTGAAAAGATTGGTGTCTTTCTTATTAAGGACAAGTGCAGCCTGCGGCAGGCCTGATACGGCGTGTTTTGGGCACCAAGCGGCTGTTTTGATGATGAATAACCCTTTTCAGCGGGCTAAACCCGGAAACTGTGATCTTGCTAGCAATATTTAGACAGTCTAATCCCTATAATCACTCCAACTAACCACTTTCCACGATTATAGATATGAATATCTACACTCTTGATAAAGCTGAAGCCGGACCGACTGGTTATTCTGCAGAACTTAAAAACAGGGTCGCTGCTGATTCACAGGCGCTGCAGGAGATTATCAGTGTCCTGAAAGATCCGTTTCAGACATCCTGTGATATCTGCAATGGATTGGGGTTTGTTCGAAGTGGACAGGATTGTCCGACCTGCGATGGAACGGGTAAAGTGCTGGATGAGTGTTTCAGGTAAGCCTATCTGGATGATCGATATCCTTTAGCACCCCTTCATCTTTCGTCTCAATTTCATATCGTTGTGCCCTGTATTTTTCCAGTAAGGGTCTTGCTCCCTTGTCTCCCTGCAGTTGTTTTATCTCGCTAAAATACTTTTTCTGAAAGCCCACAGGATTGCCCCGTTGTCCCTTGTAGAGCGGGACCACGATGGGGTTTTCAGTCAGTGCCTGCTGCAACAGGGTAAAAGTTAACGACGCAATAAAAGGCATATCCGCTAGGGCAATAAGTGCTCCTCCCCAGTGGTCGGCCCGGGCAATGGCACTTGCCAGGCTATTAGCCATTCCTGACTCGGGTGCGTCGGCGAGACAGATTTCCCATGATTTGCTGAACTTCTCAACAAGGCCAGAATCTTCTTTTTTCAGGACCAGAATTTTACGCGTGAATGTGTCTGGAATTGTGCTCAGTGTTTTCTCAAGCAAAGAGCTTTGCTCATCAAATTTTGCCAGTCGCTTATCTGCACCGAAGCGTCTGCTACTGCCTGCTGCCAGCACGATGATGCCGATATCGCTCGCGCTCACAGGTTGTGCATTCATGCCTTGCCGGAATTCTGCGAAAGGGCTTTTTTGCGGGCAGCGGCACGCAAGCTGGTCAGTTCCGCGAGAATAGCAATGGCTATCTCGGGTGGTGTTTTGCTGCCAATGGAGAGCCCGACCGGCGCATGCAGTTTATCTATTTCATCCCGGGTTATATCAATTAAGGCGAGTCGTTCCCTGCGTTGGGCAGAAGTGCGTTCAGATCCCATTGCGCCAATATAGAAAGCCTGGCTATCCTGTAAGGCTTCCATTAATGCCATGTCGTCAATACGTGGATCATGACAGAGGGCGATTACAGCCGTTTGCTGGTCCAGCGTTTTGCTGCGTAACCAGTCATCCGGCATGGCATTGATCACTGGCACGTTGTTAATAGGGGTGTTTTCCACCAGTTCTGCTCTTGGGTCACAGATTTCAACCTGGTAATCAAGCGCCGGCGCCATATTGGCAAGATAGTAGGCAACCTGGACGGCACCGATAAGCAGTAATTGAAAGGAAGGACCGTAGGTGTGGTAAAGCACGCCGTCTTCAATGCTTAATGCTTGATAGTCAGATGCTGGTACCAGAGAGGTTGCGCCTGTTTCTATATTCACAGTACGGGTAACCAGCTCGCGCTGGGAAATCCTGTCAGCAAGGGTGCGGTAAAGCTCTTGCTGTGTTGGATCAATGGGCTCAATGACGACTTCCAGGGTGCCACCACAGGGTAATCCCAGTCGCTGCACATCCTCAACGGTGACACCATAGGTAATTTTTTCCGGTTTGCTGGTCGCCAGTTCGCGCTTGTTAATACTTTCCCTGAGATCGTCTTCGACACAGCCACCGGATAGTGAACCGCAGTAAAGTCCATCTTCATTACACGCCAGTAATGAACCAACGGGGCGGGGAGAGGAGCCAAAAGTATTGATAATAGTGCAAAGCCAGCATTGCTTGCCGGATTCCAGCCAGTCGCTGAGTTGTTCCACGACCTGTTGGTCAAGACTGTTCATGCTGCATCCTGAGTAAAAAATGTTGGGAAACTAATGAGGGGATTATAGGGAAATCAGTAGTACGAGGGAATCCGGCTTTTTTAAAGCGTAATCAATCCTGTCACAGCAATTTCTACAAACAGCTATTAAGGTATTCCCGATAACGCAGGGAAACTGCTTTGAGCCTTTAATTGCACCGGCCGTTCTGTAAGCCGGGTGGCTCAAATATGACCACGTCTAATCCATTTTGTTTTTGCGTATGCTTGTATTAATCGATCTCATAACGATCAAGCAGGTGTCTGACAATTCCGCTTCGAACAATGTCTGTTCTTTCAAATTTATGGATATGTACGCCGGGTAAGCCCTGTACACGCTGCACAGCATCCTCGAGTCCATTGTCACCACGAATATCACTTTGCTTGATATCGCCATTGATGACGACTTTGCAATCATCTCCGATGCGGGTAAGAAACATCTTCATTTGTACAGGCGTAGTATTTTGCGCTTCATCCAGGATAACAAAAGTATTGTTGTTGAATGTTTTGCCTCGCATATAGGCCAATGGTGCACCGACGATGCGACCATGACGCAGGCAGTAATCCACCACCCCGCGGCCAAGCCTTTCGTTGAGGATATCCCTGAAGGGATCAATGTAGACAGCAAATTTATCCTCCACCTCACCTGGCAGGAAACCGAGGTTTTCTCCGGCTTCGACTGCCGGACGGGTCAGGATTATGCGCTCTATGCGACCAGATTCCAGCGCTTCAGCGGCCAGAGCGCCAGCACAGTAGGACTTACCAGTACCAGCGGGACCAATACCAAAAGTAAGGCAGTTATTCTGGATGGCGTTTATATATTTTTGCTGGTTGGCGCTGCGTGCTTCGAGCGGGGTGTTTTTATGATGGGGGTAGTAAGCTGTCTCAAGCTGATTGCTATGAGAGTTGATGTCGACTATGTTGGAGTTGCTGTCTTGTTGCCGACGTTTTGACTTTGATCTGTTACTGTCTCTGTGCCTTGAATTGTGTGTGTAATTATCTCCCTGGTATTTTGCTTGTCGCTTGGCATTCGATCTTTTAGCCATACTGAATAGTCTCCGATTAGGTTAACAGCCTAGGTTAACAACTGAGGTTAACAACTGAGGTTAACGACTGGGGTTTACACAATAAACCGTGGATTATTTTTCAGATAAGAAAATATGAGTAGGAATTTTAGCGGTGTCACCCTCCTCGCTGGCGTGGAATGAGCGATATGAGAAAGGGCAATTGAGATAACAGCCTTCTCAAAAAGCGTTTCTCATGAAGCTGCAAAACAACGTTGGCGTTTTTTGCATCAAGAGTTAACAGTCTGCCACACTCACTGCAGGCTGGCAATTCGGATGGCGTGCAATTATTATTATTTTCTGAAAATCTTCATGTTTCTTTTATATTAATTAAGCTCAGGATCAAATGCAGGCAAAACGGGTTCCCCTTTTTGACTATTCTGCTATGCTAATTAGCTGCCTGACAGGGAGGGGATATCATGAATAAATACATAAACCTGAAAAATCCAAAAGCCGGTTTGACTACTACTATCAACATGACCATGCGATTTAATCTCAGCAAAAAATTGTTTAACGCTTTTTCCCGAACTTTATCGGCGGTAGCTCTGCTGGCACTGGCAATAGACCCGGCAATCGCGCAACAGGATTTCAGCCAGGTTGAGATAATTCCGCATCAGCTGACAGACAATATTTATTACCTGGAAGGTCAGGGCGGCAATATCGGGGTTTCGATTGGTGAAGATGGAGTTTTCATGATTGATGACCAGTTTGCCCCCTTGTCAGAAAAAATTCTTGATACGCTGGAGGACTTGTCTGACCAACCGGTGCGCTTTGTGATCAATACGCACCAGCACCCGGATCATATCGGGGGTAATCAGAATATGGGCAGGGAAGGGGCGGTCATTGTTGCCCATGAAAATGTTCGTACGGCCTTAAGAGCAGGGTTTACCAATGGTGACCTGACCCAGGCATTAACAGCCGACCAGCGTATAGGTCTGCCCATTGTTACCTTTACTGATTCGGTAGATTTTCATTTAAACGGCGATGATATTCACGTGTTTTATAATGGTTCCGGACATACCAATGGCGATTCCTTTGTTTTCTTCAGGCAAAGCAATATTATTCATACCGGCGATGTATTCAGGACTGTTGCCTATCCAAGGGTAGATGTGGGAGCAGGTGGAACATTTCATGGCATCGTAGCGTCCTATGAAAAATTGCTCGAAATATCCGATGCCAACACCCGTTTTCTTCCTGGTCATGGAGTAGTCAGTACCCAGACAGATGTACTGTCTCAATTACAGATGTTCAAAACCATTCGTAACCGGGTCCAGAATGCCATTGCTGATGGCATGAGTCTGGAGCAGGTACTGGCGGCAGGACTGACTGCTGAATATGATGCGCGTTGGGGTGATCCGGAAGGTATGCTGACGGCAGTATTCAATGAACTGATCATCAGGTAGTCGATGTGCCAGGGAGTAGCAGGGAATCTGAATTCATCAAAATACCAAGTGGAATTACAGGAATAAAAAACCAATGAAATTCCGACCCTGTATAGATCTGCATGACGGCAAAGTGGTGCAGATCGTTGGGGGCTCCCTGCAAGATGGCCATGATGAGTTGCTGGAAACCAATTTTGTTTCCAGTAAATCCCCCTCAGAGTATGCCGACCTTTACCAATCTGATGGTCTCAGCGGAGGTCATGTCATTTCCCTTGGCAGTGGCAATAAAAGCGCTGCACTGGAAGCTCTGGCAGCGTTTCCCGGTGGTATGCATTATGGCGGTGGCGTTAATCCGTACAATGCGAATGATTATCTCGATGCCGGCGCCAGTCACGTTATTGTCACCTCCTGGATATTTGAAGAAAACAAACTTTCCATTCAAAAATTAGCTGAATTAAGCAAAAAGGTCGGCAGAGACAGACTGGTACTTGATCTTAGTTGTCGTGGCCGCGGCGATGATTTTTATGTAGTAACCAATCGCTGGCAGACTTTCACTGAAACTAAAGTTAATGCTGAGCTGCTTGAGCAGCTTGCTGAATATTGCAGTGAATACCTGGTCCATGGCGTCGATGTCGAAGGCAAGAGTCAGGGTATCCAGGAAGACCTTATTGCTGTGCTGGGTAAGCACTCCCCGTTACCAGTCACCTACGCCGGTGGTGTCGCCAGGCTTTCAGATCTTGATCTGGTCAAAGCACTGGGTAATAACAGGGTTGATCTCACCATCGGCAGTGCGCTGGATATTTTTGGTGGAAACATTCCGTACGAAAGTGTACTGGATTGGACCCGGAACAACGAATAAAAAAGTCGCAAGCTACAAGTTACAAGAAAGGTCTTATCGAACATTCAGGTTTTGATCTGCATGCGGGATAAAGGAAAAAAGATAAAGGATAAAGGATAAAGGTGACCGGTTAAGTGCCGACTGCTGGTTAGGTGAAAAACCCGTAGGTCGGATAAGGCCTGCAGGGCCGCATCCGACATTGGCGACCAAAGGTCGCCTTCTTGCGACTTGTAACTTGAGACTTGGTTAAGTCGTTCCACCGGTTGCGGCGACGCTGTGCTCCAGGAAGGGATCGCAATAGATGTTGCCGGATTTGGCACCCTTGAGGAAAAACTGCTTGCGCATACTGTGAACGAAATCCGGCGCACCACATAAAAACACCCGCGTTGCGGCCAGCGCGCCGGTATCCATCTTTTTATTAATGACTTCTTCGATGCTACCTGCATTCACATTTTTCGAAGTATTACCGGAAGATATGATGTCTGGTTCTTTTACACACGGAAAATAATGCAGATTCGGGTGGCTTTCCGATAGCCGCTCCAGTTCCTCGACATAGTAAAGCTGATCAGGGGTTCTACCACCATGGTAAAGACTGATTTCCCCCTGGTGATTATTATTCAGTGCGTTGTTAAGAATGGCGTACAACGGCGCAAGACCGGTGCCGGTAGCAGCCAGAATGACTGGAAACGCTTCCGCACTGGCATTGCGATAATAGCAGTCGCCGGCGGGGCCGCGCATATGCAGAACGTCTCCGCACGCCGCTTCATTAAATATCCAGCCACTAAAAGCACCATGATCAGTCTGGCTGATATGAAATTCCAGGGTCTGGTCTTTTTCATAATTGTTGGCCACTGAATAGCTGCGTGCAGTGCCATGAGGGTTGATCAGAGTGACGTATTGCCCGGGGTAATAATGGAACATTCTATCCTTGTCCTCGACATCCAGGATAAAACGAATGACGCCAGGGTTGAGATGATCCAGGCTTTTAATTGTGGTGCGAACTGAAAATTCCTCTACTGTTGGCAGCGCAGCTTCAACATTACAATCAGGTACCCACTGACAGGCGAGGGTATAACCCTTGTCCTGGAGAGATTGCTTGATCCATTTTTTGGATTCGTCCGTTGCTTCGCAATCCACAGCTCGCACAAGACATGCCTGGCACATACCTGCGCGGCAGGCATAAGGAATGTATTGTTTGTTGCGTAACAGGCAATCGAGGACTGTTTCGTATTGGTTAAGACTGAATTCTGATGATTTGAATTTAAGCTTTGGCATTTGACGAATGGTTTTTGCAGTGAATTATTGATTTTAGCGGCAGCAGTGAATTAGCCGTTACAGTTGTTCGAGGTTTTCCTGCGATTAGGCGGAAATAAAGTGCAGGAAGAGTATAGAGAGTATAAAGAGTAGATTGGATGAATGCTATGACAAGGCACTCCGCTGGCCCTCATTCCGATTCAGTGTGGATTCATGGCCTGGCAGTTATAAAGACAACACTGAACCTGATTTTGTCGCCCCGACATAGCCATAAGTGGCAGGCAGAGGCAGTTTTTTCCTCATCTATATTAGCGCTGACTTATAAGGGATAATGTATGGTTTGGAGTAGATTTCAATATTTTCACAGGCAACAGGGCAATGACCGCAGTAACTCTCTATCTTGCTTCAGCTTCACCGAGACGTCGGGAAATACTTGATCAACTGGGGCTTGTCTACCAGTTGCTGCCGCAGGATATCGATGAGTCACGCTTGTCTGGAGAGTCGCCAGAAGACTATGTTTGCCGATTGGCAAAAGCCAAGGCGCAAGCAGCTTTAAGTAGTCTCCGGGAAGCAGGGCAATGCGTCTGTCTGGGTTCTGATACCACAGTAGTTTGCGAAGGTGAAATATTTGAAAAGCCGCAGGATGAAGCAGATGCCCGGCGTATTCTGAAATTCCTCTCCGGTCGTACCCATGAAGTATTGACGGCTGTTGCTTTGGTTTCGGAAGAGAATTCAGAGGTGCGGTTGTCCAGGTCACAGGTTAGCTTCAGACCCTTACTGGATGCAGAAATCACTCAATACTGTCTCACCGGAGAACCTGCAGACAAGGCGGGTGCGTATGGAATTCAAGGACTTGGTGCGATGTTTATAAAAGAAATTAAAGGCAGCTACAGCAGTATTATGGGGTTGCCGATTCAGGAAACAGTTGAGTTGTTATCGGCAGTGGGAATTACTGCGCAAGAGATCCTGAAGGCCGCGCTACCGGGACAAAAATAATGACAGCAGAAATTCTCATTAACTCAACGCCGATGGAAACCCGCGTTGCCTTGCTGGAGCAGGGCTTGCTTCAGGAAATCTATATTGAGCGCAATAATCACAAGGGCCCGGTTGGCAATATCTACATGGGTAAAGTGGTAAGAGTGATGCCGGGTATGCAGGCAGCCTTTGTGGATATAGGACTGGAGCGGGCAGGCTTCATTCATGCACAGGATATTGCGCGCCTGGATCAGGACGGTTTTGAAAGTCTGGATAATCAGGAAGTTCAGATCGCTCAGTTATTGCGTGAAGGACAAATGCTGGTGGTTCAGGTGGTAAAGGAACCGATTTCAAGTAAGGGCGCGCGTCTGACCACTCATTTATCAATTGCTTCACGTTACCTGGTTCATATGCCCAGAAATAAACATCTGGGCATTTCCCAGCGTATTGAAAATGAAGAAGAACGTGATCGTCTTTTATCACTGTTGCGAGAGTGTGTTGAAAAAACCGGTTTAAATGAAAAATGCGGTTTTATTCTGCGGACCGCGGCTGAAGGGGTGAGTGAGGCCGAGCTGATTTCTGATATCAATTTTTTGCAGAAGCTTTGGAAATCAGTGGCACAGGCCATGACAGGCTGCCGAAAAATCACTCCGCTTTATAAGGATCTGGTGCTTTACATGCGTGCAATGCGTGATCTCTTTCATCATGAGGTTCAGCGTGTACGCATTGACGACAAGAATACTTATGACAAGGTCACCGAGTTTTGCAGTGATTTCATGCCGGAAGTCGAGAGTCGCATTGAATTCTATAAAGATGAACGTCCACTGTTTGATCTTTGCAGCGTGGATGATGAAATTCAGAAAGCCCTGGGGCGTTCGGTAAAACTGAAGTCCGGGGGTAATCTGGTTATTGACCAGAACGAAGCGATGACCACAATTGATGTGAATACCGGCGCCTTTCTGGGTACCAGAAATCTGGAAGAAACTATTTTCAAAACCAATCTCGAAGCCGCCAAGGCCAGTGCCCGTCAGATGAAAGTCAGAAACCTCGGTGGCATTATAATCCTCGATTTTATCGATATGGTGAATGAAGAACATCGACGCCAGGTATTGCGTACTTTGCAAAAAGCCCTGGAGAAAGATCCGGTTAAAACCATGATCACCGAGCTCTCCGAACTGGGCCTGGTTGAAATGACCCGCAAGCGTAATCGTGAAAGTCTGGAACAGATGCTGTGTCAAGAGTGTCCAACATGTGATGGCCGTGGCTCCATAAAAACCCCGGAAACGGTTTGCTTTGAGGTGTTTCGGGAAATTCTCAGAGTAGCCAGGGCATTCGACAATGATTCCATCCTGGTCATGGCTTCACAGGAAGTTGTAGACAGGCTGCTCGATGAAGATGCCGCCACGGTTGCCGATATGGAAGGCCTGGTTGGGAAAAATATTCGCTTTCAGGTCGAGCTGATGTACCACAATGAGCAGTTTGATGTGGTGCTTTACTAAAAAGAGGCAAGAGGCAAGAGACAAGAGACAAGAGACAAGAGACAAGAGACAAGAACAAGTGAAAATTAATGTAGGGCGGAAAATGCCTGCAAGGCCGTCTTCCAACGCAATCCAAACGCCAGAAACCGGGTAACAGCAAAGCACTAATGACGAAACAGGAAAACACAGAGGAACAATTGCCCGGCGCCAAGCCGGCAATTACGCCGTGGCGTAAACTCCTGAAATGGTTCTTCCGTTTTGTATTTTCCGTATTACTGATTTTTGCTGTACTGATCGCAGGCGGGCGTCTGATGATGCCACTGGTTTCCTATCAGAAAGCTCAACTTGAGGAGCAGCTGGGCAATCTGCTCGGCACCCGTGTCAGCATCGCGGAGCTGGAAGGCGACTGGTTTCGTTTTGGGCCGATTCTGGAAGTGCATGACCTGAACATCATAAGTGAATTTGTCACAGCCCCTCATGCTATCTCCCAACTTTCCATCAAACCAGCTCTACTGGACAGCATACTTTCCCGTAGCCTGGTAATAGATGACATTGTGGTTCATGAGCCATCCATTATTCTCAGAGAAAACCCGAACGGCAGTTGGTCGTTGGAAGGATTGCAGGCGGGTGCCGTTGATTACACCGATGCCATTATTGATTTTCTTCTCAGTACCGGGCGCATGCAGATCACTGAAGCACACCTGGTATTGCACTGGCTTGATGGTCGGGAGCTGGCACTGGACAATACTTATGTCGATCTGAGTAACAGGGAAAATCTTCACCTTACGCAAATCCAGGCAAGAATCGCCGGCCAGGAAAGTCCATTCCAGTTACTGCTGGAAATTAACGGTGATCCCCGCGAACGTTTTACTGCCTCTGCTTATTTACAAACCTCGCAACTTGAACTTAATGAATTTATTCAGTTACCAGGCATTACGCTGGATTCTGCCCGGGTGAGTGGTGATTTATGGCTTGGTGTCCAGGAGAACCTGGTGTTCACTTTGCAATCCAGTCTTGAAACTTTGAATTTGCGCGGCACTGGGACAGCGGACAGCTCGATTAACACCCTTGCATTGGATATAGCAGACATGGAGGTGACTGTTCATCATGACAGTGATGATAGCTGGCGAGTATGGTTGTCAGAGGCTGAAATAGATTGGGAAAACCGGCCCTGGCGTAGCGGGCAACTTTATCTGGATTATCAGTCAGGGCTTGATAATAAACCCCTGGAAATAACGGCCAGCAGTCTCGATCTGGCAATGCTTACTGACATTATGGATGATCTTTTGCTATTACCCGAGCGTGCAGCCAGCGCCCTTGCTGATCTGTCTCCGCAGGGATATCTGTCTAATATTCTTTTAACCACTGAGCTTGACGCAAACACGAACGCGGATTTTTTACTTACTGCCAATCTTGAAAATGTTGCTGTAGGTGCCTGGCAGGGCGCTCCGGCTGCCAGCGGCATTCAGGGTTATGTTGAAGCTGAAAAAATGCGTGGCTTTGTTGAGCTGAATTCTTCTGCATTCAGTATTCACCTGCCGCGACTTTTCCAAGACCCCTGGAATTATGATGTGGCTAACAGCCGGGTGCACTGGAGCTTGCTCAATGACATGATTCAGGTAAACAGCAGTGTCATTGATGTAAGTAATGAGTCCACGCACGGGCGGGTCCAGTTTGACCTGCTAAATTATCGTGACGCAGCAGGTGAACCAACCACAGAA
Source organism: Pseudohongiellaceae bacterium (assembly GCA_965662685.1). Classification (GTDB taxonomy): domain Bacteria; phylum Pseudomonadota; class Gammaproteobacteria; order Pseudomonadales; family Pseudohongiellaceae; genus Eutrophocola. The sequence continues at coordinate 11,217 of CBFIIQ010000040.1, read as the reverse complement.
TTAACCTTGCTCATTGGCGTGCTGGAAATGGCTGCCAGTAACAAGTCTCTGTATTTGCCGACATTGCCCAATATAAAAGGCACCATCGACTGGCTGGATGAAGCCCTGCTGGGCGGTGAAATCCGTAATAGTGGATTTGTTTCCCGGACACTGATCTCGCGCAATCCTGTTGCCAATTCCGGTACCGTAATTTCTTTTTACCAGATTGATGATGGGATCCTGAAATTTCAGCCAGATTGGCCTGAATTGACTGATATAAGCGCCTTTGTCACTGTTGACAATAACGAAGCTGATGTCTTGGCAGACAGTGCAGTGATCCAGAACATGACGCTCTCGCAAACCCTTGCTCAAGTACGGCCGGATCCTGCAGGGGGTTCCTGGCTTACTCTTACCAGTGGCAGTGATACCACTACCGACCTTGGGCTGGAGTTTCTAAAAAATACCCCGGTCCGAAACAATATTGGTGCATTTATTGACGACTGGCAAGGTCAGGGCAGTCTTCAGGTTGATATTGAACTGGGTATTCCAATAAATAACCCGGGTCGGGAAAATGACGTACTGGTGGACGTCTTGAGTAATCAGAGCACACTTTCAATTCCTGAATATTCACTCTCCATAGATGAACTGCGCGGCAGAGTGGTCTATGACAGCGAGTCCGGTCTTTCCGCCAATGCCTTAAGTGGCAAGCTCTTTGATTTTCCTATTGCAGCAACTATTGAATCGATGATGGCTGCTAATACTGCAGGTGATACCGAGTTTGTCGGCACTCGCATTGTAGGAAGTGGTCGTGCATCAAAATCTGCACTTGAGGCATGGCAAGGTCAGCCTGATTTTGTTGAGCATGTACTTGGTTTTGCCAGTGGCGAGATCGATTATCTGGCAGAAATCACTATTCCCAGTGCCAATCAGATTAATAATGGGACTGATAGAAACCGGATACGGCTGACTTCGGAGTTACTTGGCCTCTCACTTGAATTGCCTCACCCTTTCACCAAGACAGTAGAAAATATTCGCCCCATGGAGCTACTGATTGAGTTCACAGATAACGGTGAGTGGGTATCAGTCAAGTTCGATAATAAGGTTGGGGCAAATATCAGAATTACCGACAATGAGTTTAACGGGGGTAAGGTGGTTTTTGGGCCTGCTGCCCGGGACATGACCTTTGGTGCGGTGCCACTGGAGGAAGCCGGGCTTGTATTTAGCGGGCTAGTGGATATTTTTAACTATGACGATTGGGAAACTACGGCTAATCGCTTCTCAGAAATGTCGTTTGAGCCTGATGAAGAGCATGATTCCCTTGATCAATATATCAGTCTGGTAGATGTGCAGGCGGGCAGGTTACTGGTTAGTGGGCAGACTCTGGAAAACGTGCATACCAGAGTCAGCAGAATCAACCAGACAGCTAATGGCAATGCCAGTGCTGATAGTGAAAGCGTTTTTTCAGTTGATGTAGACAGCTGGCTGGTACAACTTGAAAATGAATTACTAAGCGGTGACTTTATCTTCCCCGATGAGGCACAGCAGCCCTGGAACATAAATCTGAGCTACCTGCGTTTACCTGAAGCTGATGAGCCCGAAGCGGAATCTCTTGAGGCAGAAGACGTTGATATTCTCGCGGACATTAATCCCGCCACTTTACCTGATATGAATTTTCATACAGATGAATTTACCGTAGGCGAAAAGCAGTTGGGTACCTGGGATTTTCAGATGCGAACCGATGGCGCGGCAGCGACGATTTCCGAACTAAAAATGACGACACCCGATGCAAGAATTCGTGACCTTGGTGGAGAGGACGGTGCCAACCTTGATTGGCGGTTTGACAATGGTATGCATACCACAAGTTTTAATGGTGTTTTTAGTGCTGGAGATCTGGCACAGGTATTACCAGGATGGGGTTATGATGCCAATGTAGAGAGTGACAGCGCAGCCTTTGTCAGTAATTTGCAATGGACCGGCTCTCCCGCCGCCTTTGGCCTTGAAAAAGTAGTGGGTACCGTTCAGGTCGATATCCGTAATGGCCGCTTTGTGGATGTAGATTCAGGAGGTAGCCGTTTGTTTGGCGCCTTCAGTTTTGATTCTCTGGTACGACGCCTGCAGTTGGACTTTTCAGATCTTTATAGACGAGGTCTGGCCTACGATATCATTCGTGGAGGACTGCAATTTGATCGCGGCACCGTTACCACTGAAGGTGCGTTCAGGATAGAAGGGCCCTCCAGCAGAATTACTATTGATGGGGAAATTAATCTGCAGAGTCAGACCATTGATGCGGACATGCTGGTTAATGTTCCACTCGGACAGAACCTTTCGGTGCTGGCAGGAATTCTCGGGGCATGGCCGATCGCCGTTAGCACCTATATTGCCGGTAAGATATTTCAGGATCAGGTGGATGATTTCACTACCGTGCTTTATCGCCTGGAAGGCCCATGGGAAGATCCCACATCCGGGTTTGAGCCAACCCAGGAAATACTTCGCGCTGTACCCGTTGAGGATGACACTCAAACTGCAGCTCCTGTTTCTGGCGAGCCAGCCATAGTTCCCGAACCCTGATAGGGGTTGTTTCTTTTCATGCGTTTTGTAAGAGTTTTACACAGGTAGTCTGAATTAATGAATAAAAGTCTTGTTACCAACCTTGTTGCATTGCTGGTTGTTATTGCCGGTGTATTTCTTAACGAAGAGGCCGGTGCCCAGCTCAAAGCCGTGGTTCTGAATACCGGCTTGTTTGCGCTTTCCGGTGGCATTACCAACTGGTTGGCGATCCATATGTTATTTGAAAGAGTGCCGGGATTTTACGGTTCCGGTGTAATCCCTGCCCGTTTTGAAGAATTCAAATCAGGCATCAAGACCTTAATCATGGAGCAGTTTTTTACCCGGGCTAATCTGGATAGTTTCTTCAGCAAGATTTCCAGTACGGGCCCTGATGCCGAAGAAGAATCTGCGCTGGGTAAAATAATTGACTCAGTGGATCTGGATGCGGCATTTACTTCCCTGGTTGAGGTCATTATGAATTCCTCTTTCGCAAGCATGTTGTCGATGTTCGGGGGCGCGGATGCGTTAGCGCCACTTAAAGAGCCTTTTATAGAAAAAATGCGTGCCTTCCTGTTGCAGGTTGGCGAGGACAAGGAAATTCTTGACCAGGTCAGACATGACTCTACTCAGAACCTACTTGATAAGGTGGAGGAAATTGTTGATCAACGCCTTGAAGAATTAACGCCCCAGCTGGTAAAGGAAATTATTCAGCAAATGATCAGAAAGCACCTGGGATGGCTGGTAGTCTGGGGCGGTGTTATCGGTGGCCTGATTGGCCTGGTAACTACTCTGATACTGTTCTGGTAGGGTCTGCAGTTTTTGTTCTTCATACCATCCCAGGCTTGTCCCCTGCACTTACCGATTTAACCTAGCGTGGTACAAAAAACTGTCGAACATCCTCCAGCTCTGGTTCAGTTTGCCGAGCCTCTTCTTCCGTCTCGTTTTGCAGATCAATTAGCCTGTCAGGGGCTGCTTGAGTTGTTTCAGGGCTTGGAGCCGTTTGCTGACGTACCCGGGCAACGGGTAACCACAAGCGGGAAGGAAACTGACGGCTGTGGTAAAGCATCTCCGTGGCTTTGCTGTCGGGCATCGACCCATCGTTTACTGGAACGATGTCCAGGATCAGACGGTTGCCAGCACTGAAACGATAGGAAGTCTGTCGCATGGCAATATCCAGACGGGTGACCTGACCTGCTTGCAATGCCTGTTTTCCGTCAAGCGCATACAAGGGCGAAAATTCTGTACTTAGCTGTTCGTCTCTAGCCCTGGAAGATGCCTTGAGCATGCCCATTGAAACTTTGATTTCTTCAAACATGCCAGTTCCAATGACCTCTGCAGGTTCCGCTTCCTTTGTCTGGATCGGTGCAGCAATAAAACTGGGTAATCTGGATACGGTCGTCAGGGGAGCTTGCGGTATAATTTCTTCATGCAGGGTGACTTCGAAAGCGGCATCACTGAAAGCGCTGGCAATGTAAAGTTCCAGCATTAATGGTCCTGTAATTTCCAGATTCCGTGTTAATGGAGCAGACACGAAACGAATCCCTGGATCATCTTCCTGAGTTTTGAAGGTGCTTATGTTCAGACTTTCAGCAGCTTGCTCTTCATCGAGAGTCGCAAGACTGCTGTTGTTCTCATCAAGTGTGTTATTGAGAAACCAGGGTTCATGTTGGACGTTACCCGGTGGCCAGTTACTTTCCCGTTTAATAGTATTCTGGCCTTTTGCCAGATAGCGGATACGTGGGATTTCTATAAACGCAGAGCCCGGTGCGCGCTCGTTCAGGCACCAGTCGTAATATGGCAGTAATTCCTGTGCCAGCAGGGGGGTATCCTGATACAACGGTATATCAGCTGATGGCTCGGTGATTAGAATCTTGTTCACGACATTCAGCTCATCCAGAGCTCGCAGAGTACTATTTAATCCCGCTTGGGTGCGGTCCAGGCTCCAGTCATGGATCACAAATACCGGGACATTAATTTGTCGGGTATTCCCCTCACTGCTTCGAATACGCCAGTATTCATCAAAACCCTGATGCATCAGCTGGGCCAGGCGCATATCGTAATTAACCAGCCGCGGTGATTCCGTAGAGTATGCATTAGCCAGCCTTACCTTGCGGTCGTACCAGTCATTGGTAAAGGCATTGTTACTCAGGCCGCCTGGACTGATCCATTCCCGAAAAGGATCAAGGGTGCCGTTGATTGGCGCAATGCATTCAAGATGTGGAGGGTTCTGTATGGCCATTTGCCATTGGGAGGCGGCGTAATATCCCGCACCGGTTCCGGCAATTTTTCCATCAGACCATGGCTGGGTGGCAATCCACTCAATAATTTCATAATGATCCTGCTGCTCTTCCCTGGAAAAAAAAGCAAAGTCACCACCAGAGCCTCCGGTTCCTCTAACATCAGCGACTACTACGGCATAACCCTGGCTGACATACCAGGCAATGGGGCCGGCCTCGGCTTCAGTTTCTGTGAGAATGTTTATGGTGTGGGGAAACGGTCCGGCAGCATAAAGAGTGGAATAGCTTACGTTGCCGGCAGGACGATAGATATCAAGTGCAATAGGGGTCTCATCACGCATGATGACCTGAACATTGGAAGCGGCGAAGATATCACCAAAGCCTGTGTTTACCGTTCTGAAATCAGGAATCCCATCAACCGGGGCTTGTTCCTGGGCAGACAGCGGGGTAGACAACAGGATTGTCAGTACGATCAGGGAAATTACTTTTCTAAACAACATAGAGACGGGCCAGGCATTTAATTGCATGCCGCAAAAAGAGTCAAAACAAGAGTAAGCGTATTTGCTTGCAGTTAAAAAATACAAATCTTTAGTGCCCTGAAAACCTGAATAATGAAAGTTTCCTGTAAAAACACAACTCAGGAATCTTGATTCGAGAGAATTATACCCTTAATTGTTATGTCTGACTAAGCGCCCCAAATCAGGGCAGGTATTTCAATTTTTGTGCAATATGGACTCAGCATTCAATATTCATGGGATTTTTTCCCGAATTCTCAAAAACATCATAAATATAAGTGATTATTTTGCTTGTTAACTGGTTACCCCAAAGACTTTGTACTAGAATACGCCACTTATTTTATATGTAGCAAAGTCTGGTTCTTGCAACAGCCAGCTCCCGGATTAAATAATTACCACCAGATTTGAGGTTAGAACTAGATTATGGCAAGACCAGTAGAATTTGAAAAAGATAAAGTCCTTACCAAGGCAATGGAACAGTTTTGGAAAGAGGGTTATGAAGCCAGCTCTGTACAGAAACTTCTTGATGCTACCGACATTAATCGTGGCACGCTTTACAATTCCTTCGGTGACAAGGATGCTTTTTTTAAATCTTGCGTTGAGCAATACAATGAACTGGTTAAAGCGGACATTGATGCTACTCTCGGAAACAGCAAGCTGAATGCATTGAAGGCGATTGAAAGCTATTTTGATACTGCCATTATCTCTGCTCCCAACAAGCAGCGTGTAATGGGTTGTCTGCTGGTAAATTCAGTATGTGAAAGCATCAACTGGGACAAGGATGTTCAGAAGGTCCTTAAAAGTGCCCTTAATGTGATTCGCAAAGCGCTGTTGGCAAGAACCAAGGAAATGGAAAAATCCCGTCTATTGGTTCGCGGAGTAAAAGCCGATATGGCTGCCGATATTTTGATGAACCTGTACTCCGGTCTGCGTGTCGGAGCACGGAATGGCAAGGGTCCACGACAGCTTGCAGATCTGGCCAGTTTTACTATTGGCTCGATCAAGAAATAATCTATAAAACAGTAGGTTAGTGGAAAAAGAGGGCTTTTGCTCTCTTTTTTTTACCCTGAAAAATGCCCGCTTTCGCGCGGCAGAGGGCAGGGCAGACTTGTCCAGACATGGTATTGTGCAAGGCGTGTAAGGTGATATACTCGCCTATTCCTGAAGCGCAGTGAGAAGTGATCAGCAAGCGACCCCAGTGGCGCCCTTTAACCACAGCCATTTCAGCTATATAAATCCACTAGATATAGAGTCATTTATTAGTGTGTTTATGGAAGTCCCTGTAAGAGCTTGTTTTTTAGTGTTCACAGGGACATACAATTTTCACAAGTAGCTATTTATAGCCAGATAACAGCCATATACAAGACTATTAATATTATAAAAGACGCTAATATAAACAAGAACAGACACCAAGAGATTTTCTGGAGTAATTAATGAAAACAGTAGGCGGTTCACTTAAGAAGAAAAAAGACGAGTCCAATATCGACCTGACGCCAATGCTGGACGTTGTATTTATTCTTCTGATTTTCTTCGTGGTAACAGCTTCCTTTTTGAAAGAGAATGCCATGGATATCGAAGGCCAGGATCCCAATAACAATCCTCCGCCTCCTTCCAACGATACCCCCAAAAATATCCTGATTCAGATTGATTCCCGTAACCAGCTTTTCTTCAATCAGGAACGTATTGATATTTCTGCGGTGCGCGCCAGAGTTGCTTCTGCCCGTGCCGAGAACCCTGCTGCTTCTGTAATCATTCGGCCAGACAAATTGTCCAGCGCTAACTTTCTGGTAGAAACCATGGATTCAGCCAGAGCGGCAGGTGTAACGACTATTTCAGTAATGGAATAAGTGTTGGTGGCATAGTGCCGCGTGAGCGCCGCTGGTTGAGAATAAGCCAGACACTACCACACACTAATAGTTGTATTGATAATAGCCCGGGTAATCCCGGGCTGTTTGCATTCAGGGAAGCTGATTATTGGCAGAGTCTGTTTAAAACTGATTTTTCAAGTGAGGTGAAATATGGCACTGGTTATTTTAATTATCACACTGGCATTAATTGAGTACACGGTATTCTCTTTTCAGGTGGGTGCAGCTCGGGGTAAATATGGCATCCATGCGCCGGCCACCACGGGTAATCCGGTTTTCGAAAGATATTTTCGCGTTCAACAAAACACCCAGGAACAACTGGTGGTGTTTATTCCGGCTATCGTCTCCTTTGCCTGGATGGCTGAAAGTGTTGGCTGGGCGGGATATTATATCGCCTCAGGTCTGGGAGTTATCTGGCTCATTGGTCGCTTTCTTTACGCCATCAATTACGTCAAGGATCCTGCAAGTCGGGGTATAGGCTTTGTTATGGGGTTTTTCGCTACGGTGGTAATGATAGTAGGCACACTGATCTGTGTTGTTATTTCACTGCTCTGATTCGACACGCCTTTAACTTACTATGCAAAGTCGTTGGCAGGACACAGACGCTAAACCATTTCTGGACTCGGATTTACTGTTAAGGGTTTATACCTCAAGGTTACTCGGACAGGATGCCGATCTCGTGCTGCACGGCGGCGGCAATACTTCGGTAAAAAGCAGCTGCAAGGATATCTTTGGTCAGACCAGGGATACGCTCTATGTAAAAGGCTCGGGCTGGGATCTGCGTACTATTGAAGCTGAAGGCTTCGCTCCCTGTGATCTTGACTACCTGAAGCAATTGGCCAGTCTTGACAGCATGACTGACAGTCAGATGATGCAACAGTTACGCCTGTCCCTGCTGGACCCGGCAGCACCAACGCCTTCTGTGGAAGCGATTCTGCATGCCATTATTCCCTTCAAGTTTGTTGATCATACCCATACCGACGCGGTGGTTGCTGTCAGCAATACGGCAGAAGGGGAATCCATACTGGCTGAAATATTTGGCGCGGATGTATTGATCCTGCCCTATATCATGCCGGGCTTTGTGCTGGCACAGCAGGTGTTTGAACAAACCCGCGAGCTGGACTGGACATCCATCAGGGGTATTTTTCTGATGCATCATGGTTTATTTACCTTCCATGAGGATGCCCGTAGCAGTTATGAAAATATGATTGCCCTGGTGTCACAGGTTGAATCCTGTCTAGAAGAAAAAGGGGTGTTCCAGCAACAGGCCAGCGCCACTTATACGTGTGTAAATGAGGATCTGCTGCAGCTGGCGAGCATGCGTAAACAGGTGTCAGCATTAGCATCTCGCCCCTTGCTTGCCCGTTTCAATAGCAGTAAAGCTGCCACAGGATTTGCCTGTCTTGAGGAAGTAGCCAGTATAGCGAGTCGTGGTCCGATCACGCCCGACCATACGATTCATACCAAAGCTGTACCGGCTATTGTGAAGGCTGATTCGCAGGCAGATATTGCCGACTTTGCGACAAATTACCGTGCCTATTTTGAAGCGCATAATGATGGCACCCTGGGTTGTCTGGATAACGCACCGCGTTTTGCAGTGTGGGTCGGAAAAGGCATGCTCAGTTTTGCCCAAAATCACAAACGTCTGCAGGTTGTAGCCGATATATGCGATCACACCATCAAGGCAATCCAGTGGGGCGAGGCGCTTGGTGGGTGGCAGGCACTGCCGCCAGCAGATCTGTTTGCGGTCGAATACTGGGAGCTGGAACAGGCCAAACTGAAAAAAGCCAGTAGTGCGCCAGCATTGGAAGGTAAAGTAGCGCTGGTTACCGGCGCTGCCTCCGGGATTGGCAAGGCCTGTGTAGAAGAACTTGTTCAAAGTGGTGCCTGTGTGCTGGCACTGGATATTAATCCGGAAATAACGCACCTCTATGGCAATTCACAGGTGCTGGGACTGCAGTGTGACGTGACTGATGAATCTGCTGTTGCAGCATCTATTGATCAGGGCATAGCCAAGTTTGGCGGGCTGGATATGTTGATCAGCAATGCCGGCAGTTTTACCGCCAGCCAGAGTCTGTCAGAAATGTCCGATGAAAACTGGCAATCCAGTATGGCTCTGAATCTTGATTCCCATATGAAACTGATGCGAAAAGCACTACCGTTTCTGAAACAGGGTATAGACCCTGCCATTGTGATCATTGCTTCAAAGAATGTACCAGCCCCGGGTCCCGGCGCCGGTGCCTATTCCGTTGCCAAGGCGGGTCTGACGCAAATGGCGCGGGTGGCTGCGCTGGAATTGGGAGCAGATGGTATCAGGGTCAATGTACTGCATCCCAATGCGGTGTTTGATACCGGCGTCTGGGATGAGGAAACGCTTGTTACACGTGCGACGCATTACGGCTTAAGTGTTGAACAATATAAACAAAACAATGTGCTGGGCAAATCAGTAAGCAGTCGCGACGTGGCGATCATGGCGCGAATTTTTCTGAGCCCGGAAACGGGCAGTACCACCGGTGCGCAGGTGACGGTGGATGGCGGTAACGATCGCGTTATTTGAGATTCGGAGAAAGGAAAAAGGAAAAAGGATAAAAGTGGGCGGATGAAAGCGGCTAATCTGCAACCAGCCCGTACCAAATTTGCACCCAACCCGTAGGTCGGATAAGCGCAGCGCCATCCGACGTGACGAATACAGTTCGCGCTGATACGCCGAACAAGAAAACACCATATTTACATCACCGATGACAAGAACGCTTAACTAAATCATGAAAATAGACGGCACGCATTACCGAAGCATCTGGTTTGATGAGGCTGATCATTTGGTAAAAATTATTGATCAGACCCGCTTGCCGCATTTTTTTGATGTGCTGACACTCAACTGCCTTGATGATGTCTGTCATGCCATCAGCACCATGCAGGTAAGAGGGGCTCCCCTGATCGGAGCAGCGGCTGCCTTCGGTTTATATCTTTCTTTAAAAGAAGGAGGCCTGCCCCCTGAGCAGGCGGGAAAGAAATTGCTGGCGACACGTCCGACCGCGGTCAATCTGCAATGGGCGATTACACGAACACTTGATTCGATCAGTAAAGAGCCGGATAGCCAGGTAAAAACACAGGTGGCATTGGCGACAGCACAGGCCATTTGTGAAGAAGATGTCAGCAACTGCACATCTATTGGCTTGCATGGCGTGACGCTAATTCAGGAACTTGCCAGGGCGAAGAGTGGTCCGGTCAATATACTGACCCATTGTAATGCCGGCTGGCTTGCCACGGTGGATCGCGGAACTGCACTGGCACCGGTTTACCAGGCCTGGGAAGAGGGCATTGATGTCCATATCTGGGTGGATGAAACTCGTCCCAGAAATCAGGGGGCCAGCATCACTGCCTGGGAATTGGGCAAGCAGGCGATTCCCCATACTGTGATTAGCGACAATACCGGTGGCCATCTGATGCAATCGGGGCAGGTGGATCTTTGCCTGGTGGGCAGTGATCGCACCACCTTTAGGGGCAATGTCTGCAACAAGATTGGCACCTATTTGAAAGCACTGGCTGCCCACGATAATAATGTGCCTTTTTATGTAGCCGTTCCTGTCTCCAGTATTGACTGGGACTCAGATGAAATTCCCATTGAAGAACGAAACAGCGGAGAAATTACTTCGATTCAGGGTCTAAATTCCCTGGGCATACTGGATACAGTAAGATTAACCCCCGAAGGCAGCGCCGCGTTGAATTACGCCTTTGATATTACGCCTGCCAGACTGGTATCCGGGCTGATTACTGAAAAGGGTATTATCTCTGCCGATGAGCAGGGACTTGTCAGCTTGAGGGGCTTGTTAAACACTGATTAAGGCTCAAGAGCTGATAATCAAGGCCTGGTAGAGAAAGCATGATCAAAACGAACAGGTAGTTTGCGTTAAGGATTATATGAAACCATTAAAGTTACAGTTGAATATCACTTCCGAAATTAAGCAGACTTTGCTGACGTTTCTGGCAGTATTGAGTCTGGTTTTTATACAGACCATCAATACCGTACTGGCAGCAGAAGAAGTCCCGGTCTACAAGATAGAAGTGGTCAATACC
>CBFIIQ010000039.1:0-30837 GCA_965662685.1 Pseudohongiellaceae bacterium | reverse complement strand
TATCGAAAGCCCATTCTTCGAGAGTGTTACTTCATGAACCTGGTTGGTGCTGAGATTGCCACGGCTTTTATGAATCTTGATCAATCTTCGAATCGTGCCATCGCTTTCGTCCAATATGAGCCTTATCCAGGTATCTGCAATGGAACTGATATTTAATACCGACATATTTCCCTGGCTGTCTGTTTGCAGCTCTGTCATTACAACCGTGAGGCCTTTTTGTTTCAAGGCATGAGTCAAACGCAAAGTAACATTTTTAAAGGCCCGGGAATCTCCTAGATCGCTGAGAGAGCTAATTGGATCTATAAACACAAAGTTGGCGTCAAATGATTTTACTGCTTTCAGGATGGCCATGACATGTTGTTCCATGCCAAGTTCAACGGATCTTATGGAGAATATCGATAAAGTTTTACTCTTTAAAAAGGGCGAAAAATTATCACCGAACAGCTTGGCATTTCTTTTGATTTGTTCTGGAGCTTCTTCAAAGGAGACATACAGTACCCTGTGTCCCTCTGAAAGCGCACTGGTCACCATGTTGTATGTCAGTAGCGATTTTCCAGAGCCACTTTGACCGGATATCATGGTGATGCTGTTTAGTAAAAGACCCTGTCCACCCAGCATTTTGTCCAGTTGCGTTATATTGGTTTTAAAGCGCTTGAGTTGCGGTTTGGCAGTCAGGGCTGTATCGGTAACAGGTAAAACCGAAATGCCCTGGTCATCTATGTTGAATGGATATTCATTGGTCCCATGGGGACGACCGCGGAACTTCATAACCCTTAGCTTGCGGGTCATCAGGCCATTTTCCATAATTTGCTGAAGCAATATGGTGCAATCGCTGGCGTAATCCATGACATCCGATGAACTTTCATAGCCCCTGGGATTTCCCGAGGTTGCCAATAAAGTAACGCCGTGATGACGGCACCAACGAAATACCTTGTGAACTTCGCGGTGAACCATGCCGGCATTTTCAAAGCTTAACAGCATGGCATCAAAGGCATCCATTACCAGTATTTTTGCGCCAACTGACTTTATGGCGTACTCAATTCTGATCATTAAACCAGTGATATCCACGGCATTGGAGCCGGACTGGATCATCTCCGGGGCGGCTGTAAAGTCCAGAAAGTGTATGTTTTTCAGGGTCGATTTATTAGCAACGTGCTTTTCAAGCGCTATTATTGATTCATCGAAGCTGGCAAAGACGACTTTCGTATTCTGCTCCGCCTTATCCAGAGCAAACAGCATGGCAAACATGGATTTACCTGTGCCGCTATTGCCGCGGATCAGGCTGACCTGGCCCTTGGTGTATCCCCCGTGCAGAATGTTGTCCAGGCCTTTGATGCCGGAACTGATGATTAGATTATTGGATATTGCGCTAAAAATGGGGGCAGGTTTTGTTCTGGAGCGGGGGCTTTTTTTTTTCGATCCACGGCTTTTGCTTGTCGTGTTCACGTGCTCACCTTGCTTGTTTCAGGAAATTTTTATGGATCGCTTTATCGTTGGAGCCGGAAAATTATATAACTGTTGTTTTGAAAAAAACAAATAATGGCCCGGAATTTAACAAGAAAGTGCTTAAAGCGGATCGAGGAAGCAGTTGGCCAATGACACGAGCTGCCAATTATAAGCAGTGGCGGGAAGGACTGGTCATGCACCAGTTTGGGACTTAAGGGCGCCTGTACTTTATATCTGCACTGTCTGGACACAGCCCTTTCCGGCATCCTTTGCTTTATACACGCTGTCATCGGAACATTTCATTAAATCTTCAGGAATGGGCATAGTGGCTTTTCTTTCAGCGACGCCAATACTGACGCTGCCTTTCCAGGCACCATCTCCGGTACTGACAGAAAGAGCCTTTACTCGCTGCAGGACCTTATCCGCAAGTCCCAGGCAGTCCTGCAAGGTGGTATTTGGGCAGATGATGAAAAACTCGTCCCCGCCCAGGCGGGCAACAAAATCATCATTTCTGACCGAGTGTGCAAGGGTTTTACTGATTTCTCGCAGTACGATATCACCGGCATCATGGCCATAGGTATCATTTACTTCCTTGAAATGATCCGCATCAATCATCATGCAGCTCAGTGACTCTTCACTGGCATTATTTGCCTGCCAGTATTCGTTCAGTTTCATCATGGTGTGACGGCGATTGGGCAGGCCGGTCAACACATCGGTCAGGGAAATTTCCGTTAATTTTTCGTTGGCTATTTCCAGTTCATGGGTTCGCTCTTTAACCACTTCTTCCAGGTGCAGGTTAATTTCATTCATTTCTGTATTTTTGTCTGTAACCAAATCCAGCATTCTGCTGAGTGCCTGTAACAAGGGTTCAACGCTATCCTGTTTTCTGTTTTCCTCTTCCTCGAGGTAAGCTTGCTTTGCCGCAATACCCTTGTGAATGGCCGTCAATTGCCTGGCCATTCTCTGATCTTCACCAAGAATATGATGGCCGAGCCACTGATATAAAAAATCCAGCATGATTTCACAATGATTTATATCTTCAAGATTCAGCTGGTTTTCCATTAATTTTATTTTGCCGATAAATTCATCATGAATTTGCTTGTGGTTAATAATGGCATCGGAATACAAGCCTGCAGACTCCATAACTTTCTCTTCTTCCGAGAAATGATAATGGGTGTAGTCCTTGAGCTCATTGAACAGATTGGCAGAAGTTTTCGCAGAGACAGACTGGTTCACAACGCTGTTACTAAATTGGTTGATCAAGTCGATCAGATGATGGTGTTGTTTGTCGACTGTCTGCAGCCCTGTTTCAAAATCTTTGGTCCAGATGAATGATTGGGTCATATTTTTATAGTCTGTAATTATTGATAAGTTTTACAGCATGCGTACCTGAGCGTAATCAGTAAAACCCCTGATCACTTTAATTATGCCGTCCTGCATGATGGTTTTCATCTCAAGGGACAGGGCCACAGATAATATTTCGTGGCTTGTCGCTTTTCGAAGTATCAGTTTCTTGACTTCAGTCGTGGCAGTGAGTAGTTCATATACACTCATGCGGCCACGATACCCGGTATCAAGACATTCCTTGCAGCCGGAGGGCTTGAAGAGGGTGATATTCCTGCCGTGGAAAAAATCCTGTTTCCACCGATCGATTTGGGCATCAACAACATCCCGGGTGACGTCCAGTTCTCCGGAACTGATTCTGCAATACTCCATGGCAAGCATGTTCAGATCCGCCGGGTCCGGTGTGTAGGCGGTTTTGCAGGAAGCGCATAATGTTCGTATCAGGCGTTGGGACAGTACCCCGAGCAGCGCGTCTGCAAAATTAAATTCATCCATGCCCATTTCAAGCAGACGCACGATAGTATCAACAGCACTGTTGGTATGCAGGGTAGATAATACCAGGTGTCCGGTCAGAGAAGCTTTAAATGGCAATATCAGCTGTTTCTGTGTCGCGGATTTCCCCGATCATAATGATGTCCGGGTCGGCCCGCAGGAATGCGCGCATGACCTTGGCAAATGACAAGCCTACTTTTTCATTAACCGGGACCTGTCTTAAGCCCGGTTGAGTTATTTCTACAGGGTCTTCTGCTGTCCAGATTTTCTTTTCACTGGAGTTCAGGCTGCCCAGCACAGAATGTAACGTGGTTGTTTTTCCCGAGCCGGTTGGTCCGCACACCAGGAAAAGGCCATGGTTTTTCGATGTCAGATCAAGTGTGTTATCAAGGTCTTCTATACTCAGCCCGATGCCGGTTATGGGAATACTTTTGCCAGTTGCCAAAATTCTGATTACCACATCTTCAGTATTGCCAACGGTAGGGATTGTTGCGACACGAAGTTCTATATCAAGATCATTGAACTGTTTGAAAAATATTTTCCCATCCTGGGGTTTGAAACGCATGGAAATATCAAGATGCGCCATGACTTTGATTCTCGAAATAATTGCTGCACTGTATTTGGCAGGAAAACGATAATATTCCGAAAGTATTCCGTCTTTTCTGAAACGAACCATCACGTAGTTTTGCCCAACGCCGGGTTCAATATGCACGTCTGAAGCTTTCTGTCGGTAGGCATCAATAATTATTTTGTTAACGATACGTACAACTATATTTTCTGTGACAGCACTGGTTTCTACTTTGGTAAATTCGTGGATGTCGTAATGGCTGTTGTCCTCGCTTTCAAGGTCGCCCAGACTTATTTCTTCGTGATCCAGATCATCGCTGGAGAAATAGAATTGAAGGGCCCAGGCAATGTCTTCATGGCTTGCCATTACTGCATCAATATTTCGATTAACGGCAAAACGGATGGTATCCAATGCCTGCCAATCCAGGGGGTTTTCTATTGCCACAACCAGCTTGTCTTCGTATTCATCCAGGGGTATGACGCTGTATTTGAATACAATGGAAACAGGCATTTGTTTCAGCAGGTCGGGGTCAATGACATATTCCTGCAAATCTACCAGGGGAATGCCAAGTTTTTTTGCCAGGCTTTTTTGCAACTGCTTGCGGTCAATTAGTCCTTTGCCGATCAATAGTTCCCCAAGCGGCATTTTCACATGGGATTTTTGTTCTTTAAGCGCAAAATCCAGCTGTGATTCGGTTATCAGGTCTTCGGATAGCAGTATTTCGCCGAGTCGAAGATTTGGCATACTTTTCTGTCGTTCCAGGGAAAGTTCAAGTGCTTTGGTGTCAACAACCTGGTTTGAGAGCAGGTACTCGCCTATCTTGGCCTTCTTCTTGCTGTGCAAATCTGTCAGCGCGCTACTCAAATCGCCTTCTGAAATATTGTTTTGATTGACCAGCACCGAGCCAATTTTGTCTCCTATTTCATAGTCTACGATTGAAGACTTTGGTGTGAAGAAATGAAAGCATTGGTGCTCGTATTCTGAATTATTCTCTTTTCGGTATTCATAGAAATGGATGCCCAGCTTGTCAATTCGCGAGCCAATGGTTATGCCGCTTTTTTCACTACCGTCATTAAAATTGATATGAAATGGTCTGGAATTTTCTTCGATAGAGAGCTGTTGTACCTTTCCGGGAGCGTTTTCATCCGGGTCGGCAATGAAGTAGGGTGTCAGCAGCAATATAGACTTGAGCTCAGCGATGGAAAACTCTCTGCATTGTTCTGATTCAGGGTCAAGAACTTGCAGAATCTCTTCGCTGATATCAAATTTAAGCAGTTTTCCTTCCAGCTCGCTGCCATTGATGTGAGCAATGCGTACATGAGTATTGCCATACTCAAAGCGCTCTTTTAAAAAAGTAAAAGGGGGTGGCTGAAAATCTATTACTGGATTTACATGTTGGTTGCTAATGGGGGTTGTATTCAAGGTTTACTCTACTTATCTCTCAGTCTTACTGCCTTGCTGTCATTTTTATCACTTTTTTTGTCCTTCTTGTCCTTACTTTCATTATCACTACTGTTGCCGTTGCTGCTGCTACTTAAGCTACTACTGCCGTTGCCGCTGCTACTTAAGCTGCTACTGCCGTTGCTGTTACTGCTATCGCTGTTGCTATTACTCGTTTTGCCTATCCGGCAGGCGGTATTCAGGCTTCTTGCCGCGGCATCAAGACATTTTTTCCCCTTGGGCTCTGTTATATTTTCTTTACAGCTCGACGGTAGCAAGCTGGCATCTATATTTTGGCTGGCATTTCGGTATGGCCCACATCTCCACTCTACAGAGCCGGAATTATTAGTGGTTCCATTGAATACCAGCATGCGGGTTGTGCCTAATGTTATATTATCTGCAAAAGCATTGTTGGGCCATGCTTCTATATATACATCTGTGCATTCCCCCTCTGCATTCTCATAAACCTCTATGGTCAAACACTGGAGAAATTCCAAAGGCTCACTACTTGGCTTGGGGTTATCTACATTACCTTTGGTCTGCAGATCAATAGTGGTCTGTGAAATAATGCCTGACATATAATCAATAGCCAATCCTACCCGTGCCTTACTAAAGTAAGATTGATATGACGGCAATGCCACGCTGGAAAGTATGCCGATGACTGCGATTACTGTCACTAGTTCAAGAATAGTAAATCCTTCACTTCGATATAAATACAATTTATTCCCGTTGCCCATGGAAATCCCTTAATCAACAAGTAATGGTATTGGGTTATTTTGACTGACCTGCATGCTTGAGTAGCCAAATCGTTCCGGATTTACAATAGATACAACAATATCATCAGATGTCTGCTGAATTGCTACTGGCGTAATAACTCCGGGGCAACTTGTGCCTGGCTCAGGCAATGATCCTTCCTGCAGTTTTTCGCCTATATCAAATAGAAGAAAAATACATTGATCCTCGACTTCGAGTTGATCGCTGAAATTAATAGTAACTTCCGAGGTGGAAGAATCAGAAAACAATAGCTGTAGTGGGATAATGAACAGAGCAATAACGATAATCGCATACTGTACTTTTTTACTGCCGTTCTTTTTTCGCAAAGCGGCTTCCAGCTTTTGCGCTTCAGCCAAATCATGCTGCTTCTGTCTTTGCTTATAGGATTCGCTGTCACTCTTCGCAACTTTACCTGGGCAGGAGCGACATACAGGTGCATTGTTTGCCGAGGCGGCATTGCAATGCTCACACATGGGTCTGTTACAGATGCTACAGATTAATGTGGCTTCATTTCGAGGATGAAAAGGACAAAAAACAGTGTCATTCATAAAAAACTATTAGTCGAAAATTTTTAAGGTGCACA
Source organism: Pseudohongiellaceae bacterium (assembly GCA_965662685.1). Lineage (GTDB taxonomy): Bacteria > Pseudomonadota > Gammaproteobacteria > Pseudomonadales > Pseudohongiellaceae > Eutrophocola. The sequence goes on along the minus strand of CBFIIQ010000039.1, from coordinate 24,190 downwards.
AGTTTTCAAAAAAATTCATTATGTTTTGTCAGTGCCAGATTGCTTTGATGATAATCAATTGTTACTTAGTTAGGCTCTTCATTGCAATTAACGCACCAAATAAGTACGCAGGCGTAATGGGTGCACCAAACAAGTACGCAGGTGTGTGAATATTTTCTGGAATTTCACGAGGGGGAATTGCTTATTGTTTCCAGATCATGCAGATTGGTGCAACTGTGTTGGGAATGTATTAATCAGCCATGCATATTATTCGTCAGGCATATTATTATAGTAGGTAAAAAGTGGGCCTGATCACCAGCCAGATATTAGACATGAAACTCTTGGTTTGTCTCTGCAGGAAATGAATGCCATGAAAGTCAGGCATAAAAACAGGGCTCAATTGGAGCAGCTTATTGCTGCGGCAATGGACTGGATTTGGGAAGTCGACAAGGACGGTTTTTACAGCTATAGCAGTCCGCAAATTGAAACCATTCTGGGCTATGCGCCAGAACAGGTTATCGGTTTAACTCCATTCGATTTAATGCCTTCCGGCGAAGCGAATAAAATCAGGGATCAGTATTTAAAGATTGTTGAAAAGCGTGAGCCATTTCAGTACCTGCGAAACTATAACCAGCATAAAAACGGGACATTGGTCCTGCTTGAAACCAGTGGCAGTCCGTTTTTTGACGAGGCTGGTAATTTTGCCGGTTACCGGGGAATTGACCGGGATATAACGTCCAGACAAGATGTGGTTTTGAACGATCATGTCTATGAGAGTTTACTGAATTGTGTGACAGACGCCACTATTGTCTCGGATATAAATGGGGTAGTTACCCATGTTAATAAATACTTCACTAATCTTTTTGGCTACTCGTTCAATGAAATTGTTGGCAAAGAGATATCCATTCTTGACCCTCCTGGTATCGATTATCTGTCGAATACAGCAAGCTCCATATCGCAGATCGTCGATGGTAAAGCCCATACCTGGGTGCGTGAGAGAAAGAAAAAGAGTGGCGAGCTTTTAACCGTCATGTGTAATGCAAGCCCTGTTAAGAACAGTAGCAATAAAGTAATTCAGTATGTCTGTAGTTACCACGACCTTACCGAAAGCCTCAATTATGAAAGAGAGTTAACCAGAAGCTCGAATCTGCTGGAGCAGTCCCAGCGTCTTGCCAGAGTGGGTGGTTGGGAACTTGATATTGAATCAGGGGAATTATTCTGGACTGCCGAAATCTACCGGCTGTTTGAAACAAGCCCGGACAAATTCAATCCTACTGTTGATGCCGCTGTAGATTCTTACCTGCCAGAATCCAGGCGCAAGCTCTCCGAGGCGCTGGATACGGCGATCAAGAAAGGTCGGGGTTACGATCTGATACTGGAGACGCTGACAACCAAAGGCAATCTGATCACCGTTCGGACTACCTGTGAGGTGCTTCACAAAGATGGTATGCCGATCAAGTTGTCAGGAGCGTTTCAGGATATTTCTGATTACGTCGCAGTACAAAAACAGCTGACCGAAACGATTCAGGAAAATAGTCTTGCCATTGAGACGGCAAAGCTTGGAGTCTGGTCTTTTGACCTGGCATCGAAAAAGCTGAAATGGAGTGACAAGCAGCTGGAAATATTTGGTCTTAGTCGTGAGGACTATGATGAGTCTCTGGAGACTTTCGAAAACATGCTGCACCCTGAAGACAGGGACGAAGTGCTGGGCAGGCTTGCCCAGGCTCTGGATGGTAATGAGCTTTTCGATGTGAATTTCAGGATTATCCTGCCTACTGATGAAATTCGCCATATTAATGGGTCCGCTACACCTTTTTACGCTGATTCAGAATTAATCAGGGTCATTGGTATAAACAGGGATGTCAGTGATCTGGTCGAGAAACAAAATACAATTATCAGCAATGCAGGAAAGCTTGATAAAGCACTGGATGGTTCCATTGAATTGGCAATGAAGCTGAGTAGTCTTAGAGATCCATATACCTCCGGTCATGAAGAAAGAGTAAGCCTTATTGCCAGAGAGATTGGCATGCTGATGGGGCTGGACAAGGATGTATTGAGAGGTTTGGCTGAAGGTGGAAAGCTACATGATATTGGCAAGTTTGTAGTCCCGGTTGAAATATTGAGCAAGCCTGGAAAATTAAACGAGTTTGAGTATCAGTTAATCCAGACCCATAGTCAGGAGGGATACAAGGTCCTGAAAGGTATTGATTTCCCCTGGCCTATAGCAGAGATGGCCCTGCAACATCATGAGCGTCTGGATGGCAGTGGATATCCGTACGGAATTAAAGGTAACGAGATCATTCTGGAGGCCAGGATTCTGGCGGTTGCCGATGTCATGGAAGCCATGTCGTCTCATCGCCCCTATCGCGCTGCCCTTGGTGTTGAAAAAGCCCTGGCAGAACTAGAGAGTGGGCGGGGGGCAATTTATGATGCCGATGCTGTGGATGCCTGCATCAAGTTATTCAGAGAACAGGGTTTTACAATTCCAGGCACCAACGTGTAGATATTTCCTGATTTACAGTCCCACAAGCTTTCCTGGGGTTAAGGGAGGACATAAAAATAAACAGAAATGAAATGGCAAATGCTGCCCGAAAGGGCGAACAGATGAAACGAGGCATGATTTAAGGGAATACGCTTGATCGCATAGACGATTCCGCCAATTGAATAAAAGATCCCGCCAGCAACCAGCCATAATAACCCCGCCTCAGCAAGATTATTTGATAACGGCCTGATAGCAAAAATGATTAACCATCCCATTAATGTATACATTATGGTGGAGAGCAGCCGATACCTGCCGGTAAAAAATAGTTTCAGGCTGCTGCCGGCAATGGCCAGCCCCCAACTGACAGCAAAAATAATCCAGCCTGTCATACCCTGCAATGTAATTAGCGCAAATGGAGTATAGGTTCCGGCAATAAGGATGTAGATGGAGACATGATCAAATATTCTTAGTCTGGCGCGCAACAGTGGCTGTTTACAATGGTGATAAAAGGTGGAGGTGCTATAGAGTGTGACAAGGCTGACGCCAAATATGATGAAGCTTGTTAAAGGCAGGACGCCAGTTTCCTGAGCTGACCTGACGATTAGCAGGATCAGTGCGATCAGGCTCAAGACGATGCCAACGGCATGGGAATATATATTGATTGATTCTTCGAAAGGCGAATAAGTGCTGATTGGTGCTTGCGTTTTCATAGAGTCAGCTTGATCCGGTTTTTTGTCGCTCGATCATCAATAAAAATGAGTGTAAATTTTATTAAACACTTCATTTCCGTACTATAATGAATTTGTATTTTTACTTCTCAGGTTTTTACTGCATAATCGTCTCCCCGCTTTTTAGTCGTTAGCATGCTTATTTTAGTCGTTAGCAGGCTAATTTTAGTCGTTAGCTTTCTAATATTAGTCGTTAACCAGTCAATCAAGTAAAAAATATTTTCAGGTTCTTAATTTTATGTGGTTTAAAAATCTTCGCTTGTACTGTCTTGCCCAACCTTTTGATCTTCCGCTTGAACAATTTGAATCACAGCTTGCAGAACTTGCCTTTGTGCCTTGCTCTAACTATGAAAAGTCCCGTATAGGCTGGGTGAACCCGTTGGGAGACGCAGCGCCTGAAGTCAATGCTGGTGAAGTCAGTATCGATGAAAATGGAGAAACTATAGAAACACCGGAAGAGTCGGAAGCGTTAATGCTGACTCATGTTATTGGTGATTACATCATGATCTGTGCAAAAACCCAGGACCGCTTATTGCCGGCCTCTGTGGTACGCGAAGCGACGGCTGAGAAGGTCGCGCACATTGAAGAGCGACAGGGGAGAAAGGTCTACCGCAAGGAAAAGCGTGAGATCCAGGACGATGTTTATGGTTCTTTGCTGCCACGTGCCTTTACCCGCTCAAGTAAAACCTGTGCCTATATCTCCCGGTCTGAAAACCTGCTGGTGGTAGATACCGCCAGTGCGCCAAAGGCGGAAGAATTACTGAATTTACTCAGGGACTGCCTGGGCTCCTTCCCGGTAGCACTGCCGGACAGCAAGCGGGCTCCCGGCGATGTCATGACACGCTGGCTGAAAGAACAAAAAGCTACCGATCATTTTGTTATCCATAATGACTGCGAGTTAATCAACCCGAAAGATGCCAGTAACGTAGTGCGCTGCAAGGGACAGGATCTGGAAGGGGAAGAGATAGAAGCTCATCTGGATGCCGGCAAACAGGTAAAGCAGCTCAGTGTCATGTGGAATAACCAGCTAAACTGCAGTATTGCCGAGGACCTGAGTATAAAACGTCTGCGCTTCGAGGAGATCAAGGAAGAGTCGGAAAGCTTTAATGAAGAAACACCGGCGCAGAAATTTGACCAGGAATTTGCGCTGATGACGCTGCAGCTAAGCGCCTTCTTCAAATCATTGTTTGAAGCCTTTGGTGGTCTGGAAGACCCGGGTAATAAATTATTACCCGATAATCGCAACAAGGAAGAATAGGGCATTTAGATCGGCTGCTGACCCGGGTTCGAGTCCCCAGGTAAGCCCGGGAGAAGACCGGCGATATATTGCAGTGCAGGGCCCGGCTATTAACCCTGTGCCTTGCACCGGCATATTTAGTCTTTCTTTCAGCAATTGCCGCTGTACACTGTGAACAATCCCGCGTAACTTTGTTGTTGATGCTGCTATTGCTGTGTTGTGTAGAATGCGCCAGCATCTTGCAGGTCGCTTATAGAGTGAATCACTCCGCAGCAAGTTATGCTGCAACAACTTTCCTTTGCCTTGTTCCTGTCAACAGGTGTCATTAATTCCCTGCTGCCGGTACATCGCCACCGAGATATAGAGCACTATGAAAATGCGAATAGGCTTTGAACTGGTTTATGCCTGTACTCAGCTGACCCCGATGATCCTGAACTTGAATGTACATTCCTCAAAAGTGGATTTATTACTCAGCCCCGACCATATTCAGAGCGATCCACCCACTCCGATGAGCGGTTATCGTGATCTTTATGGCAACTGGGTAACGCGTCTGGTATTACCACCGGGGGATACGCTAATCACCAATAATGCCGTTATTTATGATGATGGTGAGCGTGATTCGGTTGCGCTGGATGCACAGCAGTTTGATATCCAGGCGCTGCCGGAAGATGCCCTGGTCTACCTGTTAGGCAGTCGCTACTGTGAAACTGACATCATGGCAAACGAAGCCTGGCGTCTGTTTGGAAACGGACCTGTCGGCTGGCACCGGGTGCAGGCTATTTGTGATTTTGTGCATGACCATATCCAGTTCGGCTATCAGCATGCCCGCAATACCATGACAGCCAGTCAGGCCTATGAAGCCAGAGCCGGGGTTTGTCGTGATTATACCCATCTGGCAGTAACCTTCTGCCGTTGCCTGAATATTCCGGCGCGCTATTGTATGGGCTATCTCAGCGATATCGGTGAACCGCCGCCTTATGGTGAAATGGATTTTGCGGCCTGGTTTGAAGCCTACCTTGGTGGGGAATGGCATACTTTTGATCCGCGTAATAACAAGCGCCTGATCGGTCGTGTACTTATTGCCCGCGGGCGTGATGCAGCTGATGTTTCTCTGAGTAACAGTTTTGGTTATACCGAGCTTAAACGCTTTAAGGTAATTGCCGACGAAGTTCTGGAATCTGCGGAAGACTGATGGAGTTGGAATTAGCTTCCTCGGAGCCGGCAGCGTTTGAGCTGTTCAATGCTGACGGAAAAAGTGATGTGGTCCTGTTATGTGACCACGCCTCCAATCGTATTCCCCTGCAGTTAAGTAATCTGGGTCTTTCAGCGCCCCAGCTAAATTCCCACATTGCCCTGGATATTGGTGCGGCGGATGTTGCCCGCTGTCTTTCCGCGTCTCTCGATGCGCCACTGATATTAAGTAATTATTCGCGCCTGGTGATTGACTGTAATCGTCAGCCTGACTCAAGTGGCTCAATTCTGCACAGCAATGATGGCATCGCTATCCCGGGAAACCTTGGGCTTTCGGCGCAGGATTGCCTGCGCCGACGTCAGCTGTTTTTCGACCCCTACCATGAGGCGATTAGTAATCTGTTACAGGATCGTACCGCAAGCACTGCATGCCTGTTGAGTATTCACAGCTTTACGCCCTTCCTGTTTGGTGCTGATCGACCCTGGCACATCGGCGTTTGTTATGAGGATGACAGCGTATACGCCAGCCAGTGGCTGGCAGCCCTGCAGTCTCAGCTGGAAGTACCGGTAGGTGACAATCAGCCTTACTCGATTGAAAGTGATATCGATTACACGCTGCCATATCATGGTCATAGCCATGCAATTGACGCTGTGATGCTGGAAATCAGGCAGGATCAAATCAGCGATGTGGCCGGAGCCAGGCGCTGGAGTCAGATCATCGCAACGGCCTGGCAGCAATCAAATCACTCGGTCACTCCGGATTTGTGGTAGTATCCGCCTCCGCTAATCACCCCGTACTGTTTTAGCCAGTATATTTCCAGACATAAAAGAGCCTTTGATGACCACCGACACGGTAATTCCTTTTGACCAGCTGAAGCTTAGTGCTCCGGTTCTAAAAGCCCTGAAAGATGTGGGCTACGAAACCCCGTCCCCGATCCAGACCAAAACTATTCCGCTATTGCTGGAAGGCAGGGATGTACTGGGGCAGGCGCAAACCGGCACCGGTAAAACGGCTGCTTTTGCCTTGCCCATTTTAAGCAACCTGGATCTGAAGCAGAAAGATCCCCAGGTCTTGGTGCTGGCACCGACCCGCGAATTGGCGATTCAGGTAGCCGAGGCATTTCAGACCTATGCCAGTCACATCAAGGGATTTCATGTCCTGCCGGTGTATGGTGGACAGGATTACAGTGGCCAGATTCGTGCTCTGAGAAGAGGGGTTCATGTGGTCGTTGGTACTCCGGGACGAGTGATGGATCACATGCGCAAGGGCACCCTGAAACTGGGTACTCTGAAAACACTGGTACTGGATGAGGCCGATGAGATGTTGCGCATGGGTTTTATCGATGATGTGGACTGGATTCTGGAACAAACGCCATCATCCCGTCAGATTGCGCTGTTCTCCGCTACCATGCCTAAGGAAGTGCGGCGTATAGCAAAGGCGCATTTGAATGATCCCAGCGAAGTTACCATCACCGTGAGAACAGCTACCGCAGCACTTATTCGGCAGCGTTTCTGGGTCGCCAGTGGGATGAATAACAAGCTCGAGGCACTTACGCGCATACTCGAAGCTGAAAGCTTTGATGCCATGCTGATCTTCGTGCGCACCAAGATTGCCACCGTCGAGCTGGCGGATAAACTCGCCGCCAGGGGTTTCGCTGCCCAGGCATTGAATGGCGATATTGCCCAGAAGCAGCGCGAGTTAACCATAGATAAACTAAAGAAGGGCAAGCTGGATATTCTGGTAGCAACCGATGTCGCGGCCCGTGGCCTGGATGTTGAGCGCGTCAGCCATGTTATCAATTTCGATATTCCCTATGACACCGAAGCCTATGTTCATCGTATTGGTCGAACTGGACGCGCTGGTCGTAGCGGTGATGCCATTTTGTTTGTGGCACCGCGTGAAAAACGTCTATTAAACGCTATTGAAAAAGCCACCGGGTCGAAAATTGAAATGCTGGAGATGCCGTCCACGCAAGTGATTAATGATCGCCGCATCGAACAATTCAAGCAGTTGATTTCAGAAACACTGGCAAATGAAGATCTGACCCTGTTTTCAGAACTGATAGAAAAGTATCAGCAGGAATTCAATGTGCCGGCCCTGGCCATAGCCTCGGCCCTGGCAAAACTGGTACAGGGAAGTGAGCCCTTATTGCTGCAGCATAAACCTGCCCACGACAGAAAAGAGAATTGGGATAACAGTGGTCAGGAAGGCAGGCGACAGGGCAGTCGAAAAAACCGGGACGATTCCCGTTCACCAAGAACAAGTGAGCCACGCAATAAAAATGCCCTGCCGGAAAAAGACATGGAAAGGTTTCGTGTGGAAATTGGGCACAAACATAAAGTCATGCCAGCGAATATCGTCGGCGCCATTGCCAATGAAGCCGGACTGGAAAGCAAGCACATAGGGCTGATCAATATATATGAGGATTACAGTACTGTGGATTTGCCGCGCGACATGCCGAAAGAAATTTTCCGGGATTTGCGCAAGGTATGGGTACTTGGTCAGACTCTGAAAATTTCGCGTGAATCGGAATCCTCATCGCAGGCAGAAAAAGGCAGGCCAGCCCTTGATGCCCGGAGACATGCTGCCGATGCTGCGGGTAAAAAAGGTGACAGGAAGCGCAAGCCGGGAAAACGGTCTGCCAACAGCTCAAAGTCGCCTCAGGATTCTGGCCAGAAGTAACAGGCAGTGTTGGTGAACAGAATTGTTAAATAGAAAAAAGCCTTGCTGAAGTTTTGCAGGGCTTTCTTTATTCCAGTTTTAAATTTCCACTGCTACCTTGTAGGTAGGATCTTCAATGATATTTACATCGATGATCTTCTCTGCATTTTTTAGCAGCTGCAGACAGTCGGGGCTGAGATGGCGCAAGTGCAATTCCTTGCCAGCTCTGAAATATCTTTCAGTAATTTTGTTCAGGGCTTCAATGCCTGACATATCGTTTACCCGGCTTTCCCTGAAATCAATTATTACCTTGTCCGGGTCGCTGCCCACATCAAACTTTTCTGCAAAGGCCTGGGTTGAACCAAAAAACAGTGGGCCATAGATTTCATAATGCTTGGTGCCGTCTTCATCGATATATTTTCTGGCACGAATACGTTTGGCGTTTTCCCAGGCAAACACCAGTGCGGAAATTATCACCCCGATCAAAACCGCCAGTGCCAGGTTATGCAGCAATACGGTAATGGCTGCTACCAGAAAACCCACCAGGTTGTCCCCGTTAGGCATTTTGCCAATGGCTTTGATGCTGGCCCATTCAAAGGTACCGATGGCTACCATGATCATTAATCCGGTCAGTGCCGCGATGGGCATCTTTTCAATATATTCCGCACCAAACATAATGAACACCAGTAGCATTACCGAAGCGACAATGCCAGACAGGCGTTCCCTGGCACCGGAAGAAATATTGATCAGGCTCTGGCCTATCATGGCACAGCCACCCATGCCGGAGAAAAAACCGGTAACAAAATTTGCCATGCCCTGAGCTACCGCTTCCTTATTACTCTTGCCGCGGGTTTCCGTGATTTCATCAATCAGGTTCAGGGTCAGCAGGCTTTCGATCAGGCCGACACCTGCCACGATAAAGGCATAGGGAAAAATGATTTTCAGTGTTGCCAGAGTCAGTGGAATATCGGGAATATGAAAAGGCGGAAAGCCCCCCTTGATGGAACTGATGTCACCGACATTGCGGGTATCGATATCCAGGCCAAGCACAATGGCAGACACCACCAGAATCGCGGCCAGCGAAGCCGGAATAACCTTGGTAAGTTTAGGCAGACCCCAGATGATGATCATGGTGAGCAGAACCAGGCCAAGCATGATGTGCAGTTGCGAGCCAATCATCCAGTCGAGTTCACCATCAGCCCCGCTGACCTTGAAGGACGCCAGTTGTGCAAGAAAGATAACAATTGCCAGGCCGTTAACAAAACCAAACATGACCGAGTGCGGCACCAGTCGAATAAACTTGCCGAGCTTGAGAAAGCCCGCTGTCATCTGGATAAGTCCGGCAAGAATAACGGTAGCGAATATGTATTCGACGCCATGACTTTGTGCCAGGCTGACAATGACCACGGCAATGGCACCGGTGGCACCGGAAATCATGCCTGGGCGCCCTCCAAATACAGCAGTAATCAGGCCAATGCTGAAGGCAGCATATAGCCCGGTAAGTGGAGATAATCCCGCGATCAGGGCAAAAGCAATGGCTTCAGGAACAAGAGCGAGAGAGACCGTTAACCCGGACAGGATCTCGGTGAGGACATTAATGTGTTTGGAGCGGTCGAACAGGTTTAATACGTAATTCATTCAGGCCTTTCTGGTTTCAATACAAAACACAACGCCGAAAAAAATTATGTGTTTCGGTAAATAAGTACTTGGAATCTTTGGGGTAGGCCGAGTGAAACAGCCGACATCAGGACAGGGAAGTACAGCGAAGGCGCGCACTTTACACTATCAGGCCATCAAATTAAAGCGAGAGGTCGGACTAACAGGCCGGGAATAGAAGGATTATTGTGCTGAAGTAAAATTTGTGGTTTTGCAGAGGCCCTGTCGGATGGCGGCTCTGCGAGCCTTATCCGACCTGTTTATCCTGGAAAGTATCTTTTAATCTTCGTTTTGCACTATGGATGGGTATTTGCTTGAAGGTATTTGCGGAACCATATCCCGCCGGATGCGCAGCGCATCCGACAGGATTAATGGAAAACGGGTTCCGTATTAACCTTCAGGCGAAACCCTATTTACCAACCGCATCCCAAAGCATGGCCCTGGTTTGAGGTTCTGCGCTGGCGTGAACATTGATATAACGTTCAAAGTCAGTCACACCCAATTTCTCCAGTGCCGGTACCAGAGCCTGAACATGATCGTTGCCGACGCCACCCGGTGCTGGCAGGGAAAAGTCACCCTGGAAAAGCACCTTCTCCTCAGGGAAATACGCCACCAGCAAACCATTGGAATGTGGTGCCGGATAAATGTGGTACATCTCAACGCTGCGCTTGCCATCGCTGTATACCGCCTTGGTATCCACGGCTTCAACCCAGACTTTTTGCGGGTTTCTGGCCAGCGCATCATCGAGCAGGGTGCGCGGTGTGTTAAGGGCGCGCTCGAAAAACTCCTGGTTATTGGCCTGGGTGATAATGGTAGCCCCCTCGGCAATTACCACAGGCAAGCCGGCAGTATGGTCAGAATGAGGATGGGTATTCATTATGTAGCGAATGGGCTTGTTGGGAATCAGTCGTTTTGACTCTTCTATATAAGCCGCGATTACTGCATGACTGGCTCCAGCTTCCAGCATCATGATGTGATCTTCAAACTCTACGATCAGTGAATCATAACTTCCGGGACCGGTAGTAAGGCGATAAAAACCATCACCTAACTGCTCCGGCATGACATTGACGGGGCCGCCACCGCCAAAGCCTCGTGCATTGGACTCTGGTGCAGGCAGCATGGAGGCAACATTGCGCATATTGGCATCAGCGGCCGTTATGTCGACTTCAAAGAAAGGCCAGCCGCCTCGGGTTTGCGAAATCTGGGTGGGGGCAAGAAAGCCGCCGAAGTCGCGCCAGCCCATGTATGACGCCAAAATATGCATATCACCCATGATGTTGTCACCCACCCAGGTTTCTACATATTCGACCAGGTTGTCATCATTCAGGTAGCCATTGATTACATAGCTTGCTCCAGAAGGCGCTTTCACTTCGGGACTCCAGCTCAATACCATATAGCTGTTGCCATTCATTGTGCGGCGATTTGAAGTCGCCCGGTTTTCAGCGGCACCTTTGAGGAATCCCCAGGGCGTAATATAAAACTCCAGCGAATTAGCCCAGGACTCAGACAGATCGGCCTGGTCGGAAGTCACTTGCTGGAAAAAAGTGCCGGCACTGACAGCGGTGGAACCGCCGGAACCGATATTCATGGTAGCGCCGGTATGACGCATTGCCGGTGCGGACAGGTCGATAACACTGATGTAATCGGTAATGGGACGCATTGGATTATGTGTGTCATTGCAAATCAATGACACGGCACTGGCACCACATTGCTGGAACGCAACATTTCTGGCTGATCCCGAATATGTGACGGAGCGAACATTGCCTAATGCTTCCCGGGCATTGGCAATCAGGGCATCTGCATTTTGAGCCATGGCGTTAAACGATATCAACGAAAAGCAAAATGACAGGCAAATAGTAGTGAGACTGTTTTTATTCTTAAGCACGGTAATTTCCCCCTAAACTGGTATATCCAGAATTGAACGCTCGATTCTACAGGCAATTGGGAATGGAATTAAAGCCCTGATGGATTGGTAGCCTTGTTGTACCTATACTGCTTCACTTACAGGGGAAGTAGAATAAGTGATCCAGGGCATATCAATTGCCTGATTTTCAGGGGGCTGTAATGGAAAAGAACAGGCACATGGCTGTTTTTATTTTGGCAGGGGGGGTATTTCTTGGGGTGGCAGGGCTTCATGGATTAACGGCCTCCGCGCAAGAGGTAGCTGTCATGGATGTTGACAGCGTGGGCAGAGGGGCTCCTTTGGTTCCTGCCATTCCTGGAGCAAGAAGAACCCCCCCGGAGCAATTGGAAGCCTATCCGCCTGCGGAGATTTCAGGCTACCCGGAACAATACTGGATGGTGGGCCCCTTCCGGGATGGTGAGGTTGGCACAGACGGCGCGGGTAGAGGAATGATTCATGCCTCTGCTGTGAATGGCGCGGTTCCGGAAGGGGTTGAGCCATTACCCATTGACCTGTTTACCTCTGAAGATTTCTACGCTGATCGCCAGTACTGGAGTGATCCCCGCTATTTTCGCTGCAACAGCTCTGAAGCCATTCAGGCGCAATGGTCCACAGGATTGATCGGCAATGACCCGCCGCGCACCGCCGCCTGGGGCTATTGTGATCGCGACTATCCGCGCGCAGCCATCATCAGCCCCTATGCATTCGAGTCTGCCCGGGCCCACTATCAGGCCCTGCTGGAAGAAACCCGGTCACGGGGTGGGCCAACACAACATAATTATGGCACGGTACCCGGCGACTGGAATGGACGTTATGTCTGGCCGCGCGGGCAGAACTGGAATGCCGAGCTGTTCTGGAATCAGGTGCCTACCATTTTGTCGCTGATGACCGAGGAATATCAGACGCGCTTTGTGCAGGAAGCCTACCACCATGGCAATACCAATGCCGCACAATGGCCTGCCATGTTTTGCTGGCCTGAAGGCTTTATGCGCCGCTTTCATTACCATGGGGTAACCAATCAGCCCCATCAGATACTGGTGACACCTGAGCTGGTGCAGATTCTGGCGGGTGATGCCGACAACTTTATTACCAATATCCATATCGGTCGCAGTTTTAATATGTCAGGAGTTGTTCCGAGACTGGGGGCAGATGTCCCGCAGTGGTATGGAGAAACCATAGGATTTTGGGATGGCGAGGTATTAATCACCTGGACGTCCAATATTCAGGGCTGGAAGGTGCATGGCGGCATGGAGTTTTCCAATAAACTTCAGGTGGTGGAAATTTATACGGCCAATCGTGATGACAGTGGAGCAGTATACGGGCTCAATCACGAAGCAGTATTTTATGATCCTGAGGCTTTAGTGGAACCCATTCGTATCGTGCGAAACCTGGAGCGGCAGGGTGGACTTAACGACGGTGATCCGTATCAGTTTATCGAGTGTGTGCAGTCGATTTTTAATGTCAGCGGCGTAGCCACACCGGTAGCACCGGGTGAAGTGATTGAGTACCAGGTGCCGGATATGTTCGGACGTCCCTGGGCGGCAAACTGGCGGCAGTTTCATGAGCAGGATATGGAGGCTCCGGAAGAAGGCGAGGATATATTCAGTTTTGAATGAGGCGGAAAAAGGATAAAGGATAAAGGATAAAAGATAAAAGCGTTAAGTTGAGGATTTCGACTTAACGCTTTTATTCTGGCAGAAGGGGACCGTTGTAACTGCTAATTCATTCCTGCCTGGGATTTTACATATCGTGCCGCGGCTTCGTGGGTGCCGAACCAGACGCCGCCTTTGGCTTTGATGTGTTCTATAAGACCTTCCAGAGCGACGATGCGTGAGCGATGGCCGCTGACATGGGGATGCATGGTTAATAGAAACATGGTGCCTTCTTCCCAGGCTACATCAAATTCATCAATCCATACCTGCATCACATCCCGTGGATTCATATAGCTGTTGCCCCTTGGGTTAAACAGTGGCGCGTCGTCCAGTATCCACTCTACCGGGAGTTCGACGAGGCCGGTAGCTTCGCCATCCTGCAGCAATTCATAGGGGCGGTCATCATGCATCAGTGAGCTTTCATATAAGAACCCCATCTCGCGCACAATGCTCAGGGTGTTGGGGCTGTGATTCCAGGAGGGCGCTCGATAGCCCACCGGGCGTCGGCCGGTGATTGCTTCAATTTCATCAGTGGCCTGACGCAGCAGGCGTTCTTCGGTTTCAGCATCCAGTGCTGTGTTTAATTCATGGATCCAGCCATGAACGGCTATCTCATGCTGGCCGGAGGCATTGATCACCTCAGCTTGCTCTGGCGCGATCTTCAGACTCCAGGCCGGAAAAAAGAAAGTCGCTGGAATCTCATTGTTATCCATTAAGCTGACCAGTCGTGGCAGCGCCACCCGATGACCGTACTGTCCCTGCGATAGGGGGCCTACGCTGATTTCACCATTGCGCAGTCCCATCACGGTTTCGTTATCCACATCATAGGACAGTAGCACCGCGACCCTGGCACCACCCGGCCAGCTATCCGGATTCAGGTCTCTGCCGGCGCGTACGTGATTAACCTGGCTGGTAACAAACTGTTCTGACCAGTTCCATGGAGTTGCCGGGTTCTCGGTGTCCATGCTGACAGTGGACGGTGATTGGCAGGCGCAAACAAGCAGTGTTGCAAACAAACAAAACGCCGCTTTGAAATATCGCTTTAGCGAAGCGTTAAAGGAGCCTGCAAATGAAAGGGATAAAGAAAGATGCTTCATGGTGTTTTCCTGAAGGTTTAATTTTTTAGTGAAAAAAATTGTGTGAAGATCGATTACCAGCCAACGGCGTAAGCTGCCCGGCGCGGGTCAGCACCAGCCGTAACGGTGTTAAATTCCTCATTTCTTAAAATGGCCTGAATGCTGCCAAGTGAAAACGAGGGTGCCAGCTGAACCTCGTGACCTCTGACGCGCAAACCTTCAAACTGCTCAATGGAAATGCGGTCTTCAATGCGCATGGTGATAACTGCACCTTCCTTATAAAAATTGGGCTCGGCAAACAGGCTGAAACGCGGGGCTTCAATGGCGGCCTGGACCGGCATGCCAAAATCCAGCACATTCACCAGCACCTGAAACTGGGTTTGGCCAATGGTTTCGCCGCCGGGACTTCCCAGAGACATAATAAATTCACCGTCTTTCATCACAATGACGGGGGAATTATTGAGGATTGGAATTTGTCCGCCGCGGGCATAGTTTACATCTTCCGGGTAGGGAGAGGATGAACCTATGCGGGTGCCATTATTAAATGTCAGTCCGGTATTGCCCACCACGACACCGGTACCAAAGGCACCGCCATGGGTGGGTGTGGATGCTACGACATTACCGTCCTTGTCCCTAATGGAAAAACTGGTGGTGCTGCCGGCAAAGGATTGCTCGCGCCTGGCAGCGATTTCCTGTTTTGGCAACAGGTGTTGGCGGTAGGCGGTGGAATTCTCATAGCCGGCGGGTTTGCCTGGTCCTGGAAAAGTCATGTGCTGATCAAGCTTGATTAGCTGACGCCGGGACGCGGCGTACTCATCACTGAGCATGGCTTCAACGGGAATCGTGTAAATAGTTGGATCGGCAACAAAGTGATAGATATCGGCTTTGGCAAGCTTGATGGCTTCAGCAAGAATATGGGTTACTTCAGGATCATTGGAGTCCATGGCACCAAGGTCAAAGCCTTCCACCAGTTTCAGTTGCATCAATACTTCGAGGCCACCACGGGAAGAGGGTGGTGATGAGTAAATGTCATAGCCACGGTATTTGATATGCACCGGTTGCTCCCAGCTTGCCTGGTAGCGGGAGAAATCCTCAAGACGAAACAGACCGCCATTTACTTCATAGAAGCGTGCCATCTCATTGGCGATATCGCCTTTATAAAAACGATCGAAAGCTGCCTGTAAGGCCTCAACCCGATCTGCACCATTAGCCAATGCCTGCGCTTCGGCATCAACGAGTTTCTGAAAAGTCAGCGCGAGCGCCGTCATTTTAAATAATTCGCCAGCGACGGGAGCGCGACCGCCAGGCAGAAACTGGGCAGCACTAGCAGGGAATTGTTCGAATAGCGCCTGTGAAGAAGCGATACCACTGGCAACCGAGCTTTCCAGTGGATGTCCGTCACGGGCATAGCCAATAGCTGGCGCAATAACCTCAGCTAAAGACATGGTGCCATGGTTTTGCAGCAATGAAACCCAGCCGCCAAACAAGCCTGGTACCACACCGGCATTAATGCCCTTGTTTAAATCTTCCGGACTCAGCAGAGCGGCGTCCAGTAACAGCGGCGCAGCACCGGTAGCATTCAACGACAACACTTCCCCGGAGGCCTGGTCAAAATAGGTGACAAAGCCATTACCGCCGGCGCCTGACATTTGCGGACGTACTACATTTAATGTGGCCAGGGTGGCAACCGAGGCATCGATGGCATTGCCGCCGGCCATCAGAATTTGCAGACCTGACATCGCGGCCAGAGGGTGACCGGCGCTGACCAGACCATTAGGACCTGGTACCTCAGGACGATGGCTGGTGCGGTTGCTGCTCATTTGCAGGGGATAGGCACTCTCCTGCGCACTTGCCTGAAAGCAAAAAAATATCGATGGCAGGATCAATAAAGACAAGGTAAAAGATTTCAGGATTTGCGACATAGTTTGTTCACTCATCATGGGGGCATGGAAACCAAAAAACTTGAGAAGATATAAATATTTGTTGAGCCAGAAGGAAAATCAAGCAGGATGCGTGCCACAGGCAGGCACATTAGTCGTTTCATTGTTAGTTGGTCTTGAGTAAAAGCAAAGTTTATTTGGAAACTGGACGCTAAGCCCCTGAAATTGTAGAAACAGGTTGCCGGCCAGAATTTTTGGCTAATCCCGGTGTTTATAAATGTACTTTATTCGGTACCAGCTGTGATTAGTTTGATTGCACGTAAACGTGCATGAGTGGATTAAACAGCACCTGATAAGGGCAGTCACATGCAGCAGAAGTTATTCAGGCAAAGCTTGGGAAGAGCGATAGTCTGCGGTTAAAACTTATACCTTGTAGAAAGTACAACACTGTTGAACCAGGCAAAATTGTAGACGTCATCCGAGTCCACGCCGCCTTCAAGTGTGCGCAGGCCTGCGCCAATTTCCCAGTTCGGATTCACGCTATAGTCCAGTCGCAATCCCAGGTCGATGGCTCGGCCCGGGCCGCCGGCAAGGGCATCCATCTCGGCATTGAAGTGCCAGCGTTCACCGAGGCGATAACGGGCAGCAAGGTAGAACAGGGGAACAACCCCGAGGTCATCATCATTAGCCGTGATCTGACCCTGACGTAATTTTATTTCGGCATCGCGAATCTTCAGGGTGCCGCCAAGCCACAAATTCAGATTCTCGTTTTCAATCATGTGATAGCGGTAGGAAAAGCGCCAGGAGTGGAATTTGTAACCGGCTTCCACGGCCTCGCCGGAGTCAAATTGTGCCCCGGCAAAATTCACATCGGACTGTAAAATATTGCTTTCGCTATAGGACAGCGGGGCGAGCAAAACTCTGAAGCCATGCTTGTCGTTGATATCCCAGAATAGGTTGATACGTCCAGACAGCCAAGGACCACTGCCGGCGATATCATTCAGTGCAAAACGGGTGCCCGGATTATCGTTCGGGATTTGCACATCATTGCGGGACTGCCAGCTGGCGCCAAATTCCGTTTCCACAACAATATTGCGCCCATCGCTTTGGGCAAATGAAAGCTGGCTGGCTAAAACAAGGATCAGCGATAAGCCAGGATTTATTAAAGATCGAAGATTGTTAGTTGGACGCATCCGGAGCATCTGTTGTTTGGTAGACGCCCATGATACGTTCAAAATCAGAAGTTGGATTTAGCCCAGGTGACAAGCATCGCTTCGCTGGTTCTTTATAGCTTTTATAACTGCTATACCTGTACCTGCTATACCTGCCAGTATCCCTTACCAGATTTTTACCCGCTCCTCGGGAGGCAGATATAATGCATCGCCCGGTTGGATATCAAAAGCAGAATAGAACTCGGCGACATTGCGAACCGGCCCGTTGGCTCTGAATTTTGCGGGTGAGTGAGGATCAGTGCCGACCTGATTACGCAGGGCTTCGTCCCGGGACAGGGATTGCCAGACCTGAGCGAAACCAATAAAGACGCGTTGCTCTCCGGTAAAGCTGTCGAGTACCGGTGCTTGCCCGCCAGCCAGAGTCATCTGATAGGCCTTCAGGGCAATACTGATGCCGCCCAGGTCACCGATGTTTTCACCCAGGGTAAATTCTCCGTTTACATTCAGATCAGCAAACACCTGAAAGCTGTTGTACTGCTCAATTAACTCACTGGTCCGCGCCTCGAACTCGCTATGGTCCTGATCGGTCCACCAATTGCGCAGGACGCCATCACCATCAAAGCTGCTGCCTGAATCATCAAAGCCATGCCCGATTTCATGGCCAATCACGGCGCCGATACCGCCATAATTGACCGCATCCTCCGCATTCATGTCGAAAAAGGGCGGTTGCAGAATGGCCGCCGGAAACACAATCTCATTCAGTGGCGGGTTGTAATAGGCATTGACGGTTTGTGGCGTCATTGCCCATTCATGTTTTTCTACCGGGAATTTTTGTTTTGCCAGTTTTTCTTCATACTGGAACAGGGCGGAGCGCTGCAGGTTGCCAAATAAATCATCGGCTTCAATCAACAGCGAGCTGTAGTCTTTCCACTCATCCGGGTAGCCGATCTTGACGCTGAACTTGGACAGCTTATCCAGCGCCTGCAGCCTGGTTTCCTCGCCCATCCAGTCAAGTTCTCGAATGCTCACTTCATACGCATCAAGCAGGTTTTGCACCAGTGCTTCCATACGCTGTTTAGCCTGGGGTGGAAAATACTCATTCACATAAACCTGGCCAATGGCTTCTCCCAGATGTGAGTTCACCAGTGACACGGCGCGCCGCCAATCCGGTCGCTGCTCTTCCTGGCCACGCATTACCGTGCCATAAAAATCAAAATTGGCTTGATCAAGTTCGGGGGTCAGGCGATCTGCTGTGGCATTGATTAGCCCCCATTGCAGAAATACCTTCCAGGTCGCCATGTCAGTCTCAGTAATAATGCTGTCCAGTGCTGTCATGTAATCCACCTGGGTGACTACCAGATTGTCCAGGTCGGTGAGCTGGGCTTCTTCCAGAAAACCGGGCCAGTCAAAGTTGGGCATCAGCTCATTCAATGTCTCAACCGGATAACTGTTATAAAGCAGATTGTCATCGCGGGTGTCTTCCTTGAGCATATGTTCTGCCGCCAGGCGGGTTTCCAATGCCATGATGGTCTGTGCATTGGTCTCGTCATTATCAATACCGGCGAGCTCAAACATGGTTGCAATGTGCTCGATATAGGCTTCGCGAATTTCAACTGAGGCGTCATCATCATTGAAATAATACTCGCGGTCAGGCAGGCCAAGACCACCCTGCCAGGTATGGATCATATAGCTGTTGGGATCCTTGAAATCCACATACTGATCCACATTAAAGGGCGTGCCATAACCAAATTTATTGGCATAGGCAAAGTAGCGCGCCAGCTGACCGGGTGTTTCCAATGCCGAGATTTTTGTCATCTCTTCCAGCAATGGCTCAAGCCCCAGGTTGTTGCGACCTGCCATATCAAGATAGGAGTTATAGAGATCGCCCACCTGTTGCTGTTCCGAGCCTTTGGCAAAGTCGCCTTGCGCCGCTGCCTGGATCAGCGACCTCACATTTTCTTCTGACTTGTCGCGCAGAATGTCGAACGCACCCCAGCGAGTCTTGTCTGCCGGAATGGTATTTTCTTCAAGCCAGCTGCCGTTGACGTACTGGTAGAAGTCATCGCCGGGCTTAACGGAGGTGTCCATATTTTCAAGAAAGATACCTGATGCCAGCATAGCCGCTGAAGAGGTGCTTGTGTCAGTCATCGAATCAGTGCTGGCTGAAGAAGATTGAACAGCCGGATCAGGCGAACATGCTGCAAGCAGTAAAGAAAGCGGTAGAGTAAGGAATAAACAGTCAATTAGTCTTTTCATAAACAGGCCATCAGGTAGCAATTAACAATGGGGAAAGCTTAGCATAATTTTTATAAAGCATTCTCTGGCACAAATTGTCTATGCCAATGTTTGAGTTCACTCCAACACATTCCGCGCGCTGTCGCTTTCGGCTATCATACTGTCAGTTTGTTGACGCGGTATCTGAATTTATCCTTGCACCGGAATATAAATAACAAGATTTGGGAAATTATATGTCTGATTTACCAGTACTGATTGTCGGTGGTGGTATCGGCGGTCTGAGTTGTGCCTTGACCCTGCATCAAATAGGCGTGCCCTGCGTGGTGTTTGAGTCTGTTGCCGAAATCAAGCCGCTCGGGGTCGGTATTAATATCCAGCCCAATGCTGTGCGTGAACTTTATGAACTGGGTTTTGGCAAGGCGGCACTTGATGAGATTGGCTTGCAAACTCGGGAATGGGCCCTGGTTGGCCTGAACGGTAATGATGTTTATTCCGAGCCCAGGGGATTGGAAGCGGGCTACCATTGGCCGCAATATTCCGTGCACCGGGGGAAGCTGCAAATGATGCTTTACCACGCTGCACTGGAGCGCCTTGGGAATGATTGCATCCGCACTGGCATGAAGGTTACCGGTTATAAAAATCATCCCGACGGCAAAGGCATAACGGTGCAACTGGAAGACCGCAGCGGTAACAAATCTTCTGTACAGGGATCGTTGCTGATCGCTGCCGATGGCCTGCATTCCGCCGTACGTCAGCAAATGCATCCACAGCAGCCACCAATCCAGTGGGGGGGAGCAATCATGTGGCGTGGCGTTACCCGGGCAAAACCGATTCGAAGTGGTGCCTCTTTCGTGGGTTTTGGAACACATATGCATCGCGTAGTATTTTATCCCATATCAGCAGCTGATCCGGTCACTGGACTGGCCGACATTAACTGGATTGCTGAAATTACTGTCGATAACTCCGCTGGCTGGACCCAGGGCGACTGGAATAAAAAGGTTGAGCATGAAGATTTTCTCCATCATTTCGAAACCTGGAATTTTGACTGGATCAATATTCCGGAAATGTTAACAGGAGCCGAAGAAGTATTTGAATATCCCATGATTGATCGTGACCCCGTCCCGACCTGGGTTGATGGCTCTGCCGTATTACTGGGTGATGCGGCTCATGTCATGTACCCCACCGGATCCAATGGTGCCAGTCAGGCCATTGTTGATGCTCGCGTGCTAGGGGCTGCCATGCTGGAAGATGGTGTCACACCCGAAGCATTGCAGGCTTACGACGCACAATTGTGCGCGGAAATTTCACAACTTGTCCTGCGTAATCGTGGTGCGGGGCCGTTTGGATTATTAAAGCTGCTGGATGATCGATGCGGCGGTGTTTTCGAAAATATTGATGATGTTATTCCCCGCTCCGAGCGTGATGAATTCATGCAGGGGTATAAAAACGCTGCTGGCTTTGCGGCCGACAAACTCAACGCAGCGCCAGATACCATTCCTCAGGGGGCAACAGTAAACATATAATCTTTCGCCAGTTAATTCCCAATAGCTGGCGTTTTCGCCATGACGCGGGTAAATAATGGCAAATCAAGAAGCTTGGTGAGCCAACGCCTGAGATGCGTGAAGGGGCAAGCATCAAACCAGTTTTTATCTACCATGGAAAACTGCCGTATGAAGGGGAATATGGCCATATCTGCAAGCGAAACAGTTTCTCCCATCAGGTATGCGCTTTTCTGTAAAGCTGTCTCTATAACCTGCAAATAGTTTTCGCATTGTCCACGGTAATAGCCCTGATCAAATTCAGGATGACGATCTGCGTATTTATATTTATCCAGCCAGGGTTTGAATGATTCATCATTTTGCGCAATCAATTGCATGGCAAAAGCTTTATCTGCTTCAGAATATCGGGAATACCAGCCATCAGGGTCATTAAAATCCAAGGCCCACAACATAATATCCAGGCTCTCATCGATAACACCATCTTCAGTTACAAGTACCGGGACTGTGCCCTTGCTGGAGACATCCAGCATCGCTTGTGGTTTGTTTTTGAGTGAGACTTGGCGAATGTCCAGGTCAATATCCGCATTGAACAGGGCCATGCGTGCACGTATTGCATAGGGGCAGCGGCGAAAGGAATAAAGCACAGGTAGCGACATTTTTAAAATAAGTTTATTTAAAGGAGTATCCTGAATATCAGGCAAAAGTGAGATTGTTAATGATCAATACCATAATCTCGAGTAGTGACGATTCAATTATGGCATAAATGAATGCCTGCCAAGAACTTTGCCATAGGCCTGACAAAAATTCAGAAAATTTAGGGGGAAAATGATTGTCCTGATTGTCGCTGCCCAAAATGCAGCCAAGTGAAGCCTGTTTTATACATCTACAGGAGGCAGGGGGCTACCTTCGTGCATATAGGGCTTGGCTTCAGTTAGCACAAAGACAATACGACAGGGTTGATTACCAACAGTGCGCCAAAGATGAATGGTGCCACGTTGTACACAGATATCACCGGCATTGAGAATGGTCTTTTCATTATTCTCAAGTTCCAGCTCCACCGACCCTGATAGCACGATGCCGTAGTCAAGGCTGTTCGTGCGGTGCAGGGGGGATTCACCACCAGGCAGCATATCGACAATGCGTATCACCGAACCCTGCTGGATGGTCAGGCCGGCATCGCGCTCACGCCCGTCGGTAATGTCATTGTTATCCGCGGGTAAAACAGGGCTGGTCCAAAGCAGGGAAAAGGTAGCATCGCCGGAAGCAATGGTTTCAGGCAGGAACTGTTGGTCGGAACTGATAACAGCCTCACCCTCATTATTATGTCCGGTTACTACACGTCGAACTGGCCCGGAGGCAGTTTTACTCAATTCAGATTTCCTTTTCAGGTTTGCTTTACCACTTGCTGATCAATGCTGCCAAACAAGAGCGTATCTTCGGGGCACATCACTTGCATACGCACTTTATCGCCAAACTTCATAAAGCCGGTTTTTGGTGATCCTTCATCAACGATTTCTATACCGCGTCTTTCTGCGATACAGGTAGAACCAACTTCCCGGAAATTATCGTTGGACACCGTACCTGAACCAATTATTGTTCCGGCACAAAGTGTTCGAGTGGCAGCCGCATGTGCCACCAGCTCATGGAAGCCCACCTCCATCATGGCGCCATTGGGATTACCAAAACGGGTGCCGTTCCAGTCTACGTTCATATCAAGATGCAGCCGGCCGTCGCGCCAGCTTTCACCTGCCTCGTCCAGGGTAATGGCTAGTGGCGCCATGGAGCAGGCGGGTTTTGCCTGAATCCAGCCAAAGCCTGTTTTCATTTCTATGGGTGCAATTGTTCGTAATGACCAGTCATTGATCTGAACCAGGAGTTTGATATGGGCCATGGCATCCTCGGCCGAGATTCCCATGGGAACCTCATCGACAATAATGCCAAATTCGCCTTCAAAATCGATACCGTCCTCCTCAGTCATATAAGGGATGTCATCACGAGGACCAAAAAACTGATGGGACATGCCCTGGTACATGAGCGGTTTGTCGAACTCAAGGGGAGGCAGCTTGAAGGCCTCCTGCATCAATTTGCCGTGACTGGGAAACGCCGAGCCATCCAGCCATTGCCAGGCACGGGGTAGAGGTGCCGCAAAGTGAAGATCTTCCGTTGAATCGCCTTCACCGGCTTCGAGTTGCTGGGCCAGTGGCAGACATTCCTGCTGTGCTGCATCCCAGTTTTCAATCGCCTGTTGGAGGGTTTGAAAAGACGCAGGGGGCAGATAACGACTACCATCGATGGAAACAATCACAAGTTTGCCGTCAGGTGTATTGTTTGCAATGGTCGCCAGTTTCATAAAAGCCTCTTGTTAAAGCAAGGATGGAAATACGGTTTTATAATTATTGTTATGTAGGTTGTACTTTGAATTCTCTATGGCTTATTCATCAAAAATCGCAACAGCACGTGTCCAGCCAGCGGAAGCGCCTTTGATCTTGTGGGGAAAACAACTGACCGTGAATCCGGATGCCGGAAGTATTTCCAGGTTATGCAGTTTTTCCAGATGACAATAACCAATATCCTTGCCTGCCTTGTGGCCTTCCCAAATTAGTGAGGTATCTCCGGTTTCCTTTACTTTTTCCGCGGTGTAGGAAAAAGGGGCATCCCAGGACCAGGCATCTGTGCCGGTAACCTTGATGCCCTGCTCAAGCAAATACATGGTGGCTTCATACCCCATGCCACAGCCGATATCGACGAAATCAGGATCACCGAGTGCTTTACCTGCAGCCGTGTTAACCAGCACGATATCCATAGGTTGCAGTTCAACATTGATTCGTTTCAGCTCGT
>CBFIIQ010000038.1:0-31537 GCA_965662685.1 Pseudohongiellaceae bacterium | reverse complement strand
GACCACCGAGGGAAGTTAGTCAGAAAGAGTTTCAGTTTTCTGAATGTAAGAATGTAAGAATGTAAGAATGTAAGAAAAAGGCCGGGCTTTTCTTAACCCCGGTCTTTTTTTTGCCTGAATTTATTTATTGGCGATTTCAACCATCACTTCATTACGTCGCATAAAGGGCGGTCTGAAGGGCGCGTTATAGGCCGCAAATTCAGCCTCACCAATCACATCCACACCAGCCTTTTCCAGTTTACTCATCAACTCGGCCTGATGCTGGCTGATATTCTTGTCAGTCCAGCGGCCTGAAAAACCGAGAACTGCCATGGTGCGCGCTTCCACCTGCTGAAGTCTGACATCAGCGTCACTGGGGATCGGGGCACTATCCATGGTGAAGTGGAGTGGCAAAACAAAGGCCACCTTCCAGCCGGCGTCGCTCGCTGTCTGCTGAACCGGTGCTGTCATGGCGATCTTTTCACCCTTTGCCGGCGCCGCAGCTGCAACCGAGTCACGCTGAATAACCGGCGCGGTCATTTCGATTTTTTCCTGCCCGGTGTTGGCACCGGTGATGTACTTGAACAAACGGCGGAAACCAATATTGTTGGCCTTGCTGCGCTCATCGGTGGCGACAATGGTCTGCGCAATAACAAAAGGCTGATAGCGGCGATATTCAATATCATCGGAGGTTTCAATGACCTCAAAATCGGGTTCTTCAATGGCCATGACAAAGTCTCCAGCCAGCAGCAAGGCTGGCAGTGCCAGCAATGCCAATGCGCGTTTGGTTTTAAGCTGAATTTTCGTAATACACGGGATCAGGTTCATGTCGTGTTTTACGTTGCCATGAACAAAACAGATTGCGTCTAGAATTCAATCGCCTCGGCATCCGCCATGATCAGGTCATGGTAGACCGGAAGCGACCAGCCCTGTGCTTCAAGTTTGTCGAGGTTTTCATCTACCTGGCGTAGGTAATTAGCCTTGCTGCCATAAAGTTGACGCAGCTTGGCTTTGGAAAAGGGCACTTCGTAAACGGATAAGCGGCAAACCACAGACATCTCCTCATCCTGGCCTGGGGACAGGGTGTTGCCAGCCACATATTGGGCTATCGGAACATCGACATAAGGATTGCGAATACCGCCCAGTGGATTGCCATGCTCATCAAGTACCATCAACGAGCCATCATTATTGACGTTGCGATCAATCAGGATGCGCTCAGCCCGGGGCGGAATAATGCCCTTGTCGACCCACTGCAGTAAATGATGCAGCGCTACTGAAAATTCGACTTCAAGAGGGTATTGCGTAGGTTTGTTCTCGCACAGTTGCGGTGTCATGCGTGGATTATGACGCGCCATCAGGTGGCCAACACCAGCAAATTCATAGACGCGGAACTGGTTGCCCGGTTCATCTCCATCCTGCACCGCGGTGGCGATATTCATGAATTCATGCTGGGTAGGCATCTGGATCATCGGCACATCCACCGGCAGAATGCGTGTGCCGTTGGAGGTGGGCAGAAAGCCGTCAAAAATATTACTGCCGTCGGCGAGTTTGAAAATTGCGTGAGAGGGCAGGTAGTCGGTGAGAATACGTGAGGTGGCGGACGTTCCGAACAGTATCTCCTTGCGCAGACCGCTGTTGGCGATTGGGCTGTTATCACTCTTTATCAGTGCTCCAGTTTGCGCCAGGATCTCACTTATCTGGTTATTACTGACCATGAGATCGGCATAGCGCTGCGGGTTATGTTGTTGCGGATGTTCATTCCCCATGGTGGTGACTTCCACGGCAATATGACCTGAATCCATGATGTAGACACTGTTATGTTCAAAGCCGTGGGCAAAACCGGCAGGGTGCATGGGTTCGGTAATGACCAGGCCACTGAAGCGATCCATGTCTGCGGGTCGTCTTACCACCAGTCGAGCCTTGTAGGGACTGCCATCGGCATTGCCCGAGATAGTATATTCATCGGCCACGTAATCGAAGTGGTTCATGTCATACCCCGGCCATTGGCCAAGGGCAGAGTTATATGGGGTACCCGGCCCGGTGAGTGGGCTAATTGAGGGAATGGAAACCGTTGCAGGCTGCGCAGGCAGGTTTTTCGGTGCCATGAAGCCACGCTGGGCACTCACGGGGGCAGACAGCAGAAGCAGCGTCATTATGGACGTCAGGGCAACAGTCATTTTATGCTTCACAAAGGTATCCTCTTTTTTATTATTGTTGGGGAAAAGAAGAATACGGCGACCTTTGAGTATTGTCCACTCTATGTGGGGCGGGCCTGTTTTCGACAGGCTTGGCCTGGAGGTTTGGGCGATTAATTAAATTCGTTATCAGTGCTGGATCAGGTCTAAATCAACTCCATTTCCATGAGAAAGCGATTGGACTCGGCAATGGAGGCTTCCATGTCGCTAATCAGCTGGGAGATATCTCCTTCAATGCTAAGCAGTTCTGAGCGCAGGGAGGCAATGGCGCGGGAATTGAGATTGTGTTTAAGGAACAGCACCTGGTCACGGAAGGCATTCACCACTGGTTCCATTTTGGTTTCAGCGGTATACATAGCCTTGATAAGCTGGTCATAACGGACCCGGGTCTGGCGCATGCTATTCTCACTGGAACGGCGCAGATCCTGGTTGGTATAGAGTCCGAGCTCTTCTTCCCATTCCTCAAACAGGTCCGCCGACACTGACTCCACCGAGCGGATTCGATCGCTGACTTCCCGGGCGCGGCTTTCGCTTTCCTCGAATTCCTGTTCCAGGGTTTCATAGGTGCGTTGTAAATCGCCCCCGTCAAAATTCAACAGCGTGGAAAACTGCTCCAGGGCGGAACTGAACTGAACTTTGGCTTCTTCCTGTGAGTCGCGGGCTTCTTCTACCCGATCAACCAGAATGTCGCGCTTATGCACGCCAATCTGTTCCATGGCAGAGTAATAGGCGCTGCTGCAACTGCCCATTAACAGGGTCATGGACAGCACAAGCATGGGTCGACAATTCAGCTTCATGAAAGATCTCTTGAATGTATAAAAATTTTAGCTTTGTTTTGTGTCTTTAATTGCGGCAATCAGCTCTTTATTCCGCTTTTCTGCCAGGTGGTTGTGGACGATGAACAGGGCATGGATGACACCAGGAATCCAGAATGCCAGCGTCAGTATAATACTGAGGATGGTCTGAACCGGTTTGCCGCACAAAAAAACCGCCAAGGGTGGCAGAAGGATAGCCAGTAAATAACGCATGTGGTTGATCTCCTGAAGGCTTGCTGTTGCGAGCAAGGTGGTGCTGGCAACAGCGATTAATTGGCAGGAGATATTAGCAGGGATTTACGACAAATTGGAAATACAGGGTCTAATAGCAAAAGGTCTAATAGCGAAACGTATAGGTGAACTTTACGCTCAGATCGGCAGACAGAGCCTGGAAATCATTATCCTTGTCCACATCTTCCATATTGTAGTTGAGCACGATAAAGCCTTCCTGCCCGGCCTCAGGAATCCACTGCAACCTTGTATTCACGCCAAGCACTTCCGATACGTTGTCGTATTGCACATTGGTCACCCAATAGAAATTACTGGTGAAGGCATACTGGGTATTGAGAGTGACGAGTCGGGTAATAAAATCACCCTGTGGCAGTGAAATATCATTGAATTCGTAGCCACCTTCAATAATGAACTTGCGGGCCTGGTAGCGAACCTGGCCGTTGTAATTACTGCGCGTGCCGTTATAGAAATCCCCCAGAAAGGTATTCAGGGAAAATGAAATCGGGCGCTGGTTGGCCGTGGCGATACGAAATCCACCGCGATGGAATTCATAACTGCCCGCTTCTATAACTACCTGTCTACCGGGTTCGCTATAAACAGTAAATGGTTGTCTCACTACTTCCTTGTTGGACGCCAAACGGATGCGCAGGAAGTCTCTTGAATTTGTGGTGGCTTCCAAGATGCTAAAACGCAGGCGCTCTGTTTGCAGTCCGCCATCAATAAAGTTTACCCGTTGGGCATCAAAGCCGGTCTGCAGCTGCTGCAAAAAACCACCGGGTTTCATGAAATGGGTATAACCAACGTCCAGGCTGTAATCGCGGACTCCCGGGTTATTGACGAATCCCATTGCCGGATTAAAATTTTCCTGCACTTCCTTGATGCCGATACCACCTCGCCAACCCTGATTGTTAGGTGAGCGCAGACCCAGGCCCCAGGAAGCGTTGTCGCCTGTCAGCCCCGGTGTTTCAGATTGCATATACCAGGCGTCACCTTCCAGTGCCATGCCACTGGACAGGCGGGTATTGAGATAGCGGAAATCAGCGCCGAATACGGAGTTGTCGAGATTGGAGGTTGGGTCGCCATCAGTGACGATAAAGCCAATATTGGATTCCGCCAGCACGTTGGCGGAAATTCTGCTGATAAACAGCGAGCTTGGATCAAGATTGCCATCGGCACCCTGCTGAATCGCCAGCGTACCAATATTCCAGCGCCCGACGCGGCCACTGAGTCGCCCGCCATAATTGATGTCCACTGGCGCACCACCGGCGCCCAGGCCAATTTTACGGGAGAAGTAGGGGCGGGCATTTTGTTCAGAACCCCCGCTGGTGGCCTCGTTCCCGGTATTGCCGATATTGCCAAACTGGAACAGGTCCGCATCATTGAGAAAGAAGTTTCTCTGTTCGGGAAAGAAAAGGTTAAAGCGATCCAGGTTGACCTGGCGGCTATCAACGTTAACGGCTGAAAAGTCAGTGTTGATAGTAACAGCGGCATTCAGCGATGGCGTGATACGGTAAAACGCATCCAGGGAAGGATTTACCTGGTTATTGGTGTCACCGCTGACATGGTTTTTCTGCTGGACGACGGCCAGTGAGGGCACGATGTCCAGCCCCACTCCCTGACTCATGTCACGCATACCAGTCAGTGTGCCG
Organism: Pseudohongiellaceae bacterium; assembly: GCA_965662685.1. Taxonomy (GTDB): domain Bacteria; phylum Pseudomonadota; class Gammaproteobacteria; order Pseudomonadales; family Pseudohongiellaceae; genus Eutrophocola. Next base: position 26,668 of record CBFIIQ010000038.1, on the reverse strand, counting down.
GCGATACTGGGGTTAAAGCCGCGGTTAAAAGAGACCCAGGCCATTTCTTCATTGCGGCGGCGGATGCCGCGGCCAAAGTTAAATCCCCATTCCTCTGTGGCGGGATCCATCGGCAGCGACTTGAACGGAATTTCAATTTCGGCAATCCAGCCATTCTCATAAAGACTTGTTTTCACATCCCAGATGGTTGACCAGTCAGCATTAAAATCACTGACCGTGGTATAGAGGGCGTCATGACGAACACCGTTGAGATTGGTTTCAAAGCGATAGCCGGTACGCCGGGTGTTAAAGGGATCAAGAATGATAACGAGGCGATCATCAGGCCCCAGGCCCTGACCGTGACGCAGGGTTGGTGTAGCAATCAGGTCCGGTTCACTGTCATCCATGCGCGCCGCTATATAAATCGCATCCTCGGTATAGAGAATGCGGACTTCGGTATCTTCAGAGGTCGGCGTCTGGTCGCCAGGACGGGTTTGATGAAAATCGGTAATTGGTTTGGCCAGTGCCCAGACATCATCATCAAGCACGCCATCAATGACTGGCGCCTTGGTAATACGGACGGCCTCGACACTCTTTCTTGCGGCGCCGGAGTTATTTTGAGCATCGGCTAAAACAGGGGTCAGTGTAACAAGTGTGGCGAAGATGGCCGATTTGAAAGGGCGCAGGGGAATGCTTTTTGAAAAGTTAAAAGCGTTTGATAACCAGTTACTGCGCATTGATGAGTTAACTCTTTAGCCCCGGTTTTTTAAAAACGCATGATCAGGAAAAAGACACCTGCCACAAAATAATTGTTGTAAAAAAACAGGGGTAATTTTTTGCCTGCTTTGGCTGGACGATAGTGTATTGAAGGCGCGCATTATTTCAGAAAATACATGGTTTTGCACGGGAAATTCCAGTGTTTTTGCTGCCTCAGCATGGTGCATGCTACCCTTTTTTTGTGCATAATTTCTGAAAGTCGACAACCAATGTATTACACTGACTTTTCAAGAATCCGAGGAGTATAAAAATGAATTTATCAAGAAATTTGAGCGCCCCTGCCGGACCAGATAAAGGCAGCAAGCGTTTTTGCAAAGTGATATTTATTGCACTGAGTGCGTCTGTACTGTTCGCCTGCAGCAGCGAAGAACCTGAAGCGACGAATCAGCCTGTCGTTAATGAAGCTCCTGCCAGCCAGGTGCAAAGTAATGCCAGCCAAATGCTCGATGATGCCCAGGCGAATCTGGATGCAGCGGCGGAACAGACCAGGCAACGCATTGATGAAGGTGTTGAGAGCGCGCAGGAAACTGCGCAGGATTTGCTTGATGAAGCTGAAGAGGGTGTTGATGAAGCCGAAGACCGTGTCCGCACGGAAGTGGATTCAATAAGGAATCGTCTGCAAAACTGAACTATTTGCGGCTTCACTGAAAATTATTTTTCAGTCACTTTTAGGGAAGCAATTTTTTGTTTCGACACCCAGTGCACATGTCTGGCCAGTGTACTATCGGCTCTAAGTGATTCGATAGTGTTGAGGGATTTTGCCAGGGTCATTTCGTCGTAAAGTTTGTGGATGCCTTTATGGCATTGACGACAAACATAGATGCCTTGCGCAAGGGTTTCGCGCGAGAAATTTTTCCGATAAAAAGTCCGTCGGTGGACTTTTCGCGGGATCAGATGATGAAAGGTCAGCTGGCATTGGCGTAAACACAGGCTGCAATTGTCAGGTTTTGAGTCTGGCACGGGTGACTGCCGGCTTCGATCAGGCGGGGATTTCTTTGCCGTCCCAGGCAAAGCATTTTCCACTGGCCTGAACATCCACGGTGTCCATCACATCGGCCATATACCCTGCAGACTGTGTGGCGCTAAACAGTTTGTGTTCGGGTACCCGGGCCTGAAAGGGTTTGGAAAGCTCGCTGTCAACGGTACCGGGATGCAGTCCGATGATAATTGCCTGCTTATTCACACGCCGGGTTTCAATGGATGCCGTTTTAATTAGCATGTTAAGTGCTGCTTTCGATGCGCGATAGCTATACCAGCCCCCAAGGCGGTTGTCGCTGATACTGCCGACGCGGGCGCTTAACAGGGCAAATACGGCACGACAGTCTTTTTTCAGCAGCGGCAGAAAGTAACGCATAAGCAAGGCTGGGCCAATAGTGTTAATGGCAAGGACGCGCTGAAATTGTTCAGCATCAATATCCCTGATTGATTTTTCCGGTTGCAAAGGGGTATCGCCGTCGGCATGCAGGATGCCAGTGGTGGCAATGATCAAGTCCAGACTGCGTGCCTCAATCTGACCAGCTGCCGCTGCGATGCTGTCGGGCTGTTCAAGATCCAGATCAATACTGATAATTCTGTTGTCTTGATAAACTTCTGGAGAACGGGAGCAGGCATAAATGCTCTGGGTTTCCTTGCTGGCAGCATAGTGCTCCAGGAATGCCTGACCGATGCCGCCAGTGGACCCGATAATGGCTATATTTTTCATGGTACGGTCTGTCAAAGCGAATGCTCCAGTTGCCGGGCAAGACTGTGGGCACTCAGAAAGGCGCCTTCGACACGCCCGCTCAGACACCAGTCGCCACAGGCTGCCAGGCCTTTTTGCCAATCCAGTATGGCATCCTGTTCCAGGGCCTGTTCTACCCGCGAATAACGCCATCGGTGCAGTGATTCAACTGCAACTGGCGGTAAAGACTCACCCAATAATTGCTCCAGGTCGGTGAGCATGTGCTGCCTGATCCAGTCCAGATCCTGCTCCAGATGTTCCCGGGCCCAGCTGTTACTTGATTGAATGACCAGCGTGAAAGGCTCAGTGCGGCCAGGCTTGGAAGAATTCACCATGATCCATTCAATGCTGGCATTTTTTGCTCTGGCGGCCTGAAACGGCAGCTTGAAGGTCTGCTCAAAACCCAGCATCAAGGTAAAGCAGGGCGCCATTTGCACATCCTGCAAGGTGTTCTCAGTCTCTGCGGGAACAATAGACAAGTGTTCGCTCAATAGCGCGATACTCTGGGTAACCGGCGCGGTACTGATGACCCAGTCAAAGGTCTGGGGTAGCTCCCTGTCAGGTGTATGCAGTTGCCATTGTCCATCGGGTAAGGAGTGAATTTTAGTGATGCTGGTTTCCAGCTGAATATCCAGCTCGCTTGCCAGCGCTTTTGCCAGTGAATTCATGCGCGGTACAGCGACATAGTGAGGTTCGAACCAGTCACGGCGGTAAGGCTTTGCACCGACTTCCAGCGTGAGTACCCGAGGCTTCCATTCGGCGATAATGCCCTGATCAATATAGGGTGCAATAAATTGCTCGAAGGTTTTACTGCGCGCGGTAAAAAATTGCGCGCCATGGTCAAATTCATATTCACCGAATCGGCGCGTGGCGAGGCGCCCGCTGACGCCGCGGGATTTTTCAAACAGGATTATCTCGGCTTTGTGTTTGAGCTGGTGTGCCAGTGTCAGGCCAGCCATTCCTGCACCGATAATCGCAATACGTTTCATGGCAGCACAGCCGCACTGAGAAGACTGAGAATAACAACGCCAGTGATAATAACGCGGGATCTGAAATAGGCCGTATCGAGTACTCCCGATTTATACAGGCCGGCATCGATAACAAGAATAATGAGCAAGGGGACTGTCAAAAAAACCAGAAAAATTTGTGTTGGTAGTAACAGCCAGGCAAGCCATAGCGCAACTGCGAGAATATTGCTGGCTATAAAAAGTCCGTTTGCAGCCTTGCCAGATGATAATTGCTGTCCCCAGTGGATGCCGGTCAAGAAAACACTGATCACCAGTCCGTAAGTAGCCATGATCAACTTCACATCGCCGAGTAACGGCAGGCTATGGGCGTTGCCAGCCAGTAGCAGGGCCCCAGCCAAAAAAGGCAGGCATCCGGCATAGATAAGCGCATGGGGCAGGCGGCTGTGGGCAGGATTATCAGAGATCATGGGGTTTTGTTCTGAACAATTTGAAATAGTGCTTATACTGATCCTTTTAGTCAATAGATCACCGGCTTCTCCAGCCAGACCGAAGGTTTGTTTACACCTTGTTAGCATAATTGGCCGGTGTTTTTTAAAATTATTGTAGGTAAAATTCTGATACTGCGGCTCATCAAGACAAAAGCCCGGGTTGCTGCACTTGATAGCTGGCAAGTTAAAAAGCCTGAAAGTTAAGATACAAAAAGCTAACAGGTTAACAGGAAAAGGGGAGAGCCTGGTGAAGCAGTTTTTTTTATTTTTGTTTTGTGTCCTGTTTATCAATGTACTGGTAGCGCCTGAAATTGTAAGTGCCCAGACTTCTGTGCCCCGACCCGACAGCAATGAGCCTGAAACAAGGCCTGCGCCACGCAACAGCGAGGGACGGGTCATTCTTGGGACCCTGCCCGGAGAAGAAATGGGGGCCTGGGACGGATTTGGTTCCCGCCCCATGATCATTGATTACGATATAGTCCCGCAAGGCTCTATTGTTGCCAATACTTCCTATGAGCAATTGATCAATGATCCGGCTCGCTTTGATAAAATCGATTTGACCGATGTGCCATTCCAACCCTGGGCCTGGTCTCTTTACCAGCAACGTACCCGCACTCGCTTTGAACCTTACACCCGCTGCAAGCCATCTGCTGGTCCCCGTGCTGTTACTACGGCTTATGGTACGCAGTTCGTCGAATTTGACGCGATGCAACGCATCTACATGTTCCCGGTGGGTGGACCACGTCATTTCCGGGTTATCTTTATGGATGGCCGTGAACATCCGCAGGATCTAAAGCCCGGCTATCATGGACACTCTATTGGCCACTGGGAAGGCGATACCCTGGTAGTGGATACTGTTGGCTTCAATGAAAAAATGTGGATAGATGCAGAAGGCACCCCACATACCGATAAATTACATATGGTTGAGCGCTTCACCCGCGAAACCTATAACACACTGAAGTATGAAGTGACCATTGATGATCCCGGCGCTTATACCGAAATCTGGAATAGTGGTTTTGTAATGCCCTGGCGTCCGGGTGAAGCCTTCGAGTTTGTTTGCCAGGATGCCAACATGGCATTTGAAATGATGGTAGGCACCGAATATGACAGCGTCGATCGCAGTCATCTCATCTTTCCCTGAGCCACCAAGTAGATGTTAACTATGATCAGGTATATTAAAACGGGTAAAAAATTCTGCAGCGTTTTTTTCATGCTGTTCTCACTAATTGCCTCCTCGGGTCAGGCGCATCACGGTGTTGCTGTTAAATTTGATCCGCAACAGCCGCTTACCCTTAATGGTCGTGTAACCAAAGTAGATTGGTCTAATCCCCATGCACATATTTTTATGGTCACAGAAGGAGAGGCTGAAGACTGGTATGTTGAACTGGAAAGCCCGGTAGTGCTTGAATGGAACGGCTGGTCAGAAACGTCGCTAATACCCGGTGACAGTATCAGGGTTGAAGGTTTTCCGGCACGTGATGGCAGTCCTCAGATCTGGGGAGAGCGTGTCGTTCACGATGACGTTGAAATATTTTTCGGTGATGTCACTGCACTGTCTCTGGCGCTTGCTGAAGTTCAGGAGCGTCCGCTACCACGCTGGGACGATGGCTTGCCCCGACTGGGTGCCGCGCCGGGTGAAGAAGGCTATTGGGTGCCTGACACTACGGTGATGATGGAGGACGGCGCCAATATTGCCATGACGTCCTACGGGTTGCTCAACAATATCGATGATGCCGGTAAAGTGGCGCCTTTCAAGAACTGGGCGCTGAAACTCTATGAGTTTCGCCAGCAAAACTTTCTGCGCTCGGATCCAGCCTTTGTTGAATGTCGACCACCTGCCGGGCCGAGAAAATTCCAGGTACCCTTTGGTCTGCAATTGCTGGAGGACAAGCAATGGCAGCGCATCTTCGTTGTTGCCGGTGGAGGTAATCAGGACTGGCATCTCATTTATACCGATGGACGCGGAATCAATAGCGGATTTCCGGTAGATAACGACAATGTGTTGTACTACGGAAGAAACGTAGCGCAATGGCAAGATGATACGCTGGTTATCAATTCTGAAGGTTATAACGAAAAATTCTGGCTTAGCGGGGGATTACCCCACACCAACCTCATGAAAGTTACCGAAAAGCTGACTCGAACAGATTTTAATACCATGCACTATGAAGTCACCATTGATGACCCTGGTGCCTATACCCGTCCCTGGTCCATGAACTGGAATCTGATCTGGCGTGAGGGTGGTGATCCGCCGGAATATTATTGCCAGGATAATCGGCTTTAAGGAAGGGCGGAAAAAGGAAAAAGGATAAAGGATAAAGGAAAAAAGATTCAGGATGCAGGATACTGGATACAAGAGGAAGGCAGCTGTTTTCAGTGAGCCTGCAGGTCGGATAAGGCTGCAAGCCGTCATCCGACGTTTTTGCTGAAGCTGATCGGGTACCGTGTGGCGTCACGTCGGAAGGCGCTACGCTTTTCCGACCTACCAATTTTTTTCTCGCTATTCCCCCAGACCTTGCACCATATTATTTTCACTAAACCATACAATTTCTCAAGAGAATTAAGTATGTTAGGTGTTTGTTTATCTGACGCCGCCTATCACGGTTCAGACATAGTCCAATTACATAACAATGGAGAGAATTGATGAGTGATGATGCCTATAAAGCTGGCAGGGATATTGCTGTGAAAATGTGGGGTGAGGAAGTTGCTGCAGCCAGGGAAAGCAAGGCGACTAATTTTAATCGCCCCTTTGAAGACCTGGTAACCAAGTATTGTTTTGGTGAGGTCTGGGCAGAAGAAACCCTGGATCCGAAAACCCGCAGTATGCTCACACTTGCCGTGCTGACAGCGCTGACTAAACCAAATCAGATAAAAGTCCATGTCAGGGGAGCCATTGCCAATGGTGTCAGTGTGGAAGAAATTCGCGCCGTACTTATTCACAGCGCAGTTTATTCCGGAGTACCCAGTGGTGTAGAGGCATTTAATGCGGCAAGGGAAGTGCTTGCTGAAATGGGGCTTGATGAATAGGAGCGACTTCGCTAACACTGCGAGGTTTTGAATCCAGTTAAAATAAAAATTAAAGACGAACATAATTAGCGGGGAATATCTGGTGCAGGAATTAAAAAATATAAAGGTCGGATTTATTGGTATTGGCAATATGGGATGGCCAATGGCGATGAATATTCTGAATGCAGGTTATGACCTGACTGTGTTTGATATGGACAGCGTACGCGCTGAAAGTTTTGCTGTTGAGAACGATGCTCATTGCGCCACCAGTCTGGCTGAATTAGCCGACATGGATTTCGTCATCACCATGCTGCCCAATGGTCATGTCGTTCGTGAAGTGCTGCTGGAGACTGAAGGTGGCGCTTTTATCAATAATGTAAAAGCGGAATGTATTGTCATAGACATGAGCTCTGCGGAACCAACCGGAACCCAGGCTCTCGGTGAGAAACTGGCAGCCCATAATGTTACCCTGATTGATGCACCGGTTTCCGGCGGCGTCCCCAGAGCAGAACTTGGCACCCTGGCAATCATGATTGGTACCAACGATGCGCAGGCACTGGAGAAAGCCAGACCCCTGATTAAATGTATGGGTAACCAGTTGTTTGAAACCGGTGGTGTGGGCTCTGGTCATGCCACCAAAGCCTTGAATAATCTTATCGCGGCTACTTCTTTTGTGGCTACTTCCGAAGCCATGCTTACCGCCAAGCGTTTTGGATTGGATCTGGATACCTTTGTTGATGTGGTCAATGTATCAACCGGACATACCTTTATGTCAGACAAGGTGATGAAGGATCATGTTATCGGCGAAAAATTTGCCACCGGTTTTGCCATGGGACTGCTGGTTAAGGATGTGGGTATCGCCAATGAATTATGCGATGCGGTAAAAATGCGTGCACCTTTATCAAAACTAGTCCTCGAGCGTTGGCAGGAGGCATTGCAAGCCAGGGAATTCGGCGTTGATAATACAGAAGCATTCCAGGTATGGGATGAGATGAGTGATTAACAGAACCGGAACCATGGGAATACAAAGGGAGATGTTTCCGACAGGTTAAAACGGAAGAGCAAGGGATGGATAAGTTAAATTTACAAGTACGCCTTGCAATAATAGTGCTGATATTTTTTGTTCTGGCTGTAGTACTTCAGGTAGCCAGATCCACTTATGTTGCCCAGATCACTATTCGAGAGGAAGCAGAGTCAGTTGCAGTTCTGCTAAACCAGCTATTTGATATAGCGGGCGCTGAATCGCAGCTTCCCTTGAATGGGCAGCTATCCGAGAGATATCCGGTAGAGAAACTTGTTCTGCTGGAAAATATCAGGCATCTGGATGTGCGTATTCAATCTGCTGATTTCGATTATCCTGAAGTCAATCAGGACCCCCGTAGCTCAATCAATGCGCCACCCTGGTATATCGCCCTTGTGTATCCCGACGATGCATTGGAGATCAGGACCTTTGTTCAGGCTAACGGCGATATCATCAGCATTTACTCGGATCCCGGTAATCAAATTGAAGCGGTCTGGTTTGAAACCCGTGCACGCATTATTGCTTCATTTCTTTTTCTTCTTATTCTTCTCGTTGTCCTGGTTTTCTTTTCAACACTTTGGATGAAACCAGTAGAAGTCATTAATGACGTGTTGGAGAAAGTTGAAGACGGGGATTTCAGTCGCCGTATTTCCAGATTCAGCTTACCCGAGTTTCGTGACATTGGTGATCGCATCAACCATTTGACCAGCAGGTTGGGTGCCAGTAAGTCAGAGAACGAACGTCTGGTTCGAAAATCAATCACGGTTCAGGAAGAGGAAAGACGTCATTTGGCCCAGGAGCTCCATGACAGTCTGGGGCAGTCCGTCAGCGCGATCAAGGCAATAGCAGTTTCCATCGAGGAGAGGACCAAGATCACGGATCCGTTGGTGGCTGACAGCGTAAAATACATTGAAGAGGTTGCGGATGCCGCCTATAGCAGTGTGCGTAATCTGATGGTGAGTCTGCGCCCGGCGGTACTGGATGAATTGGGTCTGATCCAGGCGCTGAACCAGATGGCAGATGACTGGAATCTGCACCATGAAGACACCTTCTGCCGTTTTCGAGTTGAAGGTAATTATATAAATCTGGATCAGGACCTGCAGATCAATATTTATCGCATCGTGCAGGAAGCCCTGACCAACATATCCAAATACGCCAATGCCGAAAATGTCAGTATCACCATAAGCGGGGATGAAATTATTTCCTTGTTAATTATTGATGATGGCAAGGGTTTTGATATGAATACAATGACACGGAATATGGGTCTTACCGGAATCAGGGACCGGGTAACACTGATGCGTGGCGAGCTTGAGTTAGCCAGCAGGCCCGGTAATGGTGTTTCGATTCAAATAGAAATTCCCAGAGTTGATTACTTCAGGAGGAGGTCGGGTGACAGATAATAAAATAAGAATAATACTGGTGGATGATCATGCAGTGGTAAGAACGGGTTACCGGATATTGCTCGAGAATGATCCGACGCTGGAAGTCATTGCCGAACTGGAAAGTGGGGAAGAAGCCAACCAGCAGGCCAGGGAACTGAATCCCGACATTATGGTAATGGACCTTTCCATGCCGGGCATGGGAGGTCTGGAGGCGATTCGTCGCATCAAGGCTAAAAATCCTGAAATCAATATTCTGGTATTTACCATGCATGACGGCGTGTCATTTGTTGAACATGCCATGGACGCCGGTGCCTCAGGTTATATCACTAAAAATAATGCGCCCAATGTGCTGATCGAGGCTGTGCATAAGATCGCCAATGGTGAAAAATATATCGAACCCGCCCTGAAGGAAAAAATGAATATGCAGCACAAGTTGGGTAAAGGTTCGGCCTTGTCCAATTTGTCCCATCGTGAATTCCAGATTTTTTGTCTGTTCGCTGAAGGATTGAATGCTAATGATATTGCCAATGATCTTTCCCTGAGTGTGAAAACCGTGGCCAACTACCAAACCCAGATCAAGGAAAAGCTGGGGGTGAACAGTACTACTGAACTGGTAAAACTGGCCATCAGTAACGGCATTATACAAATGTGAACAGGCAGTTTTTGCTTTGCGAAAGCGCTCTCATCTGTTGCATTCAACTTACATCCAGTGCCATGCATTTTCATTTTTTCAGTTTCCCTGTCTGAGTCTGTTCTGAGCCTTGCCTGAGACATGGAAAAATGAAAATGGTATGCTTCGTGCCAAATTTATTACCCCCGATTCTTGTGTTATCAGGAGCAGTCATGCGATTTTCCTGTCGCCCTCTCAACAAGCTTGCCCCGAAAACAGTTCCAATGTTTTCTCTTTTCTGTCTTGGCCTTTCCCCGCTATTGCCAGGCAGCAGTGCGCTGGCACAGGAGACGGTCAGCGGTGCTGGCAGTAGTGCAGGCATAGAGGAAATCATCGTGGTAGGCACGACTCCAGGTTCTGGACTGGGTGTGCCGGTCAATAAAATTCCTTTTGCCGTAAGGACTATCGGTAGTAATGATCTGCAAAATACCCAGAGTCTGGATCTTACCGATTTTCTAAATAATAAAACCCCGGGCGTTAACATCAACTCAGCTCAGAACAACCCACTGCAACCTGACCTGCTGTTTCGTGGCTTCACCGCATCACCCTTGTTGGGTTTGCCGCAAGGCATAGCGGTCTACCAGAACAGTGCGCGTATTAATGAACCCTTGGGGGATGCAGTGAACTGGGATCTGTTACCGGAATCTGCAGTGAACAGCGTTGATCTGATCAGTGGAGCAGATCCACTGTTTGGTCTGAATACCCTCGGCGGCGCGCTGGTGCTTAACATGAAAAACGGATTTAATTTTTCCGGTACTCAGGCTGAAATCTTCACCGGCTCCTGGAACAGAACGGTCGGCAGTATTGAAAATGGCGGCAATGATGGTTCGCTTGGCTATTACGTCAATCTTTCGCGTTTTGAAGAAGATGGCTGGCGGCCATTTTCTGCCTCCGAGAATATCAATTTTTATGGCACTATCAACTGGCGCAACGAGGAGTTATCGACTCTTGATCTGACTTACCAGCGCGGTGACAGTGACCTGCGAGGTAATGGTGCTACGCCTGTTGGCTTAATGGCGGTGCAAAGGGATGCCATTTTCACAGCACCTGACATCACTGATAACCTGATGGATATGATTACTCTGGATAGCACCCATTTCCTGTCGCCGGGAATACAGCTTGTGGCTTCCGGTTTCTGGCGTAAAAACCGTACGTCTTCCTTTAATGGTGATGCGTCTGAATATGGGCTTTGTGAGTATGCCGGTGGTGCCCAGTCACTGTTTGAAGATTTCGAAGAGCTGGAAGACGATCTGCAGTCAGAGCTTGGGCTTGATCTTGATGATATTTGTGCGGGTGAGGAGGATGGCATCAACAACCTGATGGATCTGAATGCACTGATTGCGCAGCAGGCCCTGATCGCCGGGCTGGATTCTGGGGATTTTGAACCGGAAGATATTAGTGGCGATTTATCGGGGACTGGTCTGCTCAGTGATGAGGCTATTAACAATCTTAGTAACCGTCTTCAGGAAATGCAGGGTTTTGACACTAAACTGATATTTACCCGGGATTTATTTGGACGGCCGAGTCAGCTCTCGATGGGTGCCAGCTATCTTAAGGGGACCACTACTTTTATTGCCAATGTTGAATTATCGCAACTTGATCCGCTTACACGCAGTACAGAAGGGCTGGGTGTAGGCTCTTTTATTGATGATCAGGCAACCAGTATTAATACCGAGTCGGAAGTCTTCAGCCTTTACCTCGTCAATACACTGGATCTGACTGACCGTCTGACCCTGACCATAGGGGGGCGTTATAACGACACCGATGTCACCTTGCGCGATCGTTCGGGAGAGCGCCCCGAGCTTAACGGCGATCATAATTTTGCCCGTTTCAACCCGTCTCTCGGCGTCACTTATGACGCCACTGATAATCTCAATATTTATGCCTCATACAGTGAATCCAATCGTGTACCAACTCCCATCGAACTGGCTTGTAATGAAGGTGTATTTACCCTCGCGCGTGAGTTTGCCATAGCCGCAGGTGAAGACCCTGATGATATCGATTTTGAATGTCGACTGCCGAATGCGTTTCTGGCGGATCCACCCCTTGATGATGTCGTAACAAAAAATGTAGAGCTGGGCATGCGTGGCAATACAGCGCTGATGAATTATCAGCTTGGGCTTTTTCATGCCACCAATAATGACGATATCCTGTTTCAGACCACGGGAAGAGCAACCGGATTATTTGCCAATGTTGACCAGACACAGCGCTGGGGGGTGGAATCTGCAATCAGTGGTAATTGGGATCAATTGGCCTGGTATGCCTCACTTTCTGTAATCCAGGCAACTTTTGAAGATGACTTTAATGTACTCAGCCCGAATCACCCGGCGGCCAATGAAGAGGGTGAGGTGTCGGTACAACGCGGTGATCACATTCCGGGGATTCCGGAAAGCCTGTTCAAAATTGGTGCGGATTACCAATTCGGCAATCTGTTTCTCGGTGCCGAAGCAATCTATAACGCCAGCCAGTATATGCGCGGTGATGAAAGTAATGACCTGGATCAGGTGGATGGCTACATGCTGCTCAACCTGAGGGCACAATATAGTCTTGGCGAGAATTTCTCACTGTTTGCCCGTGTCACCAACGCCTTGAATCAAGACTATGAAAATTTTGGCATATTAGGAGAAGATCCCACTGAAGTGATTGCGGATATAGACGATACGCCGGTATTTCTTGGGGTTGGGGCACCGAGGGCGGCGTGGGTGGGATTGCGGTTTAGATTTTGACTGGCTTATAAAGGCCGATATAGGAGACAGGATGTAAGAACAATTATTTTGTTGTAGTTAGGTTGGCAAGATTTTATTAATTTTTCGGGTTCGGTTTTCCAATGAACATATTTTTATACATTAATGAGAAATTTTCCTCCCGCATCCGATTTTAATCTGCCAAATCCGGCTCAAAGAAACACCAGACCACTTCCGGAAAAGCCTGACGGAACTTCTGTTCACAATCATTGATGGCATTTATTAACGCAGTATCTGATGACTGTGGTTTCATGCGGGCCTTGATGGCGGTCATTACATCATCGCCTAATTGCAGTGTGAGCAGATTGTAGACCTCATCGATACTGTCCTGCTCGTTCAGGAAAATCATCATGGCCTCAAATTTGGTGACTTCCACGCCCTGACCAATTATCAGATCTTTCACTTCCTTGCCAATTAAAATGGCTATAACCAGCAAGAGCAGGCCGATTACAATACTGCCAAGGGCATCATAAATGGGATTGCCAGTGATCATGGTGAGAGTCACGGCGAGCAAGGCAAACACCAGGCCCAGCAGGGCGGCGATATCTTCGCCAAATATGACCATCAATTCACTTTGGCGGGTTTCCCTGAACCAGCGAAAATAAGAACGTGTTCCTCTGACTTTATTGACTTCCCTGATGCAGCCGGCCAAAGACAAACTTTCTGCAACGATGGCAAATACCAGAACGCCGATAGCAATGAAAGGGGAAGACAGGCCATCGCTATCGTGCAGTTTATGACTGCCTTCATAAATGGAAAACAAGCCCCCCATACTAAAGAGCATGATGGCGACGATGAAAGACCAGAAGTAAATTGTTTTCCCGTAGCCCAGGGGGTGGTTTAGATCAGGGGGGCGCTTTGCTTTTTTAATACCAAGTAAAAGCAGCCCTTGATTGCCGCAGTCTGCAAAGGAGTGAATGCTTTCCGCCATCATTGAGCCGGAGTTAGTGACAAAAGCGGCAACAAGCTTGGCGATTGCAATGGCAAAGTTGGCAGCAAGCGCGTAGAGAATTGATTTTAATGAATTGGCTTGGGAGATAAATTTCCAGTTACATTTTGAGTGGGTATTTTATGCCGTATTATTTTTATTATGAGGATGCATCCTGCATCGATTTTAATCGAAGGGGTGGTTGAGAATAATTGTCTCTTCCCGATCAGGGCCGGTAGAAATAATATCAACCGGGGCTTCGATTTTTTCTTCTATGAAACGGATATAGTTGCGCGCATTTTCAGGCAGGTCATCAAGGGACCTGGCGCCGAAAGTGGATTCGGACCAGCCGGGTAATTCTTCGTAGATTGGTTCCAGACTGTCATAGCTGTCAAAATTCATCAGGCAAGACATGGAGTCAGCATCAACGCCTTTGTAACCGACACATACCTTTACTGTTTCCAGCCCATCAAGCACATCCAGTTTGGTGAGGCAGATACCGGAAACGGAATTGATGCGAATCGACATTTTCAGAATCACCGCATCGAACCAGCCGCAGCGACGGTTTCTGCCGGTGGAGGCGCCAAGTTCCTTGCCTACTCTGAATAATTTTTCACCGACCTCATCAAACAGCTCGGTGGGGAAGGGGCCACTGCCCACTCGTGTTGTGTAGGCCTTGGTAATACCCAGTACATAATCCAGATACAGCGGTCCAAAGCCGCTGCCCGTGGCGACACTGCCAGCAGTAGTATTGGATGAGGTAACAAAAGGGTAGGTGCCGTGATCTACATCCAGCAAGGCGCCCTGGGCACCTTCAAAGAGAATGTTTTCACCGTTTTTACGGGCGGTGTGCAATATTTCAATAGTGTCGCTCACCATCGGTTTGATGCGTTGCCCCATAGCCAGGGTTTCATCCAGAGTCTTCTGGTAATCAGTGGCCTGGACCTGGAAATAATTGGTCAGCACAAAATTATGGTAGTCGAGAACTTCGGCCAGCTTGTCAGCGAAATGTTTTTCATGGAGCAGTTCGCCCATGCGGATACCTCGACGCGCTACTTTGTCTTCGTAGGCAGGTCCAATGCCGCGACCAGTGGTACCGATTTTATTATTGCCACGTTTGGACTCACGCGCGAGATCCAGGGCTATGTGATAAGGCAGAATGAGTGGACAGGCAGCACTGATTTTCAAACGGTCGACCACTGGCGCAGAGGTCAATTCCAGTGCATCAATTTCCTTCAGCAGCGCTTCCGGTGAAACTACCACGCCATTACCAATAACATTGATAACATCTTCACGCAGAATGCCGGAGGGCAGTAAGTGCAGGACGGTTTTCTCACCATTGATAACCAGCGTGTGGCCGGCATTATGACCACCCTGAAAGCGCACTACATTCGACGCCTTGTCAGTCAGCAGATCTACAATCTTTCCTTTACCCTCGTCACCCCACTGGGTGCCGAGCACAACAACACTTTTTCCCATTATTCAGCCTTAGAAATTCAATGAGAGTTAAAAAAATAGTTACAGGGGATTTACCTGCCAACCGTCCTTTGTACTTAGCAGCTCATGGTCGCAACCCATGTCGGCTGCGCTTTCGTTTTGTCCAGGAAAGGCATTGATTACATGCTGGCCTTCATTGCGCAAGGCCTCGATAGCCTCCTGCAACGCTGGATCATCAGTAGCCGGCGCGAAGATCTTCTTGCCGGGTGCATAGGGTTTTTTTCCTTGAGCCAGGAGGATTTTCAGGTCAGCATCAAAACCGGTGGCAGCGCGTGCCCGGCCAAAACCTTCGCCGATATCATCATAGCGACCACCGTTGGCAATGGCTTCGCCATAACTGCTGACATAGGCGGCAAAGACAACCCCTGTGTGGTATTCATAACCACGTAACTCGCCCAGATCAAAGTATACAGACTGCTTGGGAAAACGCTGGCTAATCACCAAGGCAATTTTCTTCAGTTGATCGATGCTTTGTTGTATTTCGGGGGCGGCACTTTTAATTTCGTTTGCTGCTCGATCCAGAATGCTGGCGTCACCATTGAGTGTTGCCAGGCTCTTGATGTCAGCAATGAGCGTACTCTCTGCCCCGGCATCGATAAGCAGGTTTTCAATTTCACTGGCCGATTTTCGTTGCAGTGCAGCGAACAGTTTTTGTTCCAGCTCCACCGAAAAGCCGGCAGATTTTGTCAGCGTGCGATAGAAAGATACATGCCCCAGTGCCAATTGGGGTTTTTCTATTCCTGCCTTTTCCAGTGTGTGCAGCATCAGGCTGATCACTTCGATATCGCTTTCAATGCCGCGATGACCATAAAGTTCTGCGCCTATCATCAATGGGCTGCGTGAGCCCAGCAGGCTTTGTGGTCGTGTATGCAGCACACTATCGGCATAGCATAAACGGGTCGGGGCTTCCCTTTGCAACACATGGGAGTCAATACGGGCGACCTGGGACGTGATGTCAGCACGCACACCCATGCTGCGACCAGTAAGCTGATCGACAATCTTGAAAGTTTGTAACTGCAGGGCGTTGCTGGGAAGGATCAGCAGGGAGTCGAGGAATTCAATGAGAGGGGTCATCACCAGCTCATATCCCCAGGTGCTGTAAAGATCAAGAATGTCCCTGCGCAGGGTTTCCAGTTGACTTGCCTGGGGCGGCAAAATTTCGTCAACGCCGTCTGGTAACAGCCAGCGGTTTGCCTTCGTCATGATTTCTGAGCCGATTTATTATTATCTGGTTACTAATATTTCTGGTACTTGATTAGACACGCACTTCATTAAAGACGCATCTAGTTAAAAAAGTACAACAGCGCTATACCCACCAACATGCTACCCAGCCCTATCAGGCGCAGGGAAGTATCGTTTATATCTGCCAGGGTCGCTACCAGTTGGCGCCAGCGACCCGGGTACAAAAAAGGGATTATACCTTCAATTACCAACATGAGGCTGAAGGCAATGCCTATTTCACGCCACATGTATTATAACTCCTTAGCCGGGGAATCGGAGATTCCCTAATTTTCCAGCTTGCTTGAGTTCAGATATTTGAAAAAATCACTGTCAGGACTGATGACGAGCACATCGCCACTATCACTGAACGTATCAATATAGGCATTCAGGCTACGAGTGAACTCGTAGAACTCACTGTCCTTGTTAAATGCATTGGCATATATAGCCGCTGCCTGGGCATCGCCATCACCACGGATGGATTCTGCATCACGGTATGCGTTCGCACGAATGACCAGGCTTTCCCGGTCAGCTTCGGCCTCGATGCCTTCCGCCAGTTCACGCCCGGTAGAACGCAATTCCTGGGCTTCTTCCTGACGTTCAGTATTCATTCGCTGGTAGACCGATTCGCTGACATTGGGCGGCAGGTCAATTTTCTTGACGCGAATATCAATGACTTCAATACCGAGTTCAGTCTGGGCGATACTATTCAGCGAGTCAGTTAGTTCTGTCATGAGGGAGTCCCTCTCGCCTGAAACCACTTCGTGAACGGTGCGGGTACCAAACTGGTTACGCAGGCCGGTGTTGATTCGCTGGGCCAGCAGGTTGTTGGCACGGCTTTCATCGCCCGAAGTAGCACGGTAGTAGTCAGCAGTATTGTGAACCCGCCACTTGGCGTAGGAGTCGACCTCCAGGTATTCTTTTTCCGCGGTCAGGTAGCTTTGCGTAGCGGCATCAAGGGTTTGTATGCGGCCATCGAATTTCAGGACGGTGTGCATGGCAGGGACTTTAACATGCAGGCCCGGCTGTACATCAAAATTAGTGACTTCGCCAAAGGTCAGGAGAACGGCCCGGTCAATCTCCCTGACAACATAAAGACAGTTGTAGGCAACAATCAGGCCCAGTGCCAGGCCAACAAGGGTGAAAAGGATGGAATTTTTCATCGGCCAGATCCTCTTACAGGTGCGGTACGTGTGGGTACCTGGTTATTAGGGTTACGCAGTTGGAAATCGGAGCCGCCTTCAAAAGAACCGTTCACTTCCGGGACGCGACGCGATTGCATAATCTGATCCAGTGGCAGCACCATCATATTGTTGCCGCCGCCTTCCACATCGATCATGACCTTGGTCGCGTTGGTCATGACTTCCTGTAGCGCATCCAGATAAAGTCTTTCGCGAGTCACTTCAGGAGCTTTCTGGTATTCCACCAGCAGAGCTTCAAAACGTTGTGCTTCACCATCGGCTCTGGCAATTACCTGTTCCTTGTAGGCATTGGCGTCAGCCAGCTGTCTGAGAGCGTTACCGCGAGATTCCGGAACTACCTGGTTCGCATAGGCGCGGGCCTGGTTCTGGAAGGATTCGCTATCTTCATCGGCCTTGATCACATCATCAAAGGCATCACGTACCTGTTGTGGAGGCAGGGACTGGTCAATATTCACCTGACTGACGGTAATACCTGTGCCATAGAGATTGAGGTAATCCTGCAAGCGCACCATAGTGTCCTGGGCGATCTGTTCACGACCCGTGGTAATGGCATTGTCCATGGTGGAGCTGCCTACGATGTGACGTATTGCAGATTCGGCTGCATGCTGCAGTGACATTTCCGGGTCTTCCACTTCCAGGAAGTAACTGCGTGCATCCGTAATGATGTACTGCACAGACATGGTGATATCAATGATATTGTCATCTTCCGTGAGCATGGTATTGCTGAAGTCACGGTCATAGACGCGGGTGACATTGATCAGGGTTACTTCATCAATAAGCGGCGGATTCCAATGCAGGCCTGGCAATACGACGGCTTCCTGAGCCACACCGAAACGCAGCACAACACCGCGTTCCTGCTCATCAACAGTATAAAAGCCCGCACCAACCCAGATGATGGCGAGTATTACCAGAACACCAACGACAAGGCCGCCAGAGATGGCATCACCGCCGTTGCGTCCACCACCGCCAGTGCTGCCGCCACCGCTGCCGCCAAACAGTCCGGAAACTTTCTTCACGAAATTGTTGACCAGTTCCTCTATATCCGGAGGACCCTGATCTTTACCACCAGGCCCATTACTCCAGGGGTCATCCTTGCGGTCATCGTTATCTGGTTCATTCCAGGCCATCAAATACTCCTGATTTTTTGAATTCAAAATCGTTTTTTTGAAATATGAATTTATTACTTCGCCAAAAAGCGAAGCGGGATTTTACCGAATTTTCGGGTCTATTGACACAGATTTCGCCAGACATCTTGCCGCTTCGAGACTGGCAAGAAGTGATAATTACTGGTCTTAAGGTTCATGATGTAAGTGTTTCCGTTATTTCGCCGGTGTCACTGTCAGAAGTGAATTTTTCCAGATAGGGATCAGGATTCATCCCTTCTTCGCGCATCAGGCGGGTAAAATCTTCTTTTGGTAGTCTCAGGGACAGGCAGAACTGTCCACTTTCCTTTACTCTCTCATTTTTCACCACACCTTCGTGGTACAGGCGTGCGCGAAATTTTCCCTGCCCAGGCTCCAGAATCAGCTCAGGCTCAAACATATCTTCACCGAGTAAATCACTGATGGCCTGGAACAGTTCCGGCATGCCTTGCCCTGTTTTCGCTGATACCCAGACGCGCCAGGGCTTGCCTTTATCATCCAGATCAACACTGGGGGCCTGATCACCAAGCAGGTCAATCTTGTTATAGACCAGCAGGGTGGGGATATCGCCGGCACCGATATCAGCAAGTACATGATCTACCTGGCCTTTTAGAAGCGCGCGTTCATCATTGTTGCAGTCAATAACATGCAGTAACAGCGAGGCTTCGATAGTTTCTTCAAGGGTAGCGCGAAAGGCATCTACCAGTTGATGGGGCAGTTTGCGTATAAAGCCAACAGTGTCAGCCAGAATGGCGCTACCTACATCAGGCAATTCGATCTTTCGCAGCGTTGAGTCCAGTGTTGCAAACAACTGGTCAGCTACATAGATATGTGACTGCGTCATACAGTTGAACAGGGAAGATTTGCCGGCATTGGTATATCCCACCAGTGACACAGTAGGAATTTCAGCACGCTTTCTTGAGCGCCGCCCCTGATCTCTTTGTTTGCGGACCTTGGCAAGGCTCTTGTTTACGGCTTTTATGCGGACATTAACCAGGCGTTGGTCAATTTCAAGCTGGGTTTCACCGACACCGCGCATACCGATACCGCCTTTCTGGCGATCAAGGTGAGTCCAGCCCCTTACCAGTCGGGTAATAGAGTGTTCCAGTTGGGCAAGTTCTACCTGCAGTTTACCTTCATATGATCGGGCTCGCTGGGCGAAGATATCAAGAATCAGCCCGGTGCGATCCAGCACGCGGCAGCTGAGTGTCTTTTCCAGGTTGCGTTCCTGACTCGGGGTCAGGGGATGATCAAACAAAACCACTTCGGCTTCATGCAGTTGAATCAACTGCTGTATTTCTTCCAGCTTGCCGGAACCGATGAAATAGCGGGAGTTAACCTGTTTAAGTTGTCCGCTGACAATTTCGACCGGGCAGGCGCCAGCGGACAGCGCAAGTTCTTCGAATTCGCGGGCGTCAGGAATATCGGGATCGTTATTCAGGTGCAGTTGCACCAGGATAGCAATTTCGCCACTTTCGGGACGTTCGAAAAAAATAACAGAACCTCATAGGAACCAGACAGCGTTCCTTTAGCGAGTACCAGTGTTCAGACCAAACTAATCTAAATTGAATTAACTAGATAGTGTTGCCTGGTGAATCATTGTCAGCACCGTCAGCTGAGCCTTCGCCCTGCATGGGAACGCGAATCTGGCGACCGGGGACAACAGTGGAAATGGCATGTTTGTAAACCATCTGGTTTACCGTGTTTTTCAACACTATAACGAATTGATCAAACGATTCGATTTGTCCCTGAAGTTTAATACCGCTAACAAGGTATATTGCAACAGGTACTTTTTCCTTGCGTAGTACGTTCAGGAAAGGGTCTTGTAAAGAGTGCCCTTTTGACATGGTGATTCTCCATAATATTATTGTTGTTAATTCTTAAGCCAAAAACTCAACCAATATACGGTGAAAATTGTGCTTACGGATTACCTTCTCCTGTCTATATGGTGCTGGATTGAAGAATATTCAAGCACTTATTCACAATATTCTGATTTTCAGTAGGCATTTCGACATCAAGGCGATGCAAATCCGGCCAGCTTCTCAGCCAGGTCAGTTGTCGTTTCGCCAGTTGCCGGGTTGCAGCAAGTCCCTTATCCACCATGGTGTCGTAGTCATATTGATTATCCAGGTAATCCCAGATTTGCCGATACCCTACAGACCTCATGGCAGGTAAGTCCCGATGTAGATCGGCACTTTCATATAAAACTTTCACTTCCTCGACAAAACCTTGCCTGAGCATCTGCCCAAAGCGTTCGGCAATGTGTGCATGCAGAGTGCTGCGTGTTTCAGGGTGAATAGCAACAAACACCAGATTAGACATAAAGTCTGGCAAATCGTTCTGTTTTAAATTTCCATCACGATGATGGTCGCTCAGTGGCTTGCCGCTACTCTCAAAAACTTCCAGAGCCCGCATCAGGCGCTGTGGATCATTGGGATGTATCCTTGTGGCGGCTTCCGGATCTACTTCTGCCAGGCGTTGATGCACTGTTTCCCAGCCTTTTTCGTCGGCGAGCGCCTGTATTTTTAGACGCGCTTGCGGGTTGGCTGCAGGCATTTGTGCCAGACCATCGCGTAATACCTTGAAATACAGCATGGTGCCGCCTACCAGCAGTGGTCTTTTACCCGCCTTCAGGATTTTTTCAGCTGCCTCGATAGCATCATGACGAAATTCCGCCGCGGAATAAGGTTGGGCAGGGTCGCGAATATCCACCAGATGATGGGGAAACTGCGCCAATGTTTCCTTGTCGGGTTTGCCTGAGCCAATATCCAGCCCGCGATAAACCAGGGCTGAATCCACGCTGATAATTTCAAAATCATGATCGCGGGCAAGCTCGAGTGCAATGCGGGTCTTGCCTGCTGCAGTGGGGCCGGTCAGGCAAAGGATTGGCGCGGAAGATATTGGTTTGCTGTTTTGGTACAAGGTGGCCTTCAATGTCTGGCGAGCTGGGGAAGAAGATAAAGGATAAAGGAAAAAGGAAAAAAGGGCTAAGCTTTCAGGCTTAACTGAGCCTGCCCACCTTTATCCTTTATCCTTTTTCTTTTATCCCTTCCTGATTGCCTGCGCTACAATGCCAGCATGGAATTTTTCGGTACTCGTCAATGAGCTCTTCCTTACCTATAGGTGTATTTGATTCCGGTGTCGGCGGCTTGTCGATCCTGGACAAAATTCATCAGTTGCTACCCCGCGAATCACTCCTGTATGTGGCTGATTCAGCTTTTGCACCCTACGGTCCGAAAGGGGATGAATTTATCATTCAGCGTAGTCGTCATATGATGGCGTTTTTCCAGTCGCAGCAGGTAAAAGCGGTAGTGGTTGCCTGCAATACGGCCACGGCGGCGGCAGTAGCACTACTGCGGCAAGAATATACGCTTCCCATTATTGGTATGGAGCCTGCTCTCAAGCCGGCTGCAACCGCCAGCACCACGGGGGTGATAGGCGTGCTGGCCACAGAAGGCACGCTGGCCAGTGACAAGTTTGTTGACCTGAAAAATCGTTTTGAGGGCGATATTGAAATTATCACTATGCCTTGTCCGGGGCTGGTTGAGCATATTGAGCGGATCGTTCCAGATGTCGATGCTATCAATCAGTTACTGCAAAAATATATGTCGCCATTGCTGGAAAAAAATGTAGATACCATTGTTCTGGGGTGTACCCATTATTCATTTCTTACTCAGCAAATTAAAAAAATTGCCGGTGGTGATATTGCAGTTATCGATACTGATGATGCCGTTGCCAGGCGTTTGTACAATGTGTTGGAGAAAGCCAATCTTTTGAAAGAAGCAGATAATTCTGAAGAGATCATTTTTTATTCCAGTGGGGAACCGGGTGAGCAGAAGAAAGTTATTTCGAGATGTTGGGGTAAACAGGTAGACGTATTGGTATTTAGCTAAAATTCTGCGGCCAGAAATTATTGACTACTGACCTCGCATAAATAATTTGTCCAGATCGCCGAGGCTCATTTGGGTCCAGGTGGGACGCCCATGATTGCATTGTCCGGACCGCTCGGTTCTCTCCATATCCCGTAATAATGAATTCATTTCAGGAAGTGAAAGCTGTCGATTGGCGCGCACAGAACCATGGCATGCCATGGTGGAAAGAATTTCGTCACGGTGACTCTCAATACGATCACTGCTGCCATGTTCAAGAAAATCAGACAATACATCGCGGACCAATTGCTCGACATCGGCGTTTTTCAGAATTACCGGTACCTGTCGAATACTGATGCTTTCCGGGCCAAGGCGATCCAGTAATAGTCCCAGTTTTTCAAGTGCATCGCGATTCTCATCAGCACAATCAGCTTCGCCTTCGCTTACCGCCAGAGTGACTGGTACCAGAAGAGGCTGGGCTTTGATGCCAGCGTCACTGATAGCATTCTTCATGTATTCGTAGGTAATGCGTTCATGGGCAGCATGCATATCAACCACCACCAGACCATGAGCATTCTGCGCCAGAATATATATTCCATGCAGTTGCGCAATTGCGAAACCAAGAGGGGGAATATCTTCATTATCGACAGGCTGGGTTAAATCCGGTTGAGGGGACAGAGGGAGAGCGCCGCTCATATCTCCATAAGTATTCAGGTGGGACTGTATGCTGTCTCTGCCAAGCGGGCCACGATCAAAATACTGTGAGCTGCGTCCTGCGCCATTGCTGCCGAAATCGTTATAACGGATGTTACTTTGCTGGTAGTCACCCTGAGATTCCTGAACTGCATCAATGTCCTGAGCCGCAAACTGATCAGCAGGACGCACTGCTGCAAGTGAGCGATGCAGTGCGCTGAAGAGAAAGTCATGCACCAGGCGATTGTCGCGAAAACGCACTTCATGTTTAGTGGGATGGACATTCACATCCACCAGAGCCGGGTTTACTTCAAGGTAAAGTACAAAGGCGGGATGGCGGCCATGGTAGAGCACATCGCGATAGGCCTGCTTGATGGCATGGCTGACCAGCTTGTCGCGAATAGCTCTGCCATTGACGTAAAAATATTGTAAGTCGGCCTGTGAGCGGGAGAATGTTGGCAGGCTTACCCAGCCGGAAAGACGCAGGCCGCTGGACTCCATGTCGATAGTAACGGAGTTGTCCATGAAGGTGGGGCCGGTTATCTGGGATACCCGGCGCTTAATTTCCGCCTCATTGCTGGCGCGTTCAAACCGATGCACTACACGCTGGTTGTGCTGCACATTAAAACCGACATCAAAGCGGCTCAGAGCCAGACGCTTGATCATTTCATCAATACGTTTGTATTCGGTTTGCTCGGTGCGCATGAATTTACGACGCGCGGGGGTGTTGAAAAACAGATCGCGAACTTCCACGTTGGTTCCCGGCGGATGTGCAGCAGGACTCACTTTGGCATCCATGTTGCGACCTTCCGATTCCACCTTCCAGGCTTCACTGGCTTCAGGGGTTCTGGAAATCATCTGCAGGCGCGAGACCGAGCTGATACTGGCCAGTGCCTCCCCGCGAAAGCCCAGGGAGTTGACACATTCCAGGTCATCCAGTTGTTCAATTTTGCTGGTGGCATGACGATTGAGCGCGAGCGGCAGATCTTCTTTTTCCACGCCGAGGCCGTTATCACGAATCCGGATTAGTTTGATGCCGCCTTTTTCCAGTTCGATATCGATGCGGTCAGCGCCGGCATCCAGACTGTTTTCCAGCAGTTCCTTGACCACAGAGGCAGGTCGCTCGACAACTTCGCCAGCAGCAATCTGATTACTCAGGCGTTGGCTAAGAAGATGTATGCGGGGCCGGATTTTAGGGTCAGGAGACGATTCGGGCATATGCTATTCAGGAAGAAGGAATTTTTATAACTTGTCCTATCCGAATAGTATCACTATTTAGCTGGTTAGTTTCACGCAGACGCGCAAGGGAAATGGAATAATCCGATGCAATTTCCGACAAGGTCTCGCCTCTGGCGATGGTGTGTTCTATAAAGCTCATCGATGCCGGGCTGATCAGTCCATTGGGGATGGTCAATTTCTGACCGACACGAATATTGTTGGAATTCATATTGTTGGCTTGCTTTAACGCACTCATGGAGACATTAAAGCGGTCGGCGATTTCTGACAGGGTATCACCGCGGCTCACGGTGTAGTTGGCAGGTGCGCCACCGTTTTCCTTGTGCCAGGAGATATAGGTTCCCCGTGGCGGTGTGTCATAAAAATACCCGGTAATGCCATTGACGACAGCGCCGGCAAAACGCTTGCGCCAGGCACTGGAATCCAGATTGCTGGCGTCAGTCGGGTTGGTGATGTAACCGGATTCCACCAACAGTGAAGGAATATCTGCACTGCGCAGCACGACAAAATTGGCTTGTTCAACATTTGTTCGACGCATGCGGGTCACGTTTCCCAATGAAGAAATTATTTTGTTACCAGCTTCCAGACTGGCGGCGATACTCGCTGTCATACTCAGATCAATAAGCACACTGCGCAGGTCCTCATCCATGTCTGCCAGTTTGACTGTACCGACACCGCCAATCAGGTCTGCGGCATTTTCTTTTTCCGCCAGCAAACGCGCCTGTTGACTGGTAGCACCACGTTGGGACAAGGCGTAAACAGTGGTGCCGCGCGCTGAACTGCTTTTATAGGAGTCAGCATGGATGGCAATAAAAAAATCGGCGTTGTTCTCATGTGCAATGCGGGTACGCTGACCGAGGGTCATGCCATAGTCGCCGTTACGCACCATGACCGCCCGGTAGCCCGGCGTGTTGTTTATCTGCTTTTCAATTTCCCGGGAAATGGCCAGCGTTACCTTCTTCTCCTGCAGCCGTTTGACGCCGATGGCGCCGGGGTCTTCACCACCGTGACCGGCAGAAATAGCCACGACGATATCGCGTTTGTTATTGTCTATTTCTTCACTGGATCGGCGTACTACCGGCTTTACAGTACTGATGCCCGGATCATAAAAATCAATCACCAGGCGCTTGCCGTACTGATCGTTTGGCTCAAGAAGGAAGGAGCGGGGCTGGACCTTGTTTTTCAGATCGAACACCACGCGGGCGTCATTGGTATTGCGAGGCGCGCTACGAATACCTGTAATAGGGGTGTTGGCGATATCCAGTCTGGAAAAGTCCGCCTTCAGGCTGACATCAGACAGATCAACGACGATGCGCTCCGGATTGTCGAGGGTGAAAATCTCGTGTTTCACGTCCGCGCTGAGGTCAAACACCAGGCGGGTATACTCAGGGGCTCGGTAGGAACGGACACTTTTTACCACGGCAGCCTGTGCCATGCCGGTGACAGCGCAGCAGAATAAAGCAATGAACACGGTTTTGAAGTACCTCATCCGCCTTATTGTCCGCCATAAATAGTATAAAGTCTATAATTTACATATATTTACGCTATATATCTATAACAATTTCTAGAGATTGTGAGGGGCTTTGGATTCACCAATGAAGGGGAGGTGGCACTAATTCTGAATATTTCAGGATTTGTCTGCAGCAGCAAGTCTTTTCAGGATAGCCTCACCCAGTGAGGTATTGGCGGTACAGGTGATTTTCCGGCCTTTTTCCTGGGGTTCCAATTGTATGGCCAGGTCAGCGGGGGGCAGCACGCCAAAGGCTTTTTCCGGCCATTCGATAATGATAAGGGCTTCCTGCGTCAGATAATCCCAGAGTCCAATAAATTCGAGTTCTTCGGGATCTTCCATGCGGTAGAGATCAAAGTGATAAATACGCTTGTCGCCAATTTCGTAGGGCTCTACCAGGGTGTAAGTAGGGCTTTTTACCGCGCCGCTATGGCCATAGCTCTGAATTAGGCCGCGGCATAATGTAGTCTTTCCGCTGCCCAGGTTGCCGCTCAGGGTTAGTAAGCCTTTACTATTTATAGCTTTCGCAAGGCGCTGACCATAAGCAATGGTAGCGGCCTCGTCAGCTAGAAAAGTGGAATGGCTCATAGCTGGTCTGGCTCAGGGAGTATGGAAAATCAG
>CBFIIQ010000037.1:4174-32532 GCA_965662685.1 Pseudohongiellaceae bacterium | reverse complement strand
AAAGAATAAAGAATAAAGAATAAAGAATAAAGATTGGAGGGAGTCAGGATGATCTGCCCCCGTTCCCAGCTGATTTCACTGGAGGCTAAATCTTTTTACCATTGCGTTTCCCGATGCGTGCGCCGGGCTTTTTTGTAGAGGCTGTTACCCAGGTATTGGATACTTAATACCGGCATTGCCAGATTGAACTACTACCACGTTTTGAACTATGACCACATTTTGAACTACTACCACGTTGGTACACGATGAGTTCATGAGGGATGACAGTGTGTGGTGTCCTTTGGGTCGGGCATACGCTATAACGATAACAGGGTAACTATGGTTAGTCTCACAGTCCACACTTACACAAAAAGGCTTACACAAAAAAGGCTTACACAAAAAAGAGGTACACACTATAATAAGCGTAATATGACATATTGTTTTAAAACATATTAATCAGGCTATATTCAATTCTGACTCCGTCATGCGTAGGTTCGAATCCTACCACCCCAGCCAATTTTCTTAATGAAGCTGCCAATTCAGCTTCCTCTCATTTTAGTCAATAGATCAAAGGATATATAACATGCTTGGTAACAGGTCAGATGCTTGGGGACTCCCTATACGTGTTATGCATGGCATAGGCATGGGCTTGGTTTTAATTTTGATTATTCATGGCTGGTGGATGACGGAATTTGCGCCTCGGGAAAGTCGCTTTAACCAGTATGCCTGGCATGGGTCATTTGGTTATACCTTGTTACTGCTTACAGCCCTGCGCTTGATGTGGCGTGGGCTTTATCAAGCGCCTCAACCTCCAGCTGAATCCCTTAAGTGGGAGCGCAATCTGGCAGCACTGGGACATATGGCTCTGTATGGGTTTATGCTTTGCTGTGCCATATTAGGCTGGGCCCTGGCCGGAACCTACAGTCAAGCTCTGGATGCAAAATTATTGGGGGTTATTCCCGTACCGATGATTATGTCGGGTGATGAGATTCACGGGTTTCTGGAAGACAAACATGCATTTTTCGCCTGGACCTTGGCAACATTGGTGGTCTTGCATCTAATTGCAACGGCATATCACCAGTTTTACAAAAAAGACGGACTGCTCAGGCGTATGTTTTTGTAGTGCTAAATTTTTCAAAAAGATGAATAAGAGAAATTTTGCTGGTATTTTTTTCTACGAATGCTTCTCAATTGATTTTTTATAATCCGATTTCTTTATTACCGAATTACGGTGCTTCATAGAGCGAAACTAAAAAGTCATGTAATTGTTTATGATGTTTTTTTATTTCCCGAAAATCCTCTTCATTTCTAATGGCAAAAAGTGGTAATTTTTCCTTGATTTCAATTTCTGTATACAACTGGTAGCCCATTGACCAATCGGGAAAGTTTCTGATGTTGGATTCAATGTCTTCCAAAATGGCGAACTGAGTATTTCTTTTGTCGTTTTGAATATTCAGAATAAGTTGTTCAATTTTCTTATCCTCACCTTCGATATATTGAACGAATCGGCCGAAAAAAAAGATCAAAATTCCTATTATACCGTGTTTAATATTATTGGATTGTGACTTTTCCAGTAGGTTTAGAATATCGCTCTCTGAGAGTGGGGTGGTCGCAAGAATAGTATAGATAAGCTGACGCATTTAGTTCTTTTTCCCGGGGTCGTAGATTTTCATCCAAATTGATATTTTAGTCTAAATAGGGGGAGCATATATTGATATCAATCAACTTGGCATTCCTGGGTCTTGAATTGTTTTTTGGCTTTTAGAGGGGGCTGCTATAACAGACTATTGAAGAGACTTTCTATGCTGTATCTGTACTCCTTTTAAAATATTTTATAAGCCTTGCTGGTAAATATTTCCTAATGTTTCTCAGTAAGGCGATTTATATAGCGAAGTAAGATAGTTATGCATTTGCTTGTGCTGCTCTGCGATAAAGCTCAGGTCTTGTCCTGACTTGATATCAAAAAAAGGATGTTCTTCCGCAAGCTCTTTTTCCTGGTATCTCAGATACCCCATTGACCAGTCGGGGAAGTTTCGTTGGTCTGTGTGTCGGTCAATCAATATGGTGAAATCTGTATTTCTTCCATCACTCTTGATGTTCGAAATCAACTGTTCTATAGCTGAATCCTCACCTTCGATACATTGAATAAACTGATTGTTAAAAAAAACCAGGACTCCGGTGATATGGTTTCTTTTATTGTTTATTCGTGACTTTCTTAATAAAGCTAACAGATTTCTATCATTCAGGGAGCCGGTAGCTAGACTGCAATACATAACCTGACGCAATTTAAGATCCTTTTATTTACACTCTTGGGTTTGCTGTATGCTTCATTTAATAATCAATTTTCGAAAAATCAGAAATGGTTTAAGCATAACCGGCTTGCCAGTTGATACTGTGTTTTTCTTCAGCATTCCCCCTATAATATCGGCCTAATACACAAATCACTATGAAAATTATAACGCATTAATCTATCAAGGGATCCTATGTTGGCGATCGCAAATAATTGCAGAGTAATCGTTTTCTTTCTTGCAGGCTTATTACCAATACTGGTTTTTGCTCAGGAAGGAACTACCTGGACATCCATCTCCAACGAACGCCTGCATACTCCAGAGCCGGGTGACTGGATGAATTATCGGCGCAGTTATGATGTTACCGGGTTCAGTCCACTGGATGATGTTAATCGGCGCAACGTAGATGACCTGCGCATGGTCTGGAGCTATTCTATGCGTGACGGCAGTCGCTGGCTGGCTACACCGATTGTTGCCAATGGCCTTATGTATATCGGTGAAGGGACGGGTCGCATTATGGCGCTGGATGCCGTGACTGGTGAGCTGGAGTGGAGCCACACCCGAACCTTTCCAGCGGATATAGCCCTGTCGGAGGCCAACCGCCGCTTTCGGGGCGTGTCTATTTACGGCGACACCATCTACTGGGGTACCTCGGACAGTTACCTGGTGGCTTTGGATGCCCGCAGCGGTGATCAGCTTTGGGAAACAAAGACCGCGGATTATCGTGATGGTGAAGGCCATGCCCATCCGCCATTGATTGCCAATGGCAAAGTGTTCCTTGGCATGTCCGGTGGAGATTTCGCAGCCCGTGGCAGTCTCAAGGCGCTTGATGCACAAAGCGGTGAGATTCTTTGGACTTTCTATACCATTCCCGGCCCTGATGATCCGGGGGCTGAAAGCTGGGACTGGGATACCGGGTACCCACCAGCCGGTGCGGCTACCTGGAACACCCTCAGTTATGATCCTGAGCTCAATCTTGTATACGCGCCTACAGGCCAGCCTGCCCCCTGGACCACTACACCGGAAGGGCATGGCGATGCGCTTTATGCCAATAGTGTCATCGCTATTGATGCGGATAGCGGTGAACTGCGCTGGCATTACCAGTTAGTACCCGAGGATAATTGGGACCGTGCGACCTATGAAAGCATGCTGGTGGATCTGGAGATTGATGGTCGCATGCGCAAGGCGCTCATTCAGCATGGCAAGATTGGTTGGGCGGTTGTACTTGACCGTGCTACCGGCGAATTTCTCCATGCGTTTCGTACTGCTTATGACAATACCATTACCGGATGGACTAAGACCGGCAGACCAATTTATAACCCGGATACTGTTCCGCAAGCTGAGGACGTGGATTCCGGGAAAGTGTTTCAGGTGTGTCCGCATCCCCATGGTGCGCGCAACCTCAATGCTCCAAGCTACAGTGCTGAAACCGGTCTCTATTATCTGGGGATCAACAACTCCTGTATGAATGCCATTGTCGTTAAACCAGTCAGACATAGTCGCTTTGGTTTGACCGGAACCACCTATACACCATCCCTGGCACCGGGTTATGACTATGTGGGTGAGTTTGTCGCTTTTGATCCGCAGACGGGTACCCGGGAATGGGTATGGCGACCAGAAAGTGGTGCACCAATGACAGCATCGGCCCTGTCCACCGCTGGCGGTATTGTTTTCGGTGGTACTGCAGACCGGCAATTCTTCGCCCTGAATGACGAGAATGGTCGGCTGTTATGGCAAACAAGACTTAACGGGGATGTTTCCGGCGCACCTATTTCCTACGAGATAGAAGGCAAGCAATATATTGCCATTACTGCCGGTGGTCTGGCTGCACAAACCGGTACCCTGGGGCGACTGGTTGATGTTGATGTGACGCAAGGTTCAGGGGTTATCTGGGTATTTGCCTTGCCCGAACGTACACCAGCTCAGGTGCCGCGACCAGAACGAGCCAGTGTGCCGACCCGCTCGGTAGCCACTGGGGTTTTCAGTTCAGCACAGGTTGCCCGCGGAGAAGCGGTATTTGCGCAGAATTGCAGTCAATGTCATACAGCTGAAAATTTTTCCGGCCAAAGCCTGCAGGCAAAATGGGGCAGCTTTACCCTTGGGGATATCTATCGTGATATCTCCATCGCCATGCCACCACAGAATCCCGGTGGCCTTGCTTCAGAAGATTATGCCAGCATTGTGGCGTATCTTCTCAGTGAGTCGGGATACCTGCCAGGAGACCCGGACGTCCAGTTACCGGGAGACAGGTTTCAGTTACAGCGTTTTGTCATTGACGTGCCGGGCCTGGTCTACTGATCCCGATTTGCAATAGCCCTCATCGGGACTAGCGGTAAAACTCAAATCCCACGCCCCAGCTGTTGGTGTATTTGTAATAATTCACCAGGTCGCTGTTATAACCACTGCGGGCCCACAAGTAGAATGGCAGGCCGGCAAAGTTGGTAGTGAGTTCTACCTGAGTGGTGTTGTTTTCAAATGGCTTGGCATAGCCGGTTTGATTAATCAGTTCTACCTTTTCAAAACAAAGCAGATCATTGCATTCGGTGTTTCTCAAATTGTATTGCAGTGACAGAATCAGACCGTTGTAATTGCTGCGAGGTCTGCTTTCCGGTCCATCGCCTTCCCAGTCATTATATTCTTCCGGTTTGCCCTGGAATAAACCATTGCCGAGATAATGGCGATATTCAACATGGGTTTCGGTGCGTCCATCCAGCTCAAACAGTAAAGGTGTATTCCACTGTTTATGCCAGTCAATGGACAGATAGTCCCAGCCGCGACTGATTCCTTCGCGGGCTGAGAGTGCAGGCAGTCCGTCTACGCGTGCATTTTCCAGAGCCTGTTGAAATGCCAGGGAGTTGCTTATGCGTTGCCCATTGGATTCATGGCCATAGCCAAAATCCCAGTAACTGGGATTGGTGCGGTCATGAACACCATCGCGCCAGACACGCATAAAAAGCTCAGGATTGTAACGCCTGGCAACCACAGGCGCCGAAGGACGTGAGCCAATATATTGGGAAAAACGGGTAGTAAAAGCCAGGTAAAGGCGCGGGATATTGGTTTCCCGATCGATATCAAAAATTTTAGCGAGCTGATCTACCACGGGACTCAGTACCGGGTGTTTTACTGACAAAGTGGCATCCATATAGAACTCGCTATCATCCTGTGAATCAGTGCGGCCCAGTAGTTTATTAGGCTCATGACTGGTGAGACCATCGATACCAAAACCAAACAGGGGTTCAAATCCCGGGTTGGCCTGGGGGGCATAACTGTCGAAGCAGGCCAGACGTGAGGCCGTATCCGAAATCGCCGGGCAAGTGGAATAGGCCTCATTATAATCGGCGGCATTTACCTGAACTGACAGGAACAGGATGATAATAAAAATAATGGAGGTTCTGGTCATACAGAAATACTCTTTTCAGGAAATTTCAGGGGTAGTGTCTGATACTGAACAGCTTGCTTGGTATTAGTCCGGGTCTTGCAGACTGACTGACATAGTAATTGAGTCACCTAGATCGAATTCCGCGTCTCGATATTTCGGAGGGCCGAAACGGGGTACGACATTATTGGAAACAGCGACTTTCTCCTTGGGGATGCCGAGAAACCCGGTTTTCAATTCACCATTACTGTCTTCATCGTGGATCACTGAAAACGCATACTTGCCAGCAGTCAGGTCAGTAATGACAAAACGGGCGCGACCTTCGTTATCAATTTTTACGGTCTGTGAAAGCACAGGCTGGTCCAGAAAATTGTCTTTGGAGTCGAACAGATCAAAAATAGCCTGCCCCTCATTAGCCCCGGCACCTGAGACTTCCACGGTAAGGGTCAGTTGCTCTTGCGCAATGGTGTGCATGCTAAACGAAGCGAGTGCAAAGAGGTATAGGGGAATTAAGGTTTTCATTCCGGCAGTTCCGTATTTCATCTAGCTGCAAAACTAACAGATTATGCCATTATCGGTAATAGCCCTGATCAGCAATAATCACTAAATTTTGCCTGTATAAGGGAAATGGGTGCATAGCCAAATCATTACGCAGGCTGTCAAAGCCCGTTGATTGCGGGAATGGAAAAGCGTATTACTTTGTTTTTGCTTCTTGTTAGCCCCCACATAACGCGTTGTGTCACAGATCGGTCCCAGGCAATGCCCTGACCTTCAATCCAGGGGACACTGACTGTTGCCAGCCATTGGATTTCGTTACCTTGTGGAGGAATCCGCAGCACGTAGACTTCAGGATGATCGTGGCCGGTAATATAAAGAAACCCGTCTGCACCCCAGGAACCTCCGGAATTACTCATGGGTGTAAAGCGTTCAAGTAGCGCGGGAGGAAACTGCCAGCGTTCCAGAATAGTAAAATCCCGATCCATTTTCACCAGCAGGGTGGCGGCTGTAGTTCCGTAGGCTTCCTGCTCTCCGGGCTGAATCACGTCATAATTGGCAAGCGTGGCCCACCAGTTTCCCTGGTGAAAATCCAGCCATGTCAGAGACCCCGGTAATGGGCCAAAATTATGGGAGTCCACATGCTCCAACGTTGAAGTATTCCAGATTTCTACGGAGCTGCTCATGGGAGAATTGGGGTAATTGGAGTGAGCGGCATAAAGCAGGCCGTCAATAATCATTCCACTATCCAGGTGAATCAGTTGGTTGTTACTATCATCGGTCTCGTTATCCCACTGCAGTGAGGCCTGCCCTGATGTTTTGTCATGCATGGTGATACGGGTGTTGTTGATGGCAAAAAAATGACTGGTATCAACGGCTATCCCTTGCCTGGCGTCAAAGGTATCAAATTGCTGCAGTAAGGTTGCCTCAACTTTATGCACCTGAGCAGCAGTATCAACTGCTATAAAAAAAAGGCAGGTGATACCAAGAAGCATTAATCCAAAAAGAGCTGAGGTTTTCATACAGTCTCCAGAGTAAATCTGATTTGGCTAAAAAGCTATAATTCATGCCTGGATATCAGGTCCTACCTCCGTATTTAAATCAGGTTTTCAAGTTGATCTGCGCCACCAGTTTTAATAATACAGTCATTATCCAATTTCCAGGTGGCATACGACCACGCTATAGATTCGCCCCAATGGTGATAAATTCTTCGATGATTATTTTTCCTGATCCTGTGCAAGAAAGAGTCAGGAAGGTAGGGTGGTATTTGTGATAGCCGGTTTAAGTATTAATGTTTATTCAGGCGCATGAGATTTCTCTCTTTATAAATAGAAGTGAATAATATTTTTAGAGAATTATGAATTATAAAATTAAGAAGAATAAATAATATATATTAAACAAATTTTCATAAATTATAAAAAAATTCTTAATTCAAAATTAAATAATTCTTCATTTTTCGTTTATTCATTTGCAATAAGGTGCTAATCAAATTATTCAGAGGAAAGTTACGCTTGATTACTTTTCCAGATAAAGCAGCTTTTTCCAAATTCCCACCCTCTACTGCAGGTATGTCAGACCATATTGCTGATTCCACATCGCTATCGCAAGCTCCCGTAAAAGTACTTTATGGTGTTCAAGGCACTGGTAATGGTCATATCAGCCGTGCCGGGGCTATGAATAAAGCTTTCGCAGAACTGAAAAGGTTTCAGGTGTCCTGGATAATGAGTGGCAGGCCTCGTGAGCAGATTATGTGTTGTGATGATTATAACTGGTATCGAGGTATGACATTTTCAACCAGTAACGGAAGAATAGAAGTTCTGAATACCATTGCTGGCAATAATCTGTTGCAGTTTATGCATGATATTTCGGAGTTATGTCTGGATAATTATGATTTGATTATCAGTGACTTTGAACCAGTTGTTTCCTGGGCAGCCAAAAAGCAAGGCAAAAAAACCCTGGGGATTGGTCACCAGCATGCATTCTTTTATCCAGTGCCTGTTGCCGGGAATAATAAATTATCCGAATTGACCATGAAATATTTTGCACCGGCAGATATAAAGCTGGGATTGCACTGGCATCATTTTGATCAACCTATATTACCACCCATTGTTGATATGCTGGATGTAAGTCTTGAGCAAAAAGTTGTGTCAGACAAGGTTCTGGTTTACTTGCCATTTGAGAATCAGGATAAACTCGTTCAGCTATTCAAGGACTTGCCTCAGTGGAATTTTTATATCTATTCTGCGGAAATGGAGGACTATAATCTGGGTAATATTCACACTCGCTCTATTTCAAAAACCGGTTTCAAGAATGACCTGGTATCCGCCAACGCATTGATTACCAACTCCGGATTTGAACTAATCAGTGAAAGTCTTGTTTTGGGAAAAAGGATACTGACCAAACCTCTGCATGGACAGATAGAACAGCTGTCGAATGCGCGCGCATTGGCTGAGCTTGATTATGCCACCGTGATCTCTGAAATAACCCTAAAGGCCATCTCTCAATGGCTGGAGAGACCTGGCAAGGCCTGTCAGGTTCAATATCCCGATGTCGCCAAGGCAATCGCAAAATGGATCAATGAGGAACAAAGTAAGAGTATTGAGGAGTTATCCAGCGAGTTGTGGGCACAAACCTCTGTAAAGTGTCTTAACTTGTAATTCTGCTAATAATTACTCTGTAGGCTTACAGGCAAAATTTCTATCAAGGATAATAGTGGTCAGGCTACTTTTTGCTTCTTTTTGGTGTTGGCTGTCTTTTTCTTCTTGTTATCTTTCACTGAATTTGCTGTTATTTTTTCTTCTTCCAGGTATATCACGGCATTTTGTTTCGCCTGTACTTCAGCCCAGTTTACAATTTCAATATCACCAGCCTCATTTTCAATAATGGCGGTGCAGCTCTCTACCCAGTCACCACAGTTATAATACTTTATTCCATTGATTGTTTTCATTTCTGCGTGATGAATATGTCCGCAAACTACGCCATCCATTTTACGTTTGGCGGTTTCACGGACGACTATATTTTCATATTCAAAAATATAGCTTACAGCTTTTTTGACCTTATGCTTGATAGCTTTCGACAATGACCAATAGGGAAGATTAAAAGCCTTTCTTAACCAGTTGAACCAGTTATTAGACCACAATAAAAAGTTGTAACCTGCATCACCAGCCAGGGCGACCCACTTGTGATGGCGGGTAATGCCATCATAGGCATCACCATGAATAACCCATAATTTGTCGCCTTTAAGTGTTTCGTAACTGTATTCATTCAGTACTTTGATATTTCCCATTTCAAAGTTGTGCTCAGCGATATAATCCCTCAGGAACTCGTCGTGATTGCCGACAATATAATAGACATTGGTATTTTCCTTTTCAGATTTTCTGAGTACTTGTCTGACTATCCGATTGTGTTCAGTCGGCCAGTACCATTTAGCTGTCGAGATTCGCCAGCCATCAATAATATCGCCAACCAAAAACAGGTTTTCGCAGCGATGTGCCTTTAGAAATTCGTTGAGAAGAGTAGCCTTGCATCCTCTGGTGCCCAGGTGGATATCGGAAATCCAGATTGTATGGCAAGCTTTTTGTTTCATATTGTAGGGAATTCATTTTTTCTTAAATTTTAGACTTTTGAGTATAAAAAAATATTAAGCAATCAATAAGTTATTGTTAATTTACTATGTTTTTCAAATTTATTTAAAATTAATAATCTTCGATTAGTATGAATTTATATTTATCGTGTCAATAACATAATGTAATTCTTTAGCATGAAACCACTGAAAATTCTCTTTATCTGTACCCACAATCGTTGCCGCAGTATTCTTGCTGAAGCGGTAGCGAATCATTATGGTGCCGGTTTGATTCAGGCTGTTAGTGCTGGTAGCGCACCGGCAGGCCATGTGCATCCAGCAACGCTGGCAGCCCTGGAAAGACATCAGATAGGAACTGCCAGTCTTCATAGTAAATCCTGGGATGTGTTTGGGGATGCAGAAGTTGATGTGGTTATTACTGTTTGTGATCAGGCCGTTCAGGAAGTATGTCCACTCTGGCTTGGCAATGCCGCCAAGGTTCACTGGGGCTTACGCGATCCCAGCGCAGGTATGAATGAAAGAGATGAAAATAATAGTGTCGAATTTGATCAGACTATTGCTTTACTGGTGGCGCGGATTCAAAAAATTAAAGACAGTTTACAGCAGGGTTTAACGCTTAAGGATATATTTCTCCTGCCAAGAAATCTTGCAGAATGATTAAAGGCACAGGATACATGCTATGAAGCTATTTGAACGTTATTTGACAGTATGGGTATTCCTGGCAATTATTTCCGGCGTCATTCTTGGCAGTAATTTCAGCGCTGTTTTTAACTCAATTGCTACGCTTGAAATTGCCCATGTCAATATCGTGGTTGCGGTTCTGATCTGGGTAATGATTTATCCAATGATGATTGAAATTGATTTTTCTTCCCTGAAAGAAGTAGGCAACAGGCCCCAGGGTATTATTCTTACCTGTTTTATTAACTGGCTGGTGAAGCCTTTTACCATGACGCTGGTGGCCTGGTTATTCTTTCGTGTTTTTTATGTGGATCTGGTCGACCCGCAAACTGCCAACGAATATATAGCTGGCATGATATTGCTGGGAGTAGCTCCCTGTACCGCTATGGTTTTTGTCTGGAGTCAGTTGACCAAAGGTGATCCCAACTACACACTGGTCCAGGTGTCGGTTAATGACATTATCATGGTTTTTGCTTTTGCCCCTCTGGCGGCTTTTCTGCTCGGTGTTTCTGATATACCGGTTCCCTGGCAGACCTTGCTCTTGTCAGTTTGTCTTTATGTAGTTTTGCCATTGGTGGCAGGCGTAATGACACGTCGTTTTCTTGACCAAAAAAATGATCATGTCAGGCTGGATAATTTCCTGATAAAAATAAAACCATGGTCAATTACCGGTTTGCTGGCCACTGTAGTTATTCTTTTTGGCCTGCAGGCTAATACAATTCTGGAAGAGCCTGTCATTATCGGCCTTATTGCATTGCCATTACTGATACAGACCTATGGCATATTTTTTATCACTCTAGCCATTGCCTATAAACTCAGGTTGTCTCATCGTATCACGGCACCTGCCTGTATGATTGCGACCTCAAATTTTTTCGAGTTGGCGGTGGCAGTCGCTATTTCATTATTTGGTCTGGACTCCGGTGCTTCACTGGCCACAGTTGTAGGAGTACTGGTGGAAGTCCCCGTGATGCTGTCTTTGGTAACCATCGCCAATAAGCTCAGACCGCAAATTAAAAGTCGATATAAAGAATCTCTTGCCAATTAATATTTTCTTAAAAATATATTTACCATAGTTTTAACTGTAGTTAATTTTTAATAAATCTTTTTTTCCTAAGCTTTGAGATGACTATAAGTCTTCATCTCCAACACTTTATATTAAAAAGGAAAACAAGATGCCTCATGACGAAGATGTGTCAAATAATTCTCAAAATCGAACCTTTGTAGATATCCTAAATGTATATAGCTCCCGCCGCGAGATATTAGCAGGAGGTATAGGCGCAGCCGTATCTTCCTTCCTGGCAGGGGCTCCGGTTACAGCACAGGCCAGTAGTCTAGTGGGTTTTGATCCTGTTCCGCTTGCAGGAGGTAATGGTATTGACCCTCGCGTTTCTGATGATTACTACATGCGTGTCATTTTACCTTTTGGTGATCCTCTCTTCCCAGGAAGCAAGGACTCAATAGGTATTGGTCACGACGGTATGTGGTATTTCCCAATTAGTATGGGTAAAGGTCGGCAGAACCAACATGGTGTTTTGTGTATAAACCATGAATTTGGTAACAATGAAGTTGTTTTTGGTAGCAGTTTTCCTGATAGTCTGGATCAGGTTCGCGCTTCTCAATATGCCCATGGCGTTTCTGTGATTGAACTTAAACGCCGTCCAGGTAAAAACATCAAATGGGTGTCAGTCAATCAAAGCGGACTGGCTCGTCGAATACATGTGAATACGCCTGTCGAATTCAGTGGGCCGGTTGCTGGTAGCCCCTTATTGGAAAATCTTGCCGGCAATGAACCACAGGGTACTGTCAATAACTGCGGTAATGGCTATACCCCTTGGGGAACATACCTGACCTGTGAAGAAAACTTTAATGGCTATTTTGGTTCCAATGGTGGCTGGACGCCTACTGAAGCTCAAAATCGTTATGGGTTTTCTGAAAATGGATTCGGGTATGGCTGGCATGTTTTTGACCCACGCTTTGATCTTGCCAATCCGGACTATGCCAATGAAGACAAGCGCTTTGGCTGGATGGTGGAAATAGATCCGTTTAACGCAAGCGCCAAGCCGGTCAAAAGGACTGCATTAGGTCGCTTCAAACATGAAGGTATCGCCCTGGCTGAAACTACGGATGGACGTATCGTCGGTTACATGGGTGATGACCAGCGTTTTGACTATATTTATAAATATGTTTCCGATGACAGTTGGCAGGCCATGGTTTCCCGGGGTGAAAGTCCACTGGATTCAGGCAGGCTTTATGTCGCCCGTTTTAACGATGATGGAACCGGTGACTGGCTCGAATTGACCATTGATAATCCGGCCATTGCAGCGGTATTCAATAGTCAGGATGAAGTGCTGGTTTTTGCCCGCATGGCGGCGGATATTGTTGGCGCTACCCCAATGGATCGTCCGGAATGGACTACGGTTGCCCCCAATGGCCTTGTCTACTGTACATTGACCAATAACAGCAGAAGGGAGCAGCCCAACGCAGCGAATCCTTTGGCGCCTAACAGCGATGGTCATATCATTCGCTGGTTCGATAGTAACAATCATGCTGGCCTGACTTTTGAGTGGGACATTTTTGTTTTTGCCGAAGACACTCATGGTACTGAAGAGTCTTTTGCCGATCCGGATGGCCTGTGGGCCGATCCTGATGGTCGCCTGTTTATCGAAACAGATGGTGGTCAAAAAGATGGACTGGAAAATCAGTTGCTGGTAGCAGATATCTCTACCGGGGAAATCAAGCGCCTGTTTGAAGGAGTGTCCGGTTGCGAAATTACCGGCATTGCCATGACACCAGATCGCAGTACATTATTTTGTAATGTACAGCATCCTGATCCCACCACGGGAATTCCCAGGGATGCCACTGTTGTCCTGGAACGCAGAAATGGCGGCATAGTAGGCTCCTGAACAGGCTGCCTGTTCCACAAAAAAAACCCGGCTAAGGCCGGGTTTTTTTATTCTGGTACCGCACTTTGCCTTTATTGATAAATCCGTTAATGTAGCTGACAAAGATTAGCCGTGGATCGAAAGTTTTTAGCGAATGATTTTATTTCCAATTATCATCCTCATTGTGGCGCTGGTGGTGTTATTGCATTACGAGTGTCTGTATCGGCTTACCCGTCTTATGCCCATCCTGAGATTGAAGTATCGCTATCGTCTGGTGCTTGGTGTGTTTGGTGCCTTGCTAGCCCATGTAATGGAAGTTCTGTTATTTGGGGCGAGCTATTTATTGATGCATCAAAGTGAAGGTCTTGGCTATCTGGAAGGGCGTTTTGAGATCACCTTACCCGATTGTATTTATTTTTCCTTTACCACCTATACCACACTTGGTTATGGGGATATTGAGCCTTTTGGCGGTATTCGTTTTCTGGCCGGAGTGGAGTCTCTGACAGGCCTTTTACTTATTACCTGGACAGCCTCATTCCTGTTTATAGAGATGCAGCGTTACTGGGTATCAAAGTAATACTGAATGGAATAATTTAAACAGGTAAAAGATGAAAAAAGCATTGTTTTTTAGCCCTTGCGTAGCTGCAGTTTTGCTTACTATTCCGCTGTCCTGGGAGTTGATGCACCGACCTGATTCCGCCTATATCCCCGTTGTGTTTGAAGTATTACTTCTGCTGTTTGGCTATATGGTTGCTGCCATTGCCAACGGGGTTATCATTGTGCCGCTGTGTCTGTTGGCAAGAATGAAAACATCGAATTTGCTGGCAGGCGTGGTGCTGGCATTTATTGTTGCCCTGACAGGAACTACCGTTGCCTATGCTTTTGAAATATTTGATTACAGATCCTCTATTTTTCATCCGGATTATTTATATCCCGTACTGATTCCATTATTTGTAATGACAGGCGTTAGTTTTTTTCTTGTTACGCGCAGACAGAGCCTTTCGCATGCTGAGGTAGCCGGGGAAAGCAATGATAATAATGACGAATAAAGCCGGGCAGTTTCGCTTTTATCAATGACTTGCGAAATCACTGCGACAGATGTACTTAAGCAATTAAAAAAATCCTCAAGTAGAAATGATGCAACTGCGGCATCCCGATTTATCAAGACCGGAACAGGGCAGTACGGGGAGGGAGATTTCTTTCTCGGTATTCGCATGCCTGTATTGCGTCAGTTGGCAAAAACCAATATAGACTTATCAATCACAGCAGTTGAAAAATTACTAAAAAGTAAATTTCATGAAGCCCGCATGACTGCATTGCTGATTATGGTATTAAAGTTTAAGCAGGGTGAAGAGAAAGCACGGAGTGATATAGTAAATTTGTATCTAAAAAATACTCTCTATGCAAATGGTTGGGATCTGGTGGATTGTTCCGCGCATCTTATTCTTGGGCCCTGGCTAATGCGGCGCGACAAGACAATACTGACAAGATTGGCGCGCTCGGAAATTTTGTGGGAGCGACGCATTGCCATTATGAGTACTTTCCACTTTATCAGGCAGCAACATTTCTCTCCGACGCTGAAAATTGCCCGGTTGTTATTTAAAGACAAGGAAGATCTT
The DNA here is from genome assembly GCA_965662685.1 of Pseudohongiellaceae bacterium. Lineage (GTDB taxonomy): Bacteria > Pseudomonadota > Gammaproteobacteria > Pseudomonadales > Pseudohongiellaceae > Eutrophocola. The sequence goes on along the minus strand of CBFIIQ010000037.1, from coordinate 17,632 downwards.
ATTCACAAGGCGGTTGGCTGGATGCTGCGTGAGGTTGGAAATCGTGACCGGAAAACAGAAGAGGAATTTCTCAAACAGCATTACCACAACATGCCTCGCACCATGTTGCGTTATGCCATCGAAAAATTTCCGCAAGCGCGTCGCAAACAATATCTAAATGGGACCTTGTAGCGCCCGCTGGATATTACTTGTTAGGTCTATTCTCAACCAGATGCTCAACTACCGATGGATCTGCCAGGGTTGTGATATCACCGAGGCTATCCATCTCATTAGCAGCAATCTTGCGTAAAATCCGGCGCATGATCTTGCCGGAGCGTGTTTTTGGCAGTCCTGGAGCCCACTGGATGACATCCGGTCTGGCGATAGCGCCGATATCCTTGGCGACAAAGGCGCGTAATTCCTGCATCAATTCATCACTTTCCTCAACACCCACCATCAGGCTGACGAAGGCATAGATAGCCTGTCCCTTGATGTCATGGGGAAAGCCAACCACGGCAGCTTCGGCAACCGCTTCATGCAGTACCAGAGAGCTTTCAATTTCTGCAGTACCGAGACGGTGTCCGGAGACATTGAGGACATCGTCAACACGTCCGGTAATCCACCAGTAGCCATCTTCATCACGTCTGGCGCCGTCACCGGTAAAGTAATAACCGGGATATGTGGAGTAGTAAGTATCGATGCAGCGTTTGTGATCGCCATAGACGGTGCGAATCTGGCTTGGCCAGCTCTGGGTTATTACCAGGTTGCCGGAGGTGGCGCCTTCGAGAATATTGCCGTCGGGATCAACCAGTTCCGGTTTGACACCGAAGAACGGTAAAGTCGCTGAACCCGGTTTCAAGTCAGTGACGCCGGGAAGTGGCGTAATCATATGGCCGCCAGTCTCGGTCTGCCACCAGGTATCCATGATTGGGCACTGCTCATTACCGACAATGTGGTAATACCATTCCCAGGCTTCCGGATTAATCGGCTCACCCACCGTGCCCAGAACTTTCAGGGATTTTCGTGACGTGGCCGTAACAGGATCATTGCCCTGGGCCATCAACGCACGGATAGCCGTGGGTGCCGTGTAGAAGGAATTCACCTGGTATTTATCAATGATCTGCCAGAAGCGCGAATAATCCGGATACGTGGGAACGCCTTCAAACATAAGCGTGGTGGCAGCATTGCATAGAGGGCCGTATACGATATAAGTATGCCCGGTAACCCAGCCTACATCGGCAGCACACCAGTAAATATCACCGTCATGGTAATCAAATACATATTTGTGGGTCATGGCTGCCATCAGCAGATAACCGGCAGTGGTATGCATCACGCCCTTGGGTTTGCCGGTTGAACCGGAAGTGTAAAGTATGAACAGGGGGTCTTCGCTGTCCATGGTTTCCGCTGTACAGGTTTTTTCGGCACTGGCAATGGCTTCGTCATACCAGATATCCCGACCTTCCACCCAATCGATATCACCACCTGTGCGTTTTACCACCAGCACAGTGTGCACATTGGGGCATTGTTTTACTGCAACGTCGGCGTTGGCTTTTAGCGGGAACAAACGGCCACCGCGGGCACTTTCATCCGAGGTAATAACGGTCTGACAATCGGAATCGAGAATCCTGTCTTTCAGGGAATCCGGCGAAAAACCGCCAAACACCACGGAATGCACAGCACCAATGCGGGCACAAGCCAGCATGGCAAAAGCTGCTTCAGGAATCATTGGCATATAGATGCAGACGCGGTCACCTTTCTTGACGCCGCGTTGTTTCAGCACGTTTGCCAATTGGCAAACCTGATCATGTAATTCCTGATAAGTTATTTTGCGATCCAGGCCGGGCTCATCGCCTTCCCAAAGGATGGCTACCTGGTCTGCCCGGGCTGGCAGGTGGCGGTCAATACAATTGGTGCTGACATTGAGTTTTCCGTCCAGAAACCACTGGATATCACCTTTCGCCATATCGCAATTGCTGACCTTGGTAAACGGACTTGTCCAGTCGAGGAAATCTGTGGCCTGTTGTGCCCAGAAAGTATCGGGAGTATCGATGGAAGCCTTGTACATGGCTTCGTATTGTTCTTTATTGATGAGGGCAGAGGATTTTAAACTTTCAGGAACGGGATAAACTTTAATATCTGACACGGTGACACCTCGATTCTTTTTTAATGTCTATACAGACGCCTTTTCACGAATATCAGGCGACCTGTACCGGGATGGTGTTGCTGGCTCGAATAATATTGTTAATCTTATCAAGATAAACCAGTTTTGGCTGGTGGTTTAGTAACTCGGCTTCTGTGTAACCGGCATAGGCACAGATGATTACTCTGTCTCCAACAGCAGCCTTATGGGCAGCAGCACCATTTACCGAAATGATACCGGAAGCCGCTTCAGCGCGAATGGCATAGGTAGTGAAGCGTTCACCATTACTGATGTTATATATCTGGATTTGCTCAAACTCGCGTATCCCGGCATTATCCAAAAGATTACCGTCTATGGCACATGAGCCTTCATAATCAAGTTCGGCATGAGTGACACAGGCCTTGTGAAGCTTGGCTTTCAACATCAGTGTATGCAATATTTTTACCCTTGTTTCTACTTTACTGGTTATTTTTAATCCAACAATGTCGACATGGAAGCGGTTGCCACTGCCAGAGGCGGGGGATTATCCCAAAAAACAGGTAGCTTGATCAAACCAGGGTAGTCAATGACGACAGAAAGCTTATTCTTCCTCGTGATATTCATCGAGATCCGCTTCGTCACTCTCTGCTGAGGAGAGCAGATAATCAAATTCAGGGTCGACAATTATTCTGCCGACCATGGCTTCCCTGCCCAGCAACATCAGATAAGTCATTTCCGAGCGATCGGTAAGGGTCAGTTTGATCGGCCATTCGCGTCCGCCGAGCTGGATCGGGGTGGTGATGACAACGCGCTTTTCAGTATCGGCAGAAGAGCTTTTTACTTTCTTGCGGCCTTTGATTCGAACCGTGGTATGAGTGACTTTTGCAACATTGTGAATGTCAGGGTGCAGATCAAAACTTACCCAGTTTTTACCATTACGTGCAAATTCTTCAATATTGTCCACATGCAGCGATGATGTGGCGGCACCACTATCAACCCTGATATTGAGATTTTTAATGCCCAATTCGGGAAGGGCACATAATTCCAGAGCGCCCACCGTCAATTTTGAAACTCGTTTATTTACCACAGTCAACCTGCTGCTCTAGCCCTTGCCCTTTGGTTTGTTGGGACCGGTCTGGGAATCTTTTTCTATATATTCAATGATACTGTTGGCAACATTTTTTCCGGTAGCAGTTTCGATACCTTCCAGGCCTGGGGAGGAATTCACTTCGATAACCAGAGGACCATGGGCTGAACGCAGTATATCCACTCCTGCCAGGTCCAGTCCCATTACCTGGGCGGCCTTGACCGCCAGTCGGCGTTCTTCAGGCGTCAGCTTTATAACTTCAGCGGTGCCTCCGCGATGCAGGTTGGAGCGATATTCGCCTTTGCCGGCACTGCGTTGCATGGCTGCGATGACTTTAGTGCCCACTACAAAACAACGGATATCAGAACCACCGGCTTCCTTGATAAATTCCTGCACCAGGAAATCTTCTCCTATACCCCGGAAGGCATTAATAAGTGCTTCTGCGGCTTTTTTGGTTTCTGCCAGTAATACCCCATTACCATGGGTACTTTCGGTGAGCTTGACGATTAGCGGAGCGCCACCGACCGAGTCGATCAGGTTGTTGGTTGCTTTTACCGAATGCGCATAGCTGGTTACTGGCTGGCCAATCCTTTTACGTGCCAATAATTGGTGAGCGCGCAATTTATCTCTTGATCTGGTAATGGCGATGGATTCATTAATGGAATAGACATGGCCCACTTCAAATTGTCGTAACACGGCGCAGCCATAAGAAGTAATGCTGGCACCTATGCGCGGGATTACTGCATCGAACTCAAGGGCCTCAACTGTTTCGGCGTTGCGCTGGTAGAATACTGTGGGGTCGTTGGCGGTAATATTCATATAGCATTTGAGCACATCAATGACTCGCACCTCATGGCCACGTTCCCTGGCGGCCTCTACCAGACGGTTTGTTGAATACAGATTGCGATTCCTTGAAAGGATGCCTATTTTCATAAAATTACCAATTTCCTGATTTCTTACAGAGTATGTATGAAGGGGGGGCGTAATAGTATTGCAGGGGTGGCAATAAATAAAGGACGTTATTTATTAAGCTGAACCCTGATATTGTCGATGAGTCTTGTTTTGCCGATCCAGGCAGCGGCCAGAATCACCAGATCAGTATCAGAATCGCTGGCAGGCTCCAATGATTGGGCATGGCTGATATTGAAATAATCCACTTTCAGACCGCAACTTCTTAAAAAATCCCTGGCTTCGCGCTGCAGTGTCGCCTTATTTGATTCACCCTGCAGTAACTTTTCTCTTGTGGCCTGCAGACTTTGCTGGAGACTGGCAGCGTTTCGTTTTTGCTCTTCATTCAAATAATTATTGCGCGAGCTCAAGGCCAATCCATCAGGCATCCTGACCGTAGGTACGCCTATAATTTCCAGTGGCAGGCACAGGTCGCTTGTCATTTTTTTGATTACCTGGAGTTGCTGGTAATCTTTTTCACCAAAAAAAGCCATGTCCGGTTGGATTAGATTGAACAGCTTGCATACCACCGTAGAGACACCACTAAAATGCCCGGGTCGGCTACCACCGCAATGACCTTCTGAAATTCCGGGTACTGTAATCAAGGTCTGGTCTTGCAGGCCGTTAGGGTACATTTCTGAAACGGAAGGTACAAAAAGGCAGTCGCAGTGCCTCGACTCAAGTAGTTTGATATCAGCATCGAGCGTTCTTGGGTATTTATCCAGATCTTCCGTGGGGCCGAACTGAAGGGGATTAACAAAGATTGTCGCCACGACAAACTGACATTGCTGGCGAGCTGCATCTACCAGTGTCAGGTGACCTTCATGCAGATTGCCCATGGTCGGAACCAGGCCTATAGTCTGTCCCGATTGTCGGTATTCAGACAGCACGAGTTGCAGGTCATAGCGTTTTTTAAATATCTTCATGGCAAGGAAGATCTAGTCGTAGGAGTGTTCTGGGCCGGGAAAAGTGCCATTTTTTACAGCCTCTACGTAGGCAGCAATAGCCCCGGGAATGCCGTTCTTTGATTCTGCCAGAAAATTTTTCACGAATTTCGGTGTAATCGGAGAAATGCCCAGAACGTCATGCAGAACCATAATTTGTCCGTCTACATCACATCCGGCACCAATACCTATTACGGGTATGCTGAGGCTATCGGTAATGGTTTTAGCCAGGGTTTCCGGGACTGTCTCCAGCAACAGGCAACTTGCCCCTGAGGCTTCCAGTAATTTGGCTTCTTCAATCATGGATTCTGCCTGTTCGGGATTGCGACCCTGAACCAGAAAGCCGCCAATTCGATTAACAGATTGCGGTGTCAGTCCCATGTGGGAACAAACCGGGATTCCTCTCTCTGCCAACAGACGTGTGGATTCTGCTATCCATGCACCACCTTCCAGTTTGACCATGTGGGCGCCGGCACGCATCAGTCGTGCGGCATTTTCCAGGGTCTGCGTTTCGGAGGCATAGGACATAAATGGCAGGTCCGCAATCAGTAATGATCCCTCGCTGCCGCGCTGTACACATTGCATGTGATATATCACATCATCCATGGTAACTGGCAGAGTGCTGTCATGCCCCTGGATAACCATACCCAGGGAATCTCCCACTAAAATCACTTCCACGCCGGCCTCGGCAAAGAGTGCTGCAAATAGCGCATCATAACAGGTAAGACAGGCAAACTTTTCGCCGTCTTTTTTCATGTTATGAAGTGTATTGACAGTGACTTTTTTCAATTTCCCGCGGTTCCTGCTTTTGAAGATTTTTTTTTATTAATTTATTTTTGATATTGGCGTTTATTAAAGCAGTGTGGGTCTTGGATTGAAATAATTCCGGCTGCCTTTTCTTGTAGTGACAATATAGTCCAGCAACTGTTCATAATCTTCATCACTGTTAACCAGATCTATTTCTGAACTATTGACCACCAACAGAGTGCTGCTGTCATAGTAGTGGAAAAAATTGGTATATGCATCAATCAGGTTTTCAAGATAGTGCTGTTCAATTAACTGTTCGGCAGGAATGCCGCGTTTCTGGATACGTTCTGTTAATACATTAACCGGGGCTTGCAGGTAAATTACCAGGTCGGGCTTTGGCGCATCAATGGTGAGGTGATCATATACTTTCTCATAGAGTGCAAATTCATCATTATCCAGATTTTGCCTGGCAAAAAGCCGGTCTTTTTCCATCAGAAAATCAGCCACCCTGACCGGTTCAAACATATCATCCTGGCGCAGTTCCTGTAGCTGCTGTGCGCGCTGAAAAAGAAAAAACAACTGGGTGGCCAGAGCCATTTGTTTTGGGTCGTTATAAAAGCGATCAAGGAAGGGGTTTTCCTCGCTTTTTTCCAGCAGAATTTCGTAGTTAAAACTTTCAGCAAGACGCTTGGCGAGACTGGTCTTACCAACGCCAATTGGACCTTCAATAGCGATATAGCGTGGAATGGAGCTTGAATGACTTATTTCTTGTGACACTTATTTACCGCTTGAACGACTGGGTTGCCCGATTAGCCTTCGATTCTGACTGTTCATAATTAATCAGAGGTTCCTGAAATTAGTTTTCTGCTGATTTTACTCTGCGCTTGCGTGATTTTGAATGCCGCCGTCCTCTCTTTACTGGTGCCAGCAGTTTTTCCCGCTGTTCCAAATCGGCTTCCTGGTATTCGGTCCACCATTTTCCAAGCCCCTGCAGATCCTCTCCAGACTGTTCTCTCAGTAAAACAAAGTCATAGGCAGCACGAAAGCGTTTGTGCGTAATAGTGGTATTGGCGCGATTCAATCTTGGCAACCTAAGCTGAAACTCCCAAATTTCCCGCATCGGAATGCTGAAGCGCTTGGGAATGGATATGTGATTCACCTGCTCACTCACCACCGATTGGGCAGCCTGATGCATAGCCACCATGGGCGGCATTTTGCGGTTCAGATTTTGCTTGTAAATTTTTTGTAGTGCCGGCCAAAGGATAGCAGCCAGGAGGAATGCCGGGGTTACACTTTTCAGGTCATTGATACGCTGGTCAGTGCTGGTAAATGCCAGACGCAAAAGCTTGTTTGCCATTTCGTTGTGCTTTAATTCTGTTGCCGTTTCTGGAAACAGGTGTTTGAAGACATCGTATTCCTGCAAACTATTGAATACCTGCAAGGATGAGCCGGCAAAAAACATCTTAAGGATTTCGTCAAACAGGCGTGCCGCGGGAATGGAGTCAAGTAATTGTGCCAGAGGCTTAATTGGCGCCGCAGTTTGTTCTTCAATATTGAAGCCCAGCTTCGATGAAAGGCGAATGGCTCTGAGAATGCGAACCGGGTCTTCCCGGTAACGCTGTTCGGGGTCGCCAATCATTCGCAGCTGACGATTGTTCAGGTCAGCTACACCATTGACATAATCATGTACGACAAACTTCCTGACCGTGTAATAAAGTGAATTCACGGTAAAGTCTCGACGCATGACATCCTGTTCCAGCGTGCCATAAACATTATCACGAAGAATCATGCCACTATTGGAATGGGCAGAATCAATGTGCTTGACGCTACGTGCGAGTTTTTCTCCCTGGATTTCAACACTGTCAGTATTGCCGGCACGGAAGGTTGAGACTTCAATGATTTCCCGCCCCATGATGACATGGACAATGCGAAAACGTCTGCCAATAATGCGGGCATTGCGGAATTCGGCTTTTACCTGCTCCGGTGTGGCATCGGTGGCTACATCAAAATCTTTGGGTTGTTTGCCTAACAGAAGATCGCGTACGGCGCCCCCGACAATGAACGCCTGATAACCAGCATCATTCAATGTATAAAGCACTTTAAGACAACCGGAACTGATATTTTTGCGGGAAATACAATGTTGATCCCGGGTGATTATCGTTGGCGTCATGTTATCTGTGGAAGGACTGTCGCTACTCAAATTTTTTCATATCTTATTTTTAATTGATTTGACCATTTTACACAGATGGTTGCCGGCGGGTAAGCAGATATTTTGATTAGACCAAAGGCCTTGTGGGAAGTCACAAGTCTCAGGAGAAAAGATAAAGGATAAAGGGGGGCGATGCAGGTAGGTGGCGGGGAAAGGTAGAGACAAGAGGCAAGAGTCAAGAGACAAGAGACAAGCAACCACTCTTTCAGGTTTCAATGGTTTGCTGTAGGCCGGGTAAGGACCGCAGGGACGTATCCGATTTGATTTGGATGCAGGAGACAGGGGACAGGATGCAAGATGCAAGATGCAAGAGGATGGCTGGTGGTTTTGCTATCAGGCTTGGAATTTGCTTAATGTTTTGAGAACGGCGCTGAAGATTTGGTGCTGGTATTGCAGGCCGGATAAGGACCGCAGGGACGCATCCGACGGGGCGACCTTTGGTCGCCTGCTTGAGACTTGAGACTATTTTTTCTTTTTACGCGGAATGTTAAAGCGTTGACGGCGTTCCCAGAGGCATTTACGGCTGATGCCGAGTTTTTTGGCCAGTTCGGTTTCGTTTAGATTGTTTTGGTGTTCCAGCACAAAGCGCTGAAAATACTCTTTTAGGGACAAATCTTCCGGTGCAATGTCATCAATGCCTGGAGAAAAATCAGTATTCTGATTATCAAGCTCAGGTTCTGTAATAGGTGCCGGTGTCATGGAATCAAATTTTACCAGCTCGACTTCGAGTCCCAGCAGTTCCATAGGGATTTCATCGCCTTCGGTCATGATGACAGCGCGTTCGATGGCATTCTCAAGTTCACGGACATTTCCAGGCCAGGCATAGGTTGTTATTACCTGAATAGCATTAGCGCTTAAAACCTTTTGCGGCAGGCCCAGGCGTTCGCAACATAACTTCAGCTTTTTGTCAGCCAGCTCGATGATATCGATACCGCGTTCGCGCAATGGGGGAATTTGCAGAGGCATCACGTTAATCCGATAAAAAAGGTCCTCCCGAAAACGACCTTCCTTGACCAGCTGGTTGAGATCCCCCTGAGTGGCAGCAATCAACCTGATATCTACCATCAGCGATTGTACCGAACCCACCTTCCGAATTTCCTGTTCTTCCAATACCCGCACCAGGCGGGCCTGGGCATCAAGGGATAGTTCTCCTATCTCATCCAGAAACAGAGTGCCGTTATTTGCCATTTCCACCAGGCCGGTACGATTAGAAGTGGCACCAGGAAATGCATCTTTTTCATGGCCAAATAATTCTGATTCAATCAGGTTTTGTGAAATGGCCGCACAATTGAGGCTAATCAGTTTTCCATCCTTGCGCTCACTGCCTTCGTGCAACGCTCGTGCGACCAGTTCCTTGCCGGTACCTGATTCTCCGCGAATCAACACCGGGGAATTGGTTGGTGCAATTTTTCTTATACGACGAAACATCTCTGCCATTGCTGGACATTTACCGGTCATCCCGGCAACAGGTTTTTCGCTTTCCCTTAGATTAAGACAGGCGCGTTTTTTCTCTTTCAGGTTTTCATTGAGTACGCGCTCAATCGCGCCAAGAATTTCTTCGTGATTGAGCGGCAGGGAAAGATAATCAACGGCGCAGACTTCCAGCGAATCGATTTCGGTTCGTTGACTGGCATATTTTGTCAATACCAGGACCGGAGTAGGGGTCATGCGGATAAGGGTGGTTCCAGGTTTGCCCGGTAAACGCAGGTTGCAGATAATGATATCCAGTGCATCCAGATCAAAATTACTGACCGCATCATCCACGCTGTGCGCCTGGCTGACTTTGTAATTGTTACGTTCAAGCAGGCGCCTCAGGGAGTCGCAAATTACATTGTCGTCTTCAATAATCAGTATGTGATACATAGCTGAATTTGCCGAGTAGGAGCCACTGGACAGGCGTATCCAGAGACTCACCAATTCAAGGGATTTATTTATAATAGCAGGGTGAAGTAACAAAAAACCATGTTTCTTTTCTACTCAGAAAATGCTCATTCTTAATTCTGGCCATGTTTTTATGGGGATCTGGCGTGATGTTAGCTTGCTACCTATAGTGACATTTCTGCCAGGAGGCGATTGACTCCTGATATTCAGGGGGCAGAGAATTCCTTCAAGGTCCGGGTGCTGGAGAGCTTGTCCGGTGTCCAGTGGTCAACTCCCCAGCCCAGTATTTCTTCACAGTTGGCAGTTTTTAAGGCAGCATCGGGTTCCTGTTTCAGGTAGCACAGGCCATCAAACAGCAATGATCCGGCATTAGCTGGATCAATGGGCCTGGCCATATGTTGTTTGCTCAATTTCTGACCGAGATCATTCACGATAACCGGAATATGGGCATAGCTGGGGTGAAGGTTGGAATCAAGGCCTGGCAGTGAGTGACCAAGTACCTGTTGTAGGTAAATTTGACGTGGCGTGGAATCCATCAGGTCGATGCCACGCACTATATGGCTGATGTTCTGAAAGCTGTCATCGATGACAACAGCCAGTTGATAGGCAAATAAGCCATCCTTTCGCCTGATTACAAAATCACCCACCTGCTGTTTCAGATGCTGAGTCTGATCGCCCTGGATACGGTCAGTAAAACTGGTGCTTTCATCATTAACCGCCAGACGTATGGCTGTCCCGGGGCCATCTGGCAAATAGCGCTGACGGCAGGTGCCCGGGTAGATGCCACCTGATTCCTGAATTTGCTGACGTGAACAGTCACAAGCGAAGACCATGTGCTGCTTTTTCAAGGTATTGATGGCATCCTCGTAGGCTTCATGGCGCTTGCTCTGATATAACACCTGCTCATCCCAATGCAGGCCAATTTTATCCAGGGCTGAAAGAATCTGGTCAGCTGCTTCCCGGGTTTCCCTGGGAGGATCGAGGTCCTCCATTCTCAGCAGCCATTTACCTTTGGCTTTTCGGGCATCAAACCAGGATGCCATGGCAGCAATCAAGGAGCCCATATGGAGAGGACCGCTGGGTGAAGGCGCAAAACGTCCGATGTAGGGAGCTTCAGATTTTTTGTTAAAACCGGATTGGGAATTAGTAGAGGAGCCAGGGTGGTCAGTAGCTGTAGACATCGGATAAATCCTGCTTAAGCACTTGTATCAGGATCGGGGCAGGATAATTTATTGATCAGAACAGGGGCATGACGGCCCCTGTTCTACATCTCTACATCCATTATTTTGCAACCGGGTATCAGGCGCCCAGTTGTCTTTCCTTGATTTCATCCAGCGTTTTACAATCAATGCATTTGTTGGCTGTTGGCCTGGCTTCGAGACGGCGAATACCAATTTCCACGCCACAGGAATCACACCAGCCATATTCATCGTTGGCGATCATTTCTATAGTGCTGTCAATTTTCTTGATCAGTCTGCGTTCCCGGTCACGTGTTCGCAGCTCAATGCTGAATTCTTCTTCCAGCGTTGCACGGTCCGCCGGATCTGGAGGATTAGCGGCTTCATCCTGCATGTGATGCACGGTGCGATCGACTTCTTCCATTAATTTATTGCGCCAGCCGAACAGTATATTTTTGAAATGTTCTTTTTGCTGATCATTCATATACTCCTCACCACGTTTCATATCGTAAGGAGTAAATTCTTTTGACTGCATTGACTGCGCCTGATTGTTAGTTGGTTGCGGTGCGGTTTTAGCCTTTCTAGCCGATTTCTTTTTTGCAGGAACTTTGGCCTGGGCTTTCTTCTGTACTTTTGGCTGGGCTTTTGACTGTACTTTAGGCTTCGCTACAGATTTTGCTGTAGTCTTGGCTTTGGTTTTGGCTTTAGGTGCAGCCTTGGCCTTCGGCGCAGCTTTTTTCTTTGCAGCAGCCTTGGTTTTAGGTGCAGCCTTTTTCTTTGCAGCTACCTTGGTTTTAACTGCAACTTTAGCCTTACTTGCAACCTTTTTCTTAGGAGCAGCCTTGGCTTTGGTTTTAGCTTTAGTGGGTGATTTTTTTGTTGCCATAGCAGGTCTCAAAAATTAATCTAAATACACTTAAAAATTTAAAAAAAACATGCTTAAAAAGACTCGCTGTTTTGCGAGGCACGCTACGCTACCAGATAATTAATTCCAGTTCCATAAAAATAACGTTAATTGTGAGCCGCCGGGGAATTTGCACCTGTATGGTTCAAAAGGACCCTGTTTATTGTGAAATTTGCACCAACCCTGCAGCCAGCAAAACTGATTAGGCGTTACAAACGATTCCTGGCGGATATAGAACTACCGGATGGTTCCAGTATAACTATCCACTGCCCAAATACCGGATCCATGCTCAACTGTGCCAATCCAGGCAGCAGGATCTGGTATTCCACCTCTGACAATGAAAAAAGGAAGTATCCCCATACCTTTGAAATAGTGGAAGTGAGTGAAAAAAAACTGGCAGGTATCAATACCGGCAGAGCGAATCACCTGGTAAGAGAAGCTATTGAGGAAAGGCTGGTTCCTGCTCTTGACGGCTATCAGTCATTACGCAGCGAAGTAAAATATGGTAATGAAAATAGCCGCATAGACTTTTTATTGCAGGACAATCCTGCAGATAGCAGTCGTGACTGTTATATAGAAGTCAAAAACGTCACCCTTGCCATGGGCGCGGGGCGCGGTCTGTTTCCTGATGCAGTTTCCACACGGGGTACCAAACATTTACGCGAGTTGACACATATTGCGAATCAGGGTGATCGCGCAGTATTGTTTTTTTGTGTACAGCACACCGGGATTGAAAGGGTAGAGCCCGCCATGGAAATCGATCCTGAGTACGGCAATACGCTAATTGAAGCGGCGGCAGCGGGCGTCGAACTGATGGCATGGCAGGCCTCTATCAATGCCCGTGAGATCAGACTGGTGCGGGAAGTGCCGGTAATTCTTCCTCGGCAATAGTAATCACGTCGTTCACGAGTTTGTAGTCGATGGACCAGAGCGAGTCACCAAGGCAGGGCCCTAGAATGCATTCACCACTTTCAGGGACAAAGAAGGCACCATGGTTAGCGCATTTGATAAATTGGCCTTCTGTGTCCAGAAAAGCATGTGGCTCCCACTCCAGAGGAATTCCGAGGTGAGGACAACGATTCAGGTAAATATATAGTTCCTGACGTTTTTTTACTGCGAATACATTTCCCTGGGGCAGGGAAAATCCTCTGGCACCCCCATCAGGAATTTCATCGATATGACATAGGCTTATTGGCATGATAAATAACTGCTTTGCTGATGACTCAGTCGACATTGGCCAGCCGTGCCGGTGACGTAACTTCTCAGTATCCACCCGCTACTATTCAGTACTATGCTAAAGCGAAAGCGCTTGCTCGAAATCAGCCAGCAGGTCCTCGGTATCTTCGATGCCTATTGAAAAGCGAACCATTGAATCTGCAACGCCCATGGACGCGCGTCTTTCTGGCCCCATTTCAAAAAAAATCGTGTGAGCAACAGGTATGCCCAAAGTGCGGTTATCGCC
>CBFIIQ010000037.1:2762-4075 GCA_965662685.1 Pseudohongiellaceae bacterium | reverse complement strand
CGCATTAAGAAAATCAAAACAGTCCAATGAATCATCCAGCTCTATGCTCAAAATGGCGCCAAAGTGTTTGAAAAGCTTTTTCGCACGCTCATGCTGTGGATGATCCTTTAAACCGGGATAGGATACCTTTCGCACTTTTGGATGAGCGTCACAAAACTCGGCAATAGCCATGGCGTTGTGACAGGATTTATCCATACGCAGCCCCAGCGTATCGCTACCAGCAGAAAGGTGATGGGCGGCTTCGGGTCCCAGAGACGCGCCAAAATCACGTAGTCCCTTGGCACGAATCTGGTTCAAGCCCCAGTTTGCCGGGTCACCTTTTTTGTAATTGTCATAAATATTGCTATAGGTGGACCAGTCAAACAGTCCTGTATCCGTGACACTGCCGCCCAGCGCATTGCCATGACCACCGATATATTTGGTCAGTGAGTTGATCACCAGACTGGCCTGAACCGTCACCGGTGAAAAGAGCCAGGGAGAGGTCATGGTGTTATCGACAAAATAAATCAGATTTCTTTCATCACAGAGGGTACCAATGCCTTCCAGATCAGCAACCTGGGTAACCGGGTTGGCAACAGTTTCCACAAATACCAGTCGGGTATTATCCTGGATTGCAGCGGCGACATTGTTAGTATCAGTGGCATCTACAAAACTGACTTCTACACCGAGTTCCCGGAAGGTATTGAAAAGGGAGTTGGTATTGCCAAACAGGTAGGTACTGGACACGATGTGATCACCCTGGCGCAGCAGTGCCAGCAGGCATGATCCAATAGCAGCCATGCCGGTAGCAAACAGTACGCTGGCCAGCCCGTGTTCCATTTTGGTGATTTTTTGGGCCAGGGCTTCAATAGTTGGATTATTCTGGCGCCCGTAAGCGTAGCCAAACTTTTTCTTCTGAAACACTTCTGCCAGTTCCCGGGCATCCTCATAGGCAAAAGCAACCGAGGTATGAATCGGCTTGTGCAGTACACCGTGTTCCGGTTTGCCTTCCCTGTCGGAATGCAAGGCAGTGCTGGTAAAGTTTTTCTTTTTCATGATGCCTGGTTCTGCTTTGATAATGACTATATTGAGAATTTCAGCCCTGAAAATCAGGACTGCGGATGATACTCCTGCTTGCTTTGACAAGCAAAACAACAGGGCGCTTCCGGCTGAACTTCAAGCCTGGCAAGCTCAATGACTTCGCCGCATTCATCACAATAACCGAAGTCACCAGACTCTATTTTTGCCAGTGCACGATTGACACGGCGCAAGCGGTTTTCGACATTACGCAGGGTCGACTGTGCCATGTTTTGCTGCTGCATTGCATCCATTCG
>CBFIIQ010000037.1:1776-2407 GCA_965662685.1 Pseudohongiellaceae bacterium | reverse complement strand
TGAGTGCATCGCTTTCAGAGCGACTGGATAAGCTACCAAGCAAGGAGCCGGACAGATTTGCGGCAATGTCGGTAAAACTGAAACCTGTTCGGTAGCGGGAATCATGCACTTCCTTGTATACGGAAAGCAGTTCAGCCATGGTGGCGCCGGCAGAAGCAGCGATCGCCGCGGAACTGACTATATGTCTGGCCAGATCTTCCCGCCTTTGGATAACCACATCCAGTTTTCTGGGGGATGCTATGGTGGCTTCATCGCCTATTAGCTGGGCCAGTTCCAGCTCAGTCAGATAAGCACTAAGGACAATAAAAATCGCACGATTTTCTGCAATGGCGCTGGCACCGCCCGCTGAATTGAGACTGGCAAAGATGAATAAGGGACGTAACAGGTCATTTAGCTCCACCGACTTTAGTTCAGCTGGCAGGTTTGCGGTGATATCAGCCAGTTTTGACTGAAAAAACAACATTCGTTCAGCTTCTCTGGCGCTGACAAAAACCTGTCGGGCCTGATCTTCAAGCAAACGACGATTTTCTTCCTGCCAGTCAAGCATGATCACCATGCGCTCTTCGGTAATGGACTGAAAATGGAGAGAGGCCAGGAAGGAGCTAAGCAGCTGGTAATTTTCATCATTGCC
>CBFIIQ010000037.1:0-1610 GCA_965662685.1 Pseudohongiellaceae bacterium | reverse complement strand
GAGACGATAGCAGCGTTGTCTGCCAGTTCAGCGCTTATATTCAAGCCTGACAGCGTTGGATTACTGTTTCGCAGGTAGGTAATCAGCGCATTCAGCTCATCTTCAGTCAGGCGTACTTCCTGATAGTCGCTGGCAAGCAGCTGGCGTGGATCATTGTCAATCAGCAACTGCTGAATCCGGTTAACCTGGGCCAGATCCAGCGGCGGGTTTGGCGCCACAGCGGGTTCCCGGGCAAACATCAGCAGTATTAAAATAAGCGGCAGGCTACTGATGCACAGAAACACGCTACCAAAAAAACTATCGAATATTTTCATGGAAAGTCGAGTGTTAGCTCACACTGTATTAAATGTGAGATTCCTTAAATTCATCAATTTGCGTTATCATGGCGCAATCATTGGGTCATAGCCAGAAATACAGCGATTATACGCTGGCAAGAAGGCTCTGGAATGGCGCAAAAGTATTATTACAATGACAAATAATTGCCAATTTATCGGTGTGTCATAGCGGATAAATTGCGGACAAATAACCTTTAAAAACGGACTGAATGGTAGAGATTGCTATGAAAAATACTGTGTTTTGCGAGGAAAAAATTATGCCAATGCTCTCCAGGGCCGGCATGACAGTTGTCACTATCCTGTTTCTTGCCTCATGCAGTAGCACGGGTTCACAGATTGTGTATACGCCAGGATCATCCAATACTGCTACTGCTGCACCCGGTCAAACCCAGGAACAGCAGCAAGAAGCCAGCCAGCAGGCCGCAGAGGAACGCCGTCTGGCCGAGGCCCGGGAAGCCGAACGTTTGGCTGAAGCGGCTGAAAGGGAAGCGCAAATGCAAGCAGAGCGGGAAAGAGTGGCTGCCGAAGAAGCTGCACGCGCCGAAGCGCAAAGGCAGCGGGAACTGGCAGCACGGCGTGCGGCGGAACAGGCCAGAATTGTGGCTGCCCAGCAGGCCCGAATTGATGATCTGCGCGCGCGAATTGCGGCCAACGAAGGTGAAACAGAAAATCTGGAGTCAGCCAATGCGGTATTGCGTCAGGCTGTGGCAGCAGCAGAGCTACTCACTGAAGCTCTTATGACTGAAGAAGAAAAATATAATAATACTGATCCGGTTAGTGGCGAGCCCCTGGAACCATTGGCAACAGCGCGACTGGAAGCCCTGGCACAGGAACTGGAAAGTCTTGGCAATCAGGCTGAATCCCTCATGAGCGAACCCTGATCTGAAGTTGCAGATCTAATCTTCCCCGGATATTTCAAGTTGAGTCGGAAACACCCACAAGCTCCTGATACTGATAGCAAGGCAAGCGCTGGTAGCGTCATCGAGCTGAAACAGGCGGGCGCCAAAGCTGATGCGCTCAGGGAGGCCCGTCGAGAAGCAAAAGCCTCAAATCTCCAGAAACGATTCAGTGCTGCGCGGGACCAGGCTAAGTCAAAATCAGTCGCCGCTGCCAGGCTCAAAAAGATCTTTAAGCCTTCATCTGCGAGGCCAAAAAAATAGCAATATTTTCAATCAGTTATATTTTTCATTCGAGCTATTAACAAAAGCCTTTCAATTCCCCCCCAAGTCCCTTTGTTTGTGTTCAGCGTTGTGGTAAAGTGCGCGGTTTTTTATA
>CBFIIQ010000036.1:303-32556 GCA_965662685.1 Pseudohongiellaceae bacterium | reverse complement strand
CTACTCTAACCAACTGAGTTATAGGCCCTTTTAGTCTGCGTCTTTTGTCCTTACTCTTCGTTGCGAAGGTTACTTTTCCTCAGTCATGTGCAGATGCACACTCCTTCGTCTAAAAACCTGCGCGCCTCCATTAAGAACAAAATACTTGTCTAAAATTGTGCTTAGCCATTCGGCTTGATACTTCGTTGCCCGACTTGTTCTCGCCCAGTCACGTATTGGTAATACGCTCCTTCCTTTGAAAAGCCATGCGCCTCGTCTGAAGCCAAATGGTGTTGCACATCTATGTGCTTGGCCATTCGACCGGGTAATGCTTTGTTTTAGGGGGGGGCATTGAGACCCAAAAACAAAGGGCGCATTATAATGCGCCCTTGTGGTTGTTTCTAGCAATTCCGTTCTAAACTGAAGTGGTTTTAGGACTCGTCCAGGAAGCTCTTCAGATGATCCGAGCGGGTCGGATGACGCAACTTGCGCAATGCCTTGGCTTCGATCTGACGAATACGCTCACGGGTCACATCGAACTGTTTCCCCACTTCTTCCAGGGTATGGTCGGTATTCATATCAATACCGAAGCGCATACGCAGTACTTTGGCTTCTCTTGCGGTCAGACTGCCCAGCACTTCCTTGGTGGCTTCACGCAGGCCTTCGTCCAGTGAGGAGTCCACAGGAGAGTCGATGTTGGCATCTTCGATAAAGTCACCCAGATGGGAATCTTCGTCATCACCAATAGGCGTTTCCATGGAGATAGGTTCTTTGGCTATTTTCAGTACTTTGCGAATCTTGTCTTCCGACAGCTCCATGCGCTCGCCCAGTTCTTCCGGCGTTGGCTCGCGCCCTTTTTCGTGCAGCATCTGGCGTGAAATACGGTTGAGCTTATTGATTGTTTCAATCATGTGCACTGGAATACGGATGGTACGGGCCTGGTCCGCAATGGAGCGGGTGATGGCCTGTCGGATCCACCAGGTGGCATAGGTCGAGAATTTATAACCGCGGCGGTATTCGAATTTATCTACTGCTTTCATCAGGCCGATATTGCCTTCCTGAATCAGGTCGAGGAACTGCAAGCCACGGTTGGTGTATTTTTTCGCGATAGAGATCACCAGACGCAGGTTGGCTTCTACCATGTCTTTCTTGGCACGACGCGACTTGGCTTCGCCGATCGACATCTTGCGATTGATGTCCTTGATTTCGCCAATGGTCAAGCCGGTTTCTTCTTCCAGCAGGGCCATCTTTTTCTGGGCTCGCAAGATTTCAACTTTGACATTAGCCAGCGTTTCAGAATATGGCTTGCGGCGTAAATGTGTGTCGAGCCATTTCAGGTTGACTTCATTGCCTGGGAAGCTCTTGATAAATACACTGCGTGGCATTTTGCCGGTGTTGATAGCAAGGTTGCGAATGCCTCTTTCGTGGCGACGAATTCGCATCAGACAGCCTCGAATGTGCTCAAGCAGCGGATCAAACTGTTTTGGGGCGAGTTTGAAGAACTTGAATACTTCGCCAAGTTTCTCCATGGCCTCAATGCCTTTCTCATGCTGGCGGCCATATTTTTTCAGCTGGCGCAGGGAAGAGCGATGCTGTTTACGTAATTCGTCAAAACGAATGCGCGCTTCTTCCGGATCTGGACCGGTTGGCGCTTCGTCGTCATCATCGTCGTCACTGGTGTCATCATCAGAGTCAGAATCATCAGCTTCTTTGGTGACAGTGTCATCGATGACAGGCGCCGGAATCACTTCTTCATTCAGGTCAAGATAGCCAATAAGAATATCAGCAAGACGTTTTTCTTCTTTTTCTACCAGGTCATATTCATCAAGCACGCGCTCGATTGTGCCGGGGAAGAATGCCATGGCAGACATCAGTTCACGAATACCTTCCTCAATGCGCTTGGCAATGGCGATTTCGCCTTCACGGGTCAGCAGTTCAACGGTACCCATTTCACGCATGTACATACGCACTGGGTCAGTAGTCCGGCCGGCTTCATTTTCAACTGCTGCCAGTGCTGCTGCAGCCTCAGCCGCAGCGAGTTCATCAGTCTCGCTTTCAATCATCAGCAACTGATCAGCATCTGGAGCGGTTTCAAAGACCTTGATCCCCATGTCATCAATCATCTGAATGATGTCTTCCACCTGATCCGGATCGGAAATGGTATCGGGCAGGTGATCATTCACCTGGGCATAGGTCAGGTAGTTCTGCTCCTTTCCTTTTGCGATCAGGGCCTTGAGGCTGGATTGTTGTGCTTGGACGTTGCTCATATATTCTGCAATTCCTGTACTTGACTAATATTTGGCAGGGGAAAATGACCGCGTATTTTAACGAAAAGAGGGTTTTGATTCCACCGCTATTTCACTCTTAAATGGTGGCAGTAACAGCAAATTTCAATGGCATATGCCTAACTTTCAGGATTCTTCCGGCGGAATCTGGTCAATTCTTCTGGATTTGACTTTCTGCCGTGCCTCTTCCAGCCAGTTATGGTGGCTGAGACGGCGGCGCTGGGTGTGCAATAAATGGTTAATAATCTCATTAAATTCCTGCACCACGCCCTCCGTTGGAGTGATCTGTTCCTTGCTGAGCAACTGGGTCAGCTGACTACCCAGTGGTGTGGCATAAATCCGTCCGAGCAGTTCCGGGGTGGAACTGGAAGGGTACTTTTTAGCCAGAGCGATAACCTGCAGTAACAGGTCGATATCGGGGCTATCAATTTCAGAAAGCTCTCCGTTTTCATCAAGCTCGGCCACCATGTCAGGTTTTAACAGGATCAGATTCACTGCTTTCATGCAGACCGAACGCCCACTCTTTTTTTTCATTACCGCAGGGGGCGGCGATGCCTTCATGGCTTGGGGTGAGCTGGTCGGAGGATTTGGGTTATCCATGGCCTGAATAGTTTGCAGATCAACACCGGTGATGGAGGATAGCTGGTCAAGGATCAGCTGATGATAAATGCCCGCAGGAATTTTCTTTATATGGGGTAAAGCCATTTTGCCGAGACTGGCTCGACCTTCCAGTGAATTCATATCCACCTTTTTGCCCAGTGACTCAAAGAAAAATTCAGCCAGCTGCGTGGCTTCAGAAATATTACGCACAAATTCACTTTTGCCAATGCGGCGTACCTGACTGTCAGGGTCTTCGCCTTCCGGCAGGAATAAAAAGCGTGCAGTGCGTCCATCTTCCATTAGTGGCAGTACCTGCTCAAAAGCGCGCCAGGCAGCATCCCGACCTGCGTTATCCCCGTCGAAACAAAACACCACTTCAGGAACCAGTTTAAACAAGCGTCTGAGGTGGGCAGTCGAGGTAGCGGTACCAAGCGTAGCGACACAGTAGGGGATTTCATTCTGGGTCAGGGCAATGACGTCCATATAGCCTTCCACAATGACTATGCGTTCCAGTTTGCGGGTATTCTTGCGTGCTTCGTATAGTCCGTAGAGCTCTTCTCCCTTATGGAATACCGGCGTCTCCGGCGAGTTAAGATACTTCGGCTTATCATCGCCCAGCACGCGTCCGCCAAAGGCAATGATGCGACCGCGGCTGTCACGAATCGGGTAAATAATGCGGTCACGAAAACGGTCATAAAGGGGATGAGTTTTATTTTCCGGGTTTTCAATCAGCATGCCGGCATTTAACAGGGCTTTCTTTTGCTGCTCATTGCTCCCGACAGCTTGCAGCAGATTGCCCCAACCCGGTGGTGCGTACCCGAGGGCAAAGTCTCTGGCGATTTCCCCGGACAGGCCACGACTTTTCAGATATTCCACGGCGCGAGTGCGTTGCGGATGCTGGCGTAGCTGGGCCTGGTAATAACGGGCACTTTGCTGCAGCACATCATAAATTGACTGGTTTTTTTCCCTGACTTTTTGCGATACCGAGGATTCTTCTCTGGGTACTTCAATGCCCATCTGGGCAGCAATATTTTCTATGGCGTCAGGGAAATCAAGGTTTTCGTAATTCATCACGAAGCCAATGGCGTTGCCCCCGGCACCACAGCCAAAGCAGTAATAAAACTGTTTGTCTGGTTCCACACTAAAGGAGGGGGTTTTCTCGTTATGGAAAGGGCACAGGCCGGAATAATTCTTGCCGGTTTTTTTCAGCGTGGTACGCGCATCGATAACATCCACAATGTCCACACGGGCCAGCAGATCATCGATAAAACCTTGTGGGATCATTCCCGCCATAGTTGTTATTTACAAGTCAGAAGTTAAAAGTTTCAAGGGAAAACCAGATACAGGAGCTTGGCCTGCATGACTTACATCCCCTGATGAATACTTATTGGGTTATTTGCCCTTATAGACGGCCATAATATCATCTTGAGAGAAAACTCCGGAGATGACCTGGTTGCCGTTTTGATCGGGGATATGAATATAGCCGTAGTTGGCTTTTTTCTCACTAAGAATTTCCAGAGCTTCCAGCAAAGTGGCATGTCTGGATATCGGTATTATGGCTGTGGCAGCTTCCAGTTTTTCCAGCGTGAACTCGGGATTGTCCAGAGCAAGCTCAAGGGCAGAGCGGCTGATGACGGCATCATTATCACCCTCGTAATTAATTACGATCCACTCCGGATTGGTCTCCAGTGTTTTTATCACAGTGTCTTTTTCAGTCTCTGGCTTAAGCGTAATGAATTTATAATTGACGATAGTACTGATCCCGAAGCGACTCAGAAAGCGGGATAACTCCGGGGAGAAACCGCTTTGGCCTGATTCCAGGGTATTGTGAAAAACAGAGCGGGTTTTGAAAATTTCCGAACTGGTAATATTGGCCACTACAATAATGAGCATGGCGGGAAGAATAATATTGGGGTTGTCACTAAGCTCCAGCAGTGCCATCAGGGCTGCCAGCGGGGCCTGCAGGGTAGCTCCCATCATTGCGCACATACCGATCAGGACATAAAACGTACCGGACGAAAATGTACCGGGAATAAATTGTTCGCCAACAATACCGGCTGCGGCCCCGGCCATTCCGCCAAGCATCAGACTGGGGCCAATAAGCCCCCCTGGTAATCCCAGTCCAAGCCCGGCCGCAGTGACAATCAGTTTTACAAATAACAGGGTCAGCAGAAATGACAGCCCCAGATTACCCTGCAGAGCGTCATTCAGCGTGTCATAACCGGTACCCATTACTTCAGGCAGAAACAAGGCGGTAATGCCGGTAATGAGGCCGGTGAGAAACAAGCGCAGGCGCAGATCAATATGATTGAAACTGACAGCTAATTTGTGAATTTTCACAAAACTGCTAGCCAGTCCACCAATCACCAGCCCCATCAGAACCACATAAGGAATTTGCCAGAGACTATTCATGGTTACTGCCTCAATGATAAAGACTGGTTCGTCTCCATAAAGCAGTTGGGTCACAACCGTTCCACTCACGGCTGCGACAATGACCGGGATAATTCCCGACACGGCATACTCCATAAGAATCACTTCCATGGCAAAAATCACACCGGCAACGGGGGTATTAAAAGCCGCGGCAATGGCCGCCGCGCTCCCGCTGGCAATGAGTAGTCGAATACTGTTATTGGGGAGAGCGAGCAGACTGCCGATACCACCGCCACAGGATGCGCCAAGGTGGATAGCTGGTCCCTCGCGGCCGCAAGAGCCGCCACTCAACAGGGCGATGGATGCAGTAATAAACTGCATGAGGGCATTGCGGAGGGGCATGCGGGTTCGGAAATGCTGAACCTTGTCGATTACATAACTGACACCCATTCGACGTAGTTCCGGTGTCAGGGAGTGAAGCAGTTGGCCGATGATAATGCAGCCGATAACCGGAAGAAAGAAATGCCATAGTGGCGACAGAGATTCAAAATCATCATGGTTCAGGCCGCCAGAAAAATACGGAAATACTTCTTCCAGCACAAAACGAAACAGGTTAACCACAACACCTGCCAGAATGCCTACAAGTACGCCAAGAATGGCCATCGGCAGTTTGGCTTCATCGCGGGACAGCAGGCTATATAGTGAGTGTTTTAAGTTCAAGGGTTTGCGCCACGTTAAAAGCCTCATTATAACGACTTTACCGATTGCTATCTCAGGCATAAACCAGAGCAATTCCACATTAATAAAGAAGCAATTGATACTGATTACATTGTGACTGTTAGAATATCAAGACAACAGTCGACAGAGTTAAACCGGGAAAGAAGTGTAATGGCGAAATCAGAGGCATCCAGTAAGTCACCCAGGGACTCATCAAACCAGGATCTATTGAAGAAGAAACTTTACCAGGTGATTTTTGGTTATGAGTCAAAATCAGGACGACTGTTTGATGTGGTTCTGATTGTTACTATTTTTGCCAGTGTCGTAGCAGTGATGCTGGATTCCGTAGCATCCATTAATACGCGCTACCACGAGCAGCTCGCCCTGCTGGAATGGGTTTTCACGCTGCTGTTCACGGTGGAGTATCTGTTACGTTTGTATTGCACCCCTTCAACCCGAGGCTATGCTTTCAGTTTTTATGGATTAATTGATCTGTTCTCCATTTTGCCAACCTATATCGCGTTTCTCTGGCCGGGCGGAGTCTACCTCATTGTGATCCGGAGTCTGCGGGTATTGCGAGTGTTTCGAATACTGAAACTGGCGCGTTACGTCGGCGAGGCCAGCCTTCTGCTCAATGCCCTTGTTAATGCGCGTCACAAGATTTTTGTCTTTTTATATGGCCTGTTGATTCTGATTATTATCTTTGGTTCGTTGATGTTTTTGGTAGAGGGTCCAGAGCATGGCTTTGAAAGTATTCCACACAGTATCTACTGGGCCATAGTGACCATCACCACTGTTGGCTACGGTGATATTGTGCCGCAGACAGCGGTTGGACAGGTCATTGCAGGCGCCGCCATGATTACCGGTTACGCAGTTATTGCTGTGCCATTTGGTATTATTTCGTCCGAATTGATTAACGAACAGCAGAAAAGGCGGGAAAGTCCTGTAGATGTCAGTCTGAGAGTATGCAAAAACTGCAATCAGGGAGACCATGACAAAGATGCTCACTTCTGCAAGCAATGTGGCGTAGCCCTGGATGGTGAATAAAAAGAATTAAAGCGCTGAGCTTCGGTAATATGTCGGGACAACCTGAAACAGGAAGGGGAGAACCAGGGAATCAGGCGAGTTGCTGTTTAACCATTTTGCTGACTACGGACATGTCTGCACGACCAGCCAGTTGAGGTCGAACTTCATTCATCACCTTGCCCATGTCCTGCATCGCTGCAGCACCGGTTGATGTAATGGCTTTGCTGACAATTTCAGAAATTTCCGCTTCGCTCAAAGCTGCTGGCATGAATTCCTGAATCACACCAATCTCTGTGCTTTCGGCTTCTGCCAGTTCCGGACGGCCACCATCTGTATATTGCTTTACCGAATCGCGACGTTGCTTGATCATTTTTTCCAGAATGGAAATGATGCGATCTTCAGGCAAGTCGATGCGTTCATCCACTTCAATTCTTTTAAGCTCCGAAAGCATAAGACGAATAGTTGACAGGCGCGGCTTATCTTTCGCGCGCATGGCATCTTTCATCGCATCAGTGATGCTTTGTTTGAGTGGGTGTTCCGACATAAGCGTGGAGATTTTTTTGCGAGTTAATTAATGAAAATTAATAAAGACGCTGAGTGCGACGAGATTCACGAGACACTTTTTTGGCATGACGCTTTACCGCAGCAGCAGCTTTGCGCTTGCGCACAGAAGTTGGCTTTTCATAAAACTCACGACGACGTACTTCAGCGAGTATGCCTGCTTTTTCACAAGAACGTTTGAAGCGGCGAAGTGCTACGTCAAAAGGCTCGTTTTCTTTCAATTTTACAATTGGCATGTAAAAAACACCTGATTTGGTTATTCCCTGGGTTTAAGGGCGGAGGATTTTAATGGCAAAGCGCAGCAATTGCAAAGGTTTTGGCTCTCTAAAACAGGTTTAACAGGTTTCAATCCCCTTCTTTTTCAGTAGACTATGTCCCTGCATCGTAGCAAGTGATTGAAGTAGCCTTTATGAAACCCCGAAAAAAAATCAAAGCCGGCTTTCTCAGCGGTTTTTTCTCCCTGCTGGACTGGACCTGACGCGGTCTGCAGTCTGAGTCCCAGAACTCAGTTCCAGGCAAGCTGGTTTATTGCCAGGTTCGCCTGTGATTATGTAAACCTGACATTAATACCAACAAAATCAATCCCTTAAAAAAATCTAAAGGCAGGGTGTCAACATGAATAACAAGCAAGTAACAGTTTCCGGAGAAGCTCTCACCATTGAGCAGGTGGTTAGCGTTGCCAGAGCAGGGGCAAAAGTCGCCATCACAGATGACGCTCAGGTTCAGGAACGGGTAAAAAAGTCGAATGACTTCATCCTTCAGGCCGTAGCTGACAATAAACCTATTTACGGTGTCACCAGTGGTTTCGGTGCAATGGCTTATAAAGCCATTTCGAAGGAACAGGCGATGGAATTACAAAATAACATTCCGTGGTTTCACAAGGTAGGCACCGGTAATCGATTGCCTGATGCAGATGTCAGAGCCTCAATTCTGGTTAGGATGAACTCGCATTTACAGGGTGCCTCGGGCATTCGCATGTCGATGATTGAGCGTATGGGAATCTTCCTGAATGAAGGCGTAACGCCTCATGTACGTGAATTTGCCTCAATCGGTGCCAGTGGCGATCTGTCCCCCCTGTCCTATATCACGGCTTGTCTTATCGGGCTGGATGAAAGCTGGAAAGTGGATTACCAGGGTAGGGAGATGGGGGCACAAAGTGCCTTGAAAGCCATTGGCCTGGAGCGCGAAGAGCTGGGTCCGAAAGAAGGACTGGCCATGGTCAATGGTACCTCGGTCATGGCGGGAATAGCGGCAGGCGTCATTTATGACACGGGTAATTTACTGGCACTGTCTTTTGGTGCCCATTCCCTGTTGTTTCAGGGCTTGGGAGCCACCAACCAATCCTTTCATCCATTTATTCATGCCCGTAAACCCTTCGGCGGTCAGGTTGCCTCCGCGGCAGTTATGCTGGAGTTACTGGCCGGTTCCAAACTGATTTGTGACGAACTGGAAGGCCAGCATGAATTTCGTGGTGGTGATGAGCCTATTCAGGATCGCTATTCCTTGCGCTGTCTTCCCCAGTATATGGGCCCGGCAGTAGATGGCCTGCGGCAAATTGCCGAGCAGGTTGAAACAGAAATTAATTCTGCTACGGATAATCCCCTGGTAGATGCCGATGCCGGTCATACCTATCACGGGGGCAATTTCCTGGGACAGTATATTGGCGTAGGTATGGATCAGTTGCGCTTTCATATAGGCATGCTGGCCAAGCATCTGGATGTACAGATCGCCATGGCGGTGATGCCGGCATTCAATAATGGGCTTTCGGCGATGCTGGTAGGGAATACTGAGCGTTCAATTAACGGCGGTCTGCAAAGTCTGCAGATTTGCGGCAACTGCATCATGCCGCAACTGCAGTTTTATGGAAATGCCCTGACGCCTCATTTCCCGACCCATGCCGAAGGCTTTAATCAGAATATTAATTCCCAGGGTTTTGGTTCAGCCAATCTGGCCCGGCGTTCGGTAGAAATTTACCAGCAGTATATGGCGATCAGTTTGTTGTTCGGAATCCAGGCGGCAGAACTTCGTTCGCACATGGAATGTGGGCATTACGATGCCAGTCAGACACTGTCTGCAGCGACGCTCCCTCTATATACGGCAATTTATGAAGTCATTGGACGTGATTTTGACAAGGACAAGGCGCTTATCTGGAATGACTATGAGCAGGCTATGGATTCCTATATCGAAGCAATTGCCAAAGATATTCAGGCTGGAGGAAAGATTGTGCAGTCCATGGATGGGGTGAAAAAGGGGTTGTTTGCAGGAAGTTAAAGCATGTTTTCGCGGCCTTTGGCCGCGAAGTATCTTACATGAGTTATAAGCGATTCCCTAGTTGATCGAAAGATCCTGCCCCGGAAAGATCATGTTGTTACGCAAGCCATTGCGGCGTTTAATGCTTTCAATAGAAACGCCAAAACGACGCGCGATCATGCTCAGGTTGTCACCGCGTTGCACACGATAGGTAGTCACCGGGGTTGCACCCACGGAGTGAATGGTTAATTCCTGGTTGATATAAATCGTTGTGCCGCGAACATTATTCCATTGTTGAATTTCCCTTACAGAAACATTAAAGCGCTCCGCAATAATGCCCAGGGTATCCCCGCTTCGCACCTGGTATATGGTGGGAACCATTAGGTTATCTTCAACGTCTGCGCTCAGGGTGACAGCCATTAAGGGGGCGGCTTCAGTAGAACCGCTCAGTTCAACGAGCTGATATTCATCGCGTAACTTGATGGGTTTGAACTGGTTTTCACCATAAGCCACCGACTTGTGTTCGCGGCTGGCAATGGCGATGCTTGTTGAAATGCCAGTCCCGGGGATCAACAGTTTTTGGCCCGGGTGAATTATATGACCGCGTATTCCATTAACTGCCTTGAGCTCATCAACACTGGTTTCAAAAGAACGGGCAATTCTGTCAAGGGTGTCGCCGCGGACGATGATGTATTCACTGGGTGATACTTTTTCTTCTTCTGGCAGATTGTCAAAAGCTCGAACAAATCGGTCAAAGGTGCCTAACGGGATTCTCAGGGAGTAGGGTTCAGCCTGGTCTGGCAGACTGGCTTTTAACAGTTCAGGATTTAGCGCTCTTATTGTGGCTATATCGGTTCCTGTAAGCATGGCAGCGGCTTCAATAGAGAGCATGCCATTGATTTCAACGATGTCATAGGCAATCTCCTGACCAAAATCTTCAGCCTGGATACCATACATTTCAGGATTGGAGACAATCAATGCAGCGGCGATGAACTTGGGCACAAAGCCACGGGTTTCGCGCGGCAGGAACGGATAAATTTCCCAGTAAGAGGGATTGTCTTCAATGGCTTTGCCGGCACGCCGGGCGGCACGAGTGATACAGCGGTAGCTGCAGTTATAACCGGCCAGCACCATTTCCCAATTTCCGTTGTAACTTTCGTAGAGTTCCTTGAAGTGTCTTGCGGCAGCTCGTGTGGCTTTTTCAGGGTCTCTTCTTTCATCAGCCCAGGTATTGATTTCAAGACCTGAAGCGCGTGCGGTGCCATACATGAACTGCCACATTCCCACAGCGCCGGCAGAGCTTCTGACGGTAGGTCTGAGACTGCTTTCGCCCAGAGCAAGATATTTCAATTCATCTGGAACTTCTTCCTCGGCGAAAATTTCCTCGATCATCGGAAAATAGGTGTGACTTCTTTCAATCCAGATCTTCAGTAGCGTCTGGCGATTCTGCAAGTGATCATTAATAGCTCTTTCCACAACACGGTTGGCAGTCATGTTGATAGTGGGGGTAACTGGCACTGTTTGTTCTGCTTGTAAAACCGCATCCTCTTCAGTCACCGGTTCAGGTAGCAGCCCGTCCATATCAGTGTCGCCAAAGTCTCCGGCAGCACTTACCAGAGTTTCCACAATCTGACTTTCCTCATTACCACTGGTTTGAATTGCGGATTCCGATTCAAGGGGCTGAAAGTTACTACAGGCTGTCATAAGCAAGGCAAGCCCCATGGCAATAATGCTGGATGCTGACTTGCTGCTGTTGTTGTGTTGAATACTGGAGCTTCTGAAATTAGGCACTAACAAATCTCACCTTGGGGAATTAACGGGGCAATTATGCATAATTTCCCGCAAATCACTAAATATATATTGGGAAATTATTACAAATCACGGCACTATTTTTTAACTTGTTTTTGTCGTTTTCTTTAATATTATTTTGCTACTGTCATGACTGATTATTTTGCAATGCAATGAACTCGTTGAATTAAAGCATTAGCGAATGTATATACTTCAATATGACTTTAACCAGAGTTTAGCTATTGCTGATTAAAGTCATATTTTTACATATCCATAGAAATTTTCAGTGCGTCACTTCGCAGTTTTACATTGAACTGGGTCATTGAACTGACGCATTAAAAGACGCAATAAAAAATCAGTTAATATTAATGACTACTTTGCCCAGGTGGGCCTGGCTTTTGAAATACTTGATGGCTTCTATGGTGTCATCAAAGTCAAACACCTTGTCCACGACTGGATGGATGTCATTGACTTCGATAGCTTTGTTCATTTCTTCAAACATTCGGCGGTTACCCACGAAGATGCCGTGGATGCTGCTACCGGTCATCATCAGATTGCGTGGATTGCATTCGCCATCGACACCGGCCAGTACTCCGATCATGCCGATTTTTCCACCGAGACCCAGACAATTCATGGACTTGTTTATAGTACCAATGCCACCCACTTCCACGACACAGTCTACCCCTTTTCCGTCAGTCAGCTTTTTCACTTCTTCGTCCCAGTCCGGGTGT
Organism: Pseudohongiellaceae bacterium; assembly: GCA_965662685.1. Lineage (GTDB taxonomy): Bacteria > Pseudomonadota > Gammaproteobacteria > Pseudomonadales > Pseudohongiellaceae > Eutrophocola. Next base: position 20,249 of record CBFIIQ010000036.1, on the reverse strand, counting down.
TTCTGGTAATTAATCAGGAGATCAGCACCAAGGCTTTTTGCCTTTTCAAGTTTCTCATCACTCGATGAAGTAATAATGCTTTTCGCACCTGCGGCCTTGGCAAATTGCAGGGCAATAATGGAAACACCACCGGTACCGAGCAGTAAAACGGTATCGCCTTTTGTGACTGGCCTGCCAGCTTCCATCATGGCATGCCAGGCAGTCAGGGCTGCGCAGGGCAGACAGGCAGCTTCATGGTAATCCAGGTTTTCCGGGACTTTGACGGCGTTATCTTCCTTAATAACCATGTATTGAGCCAACACCCCTTCAGCAGAGTGTCCAAGTGCCGGATTTACCATGGGATTGGCAGGGCCATCCAGCAGATCCTGGAAAAAGGTACCGGCTACTCTATCCTTGACCTTGAAGCGGGTGACGCCTTCTCCGACCGCTTCAACTTCGCCGGCACCGTCAGACAGTAAAACCGTATCTTTGGCTACCGGACCACCAAAATATTTACCGGCAATGATGCCAAGGTCGCGAAAGTTCAGCGAGGCCGCGTGCATGCGCACAAGGATTTCACCAGGACCGGCTGTTGGTTTTTCTTTCTCAACTTGCTGAATGCCATCCATGGAGGTGCTGCCAGCAGCTAATATAAATGCTTTCATAATTAATGCTCTTTGAAGGTTACTTTGAAGTTTCGAAATGATATCACATGGTTTTTTATGCGCTGTAATCGCCGAAACAACAGCCAAATCAGGCTGCTGTGGTATTATGCGCATCCCGCACGTACAGGTAAAATAATGCCTTGTTTCGAAACGATCAGGAATAAACAGAGATTCTCCGGACAAATAAATGATAGTCCTTGGCATAGAAACATCCTGTGATGAAACCGGAATTGCTGTCTACGACAGTGAAAAGGGATTATTGGCAGATGCACTTTACAGTCAGATAGAACTTCATCAGAAATATGGCGGTGTAGTGCCTGAGCTTGCCTCTCGGGATCATATTCGAAAAACCCTGCCGTTGATAAAGCAAGTGTTGGAAAAATCCGTTCTTGATCTCAAGGATATCAATGGCTTGGCCTATACTGCCGGACCGGGGCTCGCCGGTGCCTTACTGGTAGGTGCAGCAATCGGCAGATCAATCGGTATGACACTGGATATCCCTACAGTAGGCGTTCACCATATGGAAGGTCATCTGCTGGCGCCATTGCTGGAAGACAATCCACCGCAGTTCCCTTTCGTGGCCTTGCTGGTTTCAGGAGGGCATACACAGTTGGTGGAAGTGTTGGCTATAGGCCAGTATAAATTGATTGGAGAATCCCTGGACGATGCGGCTGGGGAAGCCTTTGACAAGGTCGCCAAAATGCTGGGTTTACCCTATCCGGGAGGCCCCCAGGTGGCGGAGCTGGCAAAAAAAGGGAATCCTCAGCGCTTCGTTTTTCCCAGACCGATGACGAACCGACCCGGACTGGATTTCAGTTTTAGCGGGTTAAAAACCGCCACGCTGAATACCGTGGAAGATGAGAAAATTGACGGTGTTCTGGATGAGCAGACCCGTGCAGACATTGCCTGGGCCTTTCAGGAGGCTGTAGCGGATACCATGGTTATCAAATGCCGGCGGGCCTTCAGGCACAGTGGCATGAGGCGTCTGGTTATTGCCGGAGGCGTAAGTGCCAATACCCGGCTAAGAGAAAAACTGGCACATATGGCAAAGGAAGAAGGTGGAGAATTGTTTTATCCGGGACTGAAATATTGTACCGATAATGGTGCCATGATTGCTTATGCTGGCTGTATGCGATTACTGGCGGGGCAAAGGGATGATCTGGTTATTCAGGCAAAACCACGCTGGAATATGGAAACGCTGACGGCATTGGATTGTTAGGCTTTGCGCCAGGGCTTTGGGTGAGGTAGCGTTAATATTAAAAGTCTCAAGTCTCAAGTATTAAAAGTGAAAGTAGAATTTATTGGTTAAACACATGAGGATGAAAAGTTGGATATAGTTTATATACGTGAGCTCGAAGTAAAGACGGTCATTGGTGTCTATGACTGGGAACGGGAAATCAGGCAAAAAGTCACCATTGACCTGCAAATGAAATCCGATTTTTCCGAAGCGGCTGTCAATGATGAAATTGAATACGCGCTTGATTACAAGGAAGTAGCAAAAAGATTAACTGCGTATGTTGAAGAAAGCAGTTTTAAGCTGATGGAAACCCTGGGTGTCAGAATTGCAGACATTGTACAGAATGAATTTGGTGTTAGCTGGTTAAGGCTGGAACTGGGCAAACCAGGGGCAGTTACCGGTTCGCGTGATGTTGGTGTCATAATCGAGCGTGGTGACAAAATGGCTGGGAGCAGCTCCCAGTGACATGGGTGACGCTTAGCCTGGGCAGCAACCAGGACGCAATGGCCAACCTGACCAGTTGTCTGGATGCATTGCTGCTTAATTTTAATGATCTGAGCCTTTCCTCCGTGTTTGAAAGTGAAGCTGTTGGTTTTGACGGCGATAATTTTCTCAATATGGTTGTCGCTATCAATACAGATCTTGAGTTGGCCGAGTTGTCACACTTGTTGAAAAGTATTGAGGACAAGCATGGCCGCGACAGAAGTAGCCCTAAATTCAGTGGTAGAACACTGGATATCGATATACTGACATTCGCTAATATGGTGGGTGATTTTAGTGGTATCCATTTGCCCAGGCCAGAAATCACAGAGAATGCTTTTGTTTTGTGGCCACTTTCACAGGTTTGCAGTAATGAGAAACACCCTGTGTTAAAGCAGAGTTTTAAAACCCTCTGGTCGGATTTTGATAAAGAAAAACAAACCATCTGGCCGATAGATTTTCAATGGCACGGCAGATTAATTTCAAAAAAATAATCAGAGTTTTACAGCATTTTAGTTGCTCAATCTCTGAATAGACCGAGTATGGAAATTCTTACCAGTCAGCAAAAACACGCCGCCTTACTTGCCGACTTCTACACCAGTAACAGTGAGCGATTTTCACCATGGCACCCTCAGGTAAGTGCTGATCATTACAGTGAGGAATCCTGGCTACGCAGACTGAAGGAAAGAGAGTGTGATTTTCAGGAGGGCAGGGCTGCTCATTTTATTGGGCTGGAAGATAACCGGATAGTGGGCGCGTGTTCATTAACCAATATCGTCTATAGTCCCGGCTTTTATTGCTACATGGGCTATTGTGTAGATGCTGATCACGAGGGCAAAGGAGTAATGACCCGAATAGTCAGGCATGCAATTGATTATGCCTTTAATAATCTCCGGCTTAACCGGATTAGTGCGAACTATATACCGAGAAATACCCGGTCGGCACGCTTGCTGGAGAAACTGGGATTTGAAAAGGAAGGCTATGCCAAGCGTTACCTGCACATAAACGGTCGTTGGGAAGATCATGTTTTAACGTCTTTGCTGAACAGCAAATATAGCGATGCAGAGTAATCAGTTTTTGCTATTTCACTCGTACATATTTGGCAACAGTTTGATAGAAACTCAATAGAGACACAGGCCGGAAAAAAAGAGTGAATTAAAGAGTTTTATATTTCAGGTAAGTATTATTTTTTAGCGTACAACACAGGTGAACCATGAAAATTCAGATAAGCCCGAGAATGTCCTTATTGGCAATTTTGCTGACCTGCATAAGTGCCTGCTCCGAAAATACCCAGGATGTCAGTCAGTCAACTACCACAATGGAAAACCCCAATCCCATGAGCAGCAATGCCGAGGCAGATATGTCCAATCCGTTTTTAACCATCAGTAACTTGCCGTTGCAGTACCCACCCTTTGATCAGATTACAACGGACCATTACCTGCCGGCCTTTGAGAAAGGTATGGCTGATCACCTTGCGGAAATTGAGGCGATCGTTAATCAGACAGAGCCGCCAAGTTTCGAAAATACCCTGATTCCCCTTGAGCTATCGGGACAATTGCTGGATCGGGTTTCAACCGTATTTTTCTCCTTGTCTTCCGCACATACCAATGACGCCATTAATGAGATCGAGGTTGAAGTTGCACCACGCCTGTCGGCACACAGTGATCAGATCCTGTTAAATAACGGCTTGTTTGCCCGCATCGAGGATTTGTATCAGCGCAGGGACAGTCTGGGTCTGGATACCGAAGCATTGCGTCTGGTTGAAGAGAATTACAAGGATTTCGTGCGTGCTGGAGCGCAACTGGATAGCGAGCAAAAAGAGCAACTTACCGCTATCAATCTGGAGCTGGCGGAGCTCTCAACCCGTTTCAGTCAGAATGTGCTGGAAGAGGTGAACGCGCTGGCCATTGTAGTTGATACAGCCGAAGAACTGGCAGGACTGAGTGCTGCTGAAATTCAGGCAGCTGCCGATGAGGCGACGGCCAGGGAGTTGCCAGGTAAATTTGTCATTCCCCTGCTAAATACCAGTGGCCAGCCGGCCATGGCAAGCCTCGATAACAGGGCACTGCGCCAGCGTATTCATGAGACCTCGATGTCCCGTGGACATCGTGGTGGAGAGTTTGATAACCGCGAAATTGTCAGTCGTACCGCAAGATTACGGGCAGAAAAAGCCCGCCTGCTGGGCTTTGATACCCATGCCGAATATATCCTGCAAAACCAGACCGCCCAGACCGTGGCAGCAGTTAACCAGCGCCTTGCCGATCTGATTACACCTGCGGTAGCCAATGCCAGAGCCGAAGCGGATGATCTGCAGGCGATGATAGATGCTGAGGGTGGTGATTTCGAGCTGGCGTCCTGGGACTGGGATTACTATACCGACAAGGTACGTCAGCAACGCTACAATTTTGATGGCGCTGAGCTGCGACCCTATTTTGAAGTAGACAATGTATTACAAAATGGCGTCTTCTTTGCCGCTAACCAGATTTATGGAATCAGCTTTAGCGAGCGTTTCGATTTGCCCGTTTACCAGGAAGACATTCGTGTCTTTGATGTCGCTGATGCCGACGGCTCCGCACTGGCAATTTTTATACTCGATCCATATGCGCGCTCATCAAAACGTGGCGGGGCCTGGATGAATGCCTATGTGAGTCAGTCAAACCTGCTGGAGCGCAAGGCAGTGGTCGCCAATCACCTTAATATTCCCGAGCCTCCGGAAGGTGAGCCAACCTTGATGACATTTGATGAAGTGATCACCATGTTTCATGAGTTCGGTCATGCCCTGCATGGAATGTTTTCCGATGTGACCTATCCTTCCTTTGCCGGCACTCGTGTGCCCAGGGATTTTGTGGAATATCCTTCCCAGGTCAATGAGATGTGGTCTGTGTGGCCTGAAGTTCTGGAAAATTATGCCGTGCATTATGAAACCGGTGAGCCGATGCCTGCTGAATTGCTGGATAAGGTACTGGAAGCGCAGATTTTTAACGAAGGCTTCGCTACTACAGAATACCTGGCGTCTTCAATCGCTGACCAGGCGCTGCATCAGTTATCACCCGATGCAGTACCTGCAGCAGAAGACTTAATGAATTTTGAACGACAGTCGCTGGAAGCTGCCGGTGCCTGGCTGGAAGTGGTGCCTCCGCGTTATCGCCTGACTTATTTCTCTCATATTATGGGGGGCTATTCTGCGGGTTACTATTCTTACATCTGGAGTGAAGTACTGGATGCCGATACTGTGGAATGGTTTAAGGAGAAGGGGGGGATGACTCGCGAGAATGGTCAGTACTTCAGGGACACACTGCTGTCAAAAGGAGGGAGTGTTGAAGCCATGGAGCTGTTCGGTAATTTCCGGGGACGTGAACCCGATGTACAACCACTTCTGGAAAGAAGAGGGCTTACCACACAATAAATAACAACCGGGTAGTGTTGTAGGTCGGATAAGGTCGCAGACCGCCATCCGACGCGCAAAATGCCTGATTTAGAATAGGAAACGGAATTTCGATATTTATTAGCGTAAATGTAAACGGTTTAGGCACTAGCGTTGTTCTATGTCGGAAGACACTGCGCTTTTCCGACCTACGGAGTCGGGGTTGGCTGTCAGGCTAAATAGTGTTGTAGGTCGGATAAGACCGCAGGCTGTCATCCGGTGAAGAGCTTCTTCGCTAAAGGTTTAACGCCCGCCATCTACATGGAGGATCTGGCCTGTCATATATGTGGCTTTCTCAATCAGGAATAAAGCTGCAGTGGCAATATCATCGGCTGTTCCCATTTTTTTCAATGAGGCCTTGTCGATAATGGCCTGCTTTTTTTCTTCACTCAATTCTGCGCCCGGTGGCCAGAGGATGGCGCCAGGGGCAATGCCATTAACCCGAACCCGGGGAGCGAGTTCCCTGGCCAGGGTTTTGGTCATGGCTTCATTGGCGGCTTTCGCCATGGTATAGATGGAGTGATTGGTGAGGCCGCGCCGGGCATATAAATCACTGATATTGATGATGCAGCCATGATTGCTCTTTATCGCATCAGCGCAGGTGCTGGCGAGAAATAATGGTGCTCTGGCGTTACTGGCAAACAGGGTATCCCAGTCTGCGTCCGTGATTTCGTTCAGGGGAGTAGGATAAAAAGCCGAGGCATTGTTGATAAGTGCATCCATACGCCCCCATACTGCGATGGCTTTCTCCCCCAGTTGCAAAACGGCCTGCTGATCCATCAGGTCTGCCTGTATTACTCTGGCAGAATCCTCCCGCAGATTGTTCAACTCATTGGCCAGAGCGTTGCCAGCCTGAGTTGAGCGATTGCAGTGAATAACAATATTGTAGCCATTGTTGTGTAGCAGGATTGCCGTGGCTGCGCCCAGACGAACTGCGGCGCCGGTAATCAGCGCGACGGGATTTGTGGATTTCATATTCATGTCTGGCTTGTACGGCTCTTTGCCTGTTGCAGATTATCCTGAATAAGCTGTAATCGTTTAAGGTGGATCTGTTCACCAATTTGGGCATCACGAAAACCCTGCTCCAGGAATTGAGTAGCATCAATATTACTGCTGACAGCAACAATCGATTGCAGAAACCCGACTTGGGGGTAAGGTTGGTCTTCCAGTCCAAGACGACCGCGAGCATCTGCTTCACAGGCAAGCAGAAATTTTTCAAAGCGCTCTGGTTTACGATAGGCGTCGGTCAATTCCAGGGTTTCCAGTAATTCCTCAGCCACATGATTCATGGCACGATGACAGCGTGTGTGATAAAGACTGCAAAGTAGCGCAAGGTCTTTGTAATCATTGGGTATGCGAATACGTTTACTGGCGCTGTTAATAAGTTCAACGCCCAGTGCCTCATGTCCTTGCAGATTAGGCCAGTTCTCCCTGGGTACTGCTCCTTTACCGACATCATGCATCAATGCCGCAAACCGTATCATCGGATCATCTGTCAGGCTGGCGGCCTGTTCCAGCACTAAAAGGGTATGTATGCCTGTATCTATTTCAGGGTGATATTTTGCTGGTTGTGGTACGCCAAACAAGTTGTCGACTTCTGGCAGGATGTGAGCCAGAGCACGACAATCTTTCAGTACCTGAAAATAAATATGTGGTGTGCGCTCGTTCAGGGCAGAAGCGGTTTCGGTCCAGATACGTTCACTGACCAGGTAGTCCAGTTCTTCACCCTTGCTGATTTCTTGCATTAATTGCATGGTTTCATTGGCAACAGTAAAACCAAGATGATGGAAGCGGGCGGCAAATCTTGCTACCCGTAAAACCCGAAGCGGATCCTCACTAAAAGCGTCTGAGACATGGCGCAACTTTTTGTTTTCCAGATCCCTGAGTCCATGAAAAGGATCAATAATTGTTCCATCCTCATCTTCAGCCATGGCGTTAATGGTGAGATCCCTGCGCAACAGGTCCTCTTCCAGGGTAACGCTTTTATCGGTGTGAACGGTGAATCCGGTATAGCCTTTTCCTGATTTTCGTTCGGTTCGCGCGAGGGCGTATTCCTCTTTGGAGTCGGGGTGCAGAAAAACAGGGAAGTCCTTGCCCACCTGCTGAAAATTTTGTGCCAGCATTTCTTCAACAGTGGCACCCACCACCAGCCAGTCTCTGTCCTTGACCGGTATGCCGAGTAATTTATCGCGGACTGCACCGCCCACCAGATAGGTTTTCATTGTTCTTTTACTAGTGTCGTCACTTTAAGTCTTATTTTTCCTGATAAGTAGCTTACCGGGATGAAGCAAATGGCACACTGTAGCGCTGCTTGTCTTCCAGACGCAAGGCAGTAAGTTCTCTCCCCCAGACACAACCGGTATCAAGGGCATGGATATTAGGCCAGTTGGTGACTCCTTCCAGAGTGGCCCAGTGGCCAAAGACGATAACCTTGTCAGGAGTAAGTTGCTGATATTCAAACCAGGGCCGGAAGCCAACCGGGGCTGTTTTTGGACCGGTTTTGATGGCCAGGTTCAACTGGGTTTCTTCATTGCAGAAGCGTACCCGGGTCAGGTAGTTGGTAATGACACGCAGTCGTTCCATGCCCTCTAGACCATCGTGCCAGATATCCGGTTCATCGCCATACATGCGGGTAAGAAACTTGATGCACTTGTCGCTTTTCAGTACTTCTTCGACTTCCGCGCCATATTGGCGGGCTTTCTTGAAACTCCAGCCCGGGGCGATACCTGCATGAACCATAAGGATGGTTTGTCTGCCGCTTTCTGTATCGAGTTTTTCATAATGAATCATCGGTTGCTGTCGAAGCCAGTGGCAATAGTCCAGGCACTCAGGATCATCAAGAATATCCTGCAAGGTATCTTTCTTGCCATGAGTCTGGGCGCCGGTAGCCATAGCGACAAAATGCAGGTCATGGTTCCCCAGTACGGTAGTAAAGGTGCTGCCGAGGGATTTAAGAAAACGCAGGGTTTCGAGAGACTTTGGACCACGGTTAATCAGATCGCCAACAGCCCACAGTCTATCTGCAGCAGGGTCAAAATTTACTTTATCCAGTAGGTGTATGAGCTGGTCATAGCAACCCTGAATATCGCCGATAGCATAAGTTGCCATGGAAAATGCCCATTCAAAATATAAAGTGTAAAGCTGTCTCGTTAATGAATCATACTGGGAATGGCGAGAACAAAAAGCGGAACAGGTGCTTCAAAATGTTCTCCAGCCATGGTTTCCATCGTGTAGGAACCACGCATATCGCCAATTTCAGTCGCAATAATAGTACCGCTGGAATATTCAAAAGATCCTTCTGGTTGAATTACAGGTTGCTGACCGACAACGCCTTTTCCCCGGACTTCTTCAACCTTGTTATTCTGATCGGTAATTATCCAGTGACGATTTAGCAGGCGCACGGGTTCGGTACGATGATTGCTGATCGTAATGGTATAGGAAAAGGCATAGGAATTTGTCGCGGGGTCAGATTGCATTTCCAGATATTTTGTCCTGGTTGTGATTTCTATACCGCTATCATTTTCTGCGACGTTTTCTGGCATGCTATTGGATTCATTACTCACAGTAGTTGATTATGTCCGATCTTGAGTGAATTTGATGGAGAGAAAATTGCCATCAGGAGCAACAGTAACAGCAGGAAATATTACTCTTGTTTCTGACTCAATGCGTTGCTAATAGTAACATATTCCGCAAGTGAAAGTGTCTCCGCCCGTCTTGTTCCATCAATGGCAAGGGATGCTAATAATTCCTTATCCAGTAAAGTCTTCAGACTATTCTGCAGTGTTTTTCGCCGCTGGGAGAAGGCAGTGCGCACTACACTTTCCAGTAATGCCGGATCATCAGCCGGGCTGGGTGGTGTTTTCCAGGGGCGAAGTCGAATAATTGCAGATTCCACTTTGGGCTGCGGCTGGAACGCACTGGCCGGTACCGGGAAAAGTTTTTCAACCTGACAGTGGTATTGAGTCATGATACTCAGGCGCCCGTAACTTTTTGTCCCGGGCTTTGCACACATCCTGTTCACCACTTCCAGTTGCAACATAAACAGCATGTCTGCAAACAGGTCCTTGTAACCAAACAAATGAAACAGCAGTGGTGTGGAAATGTTATAGGGCAGATTTCCTATTACGCGATAGGCATGCTCATGTCGAGGCAGGGTAGAAAAATCGAATCGCAGAACGTCAGCGTTATGCAGGGTAAAATGCTCACTGCCGGCAAATTGTCGGCTAAACTCTGCCGCCAGATCGCGATCAATTTCAATCACATCCAGATGCTTGCAGTATCCTGCCAATCTGTTGGTTAAGGCACCTTGTCCAGGGCCGATCTCAATCAGGAAATCCTCTTCACCCGGATTAACGGCGTCAATAATGCGGTCGATAATGCGCTGGTCATGGAGAAAATTCTGACCAAAGCGTTTACGCGCCCTGTGTTCAGTGGCCATTATGGCTCCAGTGTTGCGCCATTTCCCGGGCGCAGCGAATGGCATAATCCAGACTTCCGGTATCAGCCTTACCTGTGCCTGCGAGATCGAGCGCGGTGCCATGATCAACGGAGGTACGAATAATCGGTAACCCCAGGGTAATGTTGACGGCATTGCCAAAGCCCTTATATTTCAGAACCGGCAGTCCCTGATCGTGATACATGGCCAGCACGGCATCCGCGCTATCAAGATATTTCGGAGTAAACAGTGTGTCTGCAGGTAGCGGGCCAACAAGGTCCATACCTGATTGTCTGCATTCCTCAAGGACTGGAATAATCGTGTCAATTTCCTCATGTCCCAGATGGCCTCCTTCGCCCGCATGGGGGTTAAGGCCGGCGACCACAATTCTGGGGTGCCTGATGGCAAATTTTTGTTGCAGGTCACTGTGTAAAATAGTGAGAATCTCTTTTAGCAGCGGCCTGGTAATGGCTGCGTTGACTTCTTTTAAGGGCAGGTGAGTGGTGGCCAGTGCGACACGTAATCCATCTGTGGCCAGCATCATAACCACATGATCAAGTTTGCATAAGTCTGCAAGAAACTCGGTGTGGCCAGAAAATGCAATTCCAGCATCATTGATAGTGCTTTTTTGTACCGGGCCCGTCACCAGTCCCTGAAACTTTCCACTCAGACATCCATTCACCGCGATCTCGAGTGTTTCCAGTACATAGGCACTGTTGGCAGGATTTAGCTGACCGGCCTCGCAGGATGTTTTCAGGCGTACTGGATAAATATTCAGGGCGCCGTTTTTTATATCCAGCTCAGCAGAAACTTCATGAATCGGCACGCTCAATCCGAGCAGTTGTGCGCGACTGGAGATTAAATCAGGGTCTGCAATCAAAATCAGGGAGTCAGACTGACTTCCCTGTTGAGTGAAATACTGCAGGCACAGGTCAGGACCAATACCTGCCGGTTCGCCGGGAGTTACGGCAAGAAGAGTGATCATTCTTCAGGCTCAAGATCCATCTTGATGTCTACATAAGCGGTATCTCGTAACTCGGTAAGCCAGTTTTCCAGTTCATTCTCAAATTTGCGCTGGCGCAGAATCTGTTGCGCCTGGAAGCGCATGTTTTCGTCGGTCATGTCTTCAATGCGGGTGTCCAGTAATTCCATGATATGCCAGCCACTTTCCAGCCTGATCGGTTCGGACATTTTTCCCACTTCCAGATCCTGTACCACAGCGAGAAATTCAGGTGGAAACTGACCAAAGGTAATCCAGTCGAGGTCGCCACCGGCAACGATAGAGCTTTCATCATCGGTGAGCTGACGTGCGATATCGCCAAAGTCCTCACCGTCCTGAATGCGCTGATAAATTTCATTGATCAGATCCTCGGCCTGGGATTCTGTTCTGATCTCATTGGGTTGGATAAGAATGTGCCTGACATGATATTGCTCAATTTCCAGGCTTGCTCCACCACGTATATCCTTGACCTGCAGGATATGCCAGCCACTGGAGCTGGTGAAGGGCTCGCTGATTTCACCCAGCGTCATACCGGGTACTACATCCCTGAACATGCTGGGCAGCGCTTCAGCTTTGCGGAAGCCCAGATCACCGCCACCAACAGGAATGCCGCTGACTTCACCGGAGGCAATAAACTGGAGAATTTCTGCGCCGTTTTCCAATTGCTGGTGGAGAAATTGTGCCAGCTCATCACGCCGGCTTTGTTGGGGGCCATCGGCGTTTTCAATAAGAATATGGGCAACGCGATACTCGGGTGCAATATCTGACTGGCCGGCTTGGGAGCGTAAATAATTTTCTACTTCCTGACGGGTAATATCGATACGGTTGTTCACCGAGCCAGTCTGAAATTGCTGCAGAATAATATCCTTGCGCAGCTGTTCACGGGTTTGCAGATAAACCCCTTGTTGTTCAAGCACCTGCTGGAATTGTTGAAAGTCCATATTGTTTTGCTGAGCGATGGTATTCATGGCCTGATTCAACTGGTTATCATCTACTCTGACCCCGGCCCGGGTAGCCATCTGCATCTGCAGGTTTTCAATAATCAACTGATCAAGAAGCTGTTTTCTTAATTCAGTCTCGTCAGGTCGTGGTCCCTCAAGAGCATCCAGCTGTGCCTGTATTTGCGCCCAGCGCATATCAAATTCACTTTTCAGAAGCACATCGTCATCAATGACGGCGATGATTTTGTCGAGCGAGATTTGCTCCTGGGCCTGGGTCAGGCCAGGCATAAGCACAATCATTAAAAGCAGCAATGCCTTGCATGGATTGTTTACTGTTTTGCGTGTTTGTTTACTGCACATATTCTCGTTCTCTGTAACCACTGATGCCATTACTTAAAATGCTGCTGACATTCCCACCTATGACGCTGCCGAAGCCTTTTAGTTCAAATTGCAGAAAGATTCCGGTGTTGTCATCGGTATTTCCGAATAACAGCGAATCGTTATCAATCCACTGACGGGCGATGACTCTGACACTGTAACAGCAGTTGTTGTATTCCAGGCCGGCAATGGATTCAAGCTTGCGCTTGTTCGCAAGATCATAATTCCAGCGGGCTATTAGCCCCCAGTTTTGCCTTAAAGGCCATACTGCAGAAATATCCGTTTGCTTGATCCGGCGATCAATTCCCGCGACTGTGATCGGGTTCGACACATCACGGTACCGGTAACTTAAATTAAGGATGTGATTTATATCAGATTGGTACCTGAATTGAAAATTGCCAACCTCCAGGTTGTCCTCTGCGGTATTCCATTCCAGATAGGAATTAATGCGCCAGTTGGCATTGAATTTCCAGGTCATTTCCGAGGCAATGGCAGAGCTGTTGGTGCGTTGTTGCTCTCCAGCTCTGTTATTCAGGGTCACCCGGCGATCGCTGAAGTAAAAGATCTGACCAATGCTGGCGCTGGCTTTTTCCTTGCCCCGACTATCCAGAATGCGTGAGCTCAACGCCATGGTAAGCTGATTGGCATCACCGATGCGATCCTTGCCACTGAAGCGATCGTCGCGAAATAACTGGTTAAAGCTGAAGGTCATGTTTGAACTGTCAAACAACGGAATATCGCTCTGATCCTCATATTCATTGTAGAGATAGAACAGTCTTGGCTCCAGGGTTTGCAGCATGGTACCTGAAGCAAAATCCAGTTCCCGCTCAAAAATCAGACCAGTATCCACGCTGCCGGAAAAAATTCCACGTGTTGGATCTTCATTAAAGAGACCGCCAGGATCATCAAGCTGATACGAGGCATAACTGTATTTGGCGCTGGGCGTAAAAAAGGCGCCGGGAATGGACCATGGAAAACTGATTTCAGGTTCTACTGTAAGACGCTGTCCTGTCACCAGAACGCCATTGGCAATTTGTCCGGCGCTGAGTTTATCCATGTCAAGATCACGGTCAAAATGCACATACTCACTGCGCACACCATAATCAAGCCCGAAGTCGCTTGAAAAGTCACCATCCAGATTGAGTCGTGGCAGGCGTTTATAGGGCTGAAGATTTTCCGGAATAGTTGGATCGATGGTCTGAAAGCTCAAGGCCTGGGCACGAAAGCGCCAGTCGTTGTTGCGGTATCTTATGGTGCCGGTGCGTGCGAGATAGCTTTGTGTTGTCGTTGACAGCCCTGTGTTACCCAGGTCCTGAAAATATTCATCATCGCTGACGCCGAGAAAATCTACCTGGGCAGCCCAGTTGCGCGATAGTATGCTGTTATGGTCGACGTTTAATAACCAGCGATCGGCAACCGGGGGAGAGTCTGGGTCAGGTAGCAGTGGTTCCGCTTCGTCATAAAGTTTATCCCCGGGCAGGTAGTTCATCTGCACGAGATTTAGCGAGCGTCTGCTGCGATATCTGCCTTCCATACCCAATACCACGCCGCGATCGGTCATGATGCGAGGCGTCAGCGTGGCATCATAATTGGGCGCAAGGTTTAGATAATAAGGCGCGGATATATCCATCCCGCCGTCACGGGTGGAACCGAATGTTGGAGCCAGAAAGCCGGTTGCCCTTTCATCATTAATAGGAAAGGTGAGTCGAGGCAGATAGATGACCGGAACATTGCCTACACGCATTTTGACATTCTTCGCTACACCCCGACCCGTGGCCTGGTTAAGCACAATATTTTCGGCTTCGACGAGCCAGGAATTATCACCGGGTTCGCAACGGGTAAAAAAGCCGTTGTCGATGGTGATGATGCCATCTGCATCGGTATACACAATTACTTCTGCGCTACCCCGGATATTGTCTTCATGCAGCACATAACTGGCATTGTTGATATTGGATACTGCTCCCTGGTTTTCCACTGTACCGTCTGTTCCCACCAGCAGCATGCCAGGTTGGCGAACACGGATATTGCCTTGTAAAACAGCATTGCCATTTTCGCTGTCATAAATACCGCTATCGGCTTGCAGGCTCATAGTGTTCTGCAAAATTTTGATATTGCCTTGAAGGGAAAGCTGTTTTCCGCTTTCACCATCAATGGCGTCAGCTGAAATATTGGCAGAACCGGGTTCACCCTCGATTTGGGGTGGCTCAGGTTGCAGGTAAAGGCCACAGCAATTTGTCGGAATACCTTCTTGCAAGGTGGTGCGTTGCTCAGTACTCAGATCTTCAAGCCTGATCCAGTCAATGTCGCTGGCCTGCTCCAGCAGGTTTGGTTGCGCGAACACGGCAGGGCTTCCAGCACAACTTGCTGCAAGGCTGATAATTAAGAGTATTTTACTGTCTCTGGGGGGCAGTGTGAATCTGGGGATCACTTCTCAATTCCCCTATGGTTAGGCATAATGCTGGGCATCAAAAGATTCTAGTTTTTATGGCCCTGCTAAACAAGTTTGTTAGGGAACCTCTGAGTAATTATTCAAGAGTTCCAGGTAATCAGTGGGTAGCTTACTGATGAAGCAGGGTTGCCAATTGGTCGTTATGAATTTAGAAAAACAACGTCAAGAAAATCGTCAGGCAGAATTGCAAATCTGGTTTCAAGGGATTTTGCCTGCCTTGGGCGAAAGCAACACACTGGCCAAACTCAAACCGTTGACTGGTGATGCCAGTTTCCGCCGGTATTTTATCAGTACTCCGAATGAGCAACCCTATGTGCTGGTAGACGCGCCGCCGGAAAAAGAAGACAACCGTACTTTTGTTCAGGTAGCCACGTCATTTTTATCCGCGGGTTTGCATGTTCCCACAATTTACGACGTAAATTATGAGAAAGGGTTTCTTTGTTTGTCCTACCTGGGTGACACGCTGTTGTGGGAGAAACTTGACGCCTTGCGTCAGCAAGATGCTCTTGCAGAAGTCAGCGCAGTCTACCATCAGGTATTCGAAAGCCTGATAAAAATTCAGAGGATCAGGGAAGGTAGTGAAATATTATTGCCACCTTTTGATAGCACCTTGTTACTGGCTGAAATGAATTTATTTCGCGAGTGGTTTTGTGAAGGCATCATGGGTATGACGCTTTCCAGTGAAGACAATGAACTTCTGGATAACTTTTTTGAGCTGTTGATTGAGTCAGCACTTTCCCAAACCCAGGTTTGTGTGCATCGCGATTTTCATTCCCGTAATCTGATGATTCAGGAAGATGAAGAGCTGGGAATAATCGATTTCCAGGATGCCGTGATTGGACCTTTTACCTATGACCTGGTTTCCCTGATAAAGGATTGCTACATCATCTGGCCGAAAGCCATGATCAGACAATGGGCATTGGAGTATGCCGAGATGGCAAATAAAGCCGATATCATTGATTCAATAGAGACTAATGATTTTCTGCATGATTTTGATTTGATGGGATTGCAGCGGCATTTAAAAGCAGTGGGAATTTTCTCACGACTCTATCTGCGTGATGGTAAAAATGGTTACCTGGGGGATATTCCCAGAACCCTTGCCTACATCAAGGAAGTAATGGCGGATTACCCTGCACTGGAAGACGTCGCAAGATGGTTCGATAAAAAAATCTATCCTACGCTGGTGACAAAACTCAATGCTGCAATCAAGAGACGTAGCGCATCATGAAGGCAATGATTTTGGCGGCAGGCATGGGAGATCGCATGCGGCCACTGACACTTGAAACCCCCAAGCCTTTACTGGAGGTAGGGGGTAAATCACTGATCGCTCACCAGATAGAAAAGCTTGCGGCCAATGGTTTTTCAGAACTGGTTATTAATCATGCCTGGCTCGGTGAGAAAATTGAAGCCGCGCTGGGAAATGGTGAAGCAATGGGTGTGAGTATCAGTTGGTCTCGCGAGGATGAGCCACTGGAGTCCGCTGGCGGTATTTTTCAGGCATTACCGATGCTTGGGGATAATGCCGATGCCAGTTCTTTTGTCTGTGTTAATGCCGATATCTGGACCGATTATTCTTTTAAAAATCTCCCGCAAATTGATGGTGAGATACTGCTGGCCTGGTTGGTGTTGGTGGAAAATCCTGAGCATAATCCCGACGGCGACTTTGTTCTGGTTGATGGGAAAGTCAGGGACGCAAAAGAAGGTGAGGAAAAGCTGACATTCAGTGGTATCGCTGTTTATCACCCCGCATTGTTTAACGGCATTACTGCTGGCAAGCAATCTATAGTGCCATTACTCAGGCAGGCCATGGCTAATAGCAGGGTTGGTGGAGAATATTATGCCGGCGAGTGGTCTGATATTGGTACTGTTCAGCGCCTGGAGTCACTTGATGCCAAGCTAAAAGCTGAAAGCTGAAAAATTCAAACTGTAATATAAGAATGCGCTAAATGTTCAGCGCTTCAATTCTCATCGCTGTTCCTGTTTCCTGAATCAGTACCTCTCCATTGTTGACTTGTTGCCAGTCTCCCGCATCTGTAAGGGGCTCCGAGGCGACTATCAATTCCTCATGTTTCTGTTGGTAATGCAGTGTGGGCGGGGCCATTTCACTGTTCATACTCAGTCGGGTAAAAAGTGAGCAGACGCCATTGGACAGCGCAAAATTCATGTGTGCTTCGGATTCACAACCTGATTCGTTTCTTATGCTGTTTATGCTTATGATAGTTCTTGTTAATGCTTCGAGTAGTTGACCACTATCGCTAATCGGCTGGTGTTTCACCTGGTCCATAAACAGGGCAAACAGGTGTTCCGAGTCGGTATTACCCTTGATCATATTAAAAGAGGTGTCGGAAAGGGACGCCATCAGCAGGCGTCTGCATTTATCAAATTCTCCAAGGTGACCATTGTGCATCCAGAGATAGGATCCGGCCTGGAAAGGATGACAGTTGCCCTGTGATACAGGCATGCCGATAGTAGCATCACGAATATGGGCAAAAAAATGTCGTGTCGGGATTTTCGTTGCGATTTCCTTGAGGTTGCGGTTACTCCAGGCGGGCTCAATACTGACAAAGGTGCCCGGAACCGGGTCCTCATGTAAGGGGTACCAGCCCACACCAAAGCCATCACCATTAACAGGTTCAAAACGCATCCTTGCATGTTTGCTCTGATTTACCAGTGAATAACTGCTGTCCAGCAGGAATTCCTGCATGAATGTTGATGGTCCACTATAGGCAAGGAATCGACACACGTGAAACTCTCCTTTCATGTTTTACTATTCAAACAGGTACAATTCTGAGCTCACAGGTTTTGCATGCAAGAATATGGTGAAACCGAATCATGTATGATTACCGGTAAAAATAAAAACATTTTTTAGAGGTATATCGATGTCCAGACGCAAACAACCCGGCCATCTTTTTCATTCTGCCGCGGATGAACGCCCCTATGCAAATCCCGAATTAAAGGGCAAGGGTATTGCCAGCAAGCAGATGAGCTCGCCGGCCTACCGGCTGGCTTTTGATGATATGGCCTTTCTGTTGCGGGATGAATTACGACCGGTCCGGTTTCTGCTTGAATTAAGCAAGCCAGAGCTACTATTAAAGGAACACGGCATTGACCATACTGTCGTGATCTTTGGCAGTGCCCGAACTTATGACATGGAACAGGCCTTGCTTAAAAAAGACCAAGCCGAACAGGCACTACAGCAAAACCCCGATGCTGCTGCTCTTCATGCTGATCTTGCCAGGGCTGAATCAAGGGTGCGCCAGGCTGGGTATTACGAACAGGCTCGTGAATTTGCACAACTGGTCAGCAAGAGATCCGGCTGTGAAGATTGCCCACAATTACACATTATCACAGGGGGTGGGCCGGGTATCATGGAGGCTGCAAACCGGGGTGCCAGTGAAGCAGGTTCTGAATCCGTAGGGCTGAATATTGTTTTGCCCCATGAGCAGTCCCCCAATCCCTACATTACGCCAGAGTTATGTTTTCAATTTCATTATTTTGCCATGCGCAAAATGCATTTTATGCTACGTGCAAGGGCGCTGGTGGCATTCCCCGGAGGCTATGGCACCATGGATGAGCTGTTTGAAACCCTGACGCTGATTCAGACCGGGAAAATAAAACCACTACCGGTATTATTATTTGGTCGTGAGTACTGGGAAAAACTGATAAATTTTGACCTCATGGTAGAGGAAGGCATGATCAGTCGGGAAGACCTGGAGATATTCCATTTTGTTGATGATATTGACCGCGCCTGGGAAATTATCAGAGAAAGCCTGGAAAAGGATTAACCTCCATGAGCAGATTCATTTTGCCGCCATCGACGCGGAGAAAAATCCAGTAATATATTTATCCGGATTTAACGGTTTTGTTGATCTGCGACATACCATAGTGCATGGCAAAAACTGTTTAATATACGCTGAATGATCAAGCTCTGTGACGAAGGGTTGCGCGATATGCCTGTTTCTCATTTTCTGTAGTAAGGCTATGAAAAATATGCGCAATTAGCGTTAACAGTTATATTTTCGGTAAAAAGGAGAAAATTATGGATAGATTCAGCAAGATACTTTTTGTGGCCGACGGGACTGCGGGAGAAAAGACCGCACTAAAAAAAACACTGCAACTGGCGCGTGATATCAAGGCCAGGGTCAGTGTAATTGACGTCGTGGAAGCCGCTGAAAATTTCGCCATCACTGATGTGGCCATGGACATGATCAGTCTGCAGCGAGAGCTGGTAAAAATTCGAAGGGAAGAGCTGGTTGCACTGACCAAGTCAGCTAAACCCCGAGGTTCTACTACATCAATTCCTGTCATAATTAACGAAGGCAAGGATTTCATTGAAATAGTCAGAACAGTCCAGAAGGACGGTTTTGACCTTGTAGTAAAGGCAAGCGGCAAACCACATTTGACCGGTATGCTGTTTTCCACCCTGGACATGAACCTGGTTCGCAAATGTCCCTGCCCGGTGCTGATTCTCAAGCCCAGAAAGAAAATCAGCCATTCAAAAATTCTTGCCTCGGTCGACTTGCGGGTCAAGGGCAAGACGGAAAAAAACATGGATCGTACCATCATGGAGCTCGCCAGTTCGCTGGCATCCCTGGAAAAAGGGCAGCTTCATATTCTGCATTCCTGGCATGTTGCTGCGGAGAAGCGTCTGAGAAATCGCAAGGGGGTTCAGGCAGCCTATAAATCCCTGAGCACTATGTTGCGCGAAATGCGGAAAATGGAAAAGGCCCATCTGCTCGAGTTGGCAGAAGATTACGGTGTTGATGTTGCTGATACCCATCTGATCAAGGGTGAACCTGAAACGGTTATTCCACGTTTTGTTAAAAGCAAGCGCATTGACCTGGTGGTGATGGGGACGGTAGGGCGCTCCGGTATTAAAGGGTTCTTCATGGGTAATACTGCCGAGAAGATTCTTAACAATATCAATTGCTCCGTGCTGGCCATTAAACCGGCTGGAT
>CBFIIQ010000036.1:0-293 GCA_965662685.1 Pseudohongiellaceae bacterium | reverse complement strand
TTCAGAAGAATAAGTCAGCTTATGAAAAGGCCGGCAATTTTACCGGCCTTTTTTTTTAGCTATGTCCCGTCCTGAAATAAGTTGTCACTATGGAGACTTATTTATGGGAAACCCTACACCCCCTCGAGCCAAACGCTCTCAGAAAGATTACACACTCGCCTTTAAATTAGCGGTGGTTTCGCAAGTTGAAAAAGGCGAGTTCACCTACAAACAAGCTCAAGCTCGCTACGGTATCCAAGGTAAAAGCACGGTACTTACCTGGCTTAGAAAGCATGGTACATTGAACTGGTCTG
>CBFIIQ010000035.1:0-34660 GCA_965662685.1 Pseudohongiellaceae bacterium | reverse complement strand
GCAGGAAGTGCTTAATGCAGGAAGTGCTTAATGCAGGAAGTGCTTAATGCAGGAATTGTTAATAGCAGGAACGAAGAGACTAACATTGGAAACTATCCCACTTTTCCCACTCAATTCCATTCTCTTTCCCAAGGGGCGGATCTCACTGCAGATTTTTGAGTCCCGTTATGTGGATATGATTCGCCAATGCATGAAAGATGAAAGTGGTTTTGGTGTAGTACTCATTGAAGCGGGGAGTGAAGTAGCATCCAAAGGGCAAAAACTGGATATCCACCGGATTGGCACCTACAGCACAGTGGTGGACTGGAATCAGCTCCCCAATGGTTTACTCGGCATTACCGTGGAAGGTCAGACAACATTCAAGATTGTTGAATCATGGCGTGAGGAAAACAATCTGTGCCGGGCTGAAGTGGTTTTCAGGGAGCAGGATTCCCAGAATTCCGAACCGGTTGATGTGGGCGAACAGTTTCAGGAATACGTCGATCTGCTGCATGGTTTGGCCAAACATCCGGCAATTGAAGAACTCAATCTGGATATCAGTTTTGATAATTTACGCGAAATTGCCTGGCGCCTGAGTGAGTTATTACCCATCGCCAACCGCGAAAAGCAGGCGCTACTGGAATTAACAGATCCTTTTGATCGTCTGGAACAGATTGAAATCTACATTAATTCGATTAATCAGCAGGAGAGTGGCGGACTTTAACCCATACTCTGGCTGGCTGCTGGAAATCCATTGCCCAATTCTTCATAATCGAACTCTTTTACGGAAACTCCCATGCTTGATACCTTGCTCAGTCCCGGCACCATGACCCAGTCACAATGGATGATAGTAGGAATTCTGTTTCTGCTGCTTCTTGGTATTGTGTTTTTTCTTTACCGAACCTATCTGGTCATCAGGGAGTCGAGCAGGAAAAAATACAAACCCAATATCGGCTTATCGCGCAATCAGGATGTGGAAAAGTCCAATAGTGAAGCCCGCGAACCCTAGTATTTTTTCTAACCGGAATTTTCCAATGAATTGTAATTCTGCTCTAGTGCTGGCTTTTCTGATTTGCCTGTCTGTACCTTTTTCCAGCAGCCTGGGAATTATTATCCGCCACGACAAATCAGACAGTGATTACCAGGTCGACGTAGCAGCCTACCCCCAGTTGTTTTATCTGCATACCCGCTTCGACAACAAGGTCTGTATGGCCACCCTGATTGATAGCCAATGGGCAATTACCGCAGCTCATTGTGCTGAGCAAACCCCTATGTTAAATACCTATAAGCGTCATGAGGAATATCAGCTCAGTATTGCTGGTGAATCCTTCCAGGTTGCTGAGCTGGTGTTACATCCGCGCTATGACACTGGTAATGAGTTGAAGAACGTGGATCTTGCCCTAATTCGACTGGACAGGGCGGTCACTGATATTGTTCCGATAACTCTGAATCGGACTACTGACGAGGTGAATCAGGTATTTTCCCTGCTGGGGTGGGGCTTTACTGGTATTGGTACCGTGGGTATGAAAAGTAATGATGGAAAATTCCGGCGCGCGCAAAACCGGGCCGTTGTAGCTGATCAGTGGCTTGAATTTGTTTTTGATGACCCCCGTCAGCCTGATAATCAGGCTCTTGGTCTTGAGGGGGTGCCCGGGCTCGGCGATAGTGGTGGCCCTGCCTTGCTGGAACTCGGCAATTCCCCGGTACTGGCAGGCATTGCCCTGGGGGAGCTTGAAGAGGGCGAAGCGCCTTTGGCGCAGGGTCTCTACGGGACTACCCAGCTGTATGAAAGAGTGTCCAGTCATCTGGACTGGATAGACTCAGTCATTTCTGTAAAATCCTTTAATTTATAGGGCTTAAAAGATAGTTGGTACTAACTATCTTTACTTGGGTCAGGGCTTTTCCCGGTTTTCATGGCTCTGAATCCGGGTAGAGATAACGCCACAGCCTGATATTTCTGGCTGCGATCCACCGTTCGAGATATTAATAATAGTAAATTATTAATTTAAATAAATTAAAATTAGTAAATATCTATCAGAGATTATTTTCTCCTACGTACCAAGGTCCAAATACTGGCTTGTTATTGTTTAAAGCGGCGTTAGAATAAGTGCTATCTAGTTAGTAATTACCTATCAGGCAAGTGCCATGTCCAGCAAGAAACCTTCCATAAAGCAGCTCGAATACTTCGCTACCATTGCCCGCTCTTCCAATTTTCGTAAAGCGGCAAATAAACTGGGCATTTCCCAGCCTACCCTCACCAACCAGATTGTGGCCATGGAAGAGGCGCTGGGAGTGCAGCTTTTCGAGCGTTCCCGAGCAGGTACCTTGTTATCTCCTGAAGGCAGGGAATTGCTGCCCTTGGCAAGGGAAATTCTCGAGCAGTATCAAAACCTGATGGAAACGGCCAATAATACCAACCGCGATATGGGTGGTACCTTCAAGCTTGGTGTATCTCCCTCTATCGGGCCCTATTTATTACCTCAACTGTTGCCTGTTCTGCATCGTCGTTACCCAAATCTTCAGCTCCATCTCAGGGAAGGTGATCCCGGCGAGCTGGAAACCGGTCTGCGCAAGGGAAGTTTTGATTTCATCATGACAGTCTTGCCTATGCAGTCTACTGAGAATCGTGTGCGGCCCCTGTTTATGGAGCCGATTATGGTGGTGGTCTCGCCAGAGCATGCCCAGGCCGGACAAGAATTTATAAGTGGAGAGGAGTTAAAGGGACAAACGGTGCTCAGTATTGATGATCATTTTCATCTGCAGCGCCAGATCACCGGGCTTTGCGAGCGTTTTGGCGCTCACCTGAAACGGGATTTCGAGGGAAACAGTCTGGATACACTGTGCCAGATGGTGATGATGAATCAGGGTATTGCTTTTCTGCCAGCCTTATTTACTCAAAATGAGTTGAACAAAGGAGTTGATTTAAAGGTACTGAGTTTGCAGGACGAAACTGTAGCGCGTAATCATGTGGCCGCCTGGCGCATCAATTCCTCCTCCAGACACCTGTTTCAGAAACTGTCTTATGACATTAAATCAATTGCCATGGATAAATATGCCGGCATTCTGACTGAAGTGGTCACCGAGGAGAATATCTAGAGGACAGGTGTCTGCAAATGCCAGTCAGTATGTTGCTGAAAGGCATGAGCCAGGCTGAACATGGTTTCTTCTTTTAAATGCGCACTGCTGATTTGCAGTCCAATAGGCAGGCCGGTCTGACTAAAACCAATAGGTACCGAAATAGTCGGAATGCCATAGACATTAAACGGGGCTGTATTACGTGTCGATGGTTCTGCACCGGCGGCTTCGGCCGGATTTATGGCGCTGTCTATTCTTTCGGGTAATCCGGGGGCGGTGGGGGTGACCAGAATGTCTACCTCATCAAAGACCGCTGCAATGGCGTGGCGCACTCGTACCATGTCTTGTTGTGCATGAATATAATCTTCTGCACTGACAGCCCTTGCTGCAAGCAGGCGTTCAAGAGTCACCGCATTATAGTCAGCATGATTGCGTTCATCGTCCAGGAATTCTTCATGCCATGCAGCACTTTCAGCCAGCAGTGGCGCAAAATCTGAAGCTGGTGGCAGGCTGACGTCAACAGTTTGCGCGGTAGTCGCTTTTAAAACAGTGAGTGCATTATTGACTGCCTGTTCTGTATCCGGATGCAGGCGCGCAAAGTAGTTTCCCGTCGGCAAACCAATTCTTAGCTTATTAACCGGTTGCATCAAGGCGCCAATAAAATCTCCCGGTGCAGACTTGATGCTGACCGGATCCAGTGGATCGAATCCTGCCATACTTTGTAGCATATAGGCCGTGTCTGCCACGCTGCGGCAGAGCGGCCCCACATGATCGAGGGATTCTGCTACTGGAATAATATTTCGAATGGAAGCAAGGCCATGGCTGGCTTTCAAACCGGTGACGCCACAGTAAGCTGCTGGCAGTCGAATGGAGGCCAGGGTATCCGTGCCCAGTGCGGCACAGCACATGCGCGCAGCGGTAGCAGCAGCAGAGCCGCCGGACGACCCGCCAGGGATATGATCAAGGTTCCAGGGATTATGTACTGGACCAAAATGGGTAATGGCTGAAGTACCGCCCCAGGCAAATTCATGCATGTTGAGTTTGCCAAGCAGAACACAGCCGGCTTCCTGGAGTCTGGAATAAATTGGCGCATCAACTTGCGCAATTCGATTGCTTGTTAAGGTGCTGGCAGCGGTAGTAAGAATGCCTGCGGTATCAATATTGTCTTTCAGTCCTATTGGAATTCCATGCAGGGGGCCGCGCCATTGCCCGGCATCCAATTCCTGATCCATTTGCCGGGCTTGCTGCAGTGCCAGATTAGTCGTCACTGTGATATAGGCATTGACCAGGGGTTGCAGTCGCGCAATGCGTTCCAGATAAGCTGAGGTGATTTCAGTTGATGAAATCACTCGGCGACGTAGCAGGTCCGAGGCTTCTACCAAAGACAGCTCTGTTAGATCACTGGTCTGGGCATATGAGGGAATGCTGTTGAGCAGGGCGGCAGTTGAAAGACTGCCTGTTAGAAAGTAGCGGCGATTTATCATGATGTTGGCTTTTCATAATTGCTGTTTGCCTTAATTCTAAAGGGTCAATTAGCAAAATACTCCTTTTTACTAAAAAAATTGATCTGTATTAGCTTATTTGATTCGTATATAGGCCTTTATTCACCAGGGTACTTTCCGGTTTTTGAACAATATTTTTTTACCTATCAACCTAATAGGTATTTTCAATTTTCTTTATTGCTTGCTTGAACCATAGAATATGAGCGTTACTCAAAGGAGCTTAAAAATGACTAGGAAAAAACTATCTTTATGTATGCTGATCGCTATTGGCCTGGCGCCGCTGGCATCAGTGAACCTGGCAAATGCCCAGGAGGTAATGCCTACCAATGATTACTGGTGGCCTAATCAACTGGATCTACAGCCATTGCGCATGCATACTTCGGAATCAAATCCCATGGGAAATGATTTCGATTATGCTGAGGCGTTCGCCAGCCTTGATCTTGATGCGGTAAAACAGGATCTGGTTGACTTGATGACGACTTCACAGGATTGGTGGCCAGCTGATTATGGTCACTATGGTCCGTTCTTTATCCGTATGGCCTGGCATAGCGCCGGTACCTATCGTATCAGCGACGGTCGTGGCGGATCTGATGGCGGCATGCAGCGTTTTGCCCCGCTCAATAGCTGGCCAGACAATGCCAATCTGGACAAGGCACGTCGTTTGCTTTGGCCTATAAAACAAAAATATGGACGCAGTCTGTCCTGGGCTGACCTTATGGTACTGACCGGTACTGTGGCGATGGAATCCATGGGTTTTGAAACCTTCGGTTTTGCTGGTGGCCGCGTTGATGAATGGGAACCCGATGAAATCTACTGGGGTCCTGAAGGTGAATGGCTGGGTGACCAGCGTTACAGTGGTGACCGCGATCTGGAAGATCCCCTGGCAGCCGTACAGATGGGTTTGATCTATGTAAATCCTGAAGGCCCGAACGGCAATCCTGATCCACTGGCTGCGGCTGCTGATATTCGTGAGACTTTTGGTCGCATGGCCATGAATGACGAAGAAACCGTTGCCCTGATTGCCGGTGGTCATACCTTTGGTAAAGCCCACGGTGCCAGAAGCCCGGAAAACTGTGTTGGACCAGAACCTGAAGCGGCTCCTCTGGAAGCGCAAGGCCAGGGCTGGGTTAATACCTGTGGTACTGGTAAGGGCCCGGACACCATCACCAGTGGCCTGGAAGGCGCCTGGACTGTGAATCCAACACAATGGACTCACAACTACCTGCAGAATCTGTATAACTGGGAGTGGGTACAGACCAAAAGTCCTGCCGGTGCTACCCAGTGGATTCCTGCCAATGGCGCAGCTTCCAATCTGGTGCCTGATGCCTATGATCCATCTGTAAGGCATGCACCTATCATGTTCACGACTGACCTGGCACTTAAAATGGACCCGTCCTATCGTGAAATTACTTCACGCTGGCTGGATAATCCTGAGCAGTTCGAAGATGCCTTTGCCCGTGCCTGGTTCAAGCTAACCCATCGTGATATGGGCCCAAGCACGCGCTATCTCGGTTCCATGGCTCCTGATGCAGACCTGATCTGGCAGGATCCGGTACCGGAAATTGATTATTCATTAATCAATGCCAGGGATATCGCAAACCTGAAATCAGAAATCCTGGATTCCGGTCTGAGCGTTTCACAACTGGTGAAAACAGCCTGGGCTTCAGCGTCATCATTCCGCGGTACTGATTTGCGCGGTGGTGCCAATGGTGCTCGCATTCGTCTGGCTCCCCAGAAAGACTGGGCGGTAAATGAGCCTGCTGAACTGGCCAATGTGCTTTCTGTACTGGAAGGTATTCAGACCGAGTTCAATGACAGACGTTCTCGCAGAAAGGTCTCTCTTGCCGATGTTATCGTTCTGGGCGGCGCAGCAGCCATTGAAAAAGCAGCAGCAGACGCCGGTTATGACGTGGATGTGCCTTTTGTCCCTGGTCGTGCTGACACTACCCAGGAATGGACTGATGCGGCTTCATTTGCAGTACTTGAGCCCAAGGCAGACGGTTTCCGTAATTACTTTGCCGAAGGGCAGTCTCCTGCCGTAGAGCTGGTGGAAAAAGCCGATCTGCTGACTCTGACAGTGCCGGAAATGAGTGTACTGGTTGCCGGCATGCGTACATTAAATGCCAACACCGGTGGTGCGCAGCACGGTGTCTTCACAGATCAGCCTGGCACCCTCAGCAATGACTTCTTCGTCAATCTGCTGGATCTGTCTACGGAATGGTCCAAAGGGTCAATGGCAGGTGTCTATGAAGGTCGTGATATTGCTACTGGTGAGTTGAAGTGGACTGGTACGCCAGTTGATCTGATCTTTGGTTCCAACTCGGAACTGCGTGCAGTTGCCGAGTTCTATGCCGCTGAGGATGCACAAGAGCAGTTTGTGCAGGATTTCGTCGGTGCATGGACCAAGGTAATGACCCTGGACCGTTTTGACCTGGACTAATCCAGGCTGAAATCAAAAACGGCGACATAGATATGTCGCCGTTTTTTTTGCTTATTCCAAAATGCCCTGACTGCGCAGATATTCTTCGTAAGTTCCTTTGAAGTCGATGATGCCATCGGCTTGCATATCGATAATGCGTGTAGCCAGTGAAGATACAAATTCGCGGTCATGACTGACAAAGATTTGTGTACCTGGAAAATTTTCCAACGCCAGATTTAGCGATTCAATTGATTCCATGTCCAGATGATTGGTGGGCTCATCAAGGAACAGGATGTTTGGATTAATAAGACTGAATTTCCCAAACAACATGCGACCTTGTTCTCCACCGGATATTACCTTAACCGATTTTTTCGCATCATCGCCGGAAAACAGCATGCGGCCAAGGGCACCGCGTACTAACTGGTTATCGCCCTTGGTCCATTGCTTCATCCAGTCAAACAGGGTGACGTCGTCGGCAAAATCACTATGGTGATCCTGTGCGTAGTAACCCACCAATGCCTGTTCTGCCAGTTTGACCTTGCCGCTACCCACTGCAATGTCACCTAACAGGCACCTAAGCAAGGTTGTTTTACCGATACCATTTGTACCAATAATCGCCACCCGCTCGCCAGCTTCGATTTGAATGCTGAGATTATCAAAAAGACTGTGGTCAAAAGCTTTGCTGATTTCTTCAGCGGTGACGGCCTGTCTATGCAGTTTCTTGTCCTGCTTGAACCGAATATAGGGATTCATACGACTGGAAGGTTTGATGTCGTCCAGTTGAATTTTGTCTATTTGGCGCGCACGTGAAGTGGCCTGCTTGGCTTTGGATGCGTTGGCAGAAAAGCGGCTGACGAAGCTCTGCAATTCGGAGATCTGTTCTTTTTTCTTGGCATTATCGCTCAGCAGTTTTTCCCGTGCCTGGGTTGAGGCGATCATATAGTCATCATAATTACCGGGATATATGCGCACCTCACCATAATCCATGTCCGCAATGTGGGTGCACACTTCATTTAGAAAATGACGGTCATGGGAAATAATGATGATAGTGCTTTTACATTCTTTCAGTATTTTTTCGAGCCAGCGAATAGTATTGATGTCGAGGTTATTGGTTGGCTCATCCAGCAGCAGAACCTCTGGATCGGAAAACAGGGCCTGGGCAAGCAGTACACGTAGTTTCCAGCCCGGGGCGATATTGCTCATCGGACCGCTATGCTGATGCAGGGGAATATCCAGGCCAAGCAGTAACTCACCAGCGCGGGATTCGGCGGTATAACCATCCATCTCGGCAAAACGTATTTCGAGTTCGGCCACCTGCATGCCTTCTTCTTCTGTCATTTCAGGCAGATTATAAATACGTTCGCGCTCGGCTTTTACCTGCCACAGTTCTTCATGTCCCATGATCACAGTATCAATGACAGAATACTGCTCAAAGGCAAACTGATCCTGACGTAATTTACCCAGTCGTACATGGGGCTCCAGCATTACCTGGCCTGAGGTGGGCTTGAGTTCGTCACCCAGAATTTTCATTAACGTGGATTTACCACAGCCGTTAGCACCGATAAGGCCATAACGGTTGCCGTTATTGAATTTGGCAGAAACGTTTTCAAATAGGGGTTTAGCCCCAAACTGTATAGTGAGGTTTGCGGTAGAAATCATACGTGAAGATAAAGCCTGCAGAAAAATGAGGCGCGCATTCTACCAATTTTGAAGCCTAAATGGAGACTTAATGCAGGTTAAATCGAGTCTAAAGAGAGATTAGTTTAAAAGGGACGCTTGCAACTTAGCAACTTAAGGAAAATGTATGGTTGCTAAGTTGCAAGCGTCCCTTTAGTTACAAGCGTCCCTTTAGTTACCAATCCAGATCGTCGGGGATTTTATAGGCAGCGTAAAAATCATCATCTTCACTGCTTTCAGTTGCCGGAGTGTCATCAGCCTGGAAAATGACAGCAGAGGCATCCCGCTGAGCAATTTTATCTGACACATTAATAGGTACCAGAACATACTGATCAGCCAGTTTCACTATAGCAATCATGCGCCTGCGCAGATGGTTTACCTGCTCTTCGCTAACCCATATGTGTTTTATTTTATTAGCGTCAGTGAAATGGAATTTTTCATCGCCATCCCTGGGAATGAGATTTGTTTCGATGAGTTGCTTGATCTGGGCGGCGATGGCAGTGTCATGGGCTTTTTGGGTTTTCTCAAGATTCAATTGCCTGTCCCGGGCAATTTTCTCGGCTCTGGCGCGTTCAAGTGCCAGTTTATCTTCATCTATTTTTGGTTTTTTCCCCTTATTTGCAAGTTTGGTTTCCTTACGTTTTTCTCTGGATAGCTGCTTTGCTTTTTTATCGTCCACCAGGCCGGATTTCTTTAATTGATCTTGTAATGAAATAGCCATGAGGGTCCTGTTTACAGATGAACGGGGGAGGCTATTATAGGTCCACAGGAATCCATTGGACAATCAGGTTTTGCATTTGCTGGCTGAGCATATTGATAATACTGATTCGCTTTCTTAAGGTAACTGCTTTCGGCCATAAGCGATCATCCATTCCGAAAAATAGCCCTTATATATCTGATTTGCCCTTCATCAAGACTGCGGCGTGCATTCCCGGCCTTTTCCCCTAGATTATCCACAAACACTCCCAATCCCAGCTGGCCCGCATCAGCAGGTGTTGAGTTGGCGTTATTCTGGGTGGGCTGGGCGTCACTAATATCTACGAAATTTTCCTCAACCAGCCCATAATCATTGAGAATAACAAACAGGTGTTCCGCACTGATCAGAAAGTTTTGCGAGGGATCGCTTGCCCATGGAAGGGGGTAGTATGTCGTGTCAGCCTGCCCGGCCACGACTTCCTGGAAAGCGAAACGACCTCCAGGTTTCAGCACTCGGGCAATCTCCTGGTAAAGCTTTGCTTTATCCTCAATATTCATTCCTACATTTTGCATCCAAACCACATCAAAAGAAGCATCTGGATAATCCAGGTCCAGGGCACTACCCTGCTTGATGAAGACTTTCTCTTCGAGGCCTGTCAATTGGTTCAGCAGCCTGGCACCAACGCAATAGTCGTCAGACATTTCTACGCACTCGACAGAACAGTCGGTTTCAGCTGCGAGGAATCGGGCACATCCGGCCAGTCCTGCTCCTATATCCAGAACGTTTTCGTCACTTCCAATTTCAGCTAACTCCAGTAAGGCACGAGAGGCGCCGAGTCCACCAGTATGAAAGTGGTCCAGAGATGCTAAATCTTGTGGTGTCAGGCGTTGCTTGGGGTCAAGGCCTGCAGCACGAATGCCAGACAAAATTCGCGACTCTATATCTTCTGCGGAGTAATGATTCTCAAGTGTGGACATTAATTTTTTGTTTCTCAAAATTCTCATAATAATTTCTGCTTTAGGCCAGAAGCAGACGTTAAGGATTAATAATATTTTCTTCCATCCATACTATAAAAGCAGGATTATACAGCCCATTTCCTTCAAGCCATCTCTCTTTGATTTCATCTGGAAAATTATTCCAAGCTTCCCTTCGACTCTCAATACCTAGCTCGGAAATATCTAATAAACCAGCGTCATATTCCGACCATAAATACTCCCAACCAGTAAGCATAAAGTTTACAAAAGCCATCATATTTGCGATTTCTTGGGGAAGCAGTTCTTCTCCGTTTTGAAATCTGGATATCGTTTCACCAACAATAGGATTTTCAACTCGCATCCGCATTACTCCCGTTCGCGCGTCATGCCTTGCAGCTCTTGCCTGAGATTGAAGCAATTCATTATTTTGTTGTAGCTCTACAGCTAGCAGAATAATTCCGCCAATAACACCAAGATTAGCTGCAAGCATTAACCATTTATTGAGATTATCTAGATTCATATTTAGTCAGGTATCTGGTCTGGCCCCACTTTGACGGACCATCTCATTAAGGCACAATCATGTGCCAGGAGGTGGAAAATGGCAAGACTAAAGAGGTATAGCACAGAGTTTAAGCAACAAGCACTAAAAAGAGCAAACGAACCGGGCGTTACAGATGTTTTAGTTTGTGAAGAACTAGGCATCAGTACCCGTCAGTTAAGGCGCTGGAAAGATGCGGTTCGAGAGCACGGTGAAGAAGGTGCTTTTCCAGGACACGGCAAGAGCCGTGATGAGGAATTCACCAAACTGAAACGTGAACTGGCTAAGGTCAAAGAAGAGCGTGATTTTTTAAGGGAAGCGGCAAGGTTCTTTGCCAAGGAGTCGAAGTGAGATACAACTGTATCCATCGACGTCGCTACCAGCACTCCATCAGGATGATGTGTCGATTGCTGAAGGTCTCCCGCAGTGGTTATTACGACTGGCATATGCGCGCGGAGAGCGCTCGCTCAGTAAATAATCGACAATTAAGCCGCGTAGTTAAACAATTGCACCTGGACAGTAACGGGGTCTATGGAGCCCGCAGACTGCACCGTGACCTGCTGGAGCTCGGTGAACCTTGTGGCCGACATCGGGTCGCCCGTATTATGCGTGAGAACGGCCTTAAAGGCTGTCCGAAACGCCGCTTCCGTCGCTATGAGAATACTGTTCCCAATCATCCTGTGGCGAATAATTTACTGGAACAAGATTTTGCCGCCACTCGGATGAATGAACGCTGGTCTTCAGATATTACCTATATTTGGACAAGACAGGGTTGGCTGTTTCTGGCGATTGTGATGGATCTGTTTTCCAGGCGTATCGTGGGCTGGTCGATGAATAAACTCATCAGCCGCCACTTGGTGATTGATGCCATGGCGATGGCCCTGGGGCAAAGGGATAAACCTCAATTACATCATTCTGATCGGGGATCACAGTATACGAGCGATGACTTCCGTGATTTACTGCGAAAGCATGGCATCGAATGCAGCATGAGTGGACGCGGCAACTGTTACGATAATGCGCCAGTGGAAAGCTTCTTCTCCTCACTCAAACGAGAGCGTGTCAGACAACAAACTTACAAAACAAGAGACGAAGCCAAAGCTGATGTGTTCGATTACATTGAATGTTTCTACAACCGGAAAAGACGTCATTCGACGCTGGGTTATATCAGCCCGGTGGAGTTTGAAAACCGGACATTAGAACTAAACTAGGTGGTCCGAATTAATGGGGCCAGACCATTGGGTCGGAAGCAGACCTTTTGGAATTCCCATAATAGAATCATATTTTTAACCCAAAAGCGGACATTTTTCGGCAAATATATACTGCGTCGCAATAATGACCGCTTTCAATCCCAAGCAGACGTTTCTGCAAACTTCCTTTAAAATGTGTTAAAAGCTCTGTTTATGGGGGTAAAAGTATACCGTTCGTGGTGTTTTCACTTTGGATCGGTTACCACCCAAAGCAGATTATCAGAGTTGAATGAAATTCACGTTATTATACTTTGTGTTTTGGCGGTAAAGCGGTCATTTATAAAAAGTTTTACTTATATTTTTCTAAAACCGATGATGAAATACTAAGAATGAAGAATACAAACCTGCTGTCAAAATTAATTAGTGAAACCAAGTTTTTCTCTGGAGAGATGCAGGATAATTTAGAAAATATTATTGTCTCTTCTGCTCCAATTCTAAAAACATCCCGCGTAAGTATCTGGTTGTATAATGATGATTTTTCGAAAATTGAATGTAAAACCCTGTTTGAATATGAGTTAGAAAAAACATCCTACGATGTGGAATCTTTGCGCTCCTCCGACTTTCCTGAGTACACCTCAAGTCATCAGAAAGGGAATATCATGGCTGTGAACAATGTTTACAGTGATCCTCGAACCTGCAAGATTCCTGCTGAATATTTTGATCGCCACAAAATTATTTCACTTCTGGATGTCCCGATTTGGGAGCAAGGACAACTTAAAGGTTTACTGAGTTATGAGCATACGGGGAAAGAAAGGCAATGGACCCGGGAAGAAAAAAAACTTGCTATGGATATGGGCATAATAGCTTCGTTTTGCGCAGAGGCTGACTCTCATCTGGAAACTGAAGGATACCTGGCTGATTCAGAGAAAAGGTATCGAGCATTGTTTGAAAATATGCCTTCTGGCTTTGTATTATTTGAGGTTGTCCTGGATGAACTTAATAATGCAGTAGACCTCATAATTCTTTCTGCCAATAAAAAATTTGCTGAAACTACTGGATTGACTGTAAAGAATGTTATTGGTCAACGTTTAACCCATGTCTTGCCCGGCATAGAAGAAGATGATGCAGGCTGGATAAAGATTTATGGAAGGGTAGCTATTACGGGTGAACCACAGCAGTTTGAGCAGAGATCTGAATTACTTGGCAATTTTTACTCTGTCACCGCATACCAGCCTGAATTAAATCAATGCGCTGTTAATTTTGTTGATATCACAAAACACAAACAGGCAGAATTCGCATTGAGAGAAAGTTTGTCAGCTACCATAGAGGCTATAGCTAAAGCTGTTGAGTCCAGAGACCCATATACCGCTGGTCACCAGAACCGGGTTTCTGAGCTTGCCAGTGGAATTGCAGAAAAAATGCAACTACCAAAGGACCAGATAAAAGGAATTGAACTCGGAGCTATAATTCATGATATAGGTAAAGTGTCAGTGCCAGCTGAAATACTTAACCGACCAGGGAAACTAAGCAAAGCCGAATTCGACCTAATTAAAGCGCACTCCGTAAATGGCTATGAAATCATTAAGAATGTGAATTTTCCCTGGCCTATAGCAGAAATGGTACGCAGCCATCACGAACGCTTAGATGGAAGTGGCTATCCTGATGGCCTTAAAGGAGATGAGATCATTCTTGAGGCGCAGATTCTTGCTGTTGCGGATGTGGTTGAAGCAGTCAGTTCTCATCGCCCCTATCGCCCAGCGTTAGGAATAGAAGAAGGATTAAAAATAGTAAAACAAGGAAAAGGCTATCTTTATAAACCTGAAATCGTAGATATTTGTGTGGAGTTGATTGAAAAAGATGGATTTAAATTTTCAACTACTTTTTGATGTTGGGTAGGGAATAATCATTATGTCAGGTTTTGGCCGTTAGCGGCATTGCTGAGGCCTAATAGCCCTGGTTGGCTTTATCATTTAGCTAGCAGTTTAAGAGCTACAGATGCTGTTAAGACCATTTGTACATATCGAACAGAAGCAGGCATAACAAAGTATATACTGCAGTGTTATAATCACTGCATTCAAGCTACTTTAGTGATATTAAAGTAGCAACTTTGAAACTCAATTCATGCGGTGTCTTAGCACACATTAATGCAATCTCTCGCTATCACAATTGGTCTCGACTTTTGGGTGGGCTTCTTATTATCAGGGCTTATAATTTCCTGTGCATGGTTTTTTTTCATGGCGAAAGCAAAGCTAGCCTCTAAAAAAGCTACAAATTTACTCCAAGATGTGGGCCAGGATTCCTTAATGAATCCTGAAATAGTCAATGAAGTTTCGCAGTTAAGAAGATTTATGCACGCTCATGAAAATGCAACAGATGAATATCGTGCATTACTCGAATTAAAGAATGTAATGGCACAAGTTAATTCACCCCCTGAAGAAGACCTTGATCATCTTGAAAATGACTTGGAATATGTAAGCCGATATCTAAAAAGGCTTGATCAGAAAATAATTCTTGAAAAAGCTATAGTCTATGACCTTGAAGAAAAAGAGCACCCTAGGTCTGTAAAGAAGAAAAATGGTGGGTCAAGGAAGAAAATAAAGAAAGCTAAAAAAACCCGGTTAAAGTGTGTTGTTAACAACAGTGATATAACATCAAGATAAAGTCATCATTGAGGCAACGATCCAAAATTTCCTTTTTTAGTACTTCTGCTTTAAAGCTATAACATCCCTAACACTGCCACCAAAGTCTCCATCTGTCCACGGGAAGTATGGGGGTGAAACTCTATCCTGCCAACAGACAGACCTAAGTGCGGATAGAAGTGAATATTAATTTTTCGCTTCTGGCCGAAAGCAGACATTTCCCTTTTCTCAATTCGCGTTATTCATATCCACAAGCATTGAAGAGGGCATGGCAGGGATATGTAACTTCAAGTAAGGTTTTTCCGAGGCGACATGACAGCTGTAACACTGGTCCATCATTCCACGATAGGCGCTTTTGAAGGCAGCAGGATCTTTTTCGTCTATCGTTTTTTTGAACTGGGCAAGCCCGGTATTTTCAATCCCCTGAAAAATTGGTAACAGACCCAGTTGTACGCCGGAGGAAAGACGGTGGGTTTGTTGCAAGCGTACTGTCCAGTTCAGATGCGAACGGGTCTCATTGTGATAAAACGTTGCTAGTGGCCAATTCTCACTTTTCCTGCAAACCACAGATTGGCGAAGTGGTACACCATATCAATCATGGCGTGAGACTGGTTTGGCAATACACGTAAGGGTCGAATGTCCGCTTTTAGCGCATCAAGATCAGTAGCGTCAGAATCTGAATTTTGCCGGGAAAATACAGCTTGTATCAGGGCAAAGTAGGCGCTGAAACTGATGGCGATAAATTTAACTACGTTGAATAAGTATTTTTTCTTCATGGAGAAGTACTCTGGTTGTGTTAAATCAACCAGAAGTATTCTTCAGTAAAAAGATCCTTGCAAGTTTAAATTGCGGTTTCAATTCAAGCTGAAAGAGTGGCGTAAAACCTTTAGCTTTAGCGTGGCGGCCAGATGACATTACCGTCATCATCCAGAAGGCCCATCTCACCCAGTTTCGCAGCGACTTCCTCGCCTGCTCGAACTGGTGATGCACCATTCAGGTTGGCAGGCGGCACAATGTTGAGCGATTCAAAGGTGCCATTGGCAATATCAATCATATCGGTAAAGCGCAGATTGGAACGCATGGGGCCGTCATTCACCTGGATCGCTCGTGGCCAGAATACCGGTTGTTCGCGAAGTCCGGCCCAGCCAATAACTGTTATGGTGTCGCCTACAGCGAAATCTGTTTTGGCAAAGCCATAGGCTTCCTGTACGCCAGTAGGATGGCTTAACAACCGCCACTTTTCGCCCGCAGGAATATCGCCACCGCTAATGACGATGTCCATGGTGATATGCGGATTGCCCCAGCTGACCTTGGCGATCTCGCCTTCAAAGATTTTCGTGTTGGAGCCAAACTCGCCAAACTGGGCTTGCGAGCTATGATGGGCAAACAGTGTACTGGCAAACAACAACGCCGTTGTCATAGTTAAGGTGAAAACTGTTTTGTATAAATTTATCTGTTTCATTTTTTCTTCTCCTATTCCCAAATAATGCATCTGGCATTGCAGTAGAGTTCAGATTGAGTGCCTTCACCGGTAGACGCATTGACTTGCCAGAAGCCGGTGAAATCATCCAGTGTAATAGAGCAGGAATTTTTATCCTGCGGACTTTGTATGCCACTTATCTCAACATGAGTCAGGAAACAGGCAGAGTTGGCGGCGTTGGCCAGAATCTTTTGTTCTGAAGATTCAATCCCCGTATTAAGTCTGATCCAGGCTGCGGCTTCCGGCTCCATACTGACGCTGAGCTCTTTCACATTCAGTTGCTCTGCAATCTGCTCGTAATTAATCTGGGGTTCCAGAATCATGCTGGCTTGTGGCTCAACGTCTTGACTGCTGTCCTGTAAAACCATGGTGGTAGCGGCGCTCACAATAATGGCGACTATGGCACTAAGAATGACTGTTTTCATTATTTTCTCCGTGATTTAAATCAATAGACAGGAAGAGGCGATCATTGATTAAAACCGGCCTCAATCCACAACTGGGCTGATTCCACTGTACAGGGCGTTTGTACCAGATCACGATCAGCGACTTTAATCCATTTATGGGTAAAGGTAACAGGTTGGCTCAGGTAGACCGGATCGGTAAGGGTGATAGTCAGATTAATAGCCAGGCCATCATCGCTCAGGGTGAATCTCTCCAGCAGGTGTTTCTGATCGCTGGAATCGATGCCGGTATGTCCGCCCCAGGTATCCGCAATGAAGTGACTGCTTTCAACAACGAGATCTCCGTCTTCGAACCAACCAATGGAATGACCGAGTTTGGAAGGTGGGCCCATTGCATCTCTTCTGTCCAGATATACGACTCGCTGTCCTTCCATCAGGTCGCGACCGATAATCAGGGTGTTCTCGCCCAGTCTGGAAACTTGATGGGAATAGGGCAGAGTCATTGATTTGGGCGGTCCCGGGTCACCGCAGGTCAGTACCGGGTTCTGGTCTTCGCTGAAATTGGCAACGAGGTCCTGTCCGCGGGCACTGAGCGGCCAGCCTTTGGGTGGCGCGTATGTGGGCTGATCAGGCGCTCGATCCCAGAGACCCGTAAAGTCGGTCGAAGGGGCAATAAATCCCTCCATCTGAGAAGCTTTACCGATTCTGACACCATTCTTTTCCACCCAGTTCATTGAACTGTAGGCACGTGCCTTGTTCCTGTGGTGAGCGCCTTCCCAGGTAATCACATCACCCGCTTTGAAACTATCTCTGGACCAGCCTGCTTCGGTCATTGCTGCCGGGTGGTTCATCTCTATGCTGTACTCGACAATTTTTCCTGCTGGATTGGGGGCTTCCACTTTCAGGAAAACATGGGGCATGCTCCAGCTGTATTTTGTCACAGTACCCCGCAGGACGCGGACATCATTTCTATCAATAGTGGAATGGGAATGATGGGCAAGCACAGAGGCACTGCCCGATAATACCAATATTAACAAGGCATACAGAGAATACGATTTACGCATATGATCCCCCATACTGATCATTCCCGCTTTTTTAAAGTAAGAAGATTGACGCTTTCCCAACAGGCTTTCTAATAGAGCCTTTTGAAGGGCATAGTAGCAAAATTTAACGCAAATACACTATTGGGACTTGCCAGTTTCAGCGTTGATGATTACAGCTTGCCTTGTATAAAACAGTCTCCGATATCCAGCAGGATATGCAGGTACAGACCAATTCCTACCAGGCGCGTTTTCGGGTGGATTAATAGCAGGCTGTAGAGGGCTATAGGGATCGCCGTGTGCAAAGGGTGAAAGCCAATGCTGCAGCGATCAGGATCGTAGATTGGATTAGCCAGCAGATGGTCCACATCAATTAATAAGCCACTCAATAGCAAGGCGAATGCTTTGGCCCATTTTTTTATATAAAAAATCAGCGCGACTAATAAGGGAACGAGAAAATGGAGAGCGATGTGTATCAAGGGAATAAGTTGCTAGTCACAAGTTGCAAGTCTCAAGAAAAAATACAAACAGAAAAGAGCCGTGGCATGGATTAAAAGTCCTTGATTTTGTGGCCGCTTAAATTGCCCAGGGCGTCGTAGCAGGCATACTTGTATAAATCATGCAGGGTAGGGTAATTAAATACGGTGGCAATCACTTCATTTACGGTTTTTTCAGCTTGCACAATAGCCAGGCCGTAATGGATGATTTCACTGGCAAGGCGGCCCATGATATGCACGCCGCGAATGACCATGTCGTCTTTTGACACGATAATTTTCAAGATGCCGGTTTGTACGCCCATAATTCTGCCCCGCGGGATATTTTGATGATGAGCGCGACCAGTCAGGTAGTTCATGCCGGATTCCTTCGCCTCTTCCTCAGTGATGCCCACCATGGAAACCTCGGGTATTGTGTAGATACCATAGGGGAAAACCTTGGGTAGCGCATCCAGGTCATTGATATCAAACATGTTGGATACTGCTACGCGGCCCTGGTCCATGCTGGTGGACGCCAGCGCAGGAAAGCCGATGACATCCCCCACGGCATAAATATTTTCCTGGGAGGTCTGATATTTATCGTTCACCACGATTGCTTCCCGTTTACCCAGCTCCACGTTCACTTTTTCGCAGTTGAGTAATTTTGTGTTGCCACTGCGTCCGGCCGCAAACAGGAACATATCCACATCAAACTCCATGCCGTCTTGCAGGCGGATGTGAATATCATTTTCAATATTCTCCGGAACAATCATTTCGTCAATGGATGCATTGAGGATCACTTCAACGCCTTCTCCCTGCATATAATCAAGCAGGGTTTGCGCAATTTCATCATCCAGGAATGGCAGTATCTTGTTTCCGGAGTTCACCAGATAAACCTGGGCCCCCATGGCGCTGAATATAGTCGCGTATTCACAGCCAATGACGCCGGCACCGACAATACATAATGAATCGGGGATACGCATGATGTTCAGAATACTGTCTGAGTCATGCACGATGATGCCGTCAAAAGGAATATTGTCTGGTTGAAAAGGGTAGGAACCTGTCGCTACCAGAATATAGTCGCCCGTGATGCGTTTTTCCCTATCCTCAGCGCTGATGACAATGGTGTGGCGATCTTCGAATGACGCGGTACCATTAAACAGATCGACACCGTGGCGCTCGAAGTTTATCAGCACTGCGTTTTCAAGCGTGTCGATAACCAGGTTCTTTCTGTACAG
The DNA here is from genome assembly GCA_965662685.1 of Pseudohongiellaceae bacterium. Classification (GTDB taxonomy): domain Bacteria; phylum Pseudomonadota; class Gammaproteobacteria; order Pseudomonadales; family Pseudohongiellaceae; genus Eutrophocola. The sequence goes on along the minus strand of CBFIIQ010000035.1, from coordinate 15,341 downwards.
AAAATTCTGGATTGTGGTTTTACCATCCAGCACTCTGTCCTGCCCATACATCCCGGTATCATATTTTCCCGAGTAATAGAGCGCAGATTCTTTCAGGGTTTTGGAAGGGATAGTGCCGGTGTTGATGCCGGCGCCGCCATAACATTTTTCTTTTTCGATGATGGCGACTTTCTTGCCGAAATAGGCTGCTTTACACGCCGCTTTTTCACCAGCTGGGCCGGTGCCGATAACGATAAGGTCGTAAGAGTTTTCGGAAGGCATCAGGACTTCTGGATTTCCATATTTTCGGTGACAGATCAGTGGCTAAATAGTACTGGAAGTCACAGATGGATGGAAACCATACCGGGACATGCAGATTGCCTGAGACTGGCGCTGGACTATTACCTGGTCAGTTCATCCGCATTACCGGAAAACAGGCGTGTCCCATCTTCCAGTACGATGCCGCGGATATTGGCGGTGGGACTGCCATTGCGGGCCTGGAAACCCTGTACTTCAATAACGGTGCCAGCGACCAGGTCATCACGTTTCCAGCCGCGGCGAATGAGGTTATTGGCGGCGCTGGTTTCCAGAGCCCAGTTGGTAACGCTGCCGTCATCATTTTCTACATCGATATAAACCCAGCCATGGGGATTGGACCACTGCATTCTGGTGACCTTGCCAGAAAGGGAGACCGGTTTGTCGATATCAAATTCTGCGGAGAATGAGTGGTGTGCTACAGCTGAATTGGCTGACAATAGCGTGATAAGTGTAAATAAAATTCCAGGTTTCATATTAATTCTCCTGTTGCATTTGAGCACGATGCTCATCGCGCACATCTTTCAGGTGTCCAAGATCATTATTATCTTCCAGACAGGCAACTTCCAGCAATTCTTCCTGTTGTTGGTTGAAAGGCATTTCTATAGTCCAGGGCCGGGTGTAGGGAATGGGATCTGACACCGTGGCGCGATAAATAATTTGTGATTCTGATACCGGGGTATAGGTTTCAACTACAGTCTGGGCATGACTGATAACATCTCCCAGCTCATTCAACCAGGCCTTGCCATTGTAGTTGGAAGATTCTACCACCAGCGTGTCTCCCTGCCAGTGTCCTATTGCGTCCCCCATCCACAAGCGTACCGAATCAGGTAAATGATCCCGCTCATCCAGAGGAATCACGCGATAAGACATGCGTTCATGGAATATGACTACATAGCCCGGTGGTTGCAGAATATAAAACGGTGAGGGTACGTAGTGGGAGCGGGGAATGCCTGCGACAAAACAGTGGGCGGTAGGGTCATCATAACCGCGCCAGGCTTCACGACGCTCCAGTTGTTCGCTTCTGGCCCAGTCCTGATAGGGCAGGACGCCGTCAGCGGGATCAACTACGACGCCTCGGGCTGGTGGAAACATTGCCAGATTTTCGCGTTGTTCCAGACCATAGTTGGCGCCGCCAGCATCAGCCATATAGTAGCCGGAGATATCTGGTGTGCCGTCTTCATGACGCTCGATGGCTGAAATCACTTCTGGTGCTGGTAACCGCGCACCGGCATCTGCATCGAAGGGAATGTTGTCTTGCGGGATAGGGGCCGGGTACCACAAATTGTCGACGCGTTCGAAATCTCCGCTGGCTTCTTCCACTTCGGCCTGGCACTGGTATTCCAGCAGTCGCTTCATGCCGGTTTGTCGTACCAGTGGAAACTCTATGGTCCAGGGTTCGGTATATACCTCGGGGTCTTCAATTGTGGCCTGATACTGGATCGTGTTTTCGTCTATCAGGGTATAACGTTCGGTGATAGTTGCGGCAGCGCTATGGAAATTGCCAGCGGCATCAAGCCAGCTGCGATCATTCAAATCACTGATAGTGACCACCAGCGTGTCACCTTGCCACTGTGCCCGGGAATCGCCCATCCAGAATTCAAAACCGGGATATAAATGCTCCTGACCAGCGGTATATATAAGCCGGTAGACCTGGGTCCATTCAAAGGCTATGGCCACATGCTCATCGGTCTGGAAAATCTGAAAGGGCCAGGGCATGGCCATGATGCGTGGTACACCGGGCAGGAAGCATTTATTCAAGGGATCCAGCTCGACGCGGTTTTCAAAATTATTCTGACGCCTGGCCAATGCCTGGGGCTGATAAGGGATAGCCCCTCGAGCCACCACACTTAAACCGGCAGGCATATCGTGGCGTGCAACATGATCTTCCAGGTTATAGGCCGCGCTGGTCCGGGCTTGCCAGAATCCCTGCAGGAAAGGGGTGCCGTCAGCAGTGCGCGGAATATCCTGCGCAAAAGCTGCCAGTGGAAAAACTATGAGAATTAGTTTTAATAGCAGGTGTTTTTTTAGTAAAAAGGCCATGTTGCTCTCCACGGTGATGCAGGGAGAATAAAGTGCTGTTCAATGATTGTCCAACATCGACCTGGGGAAATAATATGGATGTTCCGATTTTCTTTGGCATCACTTCAGAAGCCTTGCAAAGTATGGGATTATTGCTAGCCTCAATACCGGGAAAGGTGACAACCATGTTCAGAATTTTACTGACGGTACTGCTGCTGATGCCACTCTCTGCCTTTACGCAAACAGAATTTCAACTGCCTGATGGCTCGGCTTTGCGCGCCTATTTTGATGCCCCGACAGATTCAAGCTCTCATCCACTGGTCATTATCATGGGCGGAGGTTCTGGCGATGCCCGCATTGCCAGCAGTGCCTATCGTACTCATGGCGAGGGTTTTGTAGACCGTGGCTGGGCCGTGGCGGCACCGGTGTCTCCTGATGGCCAGTCCTTCTGGGGTGACAATGCTGACAAGGTGCGGCAACTCATAGCCCTTCTCAAGCAGCGCGATGATATTGCTGATGCCCCGGTATTATTGATGGGAATCTCCAATGGTGGCATCTCATCCCTTGAAATTGCCTCCCGTCATGCAAATGAATACCTGGGCGTGATTGCGGTGCCGGCACTGGCGTCAAATGCTGCGTCTTTACGAAGGCTGAAGGATTTTCCAGTGTACCTGCGCATCGGTAGTGAAGATCGCCTGGGCTGGGCTAGCCGTTATGATGCGACCGTGGCAGTTATGGAAAATGTGGGGGTAAATCTTGATGCCCGATTATTGCAGGACACCGGCCATACCTTTGCCATGGACTGGGCTGATCTGGACGGATGGCTGGCGTCATTGTCTACGGAGTAGGAACAGTGGTTTTGTCGGCAGGCGCTGAGTCTATCCGGGCTGTTAATTCAGCGAAAAATAAGTGAGCGGAAACTTGCCCGGGGTTTTTACGGCACAGTCTTGTTGTTCTTACAAAAAATTTCATCTGCCTGACGGCATTTAAAAATAGATCTGTTGTCCCGGATAGGGAACTTCGGTAGCGATTTTATGGTCATTCCATAGTTTCATGGACAGGGCGTCCAGCGCATTGAGTTCGCCATGGACCAGCATTCTACGGGGGTTATCCGGTATTGCCATTAGCCATTGGATCAGCTCGGACTGATCGGCGTGGGCGGAGAAACCATTCAGCGTTTCTATCCGTGATTTCACAACAATTTCTTCTCCGAACAGGCGAATACGCTTTGCGCCATCCACCAGGATTCGACCCAGAGTTCCGGCTGCCTGGAAACCCACAAATAGCAGGACATTTTCAGGCTTCCAGATACGTTGTTTGAGGTGATGGCGTATCCGTCCACCGGTACACATGCCGCTGCCGGCAATGATAATGGCGCCGCCGGGAATATCATTGAGGGCCATGGATTCTTCCGGGGAATTTACATAGTTTAGCCGCGGCAGAAAGCTCTTAAGGGATCCCTTTTTCATTTCCCTTATTTTCGCAGTATCCTTTCTGTCCAGCACATGCAGACATTCGTCATAGATATCAGTAACCTTGATCGCCATCGGGCTATCCAGAAATACCTGCCAGGGATCAAGTCGACCTTCGTAATGTAATAGCGCCAGGTGAAATATAACCTCCTGGGTTCTGCCTACCGCAAAGGAAGGGATCATGACGATCCCTTTTGCTTCCCAGGTTTCTTTAAGAACCTGTTCCAGTTGATCAGTAGTGTCTTTGGGGTTGCGATGGCAGCGATTGCCATAGGTCCCTTCCATCAATACCAGGTCAGCCCTGTTGATTAGCGCCGGTTCATTCATCAGCACCGATACTTGTTTGCCAAGATCTCCGGAAAAAACCATGGTTTTTTCTTCGTTGTCTTCCTCGAAGGTTATCGTGGTAATGGCGGACCCCAGTATATGGCCGGCATCGGAAAAGCACACCGACGCCTTGCCGGTTTTACCGACAGGAAATTTTTCCTCGTAGCGCAATGGCTTGATTAGACTGAGGGCTTTTTCCACGTCTTTTTTTGTGTAGATGGGCTCCAGGAGTTTTTTCCCCTGGCGTTGTCGACGTCGGTTTTCATGCTTGAGATCACGTTCATATAATCCCACCGCATCGTTGAACATGACCGGTAACAGTTTATCGGTGCCATTGGTGCAAAAGATATCACCGTCGAAGCCATTATGGACAAGCAGGGGGATCAGACCACTGTGATCGAGGTGGGCATGGGAAAGAAACAGGGTGTCGATGGTATGGGGAGCGAAGGCGAAAGTTTCCTTGCCAAGACGGTAAACTGCATCCCCGCCCTGATGCATGCCGCAGTCAAGCAGCACTTTGCCAAGATCCGGTGTTTCAAGCAGATAGCATGAACCGGTTACCTGTTGCGCTGCACCGAGAAAGCGTAAAGATGCCATAAGCTGGTTGCCTCTGAATTATTGGTGTTGTCTTCAAGCTATTACAGCGCTGTCAGGTGAGCAGACGCAATGATAATTAGCGCCTGATTTGATTTAAGATAACTGTCACAATATGGGCTATGCATGATCATTCACAGTATTCTCATAATCACGGAACCTCAGGCAACAGAATTGGCTGGGCTTTTACCCTCAATGCCGGATTTTGTGTCATCGAATTTATTGGCGGGTTTCTGACTAACTCAACGGCGATTATGGCCGATGCAGTTCATGATCTTGGCGACAGCCTGTCCATTGGTTTCGCCTGGTTGCTGGAGCGTCTGTCAAAGAAGAATCCTGATCAGGTATTCACCTATGGCTATCGTCGCCTGTCACTGTTTGGTGCCTTGATCAACAGTATTATCCTGGTAGTAGGCTCGACCTGGGTTTTGTTTGTGTCGGTCCCGCGTCTGTTTGATCCGCAAATGCCAATAGCCGAAGGCATGCTTGGCCTGGCAGTACTGGGTATAACGGTAAATGGTTTCGCCGCCTATAAACTTAGTGGCGGGAACACCATGAACGAAAAAGTACTGAACTGGCATCTGCTGGAAGATGTACTTGGCTGGGTAGCGGTATTGCTTGTTTCTATCGCTTTACTGTTTGTGGACTGGCCCATTCTGGACCCATTGCTGGCGATAATTTTCACCACATTTATTCTTTTTAATGTGTATAAACATTTCAAGGAAACGCTGAAAATATTTTTCCAGGCAGCACCGGCATCCTTGTTGGTTAACAAGATTAATCAGGAGTTGAATAAGCTGGAACAGGTTGAGAGTATTCACCATGAACATTGCTGGTCACTGGATGGTGAGCACCACGTATATACTGCCCATCTGCAGTTAAGACTGACACTATCCACAAGCGAGCAGCAAAACCTGAAAAAATTGATTGCTGAAAAATTACGCCCCTTTAACCTGACACACACAACTATTGAGCTGGAATTCCCCGATGAAGCATGCCGGGATTTTCAGACTTACTGATTTGCGATAGAAAGAATAGAAAGAATAGAAAGAATAGAAAGTATAAAGAAATTGAAAAAAAGGATTCACCGGTTTGAATAACCCCGTTATGAAACTGATTCGCACTGTGCATGCCTGGATAGGCATGACGTTGGCATTGCTATTGCTGCTGAGCAGTGTGACTGGCACCTTGCTGATCTGGAAGGAAGACTACGTCAAACTTGTTACCCCGGCTGCACAGGTTGATTTCGAGCCCACTCCGGCGGCACTGGCCAGGATTGCCGAGGCAGTGGAAGCTGGTTACGAGAATAACGATATTCTCAATATTCAGTTTGCGACTGTGGAATTCCCCCTCACCAAGGTCACGCTGTATGACACTAATTATGCCTATCTGGACATTCAGGGCAATGTGGTCGATGAGTGGCATATGAATGAGCGTTTTGAAGAGTGGCTGTATGACCTGCATCATCGCTTGCTACTGGATGATCTGGGGCTGACCATTACCGGTCTTGCTGCCATAGCGCTGATTATTCTGGTGCTGCTGGGCGTGATTACTTTTATTCCCCTGCGTCGACAATTTTCCCGCGGCATAGTGCCCAAAACAGCCAAACGTGGAGAACTGATTTCCAGTCACCGTAATCTCGGCATTATTATTGCCTGGCCCTTGCTGGTGAGTCTGCTTACCGGGGTTATCCTGGCGTTTCCCTATGAAGCAGAAGAGCTGCTACTGGATGAACATCGCCGCAGCGAGGAGTACAGTGACAATATGGTAGTGGGGCTTGATGATATTACCGGAGAAGGCACCGGCGACTGGTTGCCGGCCATGGAGCGTACCCTGGCGGTATTTCCTGATGCAGTTATTCGCGGTGCCAGTGTGCCGAATGGATTTTCCATTCACCGCATCCTTACGGTTCAACAACCCGGGCAGTGGAATCGAAATGGCACCAGCGTGACCTATATTGATGAAGATGCGGGTTATATGGACCTGCGTATCGATTCAAGCACCTTTCCGTTGATAGAACGTGTCTATAATGCCGGTTACCCTTTGCACACCGGCAAAACCGGCAGCCTGCTTTACAAATTCTTTCTGTCACTATGTGGATTCGGGGTAGCCTGTCTGAGCAGTTTTGGCCTGGTGAGTTTTATTAAATCCAGACTCAGGCAGGTTTGATATTTATCAATGTGAAGGTGTGTAAAGTGATTACATTGGCAAAGAATGCCGCAGCGGATTTAATTATTTTGCCTGGGACATCAATGCCGAGTAATATCGCTGGATTATGGTTTTGTGTAATGAGGGATGTCACATTAATACTGGAACTCTGAAACTCATCATAGCAAGCATGCTGGTGCTGTTTGCCATCCCGGTTTTTGCCCATGGCGTGGCAGCCGGTGATGCTGATTTTATTCAACGCATCAGTGGTGTGGCGTTCATGCCCTATGTCTATCTTGGTGCCAAGCATATGTTCACCGGCTATGATCATTTGTTATTTCTCGCCGGCGTAATCTTCTTTCTTTATAAAATGAAAGACGTGGCACTTTATGTCAGCCTGTTTGCCGTTGGTCATAGTATCACCCTGCTGTTGGGCGTGCTGGGAGGCATTAGAGCAGATGCCTATATTGTCGATGCCATTATTGGTCTGTCGGTGGTGTACAAGGCGTTTGAAAATATGGGTGGATTTGAGCGCATGGGGGTCAGAATTGATACCCGCCATGCGGTGTTCCTGTTTGGTCTTGCCCATGGTTTCGGTCTCTCGACCAAGTTGCAGGACCTATCCATTGCCAGCGAAGGACTGGTGCCCAATATGCTGGCCTTTAATATTGGCGTTGAACTGGGTCAGTTGGCCGCTTTGACCATCATGTTACTAGCCTTTCAGTTCTGGCGTCAGAGTCCGAGTTTTTTAAAAGGGGCCTTTACTACCAACCTGATTATTATGGCGGCCGGCTTTATTTTATTTGGCTATCAGATGACCGGCTATTTTATCGCCTGAACCACACTCAAAATTTCTATTACGGAATTGAACTATGAATAACATCGAACCACCTTCCAGCAACACCTTAATCAAAGCCACACTGGTCTCGATTGTGGTAGCAGCCATTATTCTGGTGTTTGTTGTCCTGCCTGCCGAATACGGAATTGATGCTACCGGCTTTGGCGAGGCGACTGGTTTGACACAACTCAATGCCGAACCGACCGTTACCATTGAAATTACCGACATCATTGGTGGCAATGAAGTGCTACGGGAAGTGGAGATTCCGGGATTTGGTGAGCCTACTCCCTTGCCCAATCCTGCGGTATTCCAGGAGCAGGACACGCCCCCGAGAACCGATACCCTGACTATTGTCATTCCGCCGGAAAGCGAAACCGAAGTAAAACTCTACCTGCGTGAAGGCAAAATGGCGGTGTATTCCTGGGCAGTGGATCAAGGCGATGTGTATGTGGACTTCCATGGCCACGATGCCTCATTCGGACCTGATTTTTTTGTACGCTACAAGGAACAACAGGAAGGCGCCGGTGGCAATGGCTCGCTAACAGCACCATTTCGTGGCGAACATGGCTGGTACTGGCTCAACTATAATGAGTATGAAGTCACCATCACGCTGACTGTTACCGGTTACCATGATCGTGTCATTGATTACGGTATTTTCTGATTCATTTGGAAAATACCTGGGTGTGTGGCTTGAACTATAGCTCTGAAGTAGTCGGGTTTCTGATTTCTTCCAGCATTTCTTCGCTATCCCATTCATAGGCACCGGCCCACACGGTAGCCACATCTCCATTTTCATCTACCAGCCATGAGCTTGGTACAGCGCCAATCCCATAGGTGGCAAAGTAGCCGTTCAATTTTACGAAGTTGCCGGGGAATTCCCGCTCATAGAGAAAGTTGTCAATGGTCTCGGTATCTTCATCGGACGCAAAAATGAAAGTATAGCCTTCCGCTTCCAGCGCTTCGGCAGCACGATTGATCGAGGGGATTTCACGAATGCAGGGTGCGCACCAGGTGGCCCAGAAATTCACAAAGACTTTCTGCCCTTCAAACAGCTCAATATCGAAGCCGCGACCGTCCAGGGTCTGGAAGGTCTTGCTGTCAGGATCGTCATCCGCGGGGAGGGTCGCCAGCAGGCCGGTGATCTGTGGTTGATATCCTGGCGTAACAACTGCATCAGAGGTCTGTTCAACGGATTGCTGATCCTGACTGCAGGATTGCAGCAACAGTGTCGGAAATATCAAGGTAAGGCCAAGAAGCGTATTACGGTTCATGATGATGCTCGTATTTTTTGTGAGTGGGCATGGTAAGTTTACCTTCAGCAGCAGTCAATTAATCAGCATGGGGCAGTCTTTATAGTATGCTTTGCATTTGCTGAGTACTGACCTTGCAGGCCTGATCACTATTAATTTGAAAGATTCCCCTGTTTTACGGGTCATTGCACTAATCGGTTTAACCGCTATATCATCCGGAAAACGATATTTTTATCAATTATTCATCCATAAAGTTCAAACCAGTATTTTTTAAAAAGGAAGACCCCATGAAAACAAGATTACTGATAACCGCAATTTTCTCAGGCCTATTCAGCCTGTCTACCCAGGCTGGCCTGGAAACTGGCGCTACAGCCCCTGTATTTACTGCCCAGGCGTCCATGGATGGTGAAGAATTCACCTATTCATTGCAGCAGACCCTGAATCTTGTAGGCCCAACCGTGGTGTATTTCTACCCATCCGCCTACACCCAGGGCTGTAATATCCAGGCGCATACCTTTGCCATCAACATGGATAAATTCCGTGCTGCCGGCGCTTCGGTTGTCGGGGTTTCCCTGGACAGCATCGAACGCCTGAATGATTTTTCTGCCGATCCTGAATACTGCGCTGGCGAGCTGGCGGTAGTTTCCGATGCCGACGGCAGCATTGCCGCCTCCTATGATCTGGATGTACGCCAGGGCGCCGCCGGTTTCAAGGACACCCGAGGCATCGATATCGACCATGGTTTTGCGTCCCGCGATACCTTTATTGTGAATGCTGACGGCACCATCGTTGGCACCATTGGAGGTGTTTCTCCTGAAGAGAATGTCATGCAGTCGCTGAAGGTTGTTGAAGGTCTGGCGACACGCTAAGGTCTAACTATATTATTATTGAAAAAACGGAGCCTCTTGGCTCCGTTTTTCATTTCTTCCAGATAGGGCATTAAATTAAAAATTATCAAGTGAAGACGCTGTTTTCTGCTTAACCTCCCGCCCCTTATCTGCTTTACTAGCACCTACTTTTAAAACCAGATTCAGTTTCCATGAAAGCACTGTGTGATGTAAGTGATTACAAGGCGCTTGCCCAAAGTCGGGTACCGCGAATGTTCTTCCAGTATGCCGATTCCGGCTCCTGGACCCAGAGTACCTATAACCGCAATGAAAGTGATTTTGCAGACATCCTGTTTCGCCAGCGCGTGGCAGTGGATATGTCCAATCGCTCCCTGGAGTCCACTCTGGCCGGGCAAAAGGCCAGTATGCCGGTAGCACTGGCCCCCATCGGTATGTTGGGTATGCAGCACGCCAACGGTGAAATCCTGGCAGCGAAAGCAGCTGAAAAAGCCGGAATTCCCTTTACCCTGTCCACCATGAGTATTGCCTCCATTGAGGATGTGGCGACCAATACCGAAAAGCCGTTCTGGTTCCAGCTCTACGTGATGAAAGACAAGGAATTTGCCGGCAACCTGATTGATCGGGCCAAGGCGGCAGGGTGTAGTGCCCTGGTATTGACTCTGGATCTGCAGATCCTCGGGCAACGTCATAATGATATTCGCAATGGCCTCAGTGCGCCGCCACGATTTACCCCCAATCATTTATGGCAGGTGATGACCCGGCCCCGTTGGGCGCTGGGTATGCTCGGCACCAGCCGCCGTACCTTTGGCAATATTGTTGGTCATGCCAGCAGTGTGACTGACCTTTCCTCACTGTCCTCCTGGACTGCAGAACAGTTCGATCCAAAACTGAACTGGGACGATGTAGCCTGGATCAAGGAACGCTGGGGCGGTAAGTTGATTCTGAAAGGCATCATGGATGCGGAGGATGCAAAGTTTGCCGTGAATACCGGGGCTGATGCGATTGTGGTGTCGAATCATGGTGGACGCCAACTGGATGGTGCGCCTTCCTCTATCACGGCATTGCCGCAGATCGTGGATGCCGTCGGCGACAAGATCGAGATTCATATTGATGGCGGTGTGCGCAGTGGTCAGGATGTCCTTCGGGCGATTTGTCTCGGCGCCGATGGGGTCTGGCTTGGCCGCGCTTATGTCTATGGCCTGGGCGCCAGGGGTGAAGCGGGGGTCAGCGATGTATTGGAGATTGTGCGAAAGGAGCTCGATACCAGCATGGCCTTGTGTGGTGAAAGACTGATCGAGAACGTCGGCGCGCATAATTTATATATGCAAAGAAAGTAAGGCTGATCTGGCCATTGCGTGTAATTTACACTGTCGGCTTTATAATAAGCACAACAAAACAAATAGCATAAGGGAAGCAGCATGTCGGAGTACGAAAAACCCAAAGTGGAAAATAACAGACCTGAACCCTTGCCGGGTCAGGTAACGGTGCGTGAGGCGGTAATGAGCCTGTTTCGCAGCTTTGGTATCGACAGGGTGTTTGGCAACCCGGGTTCTACCGAGCTACCCATGTTTCGTGATTATCCGAAAGATTTTAAATACATACTGGGATTGCAGGAAAGTATTGTGGTGGGCATGGCCGATGGTTACGCCCAGGCTACGCGCAATGCCGCGGTAGTGAATTTACATTCAGCCGTGGGGGCAGGGCATGCGGCGGGTAATATCTTTACCGCCTTTAAAAACCAGACACCGCTGGTCATTACCGCGGGTCAACAGGCCAGATCAATTTTACCCTTTGAACCCTTTCTTTATGCCCAGCAGGCCTCGGAATTTCCCATGCCCTATGTGAAATGGAGCTGTGAACCGGCCCGTGCAGAAGATGTGCCCCTTGCCATGGCCAGAGCCTATTACACCGCCATGCAGGCCCCCCAAGGGCCGACCTTTGTATCGGTGCCCATTGATGACTGGGATTGTTATTGTGATGCGCCAGATGCGCGGGCGATCAGTCAGCAGATACAGGGTGAAATGCAGCTATTGGAACAAGTGTCTGCCGCGCTCAACAGTGCGCAGAAACCTGCCTTTGTAGTTGGCGCCGGTATTGGCCGGGAAGATGCCTGGGATGAAATCATTTCCCTGGCAGAAACGCATAACAGTCTGGTCTATGCCAGCCCGATGTCTGCCCGTAACAGCTTTCCCGAAGACCATACCTTGTTTGCCGGCTTTCTCGCGGCCAGTCGTCAGGAAATTGTTAAAGCCCTGAACGGCCATGATGTGATTATTGTGCTGGGTGCACCTGCCTTCACCTATCACGTGGAAGGCAGTGGTCCCCATATTCCCGATAACAGCCAGCTCTTCCAGATTGTTGATAATGCCAATACCGCTGCCTGGTCACCTGTAGGCACGGCAGTGATTAGCAGCATGAAACCGGCCCTGCAATTTCTCAATGCCAATGCTGCTCCCAAACCCAGAGCGGTACCTGACCCAAGGCCAGCCGCGCCAGTACTGGATGGAAAGCCTTTTAATGACAAATACGTGCTACAACAGTTGGCCAGGCTAAGAAAGCCGGATTCCATCATCGTAGAGGAAGCCCCCAGTTGTCGTGGACCGATGCATGATTACTTGCCGATCCTGGAAAGAGATACTTTTTATACCTGTGCCAGTGGTGGGCTTGGTCATGGTTTACCGGCCGCGGTGGGAGTCGCCATGGCGCGTCCCAACGACAAGGTGATCGCGCTTTTAGGGGATGGCTCTGCCATGTTTGCCATTCAGGGCCTGTGGTCAGCAGTGAATCAGAACCTGCCCATTACCTTTATTATTATTAACAATGCCAGTTATGCTGCCCTGAAAATGTTTGGCCGGATATTCGATCTGGATGAAGTAGTCGGTAGTAATCTTGGCGGCATTGATTTTGTCTCAGTAGGTCAGGGCATGGGCTGTGATGGCGCGCGCGTGGATAATGTGCAGAACCTTGATGCAGCAATTACTACGGCAATAAATTCGCCGGGTCCTTACGTGCTGGAAGTTGTCGTAGAATCATAAGTATTTTTTGTAAGTGTTTTGAATAGCCTAATTACAATACTCAGGAATTTTCATGTCCCCCAAGCTTGCTCTCTATGTCACCCCCATGTGTGGCTACTGCCACTATGTGATGTCTACCATTCAGGATCTGGGCCTGGAGGTGGAAATACGTAATGTCTATGCCGACCGCAAAGACCTTGAGGATTTATATAACGCGCGTAAACGAACCACCGTGCCAGTGCTGCGTATTACCACAGACGAAAGCGATGAGTGGATGCCGGAGTCCAGGGATATTGTGGAATATTTACAGGGGTTGGCAGTCTGATCCAGCTATTTTGCTTGCTCTTTTTCGGTTAAGCCTGGCAGGCCGAAGGTGGAGGTTGGATGATGTTGGGTAAACGTGGTCTGTCCCCATTTTCTCTACAAGGTTTTCAGTTTTTCAGCCAATAGTTTACCTGGTCGGTCAGAACGCGATGGTTCCCAGATTATTTTTTCACAAGCATTAAAGTCCGCCAGCCTTCTTATTTTTCGTGCCAGCTTGCTGGTATATGCATCAAGGTCGTTAATAGGCTTTTCCAGGTGCAGGCTCTTGATGTTGAATTCACTGTTTTTGCGATCAGCTTTGGGGTCAAGCCGGCCTACAATCTCGGTGCCGTATAGAATTGGCAAGCAAAAGTAGCCAAATTTTCGCTTCGCTGCCGTCACATAACATTCAATCTGGTAATCACTGTCAAACAATTGCTGGATACGTTTGCGTTTAATTACCGCATTATCGAAAGGGGAGAGCAGGTGTAAATTTTTAGCGATACGTTTGCCTGCCAGTGTTTCCAGTAGATTTTCATTGCTATAAAAAATTGCAGGGTGTGAGCCCACCTTGATCTCAATAATTTCTCCGGCATCCAGCATTGCCTGTAATCTGCTTTTTACCGCTGCTTTCTGGCCTTTACGCAAATAACTGAACTCGGATTCGGTGGCTATACCATGTGAGCGCAGGGTGGATTGAATCAGGTAACGCTGAAATTCTTCGGTGGTGGGAATGCTTGTATCAAGATCGCCGGGTAACACCCGCTCGGGCAAATCATAAACTTTCTGGAACCCTTCGCGGTGGCTAATGATCAATTTTCCTTCAATGAACAGTTGTTCCAGGGCGATCTTTGCAGGTTTCCAGTTCCAGCCCCATTCACTACTGTATTTTTTAACGTGTTCGAAATCCTTGGCCTGCAATGGACCTTCGGCGCCTATCCTGTCGAGTACTCGCCTCATGGTTTTCCGGTCTGGCGTACGCCAGTGTATCTGGCCCTTCGCAATGGTATGCATATAGGGCAAACAGAAGCGGTAATCCTGCATAGGTAAATAGGCCGCTGCATGGGACCAGTATTCAAAAATCCGGCGTTCTTTTTGCAGGGCATCAAGGTGTTTTTTCTGATAGGAAGGCACACGCGTCCACAGTGCATGGTGATGGGAGCGATTGATGACAGAAATGGTATCGATCTGGATATAGCCTAGCTGCTCTATACAGCCTTGTACCGCTTGCTTGCCTGCACCAAAAGGGGTGTTGTTGTGCAGACCCTGAGAGATCAGAGCAATACGGCGCGCTTCCTGCAAAGCTATCTGAAGCATGAATAATGGCAACCGGAAAATGAAAAGGTTCACATTATATGCAAACCCTTTCCGCAGGTGCTAGCTACGGGTGAAATCAAAGGGGTCAGAGTAAGGTGATTATTGAAAAGGGACGCGGCAAAAAACAGGGAATTAAAAAATCATGTTACTCTGCCCCAATTACATAACAATAATATTCCGGGGGGTATTCAATATGTGTTTGCGATCTCTTTTTAGCAAAGCTCTGGTGTTCTGCCTTCTTTTAACTTGTTTTAGTACCTATGGGCAAGTTGGTGCTATTTCTGATTGGACAGTGTATGGGGGAGGTGAAGGCTCTACCCGCTATTCGGCATTGAATCAGATCAATGCCGATACTGTTTCCGATCTGGAAATTGCCTGGGTGTGGAAAGCCGACTCCCTGCTTCCCAGAGCACAGCCTGCCAGTCAGACAACACCGCTGATGGTCAACGGTGTACTGTATTTTACGATGGACTCCCGTCGCGTTGTCATAGCCGCCGATGCGGGTACTGGTGAGACTCTTTGGTTGTACCGTCCTGATGAAGGGGATCGTTATAACGCCGCTCCACGTAAAATTCATCGTGGTGTGTCCTGGTGGAGCGATGGCAATGGTGATGATCGAATACTTTTTGCCACCCCCGGATTTAATCTGATTGCCCTGGATGCCCATAGCGGCGTGCCCATTTCTACATTCGGGGATAATGGCATCGTCGATATGGTGGCTGAGCAGGATCAACTCTTTGAAGGGGACATGCTGGGCCGACTTGGTAATTCATCTCCAGTGGTTATTTCTCGTGACACCGTAGTGATAGGGCCAGCCATGGGGAGACTGAACAAGGTTAATGCGAAAGGAGATATCCTGGCTTTTGATGTTCGTACCGGGCAGCGAAAGTGGACTTTTCATACAATTCCGCGTT
>CBFIIQ010000034.1:0-34972 GCA_965662685.1 Pseudohongiellaceae bacterium | reverse complement strand
TGTCACCATCGCTGAAGCCGTGCGTGATATGCCACAGATCTCATCCGCCAATACCGTTGGTAACTGGAATACACCGACCAACAGTATCAACCTGCGAGGACTGGGTGCCCGTTCTACACTGATTCTGTTAAATGGCCAGCGACAAACTATTGATGGCAACAGCTCATCACAGGTCGACATCAACAACCTGGCGCCTTCTATCATGGTTGAGCGTATGGAGCTGGTGCTTGACGGCGCCTCTGCACTGTATGGTTCCGACGCGGTCGCTGGTGTAGCCAACTTTATTACCCGTAACAATTTCGAAGGTGCTGAAATCCAGATTTCATCCCAGCACGCCGATGCGCAGATGTCAGTACCTGAAATGGTAGTCGCCGGTATTTTCGGTGTACAGGGTGATGACATGGGCCTGGTCATGGGTATCGAGTACTTCAAGCGTACTGACCGTATGGACGCTGAAGATCGATATAGCAATGAGCGTCTGGGCGAAGGCCTGATAACCGGCCTCTATAACCCGGGAACCTTTGGTGCACTAGGGCCACCGCGTCCAGGTGATATTCGCGTACAGGGCGGTTTCTTTGCCGATCCTTTATGTGGCAGCCCCGAAATCGGCGGCCTGCAGGAAAACGTGATCTGGGACCCAGCTGGTGCCACTCTGCATGATGGTAATGGTCTGTTTGATGGCACCAACTCTTTCTGTCGTGGCACCCTTTCCCTGCAGCGAACTATCATTCCACAGAATGACCAGCTCACTGGTATGGCTGTCGCTACCAAGCAATTTGATAATGACTTCCTGCAAAGTGCACGTATTGAAATGAACTTTGCCCGTGTTGAAACACTGTCAAGCTTTGGTACCGGGGTCCCCTTGTTAGCCCTGAGCAGCATCAATACCCTGATGCCAGCCAGCAATCCTGGTGTTATTGACGCCCACGCCCGTAGCGGCGGCACTTTTCCGCTTCAGGATTACCGAACAATTTTTACTCGGCAGACCAGTCCACTGGAAGGTGACCTGACTTCTTTTGCCAGACAGAATACTTTCCGATCCAGTGTGGCTTTTGAAGGCATGTTGACTGATGGCTGGGACTGGCAGTTAAACGGTACCATGTCATTCAATGAGCAGACTTCTCAAACCGCAGATACTATTGCTGACCGTTACGCCCGCGCCCTGGAAGGCTACGGTGGTCCAAACTGTAAAGGCAGTCTGGTCCAGGGTCTGGCCAATGAAGCTGCGCTGCAGCCTGGTGTGGGTAACTGTCAGTACTGGAACCCGTTTGCCAGCCGATTGATTGCACAGCCTGGTGATCCCACTTACAACTCACGCGAACTGCAGGAATGGATGACCTTTGGTGGCGAAGACAAGGGCGCGGCAGAGTTCCATGCCATTGAAGCCATTGTGACTGGCGAACTATGGGAAATGGGGGGTGGTGCTACCGGCCTTGCCCTGGGTACGCAGTACCGACGTCAAACTCTGGATTTTGTAGTCGATCCAATCCAGAAAGACGGTGGTCTTGGTTTTGCTCCGCAGGTTGTTAGCGACTGGTCTTCCACTCGAACCACTGAAGCGGTCTTTGCCGAGTTGGTGATGTTCCCTACAGATACCTTTGAACTTGGTTTCGCAGCCCGTTACGAAGACACCAATGGCCAAAGCTCTGTTGAACCCAAAGCCAGCTTTTTGTGGACACCTGCAGACAACCTGTTTGTCAGAGGTTCTGCCGGTTCTTCATTCCGACTGCCAACTGAGTTCCAGAGCTTCGGTATCGGTGCTGCCGGCACTACGGTTCGTGAAATCGGTGGTGAGGTAACCCAGGCACGTGCGATTGCAGCTGGTAACCCGAACCTTGCACCGGAAGAGTCTGACAACTGGACACTGGGTGTGACCTGGGATATCAATGAGAACTGGACCGTTGAGGCCAACTACTGGTCTTACGACTTCACCAGCCTGGTTGCCCAGATTGACCCGGATGATGTACTGGTTGCTGACATTGCAGACGGTTTCGTGGACGATCCACGCAACGCCATCTTCCCTGGTCGTCCAAATGAAGTGTGTGAAATTACTGGCCGCTGGGCTGGCGTAGCAAGTGGAGATCCATTACCTGCTGGTTGTATTACCGGTCTGGACTTCAGCCTGTTCACTTCATCCTTCGCCAACCAGACAGCTGTTGAAACCAGTGGTCTGGACTACTCCATCCTTTATGACTTTGATCTGATGGGCGGCAATGCCGGCCTCAGATTACAGGGTACGTATGTGGATGAGTATATTGGTATCAACCAGCAGGGCGACAGGATTGATGGTATCGGTACTGACGGTGACGGCATCAACGGTGTGGGCGCGAATGCCCAGAACCGTGTGAACTTTGTTGCCACCTATGCCCGCGACAACCACTCCATGCGCTGGACTTCCCGTTATTCTGACGGCATCGAAAATGCCTTCCCTGACCTGCCAAATGAGGCAAACACCATTGAAGGCAGCGCAACATTCCATGACTTCCTTTACACCTACACCCTGCCAGGTGCCAATGAGTCCAGTGTGACTCTTGCCATTCTGAACGTAGGCGACAAGGAACCACCATTGAATGCCAATACATTGACTACTGATCGATCACAGTTGTTTGATCCACGTGGTCGTATGTATCGACTGTCTTACAACATGAGCTTCTAGTTCCTGTAGTAGCAGTTACAAGTAGCAGTTACAAAAACCCGCCGAAAGGCGGGTTTTTTTATGGTATGCGTAATTGAAGTGTTAGTGTCCGGCAGTCTGGTAAAGCAAAATAATGAAGTAGAACTTCGACATTCAAGGGCAAAGTTCTTTTTTGAGAACTAAAAACCCTCCATGAAATTGTTTTTATCCCTTAATAAACAAGAAGATAGATGATCTGCCTTCAGCAAATTAAGCGCTTGCACTGTTACCCTATCTTGACTAACATGCCTCGGTGCTTTGCTAACCCTGTATACAAATATCAAATTAAAGGGTTTTCAGGCAAAAAAAAGGGGATTCATCTCATTAACCAGCGTCATTACGGCTTGTTCCGTTCGCCTGTGTTTTTTTGACTCTCCCATTATTTTCGTTAACAAATTCCAATGGATTGGCATGCTCAACTTACCCTTAAGTTGACGGCCTGTTAATGAGTTTTTTGACGAAAACTGCAGTTTTTTACGTTAAATCAATAAAGGGGATTTACATGAAAAAATCAGTTGAAATGAGCTATAAAAAGCTTGCCACTGCGGTTGCTTTTGCAGCAGCAGCGACTACCTCCGGCTCTCTGCTTGCCCAGGAATCGGACATCGAAGAAATCCAGGTAACGGGCTCCTTCATTTCCCGTCCTGCAGACAGGCCATCGCCTGTTTCGGTGATGGACAACGAAGAATTCCAGTCACAACAACGTGTCACCATTGCTGAAGCTGTGCGTGATATGCCACAGATTTCCAGCGCCAATACCACCAATAACTTTACCGCTGTCACAAACAGCATCAACCTGCGTGGCCTCGGATCAAGGTCAACACTGATCCTGTTAAACGGTCAGCGTATGACTATTGACGCCAACTCCGCTTCACAGGTCGACATCAATAACCTGGCCCCTTCCATTATGGTTGAGCGAATGGAACTGGTACTTGACGGTGCCTCTGCACTTTACGGTTCTGACGCGGTAGCCGGTGTGGCCAACTTCATTACCCGTAACAATTTTGAAGGCGCGGAATTCAGGGTTTCTTCCCAGTTTGCAGAAGCACAGGCCTCTGTTCCTGAAGTCCTGGTTTCCGGTATTTTCGGTGTACAGGGTGATGACACCGGCGTGGTCTTCTCCATGGAATACATGAATCGTGCCGAAGCCATGAACGTTGCCGACATCCGCAGCGCTGAGCGTCGCAGTAAAGGCCTGGTGACAGCACTTTATAACCCGGGCACATATTTTGGCGGCAGCGATGTAGGCGGCTTTTTCCCGGACCCTTTATGTGGAGACCCCTCTATCGGTGGTGATGGCACAGACAGTATTACCAACAGAGCTGGTGCCCGTAATCATGGCAGCAACGGTGAAAAAGTTGGTTTTGACCCATTCTGCCGTGGCTCTCTAACTCATTCACGTTCACTGATTCCTGAAATGTCACGACTGACCGGTTTTGGCGTCATGACCCATCAGTTTAACGGCGACTGGGTAAACAGCCTGGTGGTTGAAGGTGGCTTTGCCAGAGAAGAAGTTCAAGCAGGTTATGGTACGGGTGTACCTCTGCTGGCACTGCCTTCCGTTGGCGGACTGCTTCCCAGGACTAACCCCGGTGTAATCGAAGCCAACCGTGTTTTCGGTGATGCTTTCCCGCTGCAGGACTACGGCAGAATCTTTACTCGCCAGGTAAGTCCGGTGGAAGGTGATCTTGACTCAACTGCCGCACAGTACACCTACCGTGCTGCTGCCACGCTTGATGGCCAGATCGGCAACAGCAACTGGGACTGGCGCGCCAATACTACCTGGTCGCAGAATGACCAGATCGACGAAACCGTTGATACCATTACTGACCGTTATGCCCGAGCCCTTCGCGGTTACGGTGGTCCTGACTGTAAATGGGACTTTACTACCGGCGCAGAAGCTGATCCTTTTGTACAGCCTGGTGTAGGCAACTGTCAGTACTGGAACCCGATGGCCAACCGTCTGCTGGCCCAGCCTGGTGATGCATTCTACAATGACCCCTTGTTGCTTGAATGGATGCAGTTTGGTCCGAAGACCTTTGGTAATTCAGAACTGATTACCCTGGAAGGTATTATTACTGGCGAGTTGTTTGAGATGGCTGGTGGTGCAACCGGTGTTGCGGTTGGTTACCAGTATCGTAAGCAAAACCTGAGCATCAATTATGGCCCGATTGCCAAAGACGGCGGTTTCGGCTTCTCTCCTGAAGTCCTGACAGAGTGGGATTCCCAGCGCGAAACTGATGCGTTATTTGCGGAAATGGTTATGTTCCCGACTGACACGCTGGAAATTGGCCTGGCTGCACGTTTTGAGGATACAGAAGGCACCAGCTCAACAGAGCCAAAAATCAGTGCTCTATGGACCCCGGCCGACAACCTCTTTGTTCGTGCCAGCGCCGGCTCTTCTTTCCGTCTGGCTACTGAAAACAACGTGAATGGTATCAGCTCCGGTGCTGTAAGCCGTGCCACTATTGGTGGTGAGGTGACTCAGGCAACTGGCCGTGCCATTGGTAACCCGAACCTGGAGCCCGAACAGTCTGATAACTGGACTATCGGCTTCACCTGGGATATCAATGAAAGCCTGACCCTTGAGGCAACCTGGTGGGATTATACCTTTACCAACCTGGTCACCAGCACCGACCCCGATCAGGTCCTGCGTGCAGACATGGCAGACGGCTTCGTGACAGATACTGCCTCGCATCCGCTGTTTCCTGGCCGTCCGAACGAAGTGTGTGAGGTGACTGGTCGCTGGGATGGCGTATCGAGCCTGCCTGCTGGTTGTATGACTGGTTTTGACATCCGTTTGTTCCAGTCCAGCTTTGTCAACCAGAACTCGGTTGAAACTTCCGGTCTCGACTTTACCATCGATTATGACTTTGACTTCATGGGCGGCAATGCCGGCCTGATGCTTGCAGGTGCCTATGTACATGAGTACTCCGGTACCAACCAGCAGGGTCAGCTTCAGGATGTCGCTGGTACAGACGGCTTTAACGTTGCTGGTGTGGGCACCAACCCGCAACTGCGTGCCAACCTGATAGCGGATTACCGGACCGGTAACCATTATCTGCGCGGTACTGTACGTTATACCGACGGTACTGAAATCACTAACCCGGATCCACTGCAAGGTCGTTCTTCTGAATCGTCCTACACACAAGTGGACATGGTTTATACCTACACCTTGCCGACTGATGGTCAGAGCACAGCGACTGTTGCCCTCCTGAATGTCGGGGATCGCGAGCCGCCACTGGTTGCTAATGGCCTGACCACCAGCAACTCAGGGCTTTACGACCCACGTGGACGTATGCTTCGTGTTGGTATGAACTGGGCATTCTAGAATCCAGCTGGATTCCAGAATTAACAGTACGACACAAAAAACCCGCCTTGAAGAAGGCGGGTTTTTTTATTCTCTGAAAAAATATTTTTTAACAGGTGCTTGCAATCAGCCTGAATTCCCCCTGATTACTTTATTCGTCTTACTCTGATTTTTCTGTTGTTGGCGGAATTTGACAATAAGTATGAGTCCATTAATGCTTTGCTTATGGTGTACTGCCCGCCTTTTCTTATCGGGTAACTATCCGTTCCAATCTGCTGCCATACCTGTCCATTTTCAAATTCAATGGTCCATCCGGTAAAGTCGTTTTGTTTGGCGGCAGCCACCGTCATAACTCTCTCCGTCATTTCTCTGCTGCCATCAATATCATCCAGCCCTAATGCACCCGCTTTTTCACTCTCGGTTTCTACAACCGCTTCCTTCTGAGAAACGTTTTTGCCGAAATCATCCTCTGGGGCTGACCTTGTGACCGGCTGAGTTTGTGTTTGTGGTTTGGCTCGCGGAACCTGGGTTACTGGCAGGCTCGATGATGGAGCGTTCTGCATCGCAGAGTCATAGCAACGAAGCCTTTCCAGACTGTCTTCAAGTTCAGCACACTCAGCCAGGGAGAGTTGCGCTAACACATCAGTTGAGTGGATTAGTGGCAACAGCGCAAGCACCGGCAAGGTCTTTTTCACACGAAAATATACTTTATTAACTCTCATTTAAATCAATCCTCTAAACTGGCAAAAACCAAGTCTGCAATCCCTACCCCTGTTAAAATCTTACTGTGAATTTTCAATAGATAGATAGTGGACCTGTGTTTACGAAATCAGTTTTCATATTACTCGGCAACCCCAGGAGTAGAAATAGTTCCTGACTGGCGTTGCAGCATTTCTTGCTGGGTCAATGTCCGCGCTTCTTCCCGTTGTGCCCGCGTCAGGCAAACTCTTCTTCTGAAGTTTGTTCCAGTCACCTGCTCCCTGCGGCAAATCAATTCATTGGGATCATTCTCACTCGCGTTATTGGCTGCGACCGTCTCACCCGCTTCAGCATCGCTCGATACCACACTTTCAGTCTCGGATCTGGAGGCGCAGCTGGCAAGCAAAAAAAGCCCTAACACCATGAAATATCTGGAAATAATACTCATTAAACAAGCCTTTTTGTGCAAATAGTGTGGAACAGAAGAAAAGGAGAATACAACTACTGTATTTCATTTGCCAGAATTTAGTATGATAGCGGGTCTGCTTGAATATTCCTGCTTATTTACTGTTGGCGTATTCTGATAAGATTACTTAATAAAAAAATAATAAGCAGTAAATAGTTGTTAAAGTTACAGAGACTATTTGGGAATAATGAAAATCAACAAGAGTCTTATCTCAAGAGCCCGGTTTTATTTTAGGAGTCATTTATGTTTGCAAGAGTTTTTTTATTAATCACCTGCCTTGGTCTGGCTTTGCCAGCGATTTCACAAACAGGACACCCGGCCAAGGGATCCTGGTCAGGTAATCTGACTCCTTTTTCTGCCGAGGACCCGGTAAGAATTCGAATGCTGATTAATGCCTTCAATGGTGATCTTTCCGGCACAATCAATCCCGGTCGCAGAGGTGTGGAAATGAGCAGCGTGGAGCTGGATGCTGAAAACTGGATTTTGACCATCAAGGCAGATATGCCCGACGGCATGCTGGTACTGGAAGGAAAATTGAGCAACCTTGGTTCCTGGACCAACAGGAAATATCGAGGTGCTTATACACTGGGTGATACAAAAGGCACTTTCGATATAACGCTGAATTGATAAACATCAATAGCAACAATATTTTTTAAGTGAACAATTGAACATACAAGTTACCTGCTTTCTCAAATGACTCAATGAGTAGAAAGGTATTAATTATCTACCGGGTATACCCCGTTACGGAGAAACCAAATGAAAACTAAAATTCTGACACTGGCATTTGCTGTCCTATGTACATTAACCACTTATCAGGCTTCGGCTCATCATTCATTTGCTGCCGAGTTTGATTCCACCGTGCCGGTGCATGTAACAGGTACTGTAGTAAAAGTTGACTGGACCAACCCGCATACCTATATCTTCATGGAAGTTGAGACTGAAGACGGTGACTATGAAGAGTGGGCTTTTGAAATGGGCAGCCCCAATGGTCTGATGCGCCGTGGCTGGACACGCAACACTCTTGAAATTGGTGCAGAAATCATTGTTCGTGGGACACGTGCCCGTGACGGAAGCTACAAGGGTAATGTGCAGACTGTCGTTATTGCTGATACTTGCGAGCGTTTATTTGCCGGCACCAGCCAGCGGGATTTTAACGAAGATTCAATCGACCGCGAAGCCTGTGAGATTTGAATTACAAGCTATTGGTTAAAGTAAAAAAGCTGAAAATTAGCGTTAATATCCATAGAAAACAGGTATAGGAAATGTCAGACAAAATGACAGGCAAGATTTTTAAAACCACCATTATGGCGACTGCTATTGCTACAACTGTATTATTGCAATCTGCTGTACAGGCCCAGCCTGGTTCCAGAGAAGATGGCCCTTCAACACCTACCCCCAGAATGGCTGACGGTACAGTAGATCTCGGTGGTAATGGTGTGTGGAACCTGCCATGGATAACAAATTTTGCCGCACGTATGCCTGGCTATGAAGAAGGTGATCAGCCTCCCATGCTGCCCTGGACGGCCGCAATGTGGGAATATAACAAGTCCAACAATGTTAAATATGATCCAGAAGGGTTCTGCCTGCCACCAGGCGGCCCGCGTTCAATGGGCACCCCCTATCCTGCAGAAATTATTCAGGACCGGGACAGAGTTATTGTGGCGTTTGAGGGTGGCGGACATGTTTGGCGCGAAATCCATATGGATGGACGAGATCATCCGGAAGATCCGAACCTTACCTATTTTGGCCACTCCGTAGGTCATTGGGAAGGTGACACTCTGGTGGTAGATACTATCGGTTTTAATGAAAAGACCTGGATTGATTTTGGTGGTTATATGCACACGGAACAGCTGCATACCGTGGAATACTTTTCCAGACCGGATAAGGAAACGCTTCACTATGAGGCGGTGATCGATGATCCGGGTGCCTACAGTGAACCCTGGACAGTAAGTTGGGATATTCGCTGGTCAGAAGGCCAGGAACTCGCCGATTATATCTGTCAGGAAAACAACAAGTTCCTGCTTGATATGGATGATGATTATGGCAATCCGTTTTTCCAAAAAACAAATGGTTTATAAACTGATCAATAAGTTCTCACAGTAGTATAAAAAGGCGCTAGTTCAGCGCCTTTTTTATTACTACTCTAAAATGATCCAGATAAGGCCATTGTTTAAAAAGAGTGCGTCTTTGTTGCCTCACTTTTTTCCTGCTGCTGGAGGAACCACATATGATGATAAGTTCCCTCTCGCGCCAGTAGTTCATTGTGAGTTCCTGACTCGACAAAACGTCCCTGTTCCAGCACCAGAATCTGGTCTGCATCAACCACCGTAGACAAGCGATGGGCGATTACCAGACTGGTATGGCCTTCTGAGATTTCCCGCATGGCTTTCAGGATAGCCCCTTCAGTTTTACTATCCAGAGACGAGGTTGCTTCATCAAAAACCAGAATAGCAGGATTTTTCAGCATGGTTCTGGCTATCGCCACACGTTGCTTTTCACCACCACTGAGTTTTAGTCCCCTTTCGCCCACTACAGTTTTCATCCCATCGGGTAATTGCTCGATAAAGCCATCGAGATGAGCCATTTCTATAGCCTGCATAATTTCATCTTCACTGGCGTCTGGACGTCCATAACGAATATTTTCATAAATTGTATCGTTGAACAGGACGGTATCCTGAGGCACGATGCCAATGGCTGAACGCAGGGAATGCAAGGTCAGGTCAAGAATATTATTGCCATCAATTTCAATACTTCCGCATTGGCAGTCATAAAAACGAAACAACAGTTTCACCAAAGTGGACTTACCTGATCCACTGGCACCAACAACCGCCAGTTTTTGACCCGGCTGAATGGTAAACGAGATATCCTGAATAATTTCACGGTCCGGCCGGTAATGGAAACTGACATTCTTAAATTCAATAGAAGGCTTGGTGAACTCTATTGCAACAGCATCCGCTTTTTCAGTAATGCCTGGCTTTTCTGCCAGCAATTCAAACATGCGTTCTATATTTGCCATTGCCCCTTTAATTTCACGGTATACAAAACCCAGAAAATTAAGTGGAATAAACAACTGCATCATGAACATATTTACCAGGGTGAAGTCTCCCAGCGTCATACTGCCATCCGCTACGCCCTGTGCTGCGAGTAATAACATCCCTGTCATGGCAAGAGATACGATCAGGGCCTGACCGCCATTTAAGGCAAACAGGCTTAAGCGATTATTCCTTTTGGCACTTTCCAGGGCTTCAAGGCCTTCATCAAAATGCCTGGCTTCGTATTCCTCATTGGTAAAATACTTAACCGTTTCATAATTCAACAGGCTATCTATTGCTCTGGTGTTGGTTTCTGAATCCGCAAGATTCATCTCCCGAATAAAGCGCGTGCGCTTCTCCGTAGCGATAACCGAATAGCCTACATATGCAACAATAGCGAGGACAATAATGCCGGCAAAGGCGAAGCCATAATTACCGAGAAAAATCCCGATAACCACGAGCAGCTCAAGAAGCGTGGGAATGATATTGAAAATCATAAAGCGCAATAAAAAATTGATCCCTGAATTACCCCGCTCAATATCACGAGATAGACCACCGGTCTGACGGTTTAGATGAAAATCCAGATCAAGATTATGCAGGTGACGGAAAGTTTTCAGACTGACGCGCCGAATGGTTCTTTCCGTAACACGCCCAAACAAGGTATCCCTTATTTCATTAAACATGACATTGAAGAAGCGGAACAAGCCATAGGCAATGATCAGCATAATGGGTATGGCGACCACAGCAGCAGTATTATTACCACCTTGCGGTGACATTTGCGTGTCGAGGTTATCGACAATATATTTCATGAAAAATGGCAAACTGATGCTGGACAGCTTGGCAAGCCCCAGACAAATAAATGCCAGTAGCGTGCGCTTCTTGAATTCAAGCAGGTAGGGAACCAACAACCTGATGACATGCCATTTCATGTCCAGGTTTTCTATATCGGTAGGTGTGCGGCGGGCCATTTATTCCAATCGCTGCTTAATAGCTTTCAATATTCCCTGGCTATCCAGACCACAATCAGCCAGCATTTCATCGACTTTGCCATGCTCCAGAAAGCTGTCCGGTAACCCCAGATTCAGAATAGATGTGCATAAGCCTTGTTCTTCCAGGAATTCATTCACTCCTGAGCCGGCCCCTCCCATCACAACATTCTCTTCTAATGTGATCAGTAATTTATGAGAGTTCGCAAGGCTGCTTATTAACTCTTCATCCAGAGGTTTCACGAAACGCATATCTACCAGGGTTGCATCAAGTTCCTCGGCAACCGAAACCGTTCTGGCCAGCAAGGTGCCAAACACAAGGATAGCGACCTCGCCCTTTCCTTCCCGACAAACTTTTGCCTTGCCTATTTGCAGTGGCTGCAGTGTTTTGCTTATCGCACAGCCTGTCGCTTTACCCCTTGGATAACGCACTGCTGCGGGGCCGGGATGATGAAAGCCGGTAGTTAGCATGTCTCTGGCTTCCTGTTCATCACTGGGCGCCATAACCAGCATATTCGGAATACAACGCAGATAGGACAAGTCAAAACTACCGGCATGTGTTGGACCGTCTTCACCCACCAGGCCGGCCCGGTCAATGGCAAAAAGCACATCAAGCTCTTGCAGGGCTACGTCATGGATTAACTGGTCATAGCCACGCTGTAAAAAAGTTGAGTAGATTGCCACGACAGGTTTCAATCCGTCGCATGCCATGCCGGCGGCAAAAGTAACCGCATGTTGCTCTGCAATGGCCACATCAAAAAACCTGTCCGGATAGGCTTCCTCAAATTTTCGCATACCAGAGCCTTCACTCATGGCCGGAGTAATGGCTATCAGTTTCTCATCTGTTTCAGCTGCCTCACACAACCAGTCTCCAAATATTTTTGAATAGGTAGGAATTAAAGCTGTCGATTGAGTGGGTTTCTCGGATTCTGAAACCATTTTACTTAGGGCATGCATACCAAAAGCATCTTCTTCGGCTGGTGCATAGCCCTTGCCTTTTTGCGTCACCACGTGAAGCAGGCGCGGCCCTTTCATGTCTTTTATGTTATTCAGTATATTGACCAGGCCTTCCACGTCATGCCCATCGACAAGACCGAAATAGGTAAAACCAAGTTCTTCAAAAATCGTCGCAGGCGATACCATACCTTTCATATATTCTTCGGCGCGATGTGCAGCTTTCCATGCCGGTGGTAATGCAGAGAGCACTTTCTTGCTGCCAGATCGTAAAACGTTATAGGGTTTGCTGGCCCACATCCGGGCAAAATAACTGGATAGCCCGCCAACATTTCTCGAGATAGACATATTATTGTCATTAAGAATAATCAGGATATCGCCCTCAAGATCACCGGCATGATTGAGTGCTTCAAAAGCCAGCCCAGCGGTCATGGCACCATCGCCGATCACGGCCACCACTTTTCTGTCAGACTCTTGTTGCTGGGCAGCGATCATCATGCCCAGGGCTGCAGAAATCGAAGTACTTGAGTGGCCTGCGCCAAAATTATCGTATTCACTTTCCCTGCGATTGGTGAAAGCAGCAAGCCCCCCGGCCTGGCGGATGCTGAGTAACTGCTCACGCCGTCCGGTAAGTATTTTATGGGGATAAGTCTGGTGCCCGACATCCCAGACAAGTTTGTCTTCGGGCGTGTTCAGGACATGGTGCAGGGCTATGGTCAGCTCAACAACACCTAGCCCCGCGCCAAAGTGGCCACCAGTCTTACCCACGGTAAAAAGCAGGTAATGACGCAGCTCACGGGCCAATTCTTCAAGTTGCTCTATTGGCAACTCGCGCAAATCAGCCGGGGAATCTATGCTATCGAGCAAAGGCGTGTCAGGCCGCTCAAGAGGAATCTCGTTAAACATCTGTGGAAAATTAGCTCGTGAAAAAACCGTGATATTTTAACGCAAAGCACACGCCCAGTCTTTCTTCGTCTGCGCTATTGGCAACCGGAAAATAGTTAATGTCTTCGCTCTATTATATAACTGGCTATGCCTTTCAGTTTTTCAGCTTCCATACCGAGTGAATCAAGCGCCTGTGTCCCCTCTTCAAACAGTGCCAACATTCTCCCTCTGGCCTCTTCAAGGCCAAGAATAGCCGGATATGTAGGCTTGTTCAGGCTCTGGTCTTGCCCCTGTTGCTTGCCAAGAACCTGGGTTTCACCTTCCACATCAAGAATATCGTCCTTGATCTGGAAAGCCAGTCCCATACAGCTGGCAAATATCTCAAGCTGTTCCAGAGCCGCCGCGGAAGCCAGACCGGTGCTGATTGCCCCCATCTTTACACTGGCAGTAATCAGTGCCCCGGTTTTAAGGCTATGCATCAACTCCAGATCTTCTTCATTTTTTATCTTGCCGGCGCTTTCTATGTCCAGACACTGACCGGCAACCATGCCTTTCCAGCCAGCAGCTTCTGACAATATCCTGATCATCTGCAGACTACTTGAAGGGTCATGATTTTCTGCTTTTACCAGTAGCTCAAACGCCAGTGATTGCAATGCATCACCAGCAAGAATAGCGGTAGCTTCATCAAATTTTATATGTGAAGTGGGTTTCCCACGCCTCAAGGCATCGTTATCCATGGCAGGTAAATCGTCATGAACCAGAGAGTAGGCATGAATCAACTCAACCGCACATGCACAATTGTCTGCGTTATCGAGGGTTCCACCAAGCGCCTCTGCACTGGCATAACAAAGCAGCGGCCGGATTCGTTTACCACCGCCATGAACGGCATAATGCATGGCTTCCATCAGTCGCCTGGAATGGCCTGTTAAATTGAGACGGGCTTCAAGTACAGCCGAAGCTCTATCCTGAAGACTCTTTATATATTCGGGTGTATTCATTCAATGAAGAAAATCAGCTGCTTTCTAATTCAGGCCCCGTTTTCATCTTCTTCAAATGGCTCAGCTTCAGGGATGTCATCACTATTCACTAAAAGTTGCACTTTCTGCTCAGCATTTTCCAGGGCAACCTGACATTCACGCGTCAGCTTGATTCCCTGCTCGAATGCCTTAAGCGATTCTTCCAGACTCAGTTCTCCTTCTTCCATTGCTTCAACCAGTTCAGCAAGGTTTTCCAGGGCGTCCTCAAAGTTGAATTTTGCAGGTTTTCGGGTCATTTTGAATCCTCATACCGGAAGGAAGCGCAACCCTACCGGAGTCACGCAAACAGGTCAAACAACGCTTTTCTAAAGGCGCGGCAAGATACTTTCCATCTATCTTCAGCTGGCATTTGAAAAATGTGCAATTATTAAGGAATATACTGAACAATTTTCTCGATTCAGCTTCAATTCAGTGAAATTCGTCGATACTGACTGCACATTCCGATTATCAGATTATCTATTGTAAGCATTTGAATTGAAAGTTATAAACAGTAGGCCAATAAAATTTACCCGCTTTAAACAGGAAGACAGGAGAGAATGAACATGGCACAATACGGATCGATTGGAGCTGCCATCAACGTTGATGATCAGGGCCGCTTGAGGGGCTGACACTTGGTCCTATAAATGCAAGAATTACCCTCCTGTATATTAATGCTAGATACTGAAAAAAGTAAAAATAGTATTGAAGATATAGATAGTACGAAAAGCTTGATAAAAAGTTAGATTTTTATCGATTACAAACTACTGGAAACAGATTTTTAAAAACCAACACAATGGGGACACTATAATGAAAAAACTCATTATTACCGGAGCAATCATTTTAAGCTCAATTTTTTCAATCAATGCCATGGCACAGATGTCTGATGAAGATGCAGCTGGTGCCGTAAAACGTCGTCAGGCTGTATTTCAGCTGCTTGCCTTTGCCAATGGCCCACTGGGACAGATGGCTCGTGGTGCAGACTTTGATGCAGATGCCGCAATTCTTGGTTCACAGCGCATCATTATGCTGGCGCCAATGATTTCCGAGCTGTTTGCTGCCGATACTACTGGCAACAATGTGACTACACGTGCCGCTGATACTATCTGGTCTAGCCAGGAAGATTTCGCACAATTGGCACAGGACCTGGTTGACGGTGCAACTGCTGCTATCGAAATTCTGGAAAGCCAGGGTGCAAGTGGTGTACGTCAGGCAGTTGGTCAGATTGGACCTAAATGTGGCGCCTGTCATGACAGATTCCGTCTGGATTAATTTCAGAAAAATTTACAAGACATAATAAAATCTTGTTAAAAAAAACGCCCCTCCCGGGGCGTTTTTTTTGTTTCGATTTTTATACTTCAGGAGCTTGCAGCTTTATTCATCTTCATGAATAAAGAATGCTGCATAAGCTTCCTGATCTTCCTCGCTAAGCATACTCGTGTGTTCAATAACGTCAGCCATCTCTCCACCGACAAAATCAAAACTGGCCGTCATACCAAGCTGTAGTAATCCGACGAAGTCAAAGGCTGTCCAGCTGGAAAGACCTTCTGGATTAATTGACTTGGAAACAATCTCGGAACCTGCAAACTCCTGGGAAAGGATCATCATACCCAGAGCGTTTCGAGGTGTATGACATTCTCCGCAATGACCAAGCGCCCTTGCCAGATAGGCACCCCGCTGCACCTGGGGATCCTCTGAAATTACCGGGGGCTCACCTTCCATGAAATCAGCCATAATATTCCAGCCAGCCATGAGGAAATCGAATTGCCATGCAGGTAACACGTGATCCGGCACCTCACTGGCAATTGCTGGTTGAGCCATTAAATAGGCGGCTAGATCCAGCACATCCTCATCCGTCATATTTTTATAGGTACGATAGGGGAAGGATGGCCAGTAAAATCCACCGTTCGGGCTTCTTCCGTGCTTCATGGCCAGAATGAAATCCCTGCCAGTCCAGCCGCCAATGCCTGTTTCAACATCCGGGGTAATATTGGGTGTATAGAATGTATTCGGGAAAGGGTTTTCAACTTCTATAACATAACCGCCCACCGGCCCTTCCAGATCCTCACCATTTTGGTGACAGGCTGCACAGCCACCGGCATTGTAGATATACTCTCCCCTGGCAATGGCTTCTGCCGAGGCAGGTATTTCCGGATCCCCTACCATGGGAAGCCCAAACACCCAATACAAACCAGCCAGTAAAATGGCAAGGACGACGACCAGAGGTAAAAATTTATTATTCATACTTAAAGTTCCTGACTATTCTGTTAGTAGAGTACCAGACCAGTTTTTTCTAATTCAAAATCCTGTACATTTTCTAATTATATTAATGTATTAAATTGCTTGTCGCGCATGCTTATTTTTTAGTAGTTGAAAACTTTTACGGCTTCTTTTGCTCATGTTTTTGCTGTGCAGCCTTAAAATGATTTTTTTCTTCTTTACGCTGCTGAATCAGATCCGTGACTTCTGAACCCAGGTGTATCTCTCCTCTCTTTACAGCCAATTCCATTTGTTTCTCACGCTCCCTGAATCGCTGCTGCTGTGCAGGCGTTTTCTTGTTAAAGCAATGCGGGCAGCTTACGCCTTTTTCATATTGATCACTTTGCTTATCCTGCTCAGTGATTGGCAACCTGCATGCATGGCACTGATCATAATCACCTTTTTCCAGCTGATGATTAACTGCCACCCTGTTATCAAAGACAAAACACTCGCCCTGCCACAATGATTCGCTTTCTGGCACCTGTTCCAGATACTTCAGAATACCGCCCTGCAGATGGTAAACCTCATCAAAACCTTTTTCTTTCAAGTATGCCGTAGATTTTTCACAACGAATACCACCAGTACAGAACATGGCAATTTTTTTATGCTTTTCAGGATTCAGATTATTTTCAACATATTGCGGAAACTCCCTGAAACTTTCCGTTTGCGGATCCACCGCTTGGGCGAAAGACCCTATTTGCACTTCATAGCGATTTCTGGTGTCTATCAATAAAACATCAGGATCCGAGATCAGGGCATTCCAGTCTTCAGGTTTAACGTGGGTGCCTACCTTACGCTTGGGATCAATGCCTTCAACACCCATCGTCACTATTTCTTTCTTTAGCTTTACTTTAGCCCGATAAAAAGGAATTTCATCATCAAAGGATAATTTATAGTCAAGATTTTCCAGACGCTTATCGCTTTTAAGCCAGCCGAGGACATTGGCTATACCCTCGGGACACCCTGCAATGGTGCCGTTAATGCCTTCATTGGCCAGCAGGATAGTGCCTTTAACATTGTTATTGAGCATTTGCTGCAACAATGGCTCTCTTAATGTCTCGTAGTCATCCAGCCTGACAAAATGATAGAGGGCGCAAACCTCCACCGGGTGCTTACCGTGGTGTGTCATTGATATTTCCTTCTGCGATTCGGAGCGTAATTCCGGAGCAAAACAATAAGTCGAACAAAGACGGTGATTATACAAATTGGGCGTCTGGCAAGTCCATGTCAGGAGTTGTCCTGAAACAAATCCTGTGTATTTTTTGATTATTTGGACAAAATTTCAGCCATATCGATGAAACGGGAGGCACTTTCAACAGGATTAGTATCGGCTATCCATGGGATTTCGGCCAACATCGGTGCTGGCATCAAATTCACCAGGGTCGCGACATTCTCCTCATAAACTGGCATCTGTGGGTCTATGCAGTTAGCGATCCAGCCTGCCAGCTCAAGACCGTCAGCCTGAACTGACTCTGCAGTAAGCAAAGCATGACTCAGGCATCCCAGGCGCATGCCGACAACCAGAATTACCGGTATTTCCAATAACCTGGCAATATCCGCCATGCTTTCCTGTTGAGAAAGCGGTACTCTCCAGCCGCCCGCACCCTCAATCAGAGTAAGGTCAGCCTTCTTATCCATGACTTTGCGGCAACGCCCGGCAATGGATTTTGCGTCAAGCGCAATACCTGATCTTGCAGCAGCGATATGAGGTGCAATGGCTTCGTTTAAACAAACGCCATTGATTTCGTCCAATGCAAGCGCCATGGAGCAGTTCTCCGCCAGAGCAATAACGTCATCGTTATGCACACCGCGGGATGTTTCACTCACACCGGCAGCAACAGGTTTGCATGCTGCCGTGATTAGGCCCTGTGCTTTTGCCGCAGCCAAAATACTGCAGGACACAAAAGTCTTTCCCGCATCTGTATCAGTTCCGGTGATAAAAAATATTTTTTGCTCTGACATAATCCAGCTATCTATAAGTATCTCTGTTATAAAATTCTTTATTTGACCAGATGCAATTGCACCAGATCATAGGTAACGGGAATCCCTTTACCCTCGATCCTTTTCTTTTCAAAAGTCTGCATTAATTTCTTTAGTTTACTCTTACCGGTCAGGCCAGAGGGTTGGCCTGAATTCTGGTTATGCGCACCAATTCCCTTTAGTTCATTGGTTAAGGCACCCAGTGAATCGTAATACCAGATTTCACGTGTATGTATGTTATTGGCTGAGGTAAAAGGCTGGGTTTCGGAAAATTGAATTATTTTTTCACAGGAGAGAAATTCGTTAACGTGTACATAGCTATCAACAGCCGCCCAACTTTCTTTCAATTCCATCAATGTTTGTTCTGCCAGCGTACTTACACTCACTTGAGCCCCGGGTTTCATTACCCGGAATAACTCACTAAAAACCTTAAGAGGGTCTTCACACCACTGTATGGTCAGGTTGGAAATCACCAGGTCAAAACTCTGGTCAATAAAAGGTAAATTCTCTGCATCTCCGCACAGCCAGAACTCATTAATATTCTGCTTTTCTTTATTGCTGCTGGCTTTGGCGTATCTCAACATGGCATCGGCAAGATCCAGGCTTGTTATTGTTGCATTCGGGAAGCGTTGAGCAAGAATCCCGGCGCAATACCCCGTACCACTGCCCAGATCAAGAATAGAAACGGGCTCTTCAAGGTCTATATGAGAAAACAATTTATCGCCGATATCCCGCTGTAAACAGGCATAGCTGTCATAACTAGCCGCTGCCTGGCCAAAAGCATGAGCAATTCTTTTTTTCCCGGGCAAGCGCTGAAAACTATTCACATCAAGGATTCCCTACCCCAGGAGTGAGCATGTTTTTCAAACACATCCAGCAGTTTCTGGAACTGTGTTTCTGTGTGGAGCGCGCTAAAAGTCACTCTTAATCTTGCTGTGCCTGCTGGCACTGTAGGTGGCCGGATGGCAGAAACAAAAATTCCTTCCTGCATTAATTGTTCGCTGGCTTGAATAGTTTTACTGACATCACCAATCACTACTGCCTGGATCGGCGTACTGGAAGCAATGGTAGTCAATCCAAGATCATCGCAATGGGCCCTGAATCGACCGATTAACTGAGCCAGGTACTGGCGCCGCCAGTTATCTTTCTGGATTATTTTAAGACTGGCTCGAATAGCCTCGGCCTGTGCCGGAGAAATTGCAGTGGTATAAATATACGGTCGGCAAAACTGAATTAACGTTTCTATAAGTTCTTCGCTGCCTGCAACAAAAGCACCACTGGCACCAAAGGACTTGCCAAATGTGCCAATCAGGATTTGCAGATTATCTTCATCGATATGTGCACCCTGCTCTTGCCAATAGGCTATCGACCCGCCACCATTCTTGCCCAGCACGCCAATACCATGTGCATCATCAATCATTAACAAGCCATCATGGTCACTGGTGACCCTGATCAATTCTGGCAGAGGGGCAATGTCTCCATCCATACTAAACACGCCATCGGCTACCACCAGTTTTCTTCTGGCTTCATGATCAGACACCAGTTTCTTTTCCAGTGCGACAGTATCAAGATGGGCAAAACGCTTGAATCTGGCTCCACTAAAAAGGCCGCCATCCAGCAAAGAAGCATGATTAAGCCTGTCTTGAAGGACCAGATCATTGTTATCCAGTAAAGTGGTCAGCACGCCCACATTGGCCATGTAACCACTGGAAAAAACCAGTGCCCTGCTACGACCGGTAAATTCAGCAAGCTCCTGCTCAAGAGCCTCATGGGGAGCCAGGTGGCCACTAACCAGATGAGAAGCACCACTGCCAGCACCGAACTTATTCAAGCCTTGATGGAAGGCCTCAACCACATCAGGATGATCTGCCAGACCCAGGTAATCATTACTGCAAAAACTAACTACGTGCTCACCATCCAGAATGACTTCTGTTCCCTGGGGAGAAAATAGTGTTCGACGCCGCCTGAATAGCCCACTTTGTTTTCTTTCATCCAGTGCTGCCTGGAGTTCCTGCCGAAAAGATTTCACTTGGGCTTTCCAGGGAAGCTCTGATTAAGTATAAATAGTTTCAGCGTAATCATGAGCATGCAATCGCAAGTCGAAGGCCAGGGCTGGTTGTCCCTGGCGAGGCTTGTAACGCCGCGAGTGTGTGCTCATGAGCACGCCCTGCGGGGCTTACAGAGTATTCCATGCTCAGCGTTGCGCTTTCTCGACAGGTTCTCGACATGCCTTCGAAATCGCGTCTTGATCACGAAATACTCTGTTAGCCTGAAGCTGTTCATACTTAATCAGAGGTTCCCCAGAATTCCTGCTAGTGCGACAGCGCATCGTAAAAAGCCTCTGACTGCTCCGGCACAGGTACATGTTCCTGATCATCATGATCAAGAACAATCTCTTCAGGATGAATACCCAGCCTGCTGAACAACCGCATATCATCATTCTCGAGAGGATTGGACGTCGTTAAAAGCTTCTCGCCGTAAAAAATTGAATTGGCACCGGCAAAGAAACACAAGGCCTGCATCTGGTCATTCATTTCTTCACGTCCGGCCGACAATCTCACATGTGAGGCCGGCATCAGAATCCTGGCCACCGCGATCATGCGCACAAAATCAAATTCATCCAGGTCATCCACATTTTCCAGTGGCGTTCCTTTTATCTTCACCAGATTATTAATAGGAACACTTTCAGGATGATGGGGCAGATTCGCCAGTTCCATCAGGAAGCCAATCCTGTCTTTTTCATCTTCGCCCATCCCAACGATGCCGCCACTGCACACCTTGATACCGGCATCGCGCACATTGGCAAGAGTTTGCAGACGGTCATCGAAGGTTCGAGTGGAGATAATGGTTTTGTAATACTCACGCGAGGTATCAATATTATGGTTGTAGTAGTCCAGGCCTGCTTCTGCCAGTGCCGCGCTTTGCTCAGGACTCAAGGCGCCCAGTGTCATACAGGTTTCCATACCCAGTGCTCTGACGCCCTTCACCATATCCAGAACATGAGGAAAATCTTTTGCCGAAGGATGCTTCCAGGCCGCTCCCATGCAAAAACGGGAAGCACCGCTTTGCTTTGCCGTGCGCGCCTCTGCCAGGACTTTTTCCACCTCGATCAGTTTTTCCTTTTCCAGTTCGGTATTGTAATGCCCGCTTTGAGAGCAGTATTTACAGTCTTCCGGACATGCTCCGGTTTTGATTGAGAGCAGGGTGCTTACCTGTACCGCGTTCGGGTCAAAATTCTTACGGTGAACGCCCTGGGCGCGAAACAGCAAATCATTGAAAGGCAGCTCATAGAGTGACTTGATTTCGTCAAATGACCAGTCGTGGCGGGTAATTGATGTCATAGGGTTTCCTGAAGATCGAAATTCTGACTGAAAAAACTGGACTGGCGCAGGACAAATTAACACCTACACTGAAGCCAGTGGTTAAGGAGCGCATCTTATCATGTCAACCCGAATCCCAGAAAGGGTTTACCGATGGTTAATAAATGCACAATTCATTCTGTTTCCGGGGACATGCATTTACTGCCGCAAACCCAGCGATCGGCATCACGACTTATGTGATGCATGCCTGCTTGAATTGCGCCTGGTTAAGAACCCCTGCCCCGTATGCAGCCTTCCATTACCGGCCCGGGAGCTAGCTGGCTCCCTCTGTGGCACCTGCATGGTAACGCCAGGCAGTTTTTCACGCAGTGTTATCCCATTTCACTACCAGCCGCCTCTGTCTTCGTTGATAGCAGGATTCAAGTACAGACAAAAGTTGGCGAGCGGACGCGTTCTCGGCGAACAACTGGCCTCTCATATTGCATGGCAATACCGGAATGCTCCCCTTCCCTCCCTTATCATTCCGGTACCTCTTCATAACAGCCGCATGCGCCAGCGTGGTTATAACCAGGCACTGGAAATTGCCCGGACACTTTCACGTGATCTGGACATAACTATCAGCAGGGACATTGTCAGTAGAAGTAGAAATACCGCACATCAAACCGGCCTGAGCGCCAGAGCAAGAAAGAAAAATCTGCGTTCTGCATTTGCCGTTAATGGTGACTTTCATTTTAGTCCAAACACCACAGTCGCCATTGTTGACGATGTGGTCACCACCGGAATCACTGTGTCTGAACTTGCAAGAGTGTTAATGGGGGCAGGCGCCGGCCAGGTGCATGTCTGGGCAATTGCCCGAACGGTGGCGTGAATGTCGCTATGACTGTGCAGGCTAATTCAATAGAATAGCCAGCCATGATAGATCTCGACTACGACAAGCAACATATCTGGCACCCCTATACTTCCATGGATGAGCCACTACCGGTTTACCCTGTTATGCGGGCAGAGGGCGTCAGGCTGACACTGGAAAATGGCACAGAGCTGATTGACGGCATGGCATCCTGGTGGAGCGCCATCCATGGCTATAACCATCCCGCTCTGAACCAGGCTGTAACAGATCAGCTTGCAAGCATGTCTCATGTCATGTTTGGCGGCATTACTCACGCTCCCGCGGTGGAATTAGCCAGAAAGCTTGTCGATAACACGCCGCAGGACCTGCAAAAAGTATTTTTTAGTGACAGCGGCTCTGTAGCCGTTGAAGTCGCTATTAAAATGGCGATGCAGTACTGGATCAACATTGGCGTGACAGGCAAAGACAAACTGCTGACCATTCGTAATGGTTATCATGGCGATACTTTCGCGGCAATGTCGGTATGCGACCCGGTGACTGGCATGCATGATATTTTTAGCGGCATACTGCCCCGGCATTACTTTGCCGAAGCACCACGATGCCGCTTCAATGACAGTTGCTCAGCGGCTGATTTTGCCGATATCAAGTCCTTGCTCGAACAGCATCATGAATCCATCGCAGCGTTCATTCTTGAGCCCATCGTTCAGGGGGCAGGCCGAATGTACTTTTATTCAGCGGACTATCTTGCTGCCATCAGCAACCTGTGTGATGAATTTAATGTATTGTTAATCGCTGATGAAATTGCTACCGGATTCGGCCGCAGTGGCAAATTGTTTGCCTGTGAACATGCCGCTATCTGCCCGGATATTCTCTGTCTGGGAAAGGCCCTGACCGGAGGTTATATGACCCTTGCTGCGACCCTGTGCACCGAAAAGGTCAGTGCAGGAATCTCAAGAGATCAGGGCGTTTTCATGCATGGACCGACTTTTATGGCCAATCCTCTTGCCTGCAGCACCGCGCTTGCCAGTATCACCCTGCTGGAGCAGCAAAACTGGCAGGAAAAAGTCGCAAACATTGAAATACAATTGAAACAGGAACTGGAAGAATGCCTGAATTCTACAAGTGTGGCTGATGTCAGGGTACTGGGGGCGATCGGTGTAGTAGAAATGAAAGAAGCCGTTAATATGGCCGAAGCACAGGCGTTTTTTGTCGAAAATGGCGTATGGATCAGACCGTTCGGCAAACTGGTTTACATCATGCCCCCCTACATCATCGCGCCGGAAGATCTGCGTCTTTTAACCCAGGCAATAATAAAGTTTACCAAGTGGGCTACAAATAGCTAAAATAGTCGCCTATTTAACTCAAAGGAAGAAACCGTGTCAGACGATAAACAAAATATTCTCAAATTCCTGGAAAATACCTCTGTAGAGGTAACGCCAGGTGGTGCTCAGAAAATTGAAGATTTCAGAGATCTTCTGCGCCCTGGAACTACTGTCTTTGTTACCTTTTTACCAGGTTCCGACATTAAGGATACGGTAGCCTGTGTAAAAAGGCTGTTTGCCGAAGGCATGAATCCTGTTCCTCATTTTGCTGCACGTTCCATCCCTTCGGAGGCATTCTTTGAAGAAAATCTGAAGATTCTGCAGGCAGAAGCCCAGGTTGATGAAGCTCTTCTAATCGGTGGTGGCGTCGATAATCCAGTCGGCGATTTTTCAAGCTCCATGGAAGTATTGCGTACTGACCTTTTCCAAAAATATGGCATCAAGAAACTGGGGGTTGCCGGCCATCCAGAAGGATCCCCGGATATTCCTCCTGCCGATGTTACCAGTGCCCTGCTTGAGAAAAATGCCTATGCCAAGGAACACGGCATTGAAATGTATATCACTACCCAGTTCTGTTTTGAAGCGGAGCCTATTATTGAGTGGGACAAGCGAATTCGCGCTGAAGGCAATGAGCTCCCCATTCATATCGGTATTCCGGGCCTGGCCACAATCAAAACACTCATGGCGCATGCCAAGCATTGCGGTATCGGTCCTTCCATGAGAGTACTTACCCGTCAGGCGGCTAATATAGCCAAACTGATGACCACCCGTATGCCGGACAAACTCACCCGTGACCTGGCCAACTACCAGGCTAATGATCCGGACTGCGGTATTACCCTTTGCCATTTATATCCACTGGGCGGCATGAAAAAATCAGCTGCCTGGATGTATGCGGTAATGGATGGTGATTTTGAACTGAATGAAAAAGGCGGTTTTGATCTGACACGCGAACTTGATATCTGATAAGAATGGTTTCGGCAAGCAAATCATAGGAAGGAAAGGAATGAAGAACATAAAAGGCTTCACAATCGTTGAGGTGCTTATCGTGATTGCGGTAATCGGTATACTGGCTGCCGTGGCGATTCCTACCTATCGCGGCTTCACTGTTCGCAGTAAAATGGTCGATGCGCTTGTTCTCATGGAGTCAAATAAAGCACACATAGAAGAATTCTATGACCTCAATAACAGGATGCCCCTGGCAAGTGATATCGACTTCAGGCTGCCAACCCCGGTCGATGAGGTTGTTTACAGGTTGAGGTTACAAGGGGATGGACGAGGGCAACTTGCCACAATGTATGTGCAACTTAATGATGGTATTGCCGACATATCGCAATCAGACGGCGCTTTTGGGCTCAGGGCAATCAAACATCCCCAGGGCGGACTTACCTGGGAATGCATCAATTTTGGCTTGAATCCCGATTACCTTCCGCAAAGCTGCCGCTAAGTCAGCCAGCTGTATGGATCAAGACTGGTAACATTAAACAGGTATATTTCAGGTAAATTTGCGAACCAGGTCTCACGATCAGTCCTTCATTGTGATTTGGATCATAGTTCTTTTTTACTGACAGCATAAAATTTAACCAAATCATTTCCCCTGGTGATTTTTGGTCTCCAACGTTTTTACCTTTAAACCCCGGGTTCTCTCGGGGTTTTTTCTTTTTGCGGTTAGAATTTTCCTGAAAAGGGCTGTACGCCACACAGCGAAGACTAATTACAGCCTTCTAATTTTCTGATCACCAGAGATACTGCTAACCAACTGACCCAGTGTCTCTCCACTAACAGTCAGGCGAAACCCTGCTCCGGTTATGTCCACTAATGGCTCAAGTACAAAACGCCTTTGAGATGCTCTTGGGTGAGGAAGAATAAGTTCAGAGATATTAATTACCTCTTCCTTGAAAAGAATCAGATCCAGATCCAGGGTACGCGCTTCATTTTTAATGCCGCTTCTTGTCCTGCCCGCAGCTTTTTCTATTTCCTGTAATTTATGCAACAGGGACAACGGCGTCTCTGTTTTATGGGGAATAATGCCGGCCATGGTATTCAAAAAATCAGGAGTACCTTCAGGACTATCTACCGGGCTGGATGCATACAAGGAGGACTTCAGTATTGGAAAGGCTGAAAGCCTGGCAAGGCTTTCAAAAGCAAAGGCAATGGTATCTTCAGGAGAGCCAACCGCAGAGGGCAGATTGGCACCAATAGAAATAAAACTGTAATCAGAAAATTTTTTCGTGTCAGTCATGCTCAGCAATAGTACATGCTAACCATGGTATTGCGCTGATAGTTCATGTACTGCATCAACGAAATACGACACATGATCGGGATTAACATGCTGATGAATACCATGACCAAGATTAAAAACATGGCCGTTGCCATGACCAAACTGCTCCAGGATCAAGCCCACTTCACGTCGAATAACATCGGCGCCACCATAAAGTACAGCAGGATCCATATTGCCCTGCAGTGAAACCTTGTCTCCGATTCTGGCTCTTGCTTCGTTAAGGGGAAGCGTCCAATCCAGCCCCACGCAATCACAATCACTGGTTATGATATCTTCAAGCCAGTGACCACCATTCTTGGTAAACAGAATCACAGGAATCTTGCGTCCTTCATGTTCTCTGATCAGACCACTAACGATTTTTTTCATATAGTCCAGCGAGAACACCTTGTAGGCATGGGCACTCAACGCGCCGCCCCAGGTATCGAAGATCTGTACCGCCTGCACACCGGCCAGAATCTGGGCATTAAGGTAATCAGTCACCGATTGCGCCAATGTATCCAGTAGTTGATGTATGACTTCAGGAGTATTCATCATCATGGATTTGATATGAGAAAATTCCTTGCTGGAACCGCCCTCTACCATATAGGTAGCAACAGTCCACGGGCTGCCGGAAAACCCAATCAGCGGCACGCTGCCGTTAAGTTCCTTCCGAATCAGTTTTACTGCGTCCAACACATAAGGCAGATCTTTTTCAGTATTGGTTACCTTAAGAGCATCAACGTCGATGGGGCTACGCACGGGTTTTCTGAACTTAGGCCCTTCACCCTGGGCAAAGTAAAGCCCAAGACCCATGG
This sequence comes from Pseudohongiellaceae bacterium, assembly GCA_965662685.1. Lineage (GTDB taxonomy): Bacteria > Pseudomonadota > Gammaproteobacteria > Pseudomonadales > Pseudohongiellaceae > Eutrophocola. The sequence goes on along the minus strand of CBFIIQ010000034.1, from coordinate 8,153 downwards.
CATCGGGAATAGTAAGAATGTCTGAAAAAAGAATGGCAGCATCCAGCGCGTAGCGACGCAGCGGTTGTAATGTGACTTCGCAAGCCAGCTCGGGATTCTGGCACAGACTCATGAAATCACCAGCCTGCTGCCTTACTTCTCGATACTCAGGTAGATAGCGGCCAGCCTGTCGCATCATCCATACTGGAGTGACATCAACATCCTGACGCAAAAGAGCACGAAGAAAACGATCGTTTTTTAGTTCTGCCATTGCCTGAGCCGGATTAAAGAATGATTAGGTAAAATTATTTGTCTATCAGGAGTTAAACTTCCAGATAGTCCAGTATCGCGTTGCCTGCCTGGCGGCCTTCAAAAATAGCTGTTACCACCAGGTCCGCCCCTCTCACCATATCTCCACCGGAAAATATCTTTGGGTTGGAAGTCTGGAATGGATAAGCAGCCTGTTCAGGTGCCACCACCCTGCCCCAGTCATCAAGGTTGATATTAAAATCTGCAAACCAGGGCGCCGGACTGGGCTGGAAACCGAAGGCAATCAATATAGCATCTGCCTGCATCACGACTTCACTGCCTGGAATTTCTTCAGCACGTCTGCGACCGTTGGCATCAGGCTCACCCATGCGGGTTTTCATAAACTTGACCCCTGTGGCTTTGCCATTGTCGCCAATCACTGCCACAGGTTGATGGTTGAAAATAAAATCTACCCCTTCCTGGGTTGCGTTACGTACTTCGCGGCGGGATCCCGGCATATTGCCTTTATCACGTCGATAAACACACTTTACGGATTTGGCACCCTGACGAATAGCGGTACGCACACAGTCCATGGCAGTATCACCGCCACCGAGTACAATCACGTCCTTGCCTTCCATGCTAATGTATTCAGCCAGGTCAGCCCTGTATTTCATATGATGGTTGGTATTTCCAACCAGGTAAGGTAATGATTCAAATACTCCATCCAAATCCTCACCTGGGAAACCACCTTTCATATATGTGTAGGTACCCATGCCAAGGAAGACAGCATCATATTCATCATTGAGTTCCTGAAAGCTGACATCCTTGCCTACCTCCGTGTTGAGTCGAAACTCCATACCCATGTCTTCAAAAATCTGCCGACGCAGGTGCATCACACTTTTTTCCAGTTTGAACATGGGAATGCCAAAAGTCAGCAAGCCACCAATTTCAGGGTACTTGTCAAAAATAACCGGTTTAACCCCTGCGCGAACCAGAATATCTGCACAACCCAGACCCGCAGGTCCGGCGCCAATCACTGCCACACGTTTTTCAGTAGGCACGACTTCAGACATATCCGGGCGCCAGCCCATCTCAAAAGCCTTATCAACAATATACTTCTCAACATTGCCTATGGTTACTGCGCCAAAGCCTTCGTTGAGCGTGCAGGCACCTTCACATAATCTGTCCTGGGGACAGATACGGCCACAAACTTCAGGCAGTGTATTGGTTTGATGACACAACTCGGCAGCTTCAAGAATATTGTCTTCCTGAGCCAGCTTTAACCAGTTCGGGATATAGTTATGGACCGGACATTTCCATTCGCAGTAGGGATTACCGCATTCCAGACAACGTTCAGACTGGGTTTCGACATCCTCTTTTTCGAAGGCGTTATAGATTTCGACAAACTCTGTTTTGCGAACATCCAGAGGTTTCTTTTTCGGATCCTCACGGTCTTCTGTGAGGAAACGAAAGGTATCTTTTGATCTGGCGATGATATCTGACATGGCCTAGTTCCCCGTCACTGTGACATCATTGAGCAGCATTTTAAGACTTGCTGCCTTGGGCTTAACAAGCCAGAACTTGCGTGTGAAATCCATGTAGTTATCAAGGATATGCTGCCCCCAATCACTTCCGGTTTCGATGACAAACTCTTCAATCACCGAACGTAAATGACTGCGGTATTCTTCCATACCTTCCATGCGGATACGGTGTACTTCCACCAGCTCATGGTTGTACTTGTCAACAAAATCCTTATTTAGATCAAGTACATAGGCAAAGCCACCAGTCATCCCGGCACCAAAGTTATGGCCAGTATCGCCAAGCACGGTAATATGACCACCAGTCATGTATTCACAACAGTGATCTCCAACACCTTCAACCACAGCATGCGCTCCGGAATTTCTTACCCCGAAGCGTTCACCCGCTGTGCCTGAGGCAAACAATCTGCCGCCAGTAGCACCATAAAGACAGGTATTACCTATGATAGAGGTATGCTGTGTTTTGAAACTGCTGCCCGCGGGCGGTACCACAACCAGCTTGCCGCCAGCCATACCTTTGCCTACATAATCATTGGCATCGCCGCTGAGATGCATATGCAACCCTCCGGCATTCCAGACGCCGAAGCTTTGTCCACATGAACCACTTAAACGCAGATTTACCGGTGTATCAGCCATGCCCTGGTTGCCATAACGTTTTGCTATTTCGCCGGACAGGCGGGCTCCGATGGAGCGATTAAAGTTTTGAACCTTGTAGTTAAATATGCCGCCACTCTTGTTCTCAATAGCAGGAAGAATATCATCTACCATCTGCTCCGCCAGCTCACCCTTATCCTTGGGTTCATTTTTCTCACTGACACAAAAGCGATCCATTTCTTCAGGAATCAGGTCATTGTAGAAGAGACGGGAAAAATCAAGATTCGCCTGTTTTTCAGTTTGCGGCGGCAGTTTTTCCAGCAAGTCAGTTCTGCCGATAACATCAGTCAGTTTGGTAATACCAAGACTGGCAAGCCACTGCCTTGTATCCTGGGCAACAAACTTGAAGTAATTCATAACCATTTCTGCCTGGCCAATGAAATGCTTGTCACGCAGGCGCTTATCCTGGGTAGCAACGCCAGTTGCACAGTTATTGAGATGGCAAATCCGCAAATATTTACAGCCCAGCGCTACCATCGGAATAGTGCCGAAACCAAAACTTTCAGCGCCAAGTATCGCCGCCTTGATTACATCAAGTCCGGTTTTCAAACCGCCATCAGCCTGAAGTCGAATACGGCCACGCAAATCATTGGAACGCAGTGCCTGTTGTACTTCACTCAGACCAAGCTCCCACGGCGTTCCCGCATAGCGAATTGAAGTTAGCGGACTGGCTCCGGTACCGCCATCATGGCCCGAGATAGTAATCAGGTCTGCATAGGCTTTTGCTACACCGGCAGCGATAGTCCCGACTCCTGGTCCTGATACCAGTTTCACACTCACCAGAGCGTCCGGGTTGACCTGTTTCAGGTCAAAAATAAGTTGTGCCAGATCCTCAATGGAGTAAATATCATGATGAGGTGGCGGGGAAATAAGAGTAACCCCTGGAACAGAAAATCGTAGCCGTGCAATAAGGTCATTCACCTTGCCACCGGGTAACTGCCCGCCTTCACCAGGTTTCGCCCCTTGAGCGATTTTGATCTGCAATACTTCGGCATTGACCAGGTAATGGGGGGTCACCCCAAAACGACCGGAGGCGATCTGCTTGATTTTGCTGACCTTGTCAGTACCAAAGCGGGCCGGATCTTCGCCACCTTCACCTGAATTTGATCTGCCGCCAAGTCTGTTCATACCCTGCGCCAGTGCCTCATGGGCTTCCGGCGATAGCGCCCCAAGGGACATGCCAGCGGAATCAAAGCGCCTCAGAATGCCTTCGATAGGTTCAACCTGGTCTATATCTACAGGCTCCTGATCTTCACTTAACTTGAACATATCTCTTATGGTGGAGAAAGGACGGTTATCCACCAGCTGGGCAAACTTGCGGTATTGCTCAAAGTCACCGCTTTGCACCGCATCCTGAATGGTTCTCACCACATCCGGATTAACCATGTGATATTCGCCGCCATGGATATACTTGAGCAGTCCACCCTGCATGATCTTCTTTCTGGATAACCAGGCATCGCGACTGAGCATTTCCATGTCATGCTGTAAATGCTCGAATGTCGCCCCACCAATTCTGCTGTCCACATCAGGAAAACAAAGAGCCATAATTTCATCGGCCAGACCGACAATTTCAAACAGCTGTGCTCCGCGATAGGAAGAAATAGTACTGATACCCATCTTGGAAAGTATCTTCAGCAGGCCCTTGTTGATTCCCTTGCGATAATTCTTGTGCGCTTCCAGCGATCCCATACGCAAAATGTCTTTATTGATCATTCGATCAATCAGGTCAAAGCTCAAATAAGGATAAACAGCTGTGGCCCCATAGCCGATAAGGCAGGCAATCTGATGTGAGTCCCGAGCTGAACCGGTCTCAACTATGAGGTTGGTATCACAGCGCAGTCCTTTTTTGCTAAGGCTTGAATGGATTGCGGCAGTAGCCAACAAGGCATTAATTACCAGCTGACCTTTTTCCGGAAGTCTCTCCGAAAGGAATAAAAGCACCTTGCCATCGCGCACATGCTGTTCGGCTATAAGCATGACGTTTTCAATCGCCTGTTTCAGCCCAATGGAGGGTTCATAGGTCAAGCTGATATGCGCAGACTCAAAACCCGGTCTTTCAATGTGCTGCAGTGTATGAAATTTTCTTGGCGACAACAGTGGAGAATGCAGAATGATGCGGTCAGCATGAGCCGGCGTTTCCTTGAAAATATTCAGCTCTCTGCCCAACCTGGTTTCCAGTGACATCACGATGGTTTCCCTGAGTGAGTCAATTGGAGGGTTTGTTACCTGGGCAAACTGTTGTCTGAAATAGTCATAAAGTGGACGCACATGTTTTGAAAGCACTGCAATCGGGGTGTCATCACCCATTGACCCGGTGCCTTCTGCGCCTTTTTCAGCGAGTGGCCTGAAGACCTGGTCAGTTTCCTCAAAAGTCACCTGGAACATCTTCATATGCTTTTCACCCTCGTCATCGGACAAGGGCAATAATGCCGCCGTGTCTTCGGAGAGTTTTGATTCCAGATAGCTGGTGTTTTCTCTTACCCATTCAGCGTAGGGCTGTCTAACTTTCAGATAGTCGGCCACATCATCGGAGTGCATGATCTTGCCTTCCTGGGTGTCAATGACAAGTATCTGGCCTGGCCCTACCCGGCCCTTGGCTATCACATCTTCCGGTGAGTAATCATTTACTCCGATCTCGGATGCCACAGTAATATAGCCATTTTTGGTCATCACCCAACGCGACGGTCGCAGACCATTACTATCAAGCACACAGGCTGCAAAGCGGCCATCAGTCAGGACAACGCCGGCAGGACCATCCCAGGCTTCCATGTGCATGGAGTTATAAATGTAGAAGCTGCGCAGGTCTGCATCCATGTTTTCCATATTCTGCCAGGTTGGCGGCATAATCAGCCTGATAGCCTGGTACAGATCCATACCACTGGTGGTTAGCAGTTCCAGCATATTGTCCATGGAAGAGGAATCAGAGCCCGAGAAATTAACTACCGGTGCAATCTCCTCGATATTCGGAATTGCTTCAGAACGGAATTTATTAGTCCTGGCTACAGACCAGTTTCTGTTACCACGGATGGTATTAATTTCGCCATTATGAGCCAGCATTCTGAACGGCTGGGCCAGAGGCCATTTTGGCAAGGTATTGGTGGAAAAACGCTGATGGAAGGTGCACATGGCGATTTCAATTCGAGGGTCTTTCAGGTCCAGATAGAAGTTAGGCAAGTCTACTGGCAGCATCAAGCCCTTGTAGGAAATGACGGAATTGGAAAGACTGCAAATATAGAAATCTTCATCGCTAACCAGGCGGTTTTCAGCTTTACGTCTGGCAATAAACAATTTGACTGTAAGGTCTTTTTTCGAGAGTCCAGGCGCATTGACAAAAACCTGCTCAATGGTCGGCATATTCGCCAATGCCATGCGACCACAGACCGAGTCATCACAAGGCACCATACGCCATCCGGCGATATCCAGACCCTGGGCTTTTATTTCTTCATCAAGAATGGACTTGGCATCAGTGGCTTTTACCGGGTCCTGGCTAAGAAACACCATGCCAACACCATAGGACTCGGACAATTCAATACTGAAAAGCTCCCTGGCAATTTCACGCAGGAAGGAATCAGGCAATTGCATGAGCAAGCCACAGCCATCGCCAGTAACACCATCCGCTGCAATACCCCCTCTATGGGTCATGCAGGCTAGTGAACTAATTGCGGTTTCCAGTAGATCATGGCTGGGTTTGCCCTCAATATGGGCGACTAGACCAAAGCCACAGTTATCTCTGAACTCATCTGGATGATACAGACCCGTCCTCATATTCCTTCTCAAATCAGTAAGTTAAGGGGGACTACAAAAGGAAGAAAAACTACCTTGAATTTGTCGGAAAAACAGCCGGCCATTTTACACAAATCAATCCCGTCGAGCAATTAGGAATATGATTAACCTCAATTATTATGCGGGCTTCAGCAGATATGGGATTTAGCCACTTGAACGGGAGACTATCCGGGAGATGGTTTTTAACTGGAAAACTGCATCAATATTGATCAAGGCCCACGTGCAAAAAACGCTGATCCTGGATCGTTTGTACTGTAAAACCGGGCTGCTGGCATTAATGCACGCAGCAACACCAGAGAGGGATGTGGTAGTGAGCGGAATATAACCTGGAAGCCAGAAACAGGAACCGGGCTAGAGAGGAAAGGCAGTTATAACTGGGATTCCAAAGAGGCTACCAACGCCCCATGACTCACCTGCCCCGAAACTCTGGCCTTACCCAGTGCTTCAAGCAGAATAAAATTGATCTTGCCCTGCTCGGCTTTTTTATCCCTGCTCATCAGAGAAATGAAAGTATCAACATCCATTTCCTTTGGTGGAGTTGTTGGCAAACCAGCCCGCTGAATGATAGAGCGCACTCTCTTGACATCATCAGGGCCAATTAGATTTTCCTGACATGAAAGCTCCGCTGCCATGACTATCCCTGCAGCCACTGCTTCACCATGAAGCCAGTTTCCATATCCCATTGCCGCTTCAATGGCATGACCGAAGGTATGTCCGAGATTTAATATGGCGCGAATGCCAGCTTCCTTCTCGTCTTCTGCCACAATAGCGGCTTTTTCCTGACAACTGGTACCAATGGCATAAGCCAGCGCCCCGGCATCCAGTGCAAGGATGTTTTCAATATTTTCATCAAGCCAGTCAAGAAACGACAGATTATTAATCAGGCCATATTTGATCACTTCAGCCAGGCCCGCTTTTAATTCTCTCTCTGGCAGAGTACGCAGTGTAGAGGTATCTGCCAGTACGCAATTTGGCTGGTAAAAGGCGCCAACCATATTTTTTCCAAGCGGCCTGTTGACTCCAGTCTTGCCACCCACAGATGAATCTACCTGGGACAGCAAGGTAGTAGGAATCTGAATAAAATCTATACCACGCTGGTAAGTGGCAGCAGCAAAACCAACCATGTCACCTATAACACCACCACCCAGGGCAACCAGGGTTGCCGATCGGCTGAACCTGGCTTCAAGCAAGCGGTCATAAATGAGGCTTATGGTATCAAGTGTTTTATATTCTTCTCCGTCAGGCAGAATTATTGACAAGGGATCGAATGCTGACAACGTGTTTGAAAGTGTCTCGAGATACAGCGGAGCAACGGTTTCATTACTGATAATACATACTTGTTTGCCGTGTATATGGGGTACCAGCAGCTGAGCATCTGCAAGTAATTGCTCGCCTATGTGAATCGGATAACTTCTATCACCAAGATCAACGGTTACAGTCTGGCGATTATCGCTATGGGCACTATTATTCTTCATGAACGTCTTCATCAAACAGCTGCTTTATAATTTCACTGCTTACAGACCGGGGACTGCGTCTGTTGGTCATCACGACATTGTCAGCAATTTCCCGGTAAAGCGGATCTCGAATATCCATAAGCTCTGTCAGCTTTCCCTTAATATCAGTGACATTCTGTATTAATGGCCGACGCTGATCATGCCTTGTTCTTTCTTCCTGCTGACCAATGGTTGCCATCAGGTATACCACTGTGCCACGGCTTTGCAGAAATTTACGATTCTCAGGTGCCAGAACGGCACCGCCGCCAGTTGCCAGCACTATATTTTTGCTCAGCGTGAGTTCCTCAATTATTTTCTTTTCTCTTTCTCGAAATCCTGCCTCACCTTCAACATCAAATATCCAGGCAATATCAGCACCGGTTCTTTCTTCAATTTCCTGGTCTGAATCGACAAAATCCATTTTCAAGGATCGGGCAAGCTGACGCCCAATAGTAGT
>CBFIIQ010000033.1:0-36115 GCA_965662685.1 Pseudohongiellaceae bacterium | reverse complement strand
TTGAAGACTGCGCTTTCCCCCTGGTACATGGCATTGTGCAGACAGACGATCCCAATGTGGCATTCAAGGATGCCGATTACTGTTTGCTGGTCGGTGCCCGACCTCGTGGTCCTGGTATGGAGCGTAAAGATTTGCTGGAAGCCAATGCCGCTATTTTCTCCGTACAGGGCAAGGCGATCAACGATCATGCCAGTCGTGATGTAAAAGTTATCGTGGTTGGCAATCCAGCCAATACCAATGCCCTGATTGCCTATCGCAATGCACCAGACCTCGATGCTGGTCAGTTCACCGCAATGACCCGTCTGGATCATAATCGGGCAATGGCGCAGCTTGCAGACAAAACCGGCAAACATACCACCGATGTTGAAAGCATGATTATCTGGGGCAACCATTCCTCTACACAATATCCTGACATTCATCATTGCCAGGTTTCTGGTGCAGATGCCACTTCTCTGGTTGATCAGGACTGGATGGCTGGCGACTTTATTCCAACTGTGCAACAGCGAGGCGCCGCCATTATCAAGGCTCGAGGCTTATCCAGTGCCGCTTCAGCTGCCAATGCTGCCATTGAGCATATGCGGGATTGGGCTCTGGGCACCGACGGCAAGATTGTCAGCATGGCAATTCCTTCGGATGGCAGTTATGGCATAGCGGAAGGTCTGGTTTATTCCTATCCGGTTACTTGCGCAGGTGGCAAGTACAGTATCGTGCAGGGGCTGGAAATCAGTGATTTCAGTCGCGACCTGATGGATAAATCTGCTGCTGAGCTTTCAGAAGAGCGGGATGCCGTAGCGGCCCTGCTTCCCTAACAAAGTCTCAAGTTACAAGTTTCAAGTCACAAGGGAAGTATTCAGTGTGTTAAGTGCTGATACTTGTGACTTGATGCCGTGACGACTCCGGGCCTTCCAAACCATGAAATATGAACTTCTGCACACTGAGGCCCTGTCACGTCGTGGTCGACTTACCTTTGACCGGGGCTCTGTTGATACGCCAGCCTTTATGCCAGTGGGGACTTATGGTTCGGTGAAAGGCCTGTTGCCAGAACAGGTAGCGGCCAGTGGTGCGCAGATCCTGTTGGGAAATACTTTCCATCTGATGCTGCGTCCGGGCACCGATATCATTAATGCTCATGGCGATTTACATGACTTCATGGGCTGGGGTAAACCAATCCTTACTGATTCCGGTGGTTTCCAGGTATTCAGTCTGGGCGATCTGCGCAAAATTTCGGAACAGGGTGTTGAATTCAGATCACCAATTGACGGTGCCAAAGTATTTTTAAGTCCCGAAAAAGCTATTGAAGTTCAGCATGCCCTGGGTTCGGACATCATTATGGTATTTGATGAATGTACCCCGTATCCGGCAACTGAAAGTGAGGCGCGCGAATCGATGGAGTTGTCCATGCGCTGGGCCAAACGCTGCAAGGACGCCCATCAGGAGAAGCCAGGCGCACTCTTTGGTATTGTGCAGGGCGGAATGTATCCGGTGTTAAGACTCGAATCCCTGCAGGCTCTGAGCGATATCGGATTTGATGGTTATGCCATTGGTGGCATGTCGGTCGGTGAGCCCAAAGATGAAATGTGGGAAGTGCTGGAGGTCCTGGTACCGCAAATGCCAGCAGATAAACCGCGTTATTTGATGGGGGTTGGAACGCCAGCTGACCTTGTACGTGCTGTGCAATACGGGGTTGATATGTTTGATTGTGTCATGCCTACCCGCAATGCCCGCAACGCCTATCTGTTTACTTCAAAAGGTCTGTTGAAATTGAGAAACAGCCGTTATCGGGATGATTTGAGCCCGATTGATGAAAATTGTGACTGTTACACTTGTAAAACCTTCAGTCGGTCTTATCTACATCATATGGACAAGTGCAAGGAAATGCTTGGCGCCCAGTTAAATACCATTCATAACGTGCATTATTACCAGAAACTGATGCGTGATTTGCGCAGTGCAATAGAACAGGGTACATTGGCCGACTTTGCGAAATCCTTCCAGCAGGACCAGCAAATTCTGGAAGCAGAGAAGCAATAATTTAAGCAATCAATACAAAAGGTTATGACTGTATTCTGGTTGTAAAAAAACCGGATAAAATTTAAATGGTGTCCGAAAGGTCAAAAATACAATGGTCTGTCTGACCTTGTGCAGATAGGTAGTGTGTTCGATGTGGTCTGAAGACATTACAAGCACCTGATAAGCAGTGTGAATTTACACTTGGAACAAGCACTTTATTTTTGATTTTTAATATTTTAGTTTAGCTTTTTAATATACGACAGCAAATTGCTGTTTTAATAATTAACACCGGGTGTGATAACCCGGAATATAACCCGGGGAATTTTATGGATTTCTTTATCAGTTCAGCTTATGCACAGGCAGAGGCAGGTGGACAGCCCTCAGGCATTTTCAATCTAATTTTCTTTGGTGGCTTTGCGCTGATCTTCTATTTTCTTATCTGGCGCCCACAGTCAAAACGGGCCAAAGAACAGAGAGAACTTTTGACCAGTCTTAACAAGGGTGATGAAGTGATGACCAATGGTGGTCTGCTCGGCAAACTCGGTAAAGTAGATGATAACTATGTTGTCGTTGAAATTGCTGAAAATGTGGAAGTGAAAATGCAGAAAGCTTCTGTCGCCGCAGTGTTGCCAAAAGGCACGCTGAAATCTATTTGATCCGATAGCTTGTCAGATTAATTAGTATATTTTCAGAGCTTCATTATCAGAACTCTAATCGAAACTTTTACCGCAACACTTATTGTAACTATGAATAGTGCAGGAACATTCTTATGCTGAATAAATATCCGCTCTGGAAAAACCTGCTTATCATTTTCATTGTTATGTTGGGTGCTATATATGCAGCACCGAATTTCTATGCGCCGGACCCGGCAATTCAAATATCCCATGATAGCGGTATCGTTGATCAGAGTGCCCTGGACAGCGCCACATTTGCTCTAGGTGCGGATGGCATTGAATTTTTTGACGAGGTGATTGAAGACGGCAATGCCATCATTCGCTTACGCGACCCAGGTTTGCAAAGTCGTGCCCAGCAGTTGGTGAATCTGGCCTTGCCGGATGAATATATTGTTGCGCTTAACATGGCGCCTAATACGCCGTCCTGGCTGGAATCACTTGGCGCAGGGCCAATGACCTATGGTCTGGATTTGCGCGGTGGTGTGCACTTTTTGATGGAGGTAGACCTCGATGCTGCAGTCAACAAGCAGTTGACGGATTCCCTTGCCACCATGCGTACCCTGTTTCGGGAAGAAGGCTTGCGTTATCGCCCGCCATTGGAAGTCGATGACAGCAACAGAATTGTCATCCGTTTTACCACGCCTGAAGTTCGCAGCGCTGCTATCGATTTAATGCGCGATGAATTTCCTGACTTTCTTTTTCGAACCGCAGAAACCGGTGGTAATTACCTGCTTTACTACTCCATGAGTGATCTGTCGATGCTGCAACTGCAGGAGTATGCCTTGCAGCAGAACCTGACAACCCTGCGTTCAAGGGTGGATGAACTTGGGGTGAAGGAGCCCAAAGTTCAGCCCATGGGGAACAATCGTATTATCATCGAGTTGCCGGGTATCCAGGATACGACGCGTGCCAAGTCGCTGATTAGTGCGGTAGCGACCTTGCAACTGCATCTGGTGGCTGAAGCCAATGCTGCGGCCGGTACCACGCTTGAATATGTGGATCCCGACGGACTGCCACTCACTATAGAACGGGATATTGTGCTTTCCGGTGAGAATATTACCAATGCACAATCTGCTTTTGATCCGCAAACCAGTCTGCCCCAGGTAAACCTTTCTTTTGATGCGGTGGGAGCCAGACAAATCAATGAAGCCAGTCGAGCGAATATTGGCAGGCGCCTGGCCATATTGTTGATAGAAACGAAAACCCGGACAGTTACAGAACGAAACGCAGAGGGTGAACTGGAATCCCATTCAGAACCATATGTGGAGGAGCGGGTAATCAGTGCACCGGTGATGCAATCTGCGCTGGGCAGACAGATTCGAATTACTGGTCTGGAAGGTAATGAAGCCAATGATCTGGCGCTATTGATCAGGTCCGGTGCTCTGGCGGCACCCATGTATTTCCTTGAGGAGTACGCCATAGGGCCAAGTCTGGGGCAGGAAAATATTGCGCGCGGCCTGTTGTCGGTGCAAATTGGTCTGGGTCTTGTTCTCCTGTTTATGCTGGTTTACTACCGAGTCTGTGGCCTGGCGGCGAATATTGCACTGGGTGTTAACCTGACTTTACTGGTGGCTGTGATGTCAATTATTGGCGGAACTTTAACGCTTCCCGGTATTGCGGGTATCGTATTAACAGTGGGTATGGCGGTTGACGCCAATGTGTTGATTTTTGCCAGAATACGTGAAGAATTGAAGAGTGGTATGCCGGTACAAAAAGCCATTGATGCTGGTTTCGGCAGGGCTTTTATCACTATCTTTGATGCCAATATTACGACCTTTCTGGTGGCAATTATTCTTTATTCAATCGGTACAGGTCCGGTGAGAGGCTTTGCCGTAACCTTGTCTATCGGCATTATCACCTCCATGTTTACTGCCATTATGGTAACCCGGGCCATGATCAATTTAATCTATGGTGGGCGTAACATCAAAGGTATTTCCATAGGAACGGCAATCACGCCGGCTCCAAACACTGATCCTGCAACCTGATTACAGGGTCGCATAATGCATGCAAGAGTTGAATTGATATGAGTGAAATGAAAGTCATTGATTTCATGAAGTGGAGAACACCCACGACGGTATTCTCTATCATCCTGATACTGGTTTCGATCGGATCCCTGATGATAAACGGCATGCAGTTTGGTATGGATTTTACCGGCGGCACACAGATCCAGGTATCTTATTCAGAGCCTCAGGATCTGGAAGAAGTTCGCAGCATTGTCAGTGATATCGGTTTTCAGAATTTTGAAGTAGTTAATTTCAGAACGGATCAGGATGTCCAGATTCGTATTCAGGAAACCGGTTCGGCAAATGTTGACCAGAGAGAAGCCGCCCAGGCAACAGACATCGTTCTGGAAGCCTTGCGTGCCAATACTGCCGCTGAAATCGAAGTGCTGGGTACCGGTTTTATCGGTTCGCAAGTAGGAGAAGAGCTGCGTGAACAGGGCGGGCTTGGCATGTTGGTAGCCTTAATCATGATCATGATTTATATCGCTATCCGCTTCCAGTTTAAATTTTCCGTAGGAGCAGTTGCAGCGCTGGCCCATGATGTAATTATTACACTGGGTTTCTTTTCACTTTTTCAAATAGATTTTGACCTGACAGTCATGGCGGCCGTGCTTGCGGTCATTGGTTATTCGCTCAATGACACTATTGTTGTCTCGGATCGTATCAGGGAAAATTTTCGTCTGTTGCGAAAAACAGAGCCCGAAGAGCTGATAAATATTTCCATCACCCAGACCTTTAGCAGAACAATAATAACCTCCCTGACCACCTTGCTGGTTTTGCTTGCCTTGTTTATTTTTGGCGGGGAAATGATCCACGGCTTTGCTACGGCCTTGATTGTGGGCGTATTAATTGGAACCTATTCTTCCGTTTATGTCGCTGCTGAAGTGCTGCTTTATATGCATATAACAAAAGAAGACCTGATGCCTCCCGTTAAAGAGGGTGAAGAAGCCGATTTAATGCCCTGAATCATGCGGGCCATGTGAAGGTACTGCCGGAGTTTTAAAAACTGCCTATGCTGGAACTGTACGACATTTTTCCTAAAACCATCGCCCTGGCCAAACTGCGGTCCCTGACACCTTCACTGATAAATGATGCCATTGCTTTTCTGGATGAGACTGAGCTGGTAGCACTTGGCTCTGATGGTGCCTATACAAAAGAGCAACAACTTCTGGAGTTACCACTTTTTAGCGCAGTAAAAGAAGAGCTGCTTACATTGTGTATGGAGTTTAGCCAGGCCTGGGCACACGAGGTCAAGGCTATCGGAATATGTAATTCCTGGGGCAATGTTGTTGGCCTGAATCAGTCTATCCGTTATCACCGGCATGACAACAGTTATATCAGCGGGTCTTTTTATTTAAGTGAAGGGTCAAAATTTAATTTGCTGAATAACCTGACCAGTGACCTGTTCAGTATCGTCCCTAAAATAAATCATGATGCTGCTGATAAACGTTCTTTTGAATCTCTGGATATAGATCCCGAACCGGGCAAGGTTATTATTTTTCCATCAGGTATGTATCACAGTGTTGCTGCATCAACCAACGAGAAAAAACGCTACTCTGTAGCATTTAATGCCATTCCTTTGGGAGAGATAGGAAAGCCTACCAGCTTGATGGATATTCAGTTATCAAGACGCTGAGCGGTAAGCTCAACCATGTTTAACTGCTGGCTTTCGATATAAGTTTAAGCCATTCCTTGAAGCAGCGATTGTTGCTGAATACCAGACTTTCACTATCCATACAGTCCGGGTTTCCCTTGGCATCACTGATAAGTCCACCGGCTTCCCGTACGATCAGAATACCTGCCGCGACATCCCATAAATGCATTCCTGACATCCAGCCAGCATCGGTGCGTCCGGCAGCCAGATAAGCCAGGTCCAGGGCCGCTGAACCACTCATGCGAATTGCGCCCACCACACCTGTCATGGCGGTCTGGATTTGTAACAGGGTTTCATAATGCTTCAGGCCTGCACAACTCAGACTGACTGTTGCGCCTTCAAACGCCTGCCGCTTGGTGACACGGAGTCGCTGGCCATTGAGTCGGGCTCCGCTGCCTCTCGTAGCCGTAAACTCTTCGTTCTTGATCGGGTCTACTATGATGGCATGCTCTATTTTGCCCTGTTTGATGCAGGCCATTGAGATACAAAAATGGGGAAATCCGTTAATAAAGTTTCGCGTGCCATCAATAGGATCAATGACCCAGGTGGTGTCTTTATCCTTGCCTTCAATTTCACCGGATTCTTCCCCGATAAAGCAGTGATCAGGATAAACCTTGCGCAGCTGATCGATAATGATTTCTTCAACTTTGACATCAATATCAGTAACAAAGTCATTTCGACCTTTTTCTGAAATCTCAAGACGATCAGGTCGATCCCAGGCTTGAATGATTAAATCCGAGGCTTCGCGTGCGGCCTTTAAAGCGATGTTAATAGTGGCATTCATGATAGTGAGAGGGCCAGGACCCGGCGACAGAAATAGCTGCGCATGATAGCAAAAGAAGTGAAATAAGTAGAGGAGCTTTCTGCTATTATATCGCGCCGCTGGGCACTGGGTTTAGATTACTTTTTAACAATTAAAGGAAGCAGTGGTGGATTTATCTCGCATACGCATAGTCCTCGTACAAACGACACACCCTGGAAATATTGGCGCTGCCGCCAGGGCGATGAAAAATATGGGTCTGAGCAGGCTTGTTCTGGTTAATCCGAAAGACTTTCCCTCAGGTGTTGCTCTGGGCAGAGCTGCTTCGGCTCTGGATATTCTTGATAATGCCCAGGTAGTTGACAGCCTTGATGCGGCGATAGCCGATTGTGGTCTTGTCATTGGTACCAGTGCCCGTTCGCGCAGTATCCCTTGGCCCATGGTTGACCCTGAAGGTTGTGCGGAAAAGCTCGTTGTTGCCAGTAACCAAAATGATGTAGCGCTGGTGTTTGGGCGCGAAGATCGGGGACTCAGCAATGATGAGCTGCAGTTATGCCATTTCCATGTTCAGATTCCTGCCAATGAAGAGTATCCGTCTCTTAATATTGCGGCTGCGGTGATGCTGCTTTGCTACGAGATAAGAAAAGCCGTCCTGAAAGCCTCAGCCAGCCATAAGGCAAAAGATTCAAGCTCGAAAGAACAGTCAGGCGCAGCAATGGGGCAGGTGATTGATGATCCAATCTATGAAATATGGGATCAACCCCTGGCGACCGTGGCAGATCTCGAAGGCTATCTGAAGCATCTGGAAAAGGTCCTGATCAGGCTTGATTTTCATGATCCGGAAAACCCCAGGCAGTTAATGTCCCGACTGCGTCGGCTTTATTCGCGAATTCGCCCTGATACTATGGAAATCAATATCTTACGTGGAGTTTTGGCATCCACTGAGTACCAGCTGGAGAAGAAAAACAAGGCAAAGAGTGAATAGCTGATTACCCGACTAATTTAGTCTGCTATATACTTGACTAATTTGGTTGGTTTTTGGATAATGACTGCCTCGGACGACCACGCCAGAGCTGAAAAAGTAGCTCGATGAAGGCGCGAAAAATGCAACATTGACGCGAAATAATAATGTTCAGGTCTGAGTAGTTTAATTGGGTAATACGGCAGAAAAGGTAAAAATACCATGAGACTAACAACCAAAGGCCGATATGCAGTAACTGCAATGCTGGATTTGAGCATTAATGCCATAAAGGGACCTGTCACATTAAGTGATATTTCAAAACGTCAGGATATTTCCCTGTCATATCTTGAACAGTTATTTTCCAAGCTTCGTAAGCGTGAACTGGTAAGCAGTGTACGTGGTCCGGGTGGCGGTTATATGCTTGGCAGAGAAGGCTCTGAAATTGATGTGGCAGAAATTATTGATGCGGTCAGTGAATCCCTTGATTCCACCAAGTGTCAGGGCAAGGGAGATTGCCGTGGCGGGGAGATTTGTCTGACGCACCATCTCTGGGAAGATCTCAGTAAACAGATACATCAATTCCTCAGCAATATCACTCTGGCAGACCTGGTTTCAAAACGGGAAATTGAAGAAATAGCCCGAAACCAGAATGAGTCTATTGCGCAGATGCAGGCTTCCGCTCAAATTGGAAACCAGCAGTCAGCACAAGTTGAAATGCAGGACGAAAACAGAGCTGCTATCAGCAATCTTGAATTGATAGCGGCAAGCTCTCGATAAACACTATCCTGAGCCAACCCAAATTTGGGTAAATGTACTTATACAAGCTAAGCAGTATTGGAGAGATTAATGTTACCGATATATTTTGATTACTCAGCCACCACTCCGGTAGACCCCAGGGTTGTGGAAAAAATGGTCGAGTGTCTGACACTGGAAGGTAATTTTGGCAACCCGGCTTCTCGCTCCCATGTATTTGGCTGGAAAGCAGAAGAAGCCGTTGAAGAAGCAAGACAGAATGTTGCCAACCTGGTCAATTGCGACCCACGGGAAATCGTCTGGACTTCGGGCGCTACAGAAGCCGACAACCTGGCATTGAAAGGGGCTGCACATTTTTACAAGTCCAGGGGAAAGCACATTATTACCTCGAAGATAGAACATAAAGCGGTTTTGGACAGCTGCCGCCAACTGGAACGAGAAGGTTTTGAAGTGACTTATCTTGATCCGGATAACAAGGGGCTGATATCTCCTGAGGTCGTTGATAAGGCCATTCGCGAAGACACTATTCTGGTCTCATTGATGCATGTGAATAATGAAATTGGTGTCATCAATGACATTAAGGCAATCGGCGAAATTTGCCGTGCAAAGAAAGTCCTTTTTCATGTTGATGCGGCACAAAGCACCGGCAAGATTGATATTGATCTGGAAGAAATGAAAGTAGATTTAATGGCTTTTTCGGCTCACAAGACTTATGGGCCAAAAGGCATTGGTGCCTTATATGTGCGCCGTAAACCCCGAATCAGGCTCGAAGCACAGATGCATGGTGGTGGCCATGAGCGTGGTATGCGTTCCGGGACACTTCCCACTCACCAGATTGTTGGAATGGGTGAAGCGTTTCGTATTGCCAAGGAAGAAATGCATGAAGAAACCAAACGTGTTATTGCTTTACGCGACAGGTTTTTGAAAGGTTTTGAAGGTATGGAAGAAGTCTATATCAATGGTGATCTTGAGCATCGTGTTCCGGCTAATTTAAATATCAGCTTCAACTTTGTTGAAGGCGAATCCCTGATCATGGCACTCAAAGATTTGGCCGTATCTTCTGGCTCAGCCTGTACTTCCGCCAGTCTGGAACCTTCCTATGTGCTGCGTGCACTTGGTATGAATGATGAGCTCGCACACAGCTCGCTGCGCTTCAGTGTCGGACGCTTCACCACAGAGGAAGATGTTGATGTGGCGATTGCCAAAGTAAAAGAAGCGGTTGGCAAACTAAGAGAACTTTCTCCTTTATGGGATATGTTCAAGGATGGCGTTGACATCAGCCAGGTCCAGTGGGCAGCTCATTGAACATGAGCCTGTTTCTAGGATAAAGAGCTCAGTGGCCAGCTTATTAAAAATCATAGAAATAATTCAACAAGCGTTTAAATATTCGATAGATAAGAGGTAGTAACATGGCTTACACAGATAAAGTTCTCGATCATTATGAAAACCCTCGCAATGTTGGGCGTATGGATGATGACGATCAGGATGTTGGCACCGGAATGGTAGGAGCCCCAGCCTGTGGCGATGTGATGCGTCTGCAAATCAAGGTAAACAAAGAAGGTGTTATTGAAGATGCAAAATTCAAGACCTATGGCTGTGGTTCAGCAATTGCATCAAGTTCTTTATTAACGGAATGGGTCAAAGGACGCACAATTGATGATGCAGCCAAAATCAGAAATACTGAAATAGCTGAAGAGCTTGGTTTGCCACCAGTGAAAATTCATTGTTCAGTGCTCGCAGAAGATGCAATCAAGGCAGCAATTACTGACATAAAAAAGAAACGTGGTGAAAGCACTGAAGCTGCTGAGTAATTATTTTTGGAAAGTAACAGGCAGTAAAAAAATAATTATAAAGCATTGATAGTATCAGGAGAGCGCAACAGCAATGGCATTAAGCATTACAGAAACAGCTGCTAAACATGTGGCCAATCAACTGGAAAACAGGGGTAAAGGCCTGGGAATACGTGTTGCTATTAAAACAACAGGTTGCTCAGGCATGGCTTACGTTCTTGAGTTCGTTGATGAGCTGGGTCCAGCCGATGAGGTGTTTGAAGACCATGGTGTGAAAATTGTGGTTGATCCCAAAAGCCTCGTTTATATAGATGGCACTGAAATGGACTTTGTTAAAGTTGGTGTCAACGAGGGCTTTGAATTCAGAAATCCCAATGTAAAGGGTGAATGTGGCTGTGGCGAAAGCTTCAGCGTTTAAACCCCTTAACTGATTCCTGTCCTGCCTAACCGTGTCTCTACAAAAAGCCAATTATTTTGAACTGTTTTCCTTACCGGTTTCCTTCCAGCTGGAAAATAGCCTGCTTGAAGTTGCATACAAGAAATTACAAGCGGAGTTTCATCCTGATAGAGTGGTGAACGCTGACGACCGCACCAGGGTTCAGGCATTGCAGCAAACCAGTATGATTAACGATGCCTATGTCACACTGAAGTCACCACTGAAAAGGGCCGCATATTTACTCAAGCTTGCAGGCATTGATGCAGAAGAGCATAACCAGTTACATCTTGATGAAGGTTTTCTGATACAGCAAATGGAAATGCGTGAGACGCTGGCAGATTTGATTGAAGGTGAAGATCTTGAAGGCCTGGATGCCATGAAAAACTCCATTAATACGGAAAAAGCTGCCACATTGGCAAACTTCGAAAAACAATTTATAGCCAGTCACTTTGCCGATGCAAAATCTATCTATAATCAATTGCAATTTATTTATAAATTGCTTGATGAAATTGATAAGGCAGAAGAAAAATTGTTGGATTATTGATTGAATTAAACCCTTTAACGGAAATTACTTTTGGCATTACTCAGTATTTCAGAACCTGGTGAAGGTAAACCCCAGGCCCATGCCGCCGATACCCAGGTGGTCAAAAAAAGGGCTATAGGAATCGACCTTGGTACTACCAATTCACTGGTTGCCATAGCCAGTGAAGGCCATGCCCATGCGTTGTGTGATCATGATGGTCACTGTCTGGTTCCCTCTGTTGTGTACTATGCCGAGGATGGCAAAGCTACTGTGGGTTATGAGGCCTGGTTGAAAGGCGCCGAAGACTCACGCAACACAATATCTTCAGTTAAACGCCTCATGGGTCGTGGCAAGGAAGATATTCTTCATGATCTCCCTTATGAAATTGAGTCTGCAGACAATGGTGGTATGCCGATTATTAAAACCGCAGCAGGCAATAAAAGTCCGGTTGAGGTTTCGGCTGAAATACTGAAAACACTGGTCAGCAGGGGAGAAGAAGAGCTCGGTGGGGAACTGGAAGGGGCGGTGATTACTGTGCCGGCCTATTTCGATGAATCCCAGCGACAGGCCACCAAAGATGCAGCACAACTGGCAGGCATTAAAGTATTAAGGCTGCTTGGTGAGCCCACTGCAGCCGCAATAGCCTACGGTCTTGATCGAAAACAGGAAGAAACGGTCATGATATATGACCTTGGTGGTGGAACCTTTGATGTCAGCCTCATGCGTTTGGAGCAGGGCGTATTTAAAGTTTTGGCAACTGGTGGGGATGCCGCACTGGGTGGTGATGATCTGGATCGAACAATCATTCAATGGATACTTGATGAAGCGGGTATTAGAGATGAGCTTTCCTATGCCCAACTAAACTCTCTCGCCAGTATCGCTCGTCATGCCAAGCACGAGCTTACTCGATCACTAGAGACTCAAGTCACCTTTGAGCACTGGTCGGGCACCTTGAGCCGGCAGCAATTTAACAAACTGATTGATGTGCTGGTTGAGAAAACCATTAAGGCCTGTCGGCGAGTTTTACGCGATGCAAAAGTCACAGTAGATGAAATATCCGATGTAGTTATGGTGGGTGGTTCAACGCGAACACCGCGAGTACGGGAAAGGGTTTCAGAATTTTTTGGTGCCGAGGTACACACTGAAATTGATCCTGACAAAGTGGTTGCTGTTGGTGCTGCATTGCAGGCTGATGTGCTTGCGGGCAATAAATATGGTGACGAAATTCTGTTGCTTGATGTCATTCCGCTGTCCCTGGGAATTGAAACCATGGGCGGGTTGATGGAAAAAATCATACCGCGTAACACTACGATTCCGGTTGCCCGGGCGCAGCAATTTACCACCTACAAGGATGGTCAGACCGCTATGTCGCTGCATGTTCTGCAAGGCGAGCGGGAGCTGGTAAGCGATTGCCGCTCGCTGGCCATGTTTGAACTCAAAGGTATTCCTCCCATGGTCGCGGGTGCTGCGGTCATTGAAGTGACTTTCCAGGTTGATGCTGATGGTTTGATGGAGGTCCAGGCAAAGGAATTGAGTACAGGGACAGTCAGTAGCGTGGTGATCAAACCTTCCTATGGCCTTGAACACAAGGATATAGAAAAGATGATTATGGATTCCTATTCTGCAGCGGCCAGCGATAAGGAAGCGCGCGCTCTTCAGGAAAGCAGAGTAGAAGCTGAACGCATTATAGAAGCATTGGTAAGTGCGTTGGTTGTAGATGGCAAGTCACTGCTAAGTGAAGCCGAATACGCTCACCTTGAAGAAGGAATACTGGCATTAAAAAGAACTATTGAGAGCGGTGACAGTGACGCGATTCACGAGGCTTCAGAAGCGCTTAATGAAGCTACTCTTGAGTTTGCCGGCAGACGCATGAACACACAAATCAAGACCGCACTTGCCGGTCATTCCATTGAAGAAATAGATTAACGCGAGGAATTATTCCACAAATGCCAATCATTAAGTTCTTACCAAATGCCGAGATTTGCCCGGAGGGTAAACAGGTGGAAGCCGGGGTCGGCGAAACAATTCTTGATGTCGCTCTGCGCAATCACATACATCTGGAACATGCGTGTGAGAAATCATGTGCCTGTACCACCTGTCATGTAGTGGTTCGACAGGGTTTTGACTCGCTGGCGGAATCTACAGAAGATGAAGATGACATGCTGGACAAGGCATGGGGTCTGGAGCCTGAATCACGACTTGGTTGTCAGGCAAAAGTTGAAAATGAAGATCTGGTAGTAGAGATTCCCAAATACACCATTAATATGGTCTCTGAAAATCACTAGGGGAGAAAATCCATGAAATGGACAGATACGCTGGATATTGCCATTGAGTTGCTGGAGACTCATCCGGATACAGACCCCAGAACTATTAATTTTGTTGATCTGCACCGTTGGGTTTGTGAACTGGAAGGCTTTGATGATGAGCCTGGACGTAGTGGAGAAAAGATCCTGGAAGCTATACAAATGGCCTGGATCGAGGAATTATAAGGGCTGAGCTCGACACTATGATGACAGCTGTTTAAGCTGTATTTTCTCAACAGCCAGATATTAAGCAGACCGGGAAAGCTGGTTTTAAGCTTCTCACCTTCAGCCTGATAAAACTCCCCACCTCTAGCAAACTTCGCTGGCTGCCCAGGCACGGCGTAAAAGCCTGATTTCAAGCAGGTTTCAAACAAAAATAGCCTTAATTACAGTACAAAAAACCCCTAAAGGCGCGTACAATACGCCGTTTTCTCGACCCCGCTATGGCTGGGTTAAATTCCAATGATTTTTATATTTTTTCTTAAGCGGAGTAAGTTGCATGTCAGTTGAACGTACGTTATCAATTATTAAACCTGATGCTGTTGGTAAGAATGTGATTGGTGAAATCGTCAGCCGTTTCGAAAAGGGTGGTCTACGGGTTGTTGCCATGAAAATGTTACAGCTGGATGATGAATCAGCCGGTGGCTTCTATGCAGAACACAAGGAAAGGGGTTTCTTTGCTGATCTGATAGAGTTTATGACATCCGGTCCTGTAATTGTGCAGGTGCTTGAAGGTGAAAATGCCATTGCCAGAAATCGTGAGCTGATGGGTGCAACCAATCCAGCAGAAGCCGATGCCGGAACCATTCGCGCTGACTTCGCAGTATCTATTGATGCTAATGCGGTCCATGGTTCTGACTCACCGACTTCAGCTGAAAGAGAGATCGGCTATTTCTTCAAGGCTGAAGAGCTCTGCTCAAGAAAGTTCTAAAGACCTTATTCATCTGAAAGGGTACATGGTATGCCGGGTATGCCGGAGAGTAAGACCAATTTACTTGGTCTGAGCAGGCAGCAAATGGAGGCTTTTCTCCTCACTAAGGGAGAAAAGCCTTTTCGCGCTATACAGTTGCTGAAATGGATTCATCAATTCGGCGTGACCGATTTTGATGAAATGACCAATATCAGTAAATCATTGCGCGCCCAGTTAAAAGAGTGTGCCGAGGTTCGGCCGCCGCGGGTCAAGGAACGTTTGGATGCCAGTGATGGCTGCTACAAGTGGATAGTTGAAGTGGAAAGCGGCAGTAGTGTTGAAACTGTTTTTATTCCTGAAGCTGGTCGCGGCACCTTGTGTATTTCATCCCAGGCGGGTTGCAGTCTGGATTGCGCTTTTTGCGCAACGGGTAAACAGGGTTTTAACAGCGATCTGACCACAGCAGAGATAATTGGTCAGCTCTGGCTAGCCAATCGGGAACTGGATACTTTCGGAACCAAAAAACCACGTCAGGTAACCAATGTCGTGATGATGGGAATGGGAGAGCCATTACTGAATTTCGATAATGTGATTAATTCGATCAGCCTGATGATGGAAGATAATTGTTACGGACTGTCGAAACGCCGGGTTACCATCAGTACTTCCGGGGTTGTCCCTGCCCTTGATCGGTTAAGAGACTATACCGATGCTTCCCTGGCAATTTCACTGCATGCACCAAATGATGAATTGCGCAGCCAGATTGTCCCGATAAATAAAAAGTATCCAATCAGTGAATTACTTCGCAGCACTAATGCCTACCTGGACTCACTCCCTGACAGTCGGGTTGCTACCATCGAATATATCCTGATTAATGGTGTCAATGATCACCGTCAGCATGCCAGGGAACTGGCTGAATTGCTAAGGACTACACCCTGCAAGATAAACCTGATTCCGTTCAATCCATTTGAGGGATCTGAATTTAATCGTTCCAGCAATTCGGCTATCTCAAATTTCAGAAAGATCCTTCAGGAAGCCGGCTATACGGTAACAATAAGAACAACACGTGGGGACGACATAGGCGCCGCCTGTGGTCAGTTAGTGGGAATGGTTGACGATAATACCCGCAGAAGTGCGCGCTATCGTGCCTTACGGGAACAATCCAACCCTGAACAGCGTCTAAAGGTTCAATAAAATTAACCTGTTAGGGTAAAATCAGGTTTTCTCAGTACTCGGGATAAAACAGGAATAATGTGATGACATTCATCAAGCCAGTAACAATGACAGTATTGTGTTTGTTTCTGCTCTGTGCCTGTGTGACGGAAACGACGAATCCGGTCTTCAATGTCGAAAAATCTGATGAAGAAGCGCTTGATAACTATTTACGACTGAGTATTGGCTATCTGGAACAGGGAAACTTGCCTAATGCCAAGCGCCACCTTCAGAATGCCGCCGACATAGATTCCAATAACAGTGAAATGTTCGGCATTTGGGGATTAATTTATGCGCGGGAAGGGGAGCCGGAACTTGCTGAAGAAAACTTCAATCGTTCGTTGCGCATTAACCCGGATAATTCACAGATGCGTAATAATTTTGCGGCCTTCCTGTTTGCAGAGGGGCGCGTTGAAGATGCCTATGATCAGTTGGCCAGAGTAGTTAAGGATACGGCCTATGATCAGCGTCCCCAGGCTTTTGAAAATATGGGATTGGCGGCAATACGCCTTAATCGTATTGAAGAGGGTGAGCAGGCTTTTATGAGAGCCATTCAGCTTAATCCCAATCAGTTAAGCTCTGCACTTGAGCTGGCCAGTATCAATCTTGAAAGAGGAGATGTGCTGCAGGCAAGGGCTTACTGGCGAAATTATCTTACATTGATACAGTTTTATCGGGTATCTCATAGCGCCCGCAGTTTATTGCTGGGGGCCCGGCTTGAACTGGCTCTCCAGAATGAAGCCAGTGCCCTGGCATACGGGGATTTACTCGAAACCAATTTTCCTGAAAGTCGGGAATATGCGTTATTTCAACAGGTTGTTGAATGAGTGAAGAAAATCAGCATGTAGAATCAGTCGCTACCGATGAGTCCACAAAGGATTTGTCGGATTTGCCCTCGCCAGGCCAAATGCTCAAAACTATGCGTGAGGAAAAGGGCTTAAGTCATGCCCGGGTAGCTCAGGCTCTGCATATGACTGCACATTATGTAAACGCTCTCGAAACCAATCAATTTGACAAATTGCCTGGGAAAACTTTTATCAAAGGCTATTTCAAGGCCTACGCCAAGCTACTCGGCGCGGATGTAGAAAGCATCATCACCTGCTATGACCAGTACGTGGCAAAACTCGAAGAAACCGAGATTAGCGAAGCTAATGTAATACGTGCCAGAAAGGCTTACGACCAGAATCTACGCTGGATGATTTGTGCAGCTCTGATCATCATTGTCGTTATTGGCGTGAGTTGGTGGCTGGCAAAATCCGGCGCTAGCCAGGTCTCCCAGGATCCTGGCAACGATAATGAGCAAATGGCGGATATACAGGCAACGGGAAATATCCGGACCACTGCAACAAGTGAGGCCGGCGCTGATATCACTGCGGTGATGTCTGCTAGCAGTGTTGGTGTGCAAAGTAGTCAGGAAGAGTCATCCGGGCCGGAGCTTATTAACCAAGCTGTGACTGCAGAAGCGCTTGTGGCCAGCATTACTGAAATTGATAGTGAAGCGCAGACTGATATTGGCATTATGGGTAGCGGCAATAAGTCCACGTCGTTATCACTCTTACCTGCTGATATAGATTCAGGCGGTTCAGACGACACAGAAATGCTCGAAGTAACACCTGTGGGGAAAGAAATAGACAGAGCAACAGATATGGAAACAGAAACTCAGGCTACACTTGAAGTCACTGCTGCCAACCCGCAGATGTCAGAGAGAGCCGAGAATTTTACAGAAAATAATGAGGTGGATTCTGACCCCCTTGAGCAAGCTTTGGCAGAATCATCCGCCGAACTGCCGGAGTACAATGTCACCAGAGTGGACAATCACCGCAGTGTCAGTCTCGAGAGTGAGGGCAATGACCTGCTGGAAGTTCACTTTCTCGGTGATAGCTGGGTTGAGGTAGATAATTCCAACAATACCAGGTTATATAACGATATGCTGGGTTCCGGGGATGCCCTCACCATTAAAGGCTCAGCCCCTTTTAATGTGCTCTTTGGCGACGCGAACGTTGTCGAGGTGTTATTCAATGCTACTGAGGTAGACCTGTCAGCACGGATACGATCTGATAATTCTGCCCGTGTAATCCTGCAATCGGAAAATTGATAATGCAAAGCAAATCACCAATAGTCAGAAGAAAATCACGCCAGATCATGGTGGGAAATGTCCTGGTTGGGGGCGATGCTCCAATTGCTGTGCAGAGTATGACAAATACGGAAACCTGTGATGTTGATGCAACACTAAAACAAATTGGTGAGCTGGAAGCTGTAGGTGCCGATATTGTTCGCGTGTCGGTGCCGACGATGGATGCTGCTGAAGCTTTCAAGAAAATACGTTCGAGAACCAGGATGCCACTGGTGGCGGATATTCATTTTGACCACAAGATCGCCCTGAAAGTACTTGATTACGGAGTAGACTGCTTGCGTATTAATCCTGGCAATATTGGTAGAGATGACAAGGTTAGAGCAGTTATAGAATCGGCTCGGGATAAAAATGTTCCGTTGCGTATCGGTGTTAACGCCGGGTCATTGGGTAAGGATTTGTTACGTAAATATGAAGAGCCCAATGCCGATGCAATGGTGGAATCCGCACTACGACATATTGAAATACTCGACTCTTATGATTTTCAGAATTTCAAGGTTAGTCTGAAAGCCTCGGAAGTATTCATGACCGTTGCCGCCTATCGCAAGCTTGCTACACAAATTGATCAGCCGCTACATCTGGGTATTACTGAAGCTGGCGGTTTACGCAGTGGTACCGTGAAGTCTTCGGTTGGGCTTGGATTATTACTGATGGATGGTATTGGCGATACCATACGTATCTCTCTGGCGGCCAATCCGGTAGAGGAGATCAAGGTTGGTTTTGATATCCTGAAAAGTCTGGGCTTACGCAGTAAAGGCGTCAATCTAGTCGCATGCCCCAGCTGTTCCCGGCAAAATTTTGATGTTATCGCTACGGTGAATGAGCTGGAATCTCGACTTGAAGATATAACCACCCCGATTGATGTTTCAGTCGTGGGTTGCATTGTGAATGGTCCGGGTGAGGCTAAAGTGGCAGACATTGGGCTGACCGGAGCATCGCCAGTTAACATGTCATATATTAACGGCAAGACCAGTCATAAAATAGGCAATGAAAATCTGGTAGACGAACTGGAAGCCATGATTCGACAGAAAGTGAAAGAAAAACAGCAGCAAGCTGAAGCCCTGGCACCCACAATAACTCGCGCAACGGACTTACAAAGTGACTCTGTTGATCTACCCAAATAATAAGCCGGCATAATCAGGGCTACTGACAACACTACTCAGGAAAATTCCTATTAATATTTCACAGTTAAATCCGGAACGCGGATTCACAGGGTTGAATTTTGGCTAAAATACAAGCTATCCGCGGAATGAATGATGTCTTACCGGCGCAGACTCCGGCCTGGCAGTATCTTGAACGGGTCATGACAGATTTGTTAGCCGCTTATGGCTATCAGGAAATACGTTTTCCTATTGTGGAGCAGACGCAGCTTTTTAAACGATCTATTGGTGAAGTGACCGATATCGTTGAAAAAGAGATGTATACATTCGAAGATCGTAATGGTGACAGTCTCAGTCTGCGGCCCGAGGGTACTGCCTGTTGTGTGCGTGCTGCAGAACAGCATGGTCTGCTTTATAACCAGACTCAGAAGCTGTGGTATATGGGCCCTATGTACCGTCATGAACGGCCACAAAAAGGACGCTACCGGCAGTTTTACCAGATGGGCGTAGAAGCCTTTGGTATGAGCGGCATAGATATCGAAGCAGAATTGTTAATGCTGTCCCGTGACCTCTGGCAGCGGTTGGGTATTGCCGATGTGTTGACCCTGGAAATCAATAATCTGGGTAATCCTGAAGATCGCAAGCATTATGGCGAAACACTTAAGGAATATTTGCTGCAGCATCGAGACGCACTGGATGAGGATAGCCAACGCAGGCTGGAAAAAAACGTGCTGCGTATTCTTGACAGCAAGAGCCCGCAAACTCAGGAGATTCTAAAACAAGCACCTCAACTGCCAGATCATATTTCCGCTGATTCTAGCGCTGGATTTAAAGAGTTGCTTGAAATTCTTACCCAGGCGGGGATTGCTTACCAGGTTAATAGCTCTCTGGTACGCGGGCTGGATTATTATAATGGGGTGGTCTTTGAATGGACTACTGATAAACTGGGCGCCCAGTCTGCGGTATGTTCCGGTGGACGTTTTGACGGTCTTTCGAAACAACTGGGTGGTTCTGCGACACCGGGGGTAGGTTTTGCGCTTGGTATGGAACGAATGATCCTCTTGCTGGAAGAGCTGGACAGGTTACCTGCCGCTATTTCCAGAACTGTAGATCTATATATTTGCGTGGTCGGAGAGGGTGTGCGGCAACAAGCACTCCTGCTCGCGGCTGAAATACGCAGAAAACTTCCGACACTCAGGGTTTTGACCCATTGTGGTGGTGGTAAATATAATAGTCAGCTGAAAAAAGCATTCGCCAGCAGTGCGAAGTATGCCCTGATATTGGAGGGTGACGCCGCTCAGGCAGAATTAAAGCTGCGGGTTCTGGATGATAGTGGGGATACGAGTACAGTAGCGGCAGAATCAGTATGTGATTCACTGTCCGGGCTGTTTGGTTGAGGGCGGTTTGATTGAGAGTCAGTTAATTGGGATCCACTAAACCCGGGTCAGTTAATTGGTAGCAAAAATTATTAACAGATTGATATTTTTAGGGAGTTACTCTTTTGGCAAGTTACGCTAATGACGAAGAACAAGTAGAAGCCTTGAAACGCTGGTGGCAGGAAAATGGAACGTCACTATTGACTGGTATTGTAATTGTCCTGGTTGTTTTGTTTGGCTCCAGACAATGGCAGGGAGCCCAATTGGCAAAAGCTGAAGCAGCATCTGACCTGTATGAGGACGTTGTGCAGCTGGGACTTCTTGATCAGGCCAATGCCTTGTCTGAGGATTCCATGGCGCAAATGGAAAGCAGCTATGACGAATTGCGAAATGAATTCGCAGAAAGTATCTATACCCGTTATGCCGCCATGATGGTGGCGACAGTATATGTCAATCAGGAAAATTATGAGCAGGCTGCTGCCGAACTAAATTGGGTAATTGATAATCCCGAACTGGGCTTTATGCAAACTGCCGAGGAAGAATTATTTCTCACTGCAAGATTGAGACTTGCCAGGGTAAAACTCGCACAGGGACTTGCTCAGGAAGCGTTGACTCTTGTTACCGAAGTCGAGCCGGGTGCACTGGCTGCCGGTTTTGCTGAAGTGCAGGGTGATGCTTACTTGCAGTTGGGGCAGACTGAGCAGGCTCGCAGTGCTTATGAGCGAGCAATATCTTTGGAGCCCGATAATGCCAGCTTTATTGATCTTAAAATTCGTGGCATTGGCAGTTAAACACTGACCCTGTTCACCATTAAACCAATTCCAATATGCGAGCCATGATGACAAGACATCTGCGACTGGTTTTACTATTCCTGGCGATACCGGTGTTATCTGGTTGCGGCTGGAATCCTCTGAGTATTTTATCTGGCAGTGATGATGACATTAAACCTGCTGATCTTGTGGATTTTGATGATGAAGTCAGGCTGCGCAAACAATGGAGTGTCAGCATAGGCAAGGGGCAGGGTAAGAAATACAACAGGCTGAGACCTGCTATTGACGGTGACGTTATTTATGCGGCTGGTAATAACGGCAGGATCGTTGCGCTGAGAAGAGATAATGGCCGGGAGATATGGGAAACACGCCTGGATTATGAAGTTACCGGTGGCGTTGGCTTTGGTGGTAGTCGTGTTCTGATTGGAACCGAGAATTCAACAGTAATCGCCCTGGATGCAGGGACGGGCGAAATTCTCTGGGAGACAGAAGTCACCAGCGAAATTCTGTCTGCACCGGCGGCCAATAACAACTATGTAGTGGTTCTGGCAATTGATGGCAAGCTTACTGGTCACGATGCCCAGACCGGCGAACAGCTTTGGATATATGAGAATACGGTGCCTGCTCTGACACTGAGGGGAGACAGTTCGCCGCTGATTCTGGAAAACTTTGTGTTGGCAGCCTTTGGTAATGGCTCAGTAGTTTCTCTTGCTGTTGACGATGGCACTTTACGTTGGGAAGAAAGGGTCGCCATACCTACCGGGACTTCGGAAATTGACCGTTTGGTAGATATTGATGGCGATCTATTTGTCACAGATGGGGGCATGCTGCTGGTACCAAGTTATCAGGGGTATCTGGCAGCCATTGATGTGGTGACCGGTCAGATGCGCTGGCGTGTTCAGGAGTCAAGTGTCAATGGGGCCAGCTCAGGTTTCGGAAATGTCTACATCAGTGATGCAGAAGGTCATGTAAAGGCTTACCAGGTAGGTGAAGATGATCCAATCTGGGCCAACGACGCGCTGGATTTGAGAAGTCTCAGTGCTCCGCAAAGTTTCAATAATTTTGTCGCGGTAGGTGATTATGAGGGTTATGTTCACTTATTGTCTCAGGTGGATGGTAGATTCGTCGGACGTATACGAGTGGACAGAAGTGGAATACGTGCGCCTATGCAGTCACGCGGTAATACTCTTTACGTGTTTGGTAATAGCGGTAATCTGGCCGCCCTGAGTGTTGAATAACATTTTCAAGTTAGGTCTATTTCAATTCTTTTCCTGACTGTTATATAGCCAGTCGAGTATAGTTTAGCGATTCCACAATTCTACAGGGCTGTCCATTTAACAGCCCGAGGTTCAACATCATGATGCCCGTCATTGCCTTGGTAGGCAGACCAAACGTGGGCAAGTCCACGCTTTTCAATCGTCTCACCCGATCCAGGGATGCTCTGGTTGCTGATTTTGCCGGCCTTACCCGTGATCGGAAATATGGCGAAGGCAATGCTGCCGAGCGGAATTTCATAGTGATCGATACCGGTGGTATTACAGGTAACGAAGAAGGTCTTGATCTGCGTATGAGTGAGCAATCCTTGCTGGCGATAGAAGAAGCAGATATTACCTTGTTACTGGTTGATGCCCGCGAAGGTTTGCTACCGGGTGATCATCAACTGGTTGAATACCTGCGAAAAAAATCCCGCCCCTATTCTCTGGTAGTAAATAAAACTGATGGATTGGATCCTGATGTTGCATTGGCTGACTTTCATCAGTTGGGTTGCGAAAATATATTTGCGATTGCTGCGAGCCATGGCAGGGGCGTCAGCAAAATGATCGAAGAAGTCCTGGCACCATTCCCCACACAGGAAGACGATCCTGATATTGCAGAAAGCAGCGGTGTAAAAATTGCGGTAGCCGGCAGACCTAATGTTGGTAAATCCACGCTGGTCAACAGGATTCTTGGGGAAGAAAGGGTAGTGGTTTACGATCATCCAGGGACTACGCGCGACAGTGTTTATATCCCTTTTGAACGTCGTGGAAAAGCGTACACGCTTATTGATACCGCAGGCATCCGGAAAAAAGGCAAGACCAATGAGGCCATAGAAAAATTTTCTGTAGTGAAATCACTGCAGGCGATACGTGATGCCAATGTCGTAGTGCTATTGCTTGATGCGCGCGAAGGTATCGTTGAACAGGATCTGCATTTACTGGGATATGTTCTGGATTCCGGAAGGGCATTGGTGATTGCCTTAAACAAGTGGGATGGCATGGATGACTATGCAAAAGATCAGGTTCGCAAGGCGATTCAAAGACGTCTGGTGTTTATCGATTTTGCCAAAATTCACTTTATTTCTGCTCTCCACGGGACCGCTGTGGGCGAGTTATATGCTTCTATTGACAAGGCCTATGCGTCGGCCAGCTTGAAACTCAATACCAATAAATTGACGACATTGCTGGAGCGTATTACTGAAAATCATGCACCTCCAATCATTAATGGCAGACGCATCAAGCTGCGCTATGCACATCCCGGGGGTAATAATCCGCCAATAATTGTCATTCATGGAAAGCAGACAGATAAAGTACCAGCTCACTATGTTCGCTTTTTGGAGAAGAATTTCAGAAAATTTCTGAAGATGGAAGGAACGCCAATCCGAATAGAACTGGTCAGTGACGACAATCCTTTTGTCAGGGCAGAAGAAGGTAAGTCCAACAAGGAAGTAGCACGCAAGAGGCGTATTAAGAAGAACAGGGAATTGTCCAGTAAATCCAGCCGCGATAAATCACCGGCAAAGGGCAGGACTCCCAGACAAAGATAATTTCCTCATGGCGGTAACAGATAAACGCACCCTGATACTCAAAACTGGCAGCACAATTCCTGCTATTGCGCAGGAGTTGGGAGATTTTGAGGACTGGATTATCGACGCGATGTGTCTGACTGAGTCCCAGGCTCTGTGTGCTTCAGTTTTTGAGGGTGAACCGCTACCTGATATTGAGTCGTTATCCTCTATTGTTATCACGGGATCCCCAGCCATGGTGACACAGGATTTGCCATGGATTGGTCAGAGTCAGCAATACATTATTGAGGCTATCGAAGCAGGATTGCCAGTACTTGGAATATGTTTTGGTCATCAGTTGCTGGCACATGCATTGGGTGGCAGGGTGGACTGGCATCCAGAAGGGAGAGAGATAGGTACCACAAATGTCAGTTTGACCAGAGACGCTATGGATGATGAATTATTTGGTGATCTGGCAAAAGACTTTCCCGTTCATACTACTCATATGCAGACCGTTACAACATTACCAGCAGGCACCAGGGTGTTGGCCAAAAACCAATTTGAAGCACACCATGCGCTGCGCTTTAGAGAGCGAGCCTGGGGAGTACAATTCCATCCAGAATTTGATGCTTCAATTATGCGTGGATATATCAAGGCACGAAGTGATCAAATTGAAGAAGAAGGCTTGAGCACAAATAAAATTCTTTCAGCAGTTGAGTCAACACCGCAGGCGGCAGTATTGTTGAAGAAATTTGCGCATTATTCCCGGCTATTAAATGCCTGCTGAAAAAGCTAAGTAACTAGACTGTATACATTTCCAGCAAGGTGTTTTGGGCACAACGTGGATTCGCACTGGGCGTATTTTTCTTGTAACTGCCATCGGATTGTAACACCCAGGACTGGGTGTTATCTGATAAATATAATTGTAGACCTTCCTTAAGCAATTTCTTTTTCATCCGCTTTTCTTCAATCGGAAAGCAGGTTTCCACCCGTCGGAAAAAGTTACGGTCCATCCAATCTCCACTGGAGAGAAAGATTTCGTAATCACCATCATTATGAAAGTAAAAAATCCGCGTGTGTTCAAGAAATCTGCCTACGATGGAACGTACGTGAATATTTTCAGAGACGCCTTTAATGCCAGGACGCAGGCAGCAGATACCCCTGATTATAAGATCGATTTTGACGCCGGCCTGAGATGCCCGGTACAAGGCTTGAATGATGCTAGGTTCCACCAGTGAATTCATTTTGGCGATAATTCGAGCAGATTTACCTTTGCCGGCCTGTTCCTGCTCGCGCTCAATCAGGTCAAGGATTCCCTTGTGAAAAGTAAAAGGAGCTTGCAGAACTTTTTTACGCTTACCGGGTTTTCCCAAAGCTGTCAGCTGCTGAAATACTTTCTGAACATCGTCTGTAATCGCCAGATCGCTGGTGAGCAAACCATAGTCCGTGTATTGTCTTGCTGTTCCGGCATGATAGTTACCAGTACTCATATGGACATAGCGCTTTAGTTGTTTGCCTTCTCGACGAATCACCAGACTCATTTTGGCATGGGTTTTATGACCAACCACACCATAGGAAACATGGGCTCCAGCAGCCTGTAATTCGTTTGCCAGTTCAATGTTCTCCTCTTCATCAAAGCGAGCTCTCAATTCGATAACGACGGTAACTTCCTTGCCTTCATGGGCTGCTTTGATCAATGTATCAACAATACTGGAATCGTCTTCTGTTCGATAAAGAGTCTGTTTAATGGCAAGTACTTTTGGGTCAACCGAAGCCTGGCGTACAAAATCCACTACGGTATTAAAAGTCTGGAAGGGGTGGTGCAGGAGAATATCGCCTTTTTTAATAGTTTCAAAAATATCGTGATCACGTAACACTCTGCTATGAATGCCCGGAGTAAATGGTGGATATTTAAGGTCTGGCCGGCTTACTTTTTGTGAAATAGCCATAAGGCGATTGAGATTAACCGGTCCATTAACCTGATAGGTATCATTTTTCTGAAGATTAAACTGGTGTGTTAAATAGTCGATCATATCCTGAGGACAGTTATCTGGAACTTCGAGCCGGACTGCTTCCGCGAAGCGTCGTGAGGGTAGCTGGCCCTCCAGTGCTCTCATCAAATCGCCCACCTCTTCTTCACTAACCAATAAGTCCGAATTTCTGGTAATTCTGAATTGATAGCATCCGGTTACCGTCATGCCTGGAAATAGATCGGCTGCATGCATATGGATAATGGAGGACAGGAACACAAATTCATGTTTGTTGGCAGAGCCAGTATGAGGCAGCTCTATTAAGCGGGGCAAAGCCCTTGGTGCCTGCACTATGGCTATGCCTGAATTTCTGCCAAAAGCATCTTTTCCTTCCAGTGATATTATAAAGTTCAGGCTCTTGTTAAGTACCTGTGGAAACGGGTGGGCCGGATCCAGTCCGACCGGACTCAGAATCGGTAACAACTCCCTGTTAAAATAATTTTTGATCCAGGCGCGTTGCTTTTGATTAAGACTTTGCCGATCCAGGCAGTGAATACCTTCTTTTTTCAGACCGGGTAAAACGAGGTCGTTCAACACATGATATTGTTCCTCTACAATCTCATGGGCTACGTCACTGATTCGTTGCAGCTGTTCTGAAGGGGATAGTTTGTCCGGTCCACTTTGCATAGAGCCAAAGGCAAGCTGCTGTTTGAGACCAGCCACCCTGATTTCAAAAAACTCATCAATATTGGAACTTGATATACAAAGAAAGAATAGGCGTTCGAGTAGAGGGGTGGCTGGATCGCAGGCCTGTGCAAGCACCCGACGATTGAATTCAAGCAGGCTGAGTTCCCGGTTAATAAAGAATTCCGGATTGCTTAAATCAATATCGTTGTCCTGTGACTCTTTATGTGCGGGCATAATTATTTAATTTGTGAGATTGTAAGAAATACTTTATTTATTTTTGATCACCAGAAGGTAACCCTCTTCTGCAACGGGATCTTCGATGGACACCTCCCGTAGTTCGGCATTAAATTTCTTTTTACATTTTTTTGCCAGTTTTAGAAAAGGCGATCTGCCGGGGTCTGCTATGACTATTGTGCCGACCCCACTTTTTAGTGACTTCTTGACCAGCGAGTAAAGTGGATCTATCAGTTCATTCCAGAAACAGATATCTCCACCAAGAACCATATCCTGTTCCGCAAGCAAGCTGGATTTCAGTTTTTCATATTTACTAACTTTGGTTTTTACCGAAGTATTATTAAGTTCAGCATGCATATCGAGAAAAGGGAAAACATTTTTATCGGCATCGACTGCGATTACCTCGGCAGCAAACTGTTTTGCACACCAGATGCTCAGTATTCCCCAGCCGCTACCTATTTCCATGATTTTTGAATCAGGCGCTGGTGGGTTTTCCAGAAGATAATCCATGATGATATAGCTGGAAAACCAGACCTTATCGCCATGAATTTCAGGTGTGCTGGTTTTTTTGAGTAACTTTTTAATAGCCTTGTGTTTTTTCTTGTAAAGCTTGAGTCCGCGGACTTCCTTTACATCGTTTACAACTTTTTCATCGCTGCTCATAAAAAATACTGCCTTATATTTGAAGCTGAACCTACATAGTAATCTTTAAATCTGGATTAAGAATAAAATTAAGAATAAAATTAAGAATAAAATTAAGAATAAAAGTATAAGTATATCTATATCGTATTTATCCACTTTGGTTAATGATATAGATTAGTCTTACTCAAGTTATTATTTCTATATTTTAAGTAATACTTGCCGGCTCTTATCTGTTTTTTCATCCTCAAAAAACGCTACTGGTTATTCATCATTTTCAGAGAAATCTGACTGCTTTGTTGCCACAGAATTTTTTACAGTACTGGTGATTTCGCCGTTAAATAGTCGGGTGCGAATTGTATCACCGGCATTGACACTTTGGTAACTGCTTAAAACCTGATTGTCATTATTATAGGTTATTGAATAACCTCGGCTTAAGGTATTAAGAGGGCTAATTGTATTTAATGCATGGCTGAGTTCTGCATGTCTGGATTTTTTATAAAACATTAACTGCTGCACTGCTTTGGCAAGCCGCTTTGCCAGATGGCCATTTTGCTGTCGATATTCTTTCACCAGTCGTTGTGGTGAATGTGAGCGAATGGAAAAATGAAGTTGTGATAAATTATGCTTCATACCATTCAAATTATTTTTAAACGCCCGTCTTAGCCGTGCTTCAGTCTCATCCAGTCGCTGACACTGTTCCTGAAGTTTTCTGCCAGGATGTTTCAACTGCTTGCGCAGCCAGAGCAGGGTTTGACGTTTTTCCCTAACAGCATCGAGTACAGAGGCAGCCAGTTGTCTGCTGTAAGCTTCAAACATTAATTTAAATTCTGCCTGGTCCGGGCTTAAAATTTCAGCGGCTGCGGTCGGAGTGGCGGCGCGGACGTCAGCAACAAAATCGGCAATGGTAAAGTCAACTTCATGACCTACCGCACTGACTATTGGCAGCTCGCTGTCACTGATACAACGGGCAAGGCCTTCATCATTAAAACTCCAGAGATCTTCCAGAGAACCGCCACCACGACCAATAACAAGAACATCCAGGTCAGCAAGGCATCCCTGCTTTTGGTTAGCCAGAGTTATGGCCTTAATCATTTCGGCGGCAGCTGTTTTACCTTGTACCGACACCGGAATAACCGTGACATTAATATAAGGGAAGCGGCGTCTCAGGGTACTTATTATGTCCTTTACGGCGGCGCCGGTTGGAGACGTAATCACCCCGATATGGCGAGGCAGATCAGGCAGGGGTATTTTTAACGTCTCGTCAAATAAACCTTCCCGAAACAGTTTTTCCTTTAGCTGCTCATATGCCCGTAATAATGCCCCGTCACCTCGTTCTTCCATCTGTTCAAGAATCAGCTGGAAGTCTCCACGACCTTCATACAGACTGACTTTTCCCATAACCAGAACTTGCATACCGTCAGTCGGGCGAAACCGCACCCGCATATTCCGATTGCGGAACATCGCACACCGAATCTGTGCCGTATTGTCTTTCAGGGTTAAGTACCAGTGGCCAGAAGCTGGCATGGCAATGTTGGAGATTTCGCCCTCAACCAGCACAGAAGGAAAATTATCCTCCAGCAGATAGCGCGCTTCACGGTTCAGGTCGCTGACACTGAGAACGGGATCTGAATTCATATTTCCTAGATCTGTCATGGTTGTCATCATAACCTGAAGCCAGTCTGGCTGCACCGTGAAACACGATTTCTCGGTTCGCCGGAAAGTTTGCGCTACAATAGCCCCAGACCGGTCTCATTTATATTTTTCTCGGAGAATTCAACTCATGAATCGAATAGTTCCTGTATTGCCTGTTTTGTTTGCCTTGTTTACCGCGCCTGTATCTGGCGCCAATAACAGCAATGCAATGGCTGATCGTCTATGTAATCTTCAGGCAAGGGAGATTGCTTTACGCATTAGCGAGGAGCTCGATAGTGATTACACAGCGGCGCAGCGTGATGCAATTTCCGTAATTGCAGAAGAGGTTTGCCAGGACTATTCGGCTCAGAGCAGCGCTGTACCAGTGATTAATCGGCCAGCTGCCGCACAGGCAGGCTCGCCAATGCCAATGTCCACTCGGGAGCGCGGTCAAGCCGTCGCCGCACAAGGGGTGAGTTCCTCTGAAAATCAGGCTATGGCAATTGATGATGGCTCAAACAATTCAAATTCAACTGAAGAGGAAGAAAGTGAGAGTATCCTTGGCGGGCTTAAAATTATTGCTCCGCAGGACAGAGTGCGCCGTCCGGGTTTGAAAAGACGCTAATTCTCACCTGACATTGGGGGCGTTCAGATTAATTTACCTGTCTTTCAAGGTGTTAAGTAAGGGCCATGAAGATTTAAATGATAACAAAGGTAAACGTTTACCTGAATTTCCCTGTTGGAGTATAATGAGTCGATTTCCCGCAACGGGATTTCAGGAAATTACATGCTACGAATAGTTGAAGATGCATTAACATTTGACGACGTTCTACTAGTCCCCGCCCATTCCCAGGTGCTGCCTAATATGGTGGACCTGAAAACCAGCCTGACTGCTTCTATTACACTGAATATTCCTTTGGTTTCTTCAGCCATGGATACCGTGACGGAATCAAGGCTTGCTATAGCCATGGCTCAGGAAGGCGGTATGGGCATTATTCACAAGAGCATGAGTATTGAGAATCAAGCCAGAGAAGTCCGTACCGTCAAAAAGTATGAAAGCGGTGTCGTTGCCGACCCCATCTGCATTACTCCCGATACCACGGTACGAAAACTGCTGGAGCTGACTCAGGAACATCATATATCAGGTTTGCCGGTGATCAGGAATGCAGGGTCCCGCGACCTGGTTGGTATTGTGACCAGTCGTGATGTGAGATTTGAAAATAATATGGAAGCTACCGTTGACAAGATCATGACGCCAAAAGAGCGCCTGGTAACGGTCAGGGAAGGCGCTGATCTTGATGAAATCAAGGTGCTCATGCATGATCACCGCATAGAAAAAGTGCTGGTGGTCAATGATGCTTTTGAGCTGAAAGGCCTGGTTACCCTGAAAGATATCCGCAAATCGGAAGATTTCCCGAATGCCTGTAAGGATGCCTTGGGACAATTGCGGGTTGGTGCCGCTGTCGGGGTTGGCAAGGAAACCGAGGACAGGGTAACTGCCCTGGTGAATGCGGGTGTTGATGTTGTTGTGGTGGATACCTCCCATGGCCATTCCCAGGATGTCATAAACCGTGTTAGGGAAATAAAGAAAGCATTTCCACAGCTGCAATTAATCGGTGGTAACGTAGCCACTGCCGCTGGCGCCGTAGCGCTGGCCGAAGCTGGTGTCGATGCCATCAAGGTGGGTATTGGTCCGGGATCTATCTGTACCACACGAATAGTAACCGGTGTCGGTGTGCCGCAGATCACGGCTGTGGCCAATGTCAGGGAAGCGCTGAAGGATACCAATATCAAGGTGATTTCCGATGGCGGTATTCGCTTCTCTGGAGACATCGCGAAAGCTATCGTGGCCGGTGCCAATGTTGTGATGATCGGCAGTCTGCTTGCCGGCACCGAAGAGGCTCCGGGCGAAGTAGAGCTATACCAGGGGCGATCCTATAAAGCCTATCGAGGAATGGGGTCTCTTGGCGCCATGTCTCAATCCCATAGTTCTGCAGATCGTTATTTCCAGAATATTGAAGAAGGGGCCAGCAAACTGGTGCCGGAAGGAATCGAAGGCAGGGTGCCTTATAAAGGTCCCATGTCAGCCATTATTTTCCAGCTGATTGGCGGTATTCGCTCAAGTATGGGCCTGACCGGCTGTGGCGATATTGAAGAAATGCGGGCCAAACCTGAATTTGTCAGGATCACTGC
The DNA here is from genome assembly GCA_965662685.1 of Pseudohongiellaceae bacterium. Taxonomy (GTDB): domain Bacteria; phylum Pseudomonadota; class Gammaproteobacteria; order Pseudomonadales; family Pseudohongiellaceae; genus Eutrophocola. Next base: position 4,636 of record CBFIIQ010000033.1, on the reverse strand, counting down.
CGCTGGCGTTAGTGAAAGTCATGTCCATGATGTGAGCATCACCAAGGAAGCGCCCAATTACCGCGTGAGCTAGCTTCAAACCAGTGAGCAGATGATTTATACCAGTCATATCGGGATTAGTTATTCCGGCAAAAATCTAAACAGTACTTTTCTTGACGGAAGCAGGCATGTCCCAGAATATTCATGACGACAAAATTCTAATTCTGGATTTTGGTTCCCAATATACCCAGTTAATCGCCAGACGTGTTCGTGAAGCCGGGGTTTACTGTGAAATCCATCATTATGGTATCCCTGTCGAGGACTTTAAGGCCTTTAATGCCCGTGGTGTTATCCTGTCGGGTAGTCCCGAGTCGGCTAATCTGGACGACTCGCCGCGAGTTCCCGATTATATTCTCAACGCCGGGCTGCCAATTCTGGGTATTTGCTATGGCATGCAGACTGTATCGCAGCAATTGGGTGGCCAGGTTGAAGGCTCCAGTAAATCCGAGTTCGGCTATGCACGCATTGAGATTCCCAGCGGAAGCGCACTGCTGAGTGACCTTGAGCATTCAATTCAGGAAGGAAATGTCTTTTTGCATGATGTCTGGATGAGTCATGGCGACAAGGTAACCCAGGTCCCTGAAGGGTTTAAGGTGATTGCCTCCACGCAGAGTGCACCCATTGCGGCCATGGCCGATGAGAGTCGCCATATTTACTGTCTGCAGTTTCATCCAGAAGTGACACACACCAAATCAGGACAGGAAATTCTTAATCGCTTTGTACATGAAATATGCCAGTGTGGTCGCTTATGGACGCCGGCAAATATTATTGAGGATGCTATCGAGAAAATTCAGCAACAGGTAGGGACTGACAAGGTGTTGCTGGGATTGTCTGGCGGAGTTGATTCATCAGTGGTGGCTGCACTTTTGCACCGGGCTATAGGGGAGCAACTCACCTGTGTATTCGTGGATAATGGCTTGCTGCGGCTGCATGAAGGTGATCAGGTTATGGAAACCTTCGCCAACAATATGGGCGTCAAGGTGATCCGGGTGGACGCAGAAGATGAGTTTCTGGATAAGCTGGCTGGTCAAGCTGATCCTGAAGCAAAACGTAAAATTATCGGCAATACATTTATTGACGTGTTTGACCGTGAGGCTTCAAAACTCGGCGATGTAAACTGGCTTGCCCAGGGTACCATCTATCCCGATGTGATTGAGTCTGCCGGTTCCAAGCATGGCACTGCCCATGTTATCAAATCCCATCACAACGTCGGCGGCTTGCCTGATGATATGAATATGTCACTGGTAGAGCCTTTACGTGAATTATTCAAGGATGAAGTGCGCAATATCGGTATTGCACTGGGATTGCCTCATGACATGATCTATCGCCATCCATTTCCTGGGCCAGGGCTTGGTGTGCGGGTTCTGGGTGAAGTTAAAAAAGAATACTGTGATATTCTGCGCCAGGCCGATGCCATATTCATGGAAGAGCTCCACAGGGCAGACTGGTATCAGAAAGTGAGCCAGGCTTTTGTAGTATTTCTCCCGGTAAAATCAGTAGGCGTGGTAGGTGACGCACGTCGCTATTCCTACGTGCTTGCAGTGCGGGCGGTTGAAACCATTGATTTCATGACGGCGCGCTGGGCGCATCTGCCTTACGATCTGCTTGAAACTGTCTCCAACCGCATCATAAATGAAATCCGTGATGTGTCCCGGGTTACCTACGACATCAGCAGCAAACCGCCCGCCACTATTGAGTGGGAGTAGTAACATCGGCTGAAAGCCGCATAGTTACTGAGTTTTTGCTGTTGTAAAAATGTTGTAAAGCCCCATTCCTACGTCTTCATTCTTAACATTGTTGTAAAGTCTTGCTACAGTTACACAGCATAAGTATATCAAGTATTGTTCATAACATACTTGAAGATTAAACACTCCAATTTGCTCTTACACTGTAAGAGTGAAAAATGAATTGGAGTGCGTATGAGCAGAGGACAAGTAGTAGAGTTGGCTGAGTGGAGAAATAAAAAAACACCTACAAACCAACACAACAACTCTGACGATAGTTTCTATCAAAACAAGCAAACGATATGTGATGGCGAAGTCACTTTGTTCACTACTAAAAACAGTGGTGGCAATTGGCAGATGCGTATGCGTGTAGAAGGGCATAGGCAATACCATCAAAAGAGTTTACGAACTAAGAACTATGAGACAGCAAAGGAGAGAGCAAAGAAGGAACACGCAATTGCGACTGTGAAACTCAGTGAAGGCAAAAGTTTGTTCAGCCCTCCTTTGTACAAAGCGATTGAACTGTACATTCAGCACAGACATAAGGAAGTGCTTACTGAATCCTTAGCACAAGGCACATTTGAAAGAATCAAAGGGCAACTGAAGTGGCTTACACGCTATCCAACAGTAAACGCAGAACATAGGTTGGATACGTTTGGTGCGAAGACACTTTACGACTATCAAATGTTTCGTATGAAACGCAATGCGTCCCTTCAAACAATTCGCAATGAGTTGTCAGTAATCAACGCGTTTTGTAAGTGGGCATATGACGAAGGGCTACACAACACAGAAAAGTTCTTACATCCAAAAATAAAAATCAAAGGCACGCAAAGAGATGATATGCGTCGTAAGACTTTTACTGACAAAGAGTATGACGACATTTGTAGATGGCTACGTAGTTGGTGCTCAGCAAAGCAAACGAAAGCAGATAACTTGGATGCTGATAAGGCATTTGAGAGACAGTGCTTCAGACACTTTTTCCTTATCGCTGCTAACACAATGATGCGTTCAAGTGAGTTGTTTGGCTTACAGTGGAAGGACGTAAGGGTGTACGAAAAGGGCGGCTACAAGTGGGCTGAAATTTTAGTGTTAGCACACACGAGCAAAATCAAAAAAGACAGAGTGTTTGTTAGCAGAGGTGGAGAGTACTTTGAACGACTGAAGCAACTTAGTGCGCACACAAAGGGTGATGACTTTGTTTTTACTTTGAACTGACCTGCCCCCAACATTGCTACCAGTACTTTCTTAGCTCAGTCCACATGGTTGCGTAAAATTTCAGTCATCTCCGCTGGGGTTTTATAGCCCAACATGGAGTGTGGCCGACATTCGTTATAGTCTTTTCGCCACTGGTTGATAATTACTCTGGCATGATCCAGCGTATGGAACCAATGTTCATTCAGGCATTCATCCCTGAACTTGCCGTTGAAACTTTCGATGAAAGCATTCTGGGTTGGCTTGCCAGGTTGTATCAGTTTTAACTGTACGCCATGCTGGTACGCCCATTGATCCAAAGCCCTGCCAGTAAACTCTGGTCCCTGATCCGTCCTGACGGCCTTGGGATACCCCCTGAACCGGGCAACCTGATCCAGTATCCGAGTGACATAATGACCCGAGATACCAAAGTCAGCAACCAGGTCTACAGCCTCCTTGGTGCAGTCATCGACCACGGTCAAGACCTTGAGCCGCCGGCCATTGGCCAGGGAGTCCATGACAAAATCCATCGACCAGACCTCGTTACGGCGGACTGGCAGGGTCAGCGGCTCTCGGGGCACCATGACTCCCTTGCGCCGTTTACGCCGCTTTACCGCCAGTTCTGCGGCACGATACAAGCGATAAACCCGTTTATGGTTAACTTTTACACCCTCACGTCGCAGCAGGGCATGAATCCGCCGATAACCGAATCGCCGTCGCTCCTGGGCCAACTCGACAATCCGGCTGGATAACGCCTCGTCCTGATCCGGCAACCGAGACTGGTAGCGTAAGGTGCTTCGATAAATCCCCACCAGGGCACAGGCTTGTCGTTCCGAAATGGCTGTCTGAGACTGCATCTCCTGGACAGCTTCTCGCCTGGCCTGCGGGGTCAATACTTTTTTCTTAGGGCGACTTCCAGGGCTTCCTTGTCCAGCATAGTATCGGCCAGCAGCTTCTTCAGGCGGGCATTCTCTTCCTCCAGCGCTTTCAGGCGCTTGGCCTCGGAAACATCCATGCCGCCATACTTGCTGCGCCAGGTATAAAACGAACCGTCACTGAAACCGTGTTTCCGGCACAGCTCCTTTACGGGAATGCCAGACTCGGCTTGCTTCAAAAACCCGATAATCTGTTCTTCGGTATAGCGCTTCTTCATGTCCACTTTCTCCTCTAAAAGTGGACTTCACTAAGATTTACCTGGTAGTCAAAATTGGGAGCAGGTCAACCCTAATCCTGAAAGGAGAGCTAAGCTGGTGGCGAAAGGCTCGTCGGGGGTAGGCGAGCCGTGGATCTCTTTCTACACCTCGCAAGAGATCGAAGACTTGTTCTCTAGAATGGGCTTCGGCATAGAGGCTAATGTGACCTTGAGCGACCTGAATAGCCGTTACTTCTGGCCTTTAGGGAGAGCGCTGCCTGAAAAATACATCTTTAATCTCGAGCACTTGGTGGTGGCAGTAAAGTATAGAGGTATTGGCCAGAGTTAACGGTAATCTATGCTTCTGAGGTGCCTGCTGGCTTGCTAAGCGAATGATGAGCATTTTGGGCTGCGAGCCTTATAGTTGGGCCGCCTAGGCTCGTATTGCCAGTGTAAATTAATGTGTTTTAGGTGTTGACATAATTGTCTCTCCTGTCTAATCTAGCGAGGTAACTGGGGTTCGACCCCAGTTACCTCGCTAGATTAGACA
>CBFIIQ010000032.1:0-36557 GCA_965662685.1 Pseudohongiellaceae bacterium | reverse complement strand
TCAATCACAGGTCTGTTAGAATATATCGCGGGCATGGACTTTCAGTATAGTTGCCTCTATGCTTTCCATTCGTTTATACATTCACCGCCATATTTAATTTCAAGTTGAAAACACATACTCATGAAAATAATCATCAGAAAAAAGCTGTTACAAACCAGTCTGCTCAGCACCCTCTTTTTAACCGTCGTAGCATGTGCGCAGGTAGGCAGTGTTATTTATGTGACCAATGAAGACTCCAATTCTGTCACCATGATTTCAGGAGACAGCCATGAAGTTATCGCAACAATCCCTGTAGGCAAACGTCCACGTGGCATCAAGGTGAGTCCCGATGGCAGTGTCTTTTATGTAGCATTGAGCGGTTCACCAAAATGTCCACCAACCATGGATGATGATGTGTGTGAGGCCATGGAAGCCGATAAGGCTGCCGATGGTATTGCTGAAGTAAACCCGCTTACCCGTGAAGTTGTACGCATTCTCCCAAGCGGCTCAGATCCTGAACAATTTGATGTGAACTGGGAAACAGAAAAACTTTATGTCTCCAATGAAGACACCAATACCGCTACCATACTGGATTTGAGCGAAGGTGAAATTCTGATGACACTTCCTACCGGACTTGAGCCCGAAGGAGTAAGACTCTCGCCAGATGGGCGCATTTTTTATGTAACCGGCGAGGTGGACAGCGACATCACAGTTATCGATGCCAACACAGGTGCAGAAATAACTCGCATCAAAGTCGGGCTGCGCCCTCGTGATTCCGTTTTTACTGCTGACAGCAGCACCGCCTATGTATCAGCAGAATTTGGGGAGCTCATTAATATTATTGATGTAGCCAGTAATACCGCAATTGGTGAAATCCCCTTGCCAGAAGGTGCCTTACCTATGGGACTGGTGCTCTCACCCGATGAATCTACCTTGTATGTGGCAAATGGTCGCGGGCAGACAGTGGTCGCCATCGATCTGGCAAGCCGGGAAGTCATAAACTCGGTTGTCGTTGGCCCACGCCCCTGGGGACTGGCCATGAGCCTTGATGGCACAACACTCTATTCTGCTAATGGGCCATCGGATGATGTTTCCGTGATTGATGTGGCGAGCTTTGAAGTCGTCAAAAAAATTCAGGTCGGTGAAACGCCCTGGGGAGTTGTGGTCGGGCCAGCCCCCTGATTTGGTTTAAATATAGCATTACGATTATTAGTTAGGATTTATAATTTAAGCGCCATGCGGATATAACCTTCCGCCTTGCCATCAATTCTGTACATATCCTGGATCATACAAAGCTTTTCAAAGCCGGCAGTTTCATAGAGATGAAATGCCGGCTTGTTATCACACAGTACCTCAATATCAATCCATTCCAGTAATTTACTCTGCCTGGCCCATTCGCAGGCAAATTCAAGCAGCGCGCGACCAATGCCCTGCTGCCTACAGGAATTAACCACGCCCATACCAAGTAAAGCACGATGCGAGGTATTTACTTCCTGATGCGCGCGCAGATCAACATGGCCAAGAATGTTTTTATTATCTTCATCCATTGCAAGCCAGGCGCGACGCCAGCCAGGTTGTCCGATAGTTTTAGATAAACCGGCCACAAATGCAGCCTCTTTTTCAGCTGGCAGCTTAATAATTTCCCGTGGCACAGGTTGAAAAAGTGGTGCCCCAAGTTTGCCATTTTCTTCCAATTGGGCATTTAGATAAGCAAAAAAAGCCGGGTAATCCCCTGCTTCCATTAAACGTATTTTAAAATTCACTATAGCCTTTTCCGGGAAAAATCAGGGTTGCTGGAGCAGGTACGCCAATTGTTTTGTTTTCACCACCTGTATTTATACCAGGATGAAGAAACTTATGGCTGACCAGGATAATGAGCACCCCACATTGTATGTCGACACTATGGCGCTAATTTGTGACTTGCTCAATATTAGCAATAGTGCCATATTCTGACTTAACTTTTGTAAACAAATCAGGAAAAACCGGAGCCATCATGAAACAACTCAGTAACCAACTAATTGCGACACTCCTGCTTATATCCTCATTGACCAGTACAACGCTATCGGCTCAGAGCATGGATCATGGTGGCATGGGCGAAAACATGGCATCGCACATGGCTCTTCTTCAGAGAATGGAGGATCGGGAGCAAATCGAGCATCTGATGTGGCGCTATACCCGCGCACTGGATTCTTTTGACCCGGACGCTTATGTGGCGGTCTTCACCGAAGACGGTTCGTTTGGCGCTATCAAAGGGAAGGAAGCGCTGCATAAAATGATGAGTGACTTTCGCGATGGCAGAGAAGAACAGGCGGCCAATGGTAATCCTCCAGCCCCTATGTATCACGCGACCGAAAATTACTGGACAGAGTTCGTGACTAAAGATCATGCCCGTCACCATGCCTATTGGGTCACCTATTTTGGCGCCAATGGTCCCGACTCCCCGGCGCGAATGGTCTCTGTTGGACGAAGTGTTGACGATATAGTCCGCGTTGATGGTAAATGGTTAATTCAATCGCGCAATGTGAGCCCGGAAGATTAGTCTCCCAGTTCTCGGCCTCCGACTCCTACAAAACATCGGTATAAATTGCTCTTCGATATCATTTTGATATTCATCAGAATGTTTTTTGGCTTTTTCATAAAAATCGGAGCAAGCTGCTGTTATTTTATATTTTTAACAAAGATGACAGCTTAACCTCCGGTTTTCCCCCAGGCCTGGCGTTTATAGCGGATGATTTCTGAATAATTTCTTGTTCTTGATCATAAAAATATGCAAACTAATCTCAATTAACAGACATTACTTGCCTCATTCACTACATCTTTTTTGTATAAAGATTTTTCCTGAACAATCAGTCAATTTCTTTAGTGCATTAACAAGACTTTAACAAGCTTCAGACCGGTAATATTTACAAGGATTTGTAATTATGAACAAGGAAGAAATCACCGGAAAAACGCCAGACGAAATTGCAGGTATTCACCAGCAACCGGCCGATCAATCAGGGAATGAAAAGCAAGCACAGGTTAGATATCAACAAAACATTTTTGATGCTATGCCTGATTGGGTATGGGAAATTGATCAACATGGATTCATCACCTACTCCAATCCAAAAGTGCAAGATCTTCTGGGCTATACGCCAGGAAAACTGTTAGAGAAATCCTTTCTGTATATTGTTCCTAAAAGCGATTCAATAAATACGCGCGCCTTACTTTCCGAAGACTGGGAAAGAAATGGAAATACTGTCTTTCTGAAACACTATCTGGTTTCCAAAGATGGAAATAAAGTTCTCTTTGAAACTACAGGTTCTGATTTTTTTGACATCCAAAGCAATAAGAATGGCACACGCTTCTTTAGCCGTCCTGTCGACAAAGAGCCCTCTTCTGAAGAAAGAAAAAATAAAATGGCAATCTTCGCCGCCAATAATATTAGTCAAGGCATCGCTATTACCAATTCTGAAATGATAATCACTTACGTGAATTCAACGATGACCGAAATATTTGGCTATGCAGAACAGGAATTGGTTGGCGAACCACTAACAATACTGGGTACTTATAATGATACGGATCTGGTGAAATCCAAAGATGTCTCTGCAGCACTAAGGAGCAATGCTTACTGGGAAGGTGAAGCCAGGCGAAAAAGCAAAAGTGGAGAATATATTCCATGCATAATCAGTGCCCGTGCTATTGATAACAAACATGGCCAGAGGATCTGCTATATCGGCACATACATGGATAAGCGGCCACTGCAGCAGTCCACTGCCAGGGTACAGAATTCTTTTAAGAAAGTTATCAATACTATCTGTAATGCTATAGAGGACAGAAATGTTATCAAAAGCCAGCATCAGGAGCGTGTTACCGACCTGGCTGTTGCTATTGCTATAGAGATGGGGGCTAGTATCCAATTTATTGAGGGCCTTGCCCTGGCTTGCCAATTACATGATCTTGGCGAAATGTATATCCCCCCTGAAATCGCTAACAGGGTTGGTAAATTAAGTGATGCTGATTTTGAAATGATTAAAACTCACCCCAAAAAAGGCTATGAAATACTTAAAGATATAAAACTTGAATGGCCTGTTGCCGATATTGTGCTACAACATCACGAGCGAATGGATGGCAGTGGTTATCCAAATCAGTTGCGCGGAGATGAAATTATGCTGGAGGCCCGCATTCTGGCCGTATCCGATGTTGTTGAAACCATGCTGACTGATCGACCCTATCGAAGCGCCTGCAGTCTTGCTCAGTGCCTAGAGGAATTGGTCGAAAATAAAGGTAAGCTTTATGACTACGATGTTGTAGATACCTGCATCCATCTGATCAGGGAAAACCGTTATTTCCTGAAGCGGCTGTAATCAAGATTCTCCACTACCACCTCTGCTTTATTACCTCTATCTGTTCGATTGCAGGATCTTTATCAAACCCGCCCCAAGCACATGAAAAGTTTTTAATCTGAATCTTATGATCCTCTTCAGACTGTTTTGCGTAAAAATAAATGTTTCAATAAATGTTCTATTAGTGAAAATAAGGTATATTTGTTCACATATTTAAACAAATATATTTACTTGTCAGGAGCCGGTAGTGAGTCAATGGGAAGGATTCGAGGAACTGGTCAAAGTGGTTGAAGTAGGCAGTTTTTCAGGGGCAGCACGCTCGATGGGGGTGTCAAAAGGACATATCAGCCAGCGTATCAGCCAACTGGAAGATCGACTTGGCACCAGGCTTCTCCACCGTACCACGCGTAAATTATCCCTGACTGAACTGGGGAATTTTTATTATCAGCGCTGCAAGCAGGTAATTGAAGATCTGGAAGAGATTGAGGAGACTGTTTCCGAATTTCAGCAACGAGCTACCGGATTGTTAAAAATAAGCTCACCCAACCTGCTGGGTGAAATGCATATTGTCCCTGCCATCGCTGATTTTCTTAAAGAAAATAGCACGCTGGAAATTGAGCTCAATTTTTACAGTCGCAAGGTAGATCTTATTGAAGATGCCTATGATGTTGCTATTCAGGTTGGTCCTCGCACTGATATAAATGTCGTTAACAAACCGCTTGCCAATACCACCTTCATCCTGGTGGCTAGTCCACGCTTTCTCAATCAATATGGCACTCCGGAAGTACCACAGGATCTAAAGCATCTACGTTGCCTGCGCTTTACAGAATATGGCACCAGCAAGCCATGGAAATTTATTCGTGGTGAAGAAACTCTCTCTGTTAATGGCCTCAGTCATTGGCACAGCAATAATGGTCATTGCCTGCTGGGGGCGGCTCGCAACGGTCTAGGTCTGGCTTATCTGCCAGATTATTATCTGGCGGAAGATATGAAGGCGGGAACGCTGGTCAGGGTTCTGGAGGACTGGCGTGGCATTGAAAGAGATATCGTTGCAATTTACCAGCAACGCCGTCATTTGTCCGCCAAGGTAAAACTCTTCGTCGACTTTTTGCAAGACCGGTTTCACCAGGAAAAACCCTGGTAAATATTCCATCCACTACCACTCCACCGTCAGGGATTTCCCCCTAGAGTGAAATACGATAGGCTTGGTCCATGCCATTAGCACCCATACTCAAACCCATACAAAATTTTCTGTCCAAAGAATACGCCAGCGGTATTTTACTTTTTCTTGCGGCATTACTGGCGATGATTGCAGAAAATTCTTCCTTGTCAGGTTTTTATGATTCCCTCCTCGCCACCCTGGTAGAGATAAGAATCGGCGATTTCCAGATAGCAAAACCCCTTTTACTCTGGGTCAATGATGGCCTGATGGCAATTTTCTTTTTCCATGTGGGACTGGAAATCAAACGTGAAGTACTGGGTGGAAAGCTTTCTGAATTATCCGCAGTGACATTGCCTCTGTTTGGCGCAATCGGTGGCATCCTGGTGCCAGCCGGACTTTATGCTTTCATTAACCGGGAGGATCCAGCAGCACTGCAGGGATGGGCTATTCCTACCGCTACAGATATTGCCTTTGCATTAGGCGTTCTGGGATTGCTGGGAAAGCGCGTACCAACGGGGCTAAAAGTATTCCTGTTATCACTTGCGGTCATTGATGACCTTTGCGCCATACTGATTATTGCCTTCTTTTATACCTCCAACCTCGGTATTTCTTCCTTGATAGTCGCCACCATTATGATTTGTCTGCTCTACCTGTTGAACAGAATGAAAGTCACTTCACTGGTTCCCTATTTATTCGTTGGCCTGATTTTATGGGCCTCTGTATTAAAGTCTGGCATTCATGCCACTCTGGCAGGAGTGGTCATTGCAATGTTCATCCCCTATATCAACCGACCTGATTCAGATACCAATATGCTGGAAGAAATCGAACATGATCTGAAGGACACCGTTTACATTTTTATCCTGCCCTTCTTTGCCTTTGTTAATTCCGGGGTATATCTTGGAGGGCTGTCCATAGAGAGTCTGCTGAGACCAGTTCCCCTGGGTATCATGGCCGGCCTTATCGCCGGCAAACAACTTGGCATTGTCAGCTTTTGCTGGATTGCAGTAAAAAGCGGCTTCGCCAGCATGCCTGAAGACATTAACTGGAAGCAGCTTTACGGTGTCTCTCTGATTTGTGGCATTGGCTTTACCATGAGCCTTTTTATCAGTTCGCTGGCTTTTCAAAGTGGTGATTTCAGCACAATGGTAGATGATCGACTTGGTATTATCGTTGGTTCACTCTTATCCGGCATTGCCGGTTATTGTTTCCTGCGGTTCAATAATAAAAAATCAATAAACAATAATTAAACCGATTACATTACTGGCGGCCACATTTTTCCGGGGATTCAACATCATGACTATTTCTAGAAGACAATTACTTGCGACAACAACCATGACCGCGCTTGGCGGACTACTTCCCAATGCCACTATGGCGGCTGAAAAACGCCGACTGGGACTGATTTTCCCGGTTGTAGATCGTGGGCAACCCGAAGAAGGTCTGACTCTTTATGGCGACTCCATTGACTATGTAATAAATAATCTTGATCTGAAAACCATGACACCGGATGGCTATGATGCGGTCATAGATCAAATCCCCGAGAAAGCACTGGGGCTGGCTGCACAAGATGTAGAGGCCATTATGATAATGGGAACCTCGCTCACCTTTTACCAGGGCCGCGAGTTCAATGAACGTCTTGCCAGGACTGTCGCTGAAGCTACAGGCCTGCCCACCTCAACCATGAGCAATGGCATTATTAATGGCCTTAACGAAGTTGGCGCTAAAAATATTGTTTGTGCTACTGCATACAATGATGAAGTAAATAATCGACTGGTACGTTTTCTGGGTGAACATGATTTCAATGTTCTGAATATCGAAGGCCTGGGTATTGAAGCCGTAGAGGATATTTTTTCTGTAACAGATCCTCAGCTTATCGGGTTTTGTGAAAAAGTGACCAACGACGCCGCTGCCGCGGATGCTATTCTGATAAGTTGCGGCGGACTGATCACTCTGAACATTCTTGCTCCGGTTGAAGAGCGCGTGAGTATTCCTGCCGTATCAAGCACACCCCATGCCCTATTCGAAGGCGCAAAGTTACTTGGCATGAACCCCCATGTTCCGGGATTTGGGCAGTTGATTTCTGGATAGCATTGCGCAGGATAACAGCGAATTACCGGGGACCTACAATGTGCTCAAGATCTAAATTATTATCCTGACAAAAATATTCTGTCATGTGGAAAGAGGACCAGGGAACATCCCATGATGCGGTCCAGGGCCGTGTGTAGGCCCCCGGATCATCTATTGTGACTTCGTAATGCAGGGTGTCATGATCCGGTCGGGAAATCCGCTCAATTAAATGCAGCTGATCTGTGTGTGGCATGCCCGACGGTCTGCGGGCAAACCAGAACCTTTCGTTATAACCGATGGTATCCACTACCAGTGTGTCACCTTCCCAGTACCCAATGGAATGGCCAAAAAAGGTCGGTGTATAGACTTCAAGGTCAGGATGCTCCCTGCCATCAAGCCAGATTTCACGCCAGCTTCTGTTAGCACCGCCGGACATTACCAGGATACGTTCACTACTTCTGTCATGAACAATCTCCAGCCCCCAGGGTGTATGGAATTGACGCGGACCACCATTAGGCATACAGCGGGGGTGAGGATCATCGCGCCCCAGTGTTGCTAATCGTTCCTGAACAATTTTCCTGGCCCATGGACGAAATGGCGCCACTTTATCTATATCTTCGGGATGTATAAGGTAAGCCCCATCCATTTCAACAAAATTTTCTGACAGGTTACCCACACCGGTATTCCAATGGCCGGTTTCTCCCTTCATGGCACCAAGATTCACGCTACCATCTTCAAAACGCGGTATTGGTGTCTGCGCGTAAGCTCCTGAAAAAACGGGAAACAGTTGTAAGAAAAAAATTAGAAAATAATATTTGAGCACAGTATTACACTTGCTTAAATGGCGTAAATTCACGCAACAGAATAAATATGAACATTTAATCATCACGGCTCGACCCAGCAAACAGGCGCCTGCCGCTTTCTACCAGTACAACGGAATTGGCATTAACCAGATTGGTCCCGTCACGTGCGAGACTGCCTTCCACTTCCAGAATGTCTCCTACATCCACAGAATTTCTGTTCCAGCCATTTCTTTCCATAGCAATTGGAGAGCCCATCTCAAATGCCCATTCCTCAAAGCTATCCTCATCTTCTATTTCCAGATAAAAATAGACATGGGGATTACGCCATTCCAGCTTGATCAGATAACCACTGAGGGTAATCGGCTTGTCCGCATCATACTGCGCAGGGAAGGAGTGGTGACTGTTAACAGGCAAGGCAAGACAAATAGAAAAAGTGATACCAATAAGAGACAGAACAGGTTTCCAAAAAAGATTATGCATGACTACCCCCCCCCGCTGAATATTATTCCAAAGATTAAACTGCCCTCTGGAAAATGTCTATGTCAACGACATCTGGTCTGATGCTTTTTTATGAAGGAATAGAGTTGTACTTGCTTGCAGAATGATTGGTCCACCAGACATGGACAATTAAAAAGCAAGAAATTGTAAAGCAGATCACTGTCTGGAAATCAGGCGCTATCTGAACAGATTATTTTATATCGGGCCGCTACGTAATACGTCTTCAAGCTTGAGGATGTTTTCCTTTACCCCTGGCATCGCAGGATAGACTTCCAGCAGAGTTAAAAAAGCACTGCGCGCCATAAAATACTCCTGCTTACCCATATAGACCAGCCCCCTGCCTGAAAGAGCGCCAAAATGATAAGGCTCAAGTTTTAATACTTCATCAATATCTTTCAGGGAAGCATCATACTCGCCAATCTGATAATAAATGGTGGCTCGTCTGTTCCAGGCTTCAGCAAAATCCGGTTTCAATTCAATAAGCCTGTTGAAGGTTTCCAGGGCAGCATTGATTGCATAACTCTCCATTTGCTGGACGCCTCTCGTCATCAGACTATTAGCCATGGCATCTTCATGCTCAAACCATATTTGCCATATCTCGTTTGCCAGGTTGGCAGCGTTATAAATATCAGTTTCGGATTTCAGACTGGCAAAAAGTTCTTCAAGCCGGGGATCATTCTGATCGGCATACAGTGAAGTGCTGGTAATCAGGCACAAACCAAGCACCATCCCCTGTATTTTTATGCAGAGTTTTTGACTCATGATTTACTCAGGTAAGCCAAACACAAACAGGCCAGCGCCGGCAGAGATAGCAACATACTGTTTGCCGTCAATTTCATAACTCATTGGACCCGAAGCGATCTGACCACCCAGAGTTTGCCGCCATAATTCTTCACCGGTTTCAGCATCCAGGCCATAGAAATGACCTTCCCTGCCACCGGCGAACACCAGATTACTTGCCGTACTGAGCACACCACTGTCTGTCACATTATTCATAACATGACGCCAGACCACTTCTCCGTTTTGAGGATTGATAGCCTGTATCGCACCCAGACCTTCTTCCGGGGTACGTTGGTTCACTGCATTCACTCCCAGCGCTGGCATAGCCATGGTGGGGAATGCGCCGACATACTGCTGCCCCGGTGTGTAATCTACAGGACGCTTGGTATAAACCGAGAAAGTATCGAGCCAGGCCGGCACATAGAAAAGTTCTGTTACCGGCGAATAGGAAGGCGGATACCAGTTAGTCGCGCCCTGGTTGTTAGGCATGATAAATGTGCCTTCCTCTGAAGGATAAAGTGCACGTACCGGACGTCCTGCTTCATCAAAACCGCTCAACCAGTTTACCGAGACAAATGGTTCACCCAGGAGAAACTCACCAGTCTCCCGATCAAGCACATAAAACACACCATTCCTGTTTGCCCATAACATGACTTTGCGTTCTTCGCCTTGCCAGTTCATATCTACCAGCACGGCAGCCTGGGTAGCGTCGTAATCCATTTCATCATGGGGCGTAAACTGATAATGCCAGGCCAGCTCGCCAGTATCAGGATTCAGGGCCACAACAGATTCGGTATAAAGATTATCGCCAGGTCTGGAATCACCATTCCAGTCGGGGCCCGGATTACCCACACCCCAGTAAGTCAGGTTCAAATCAGCATCATAGGAACCGGTTTGCCATATCGACCCGCCACCGGTTTTCCAGGCTTCCTGTTCCGGGTCTTCCCAGGATTCAAAGCCGGGTTCACCGGGACCGGGAACCGTATGGAAGCGCCACAGTTCTTCACCTGTATTGACGTCAAAGGCGGCAATAAAGCCCCGTATGCCATATTCACCACCGGCAGGACCAACAATGACTTTGTCACCGATAATCAGAGGCGCCAGGGTTAAGGCATATCCCAATTCAGGTGGTGCCACATCAATGATCCATTCAGGCTCGCCTTTACGGGCATCGAGCTTCACCAGTTTGCCATCGATGGTCCCCATGAACAGGCTGTTACCATGCATGGCCAGACCGCGATTTACACGTCCGCAGCACAGGCGTGCATCCAGAGATGGCGTGTAGTTATAGATCCAGAACAAACGACCAGTGACCGGATCAATGGCAACAACATTATTAGGCGCTGCCACCGTATACATAACGCCATCCACAACCAGCGGTGTAGCCTCAAATTTCTGTGAAGCACCATCAGGGGCGCGGTTTTGCCAAACCCATTTCAGCTCAAGCTGATCGACATTATCGCGCGTGATCTGCTCAAGATCGGTATGGCGCTGACTGTCATAGTCGCCGCCGTAAAGTAGCCAGCTTTCTGGTTCCTGATCAGCATTCAATAATCTTTCAGGGCTTACCTGCGCGCTTACCAACCCACTGGTAGCGGATAAAAGGCAGGCTAGTACGAATGGTTTGATTAAATTTCTCATTCTGCGTCCCCTTTCAAGGAAATCATATAGGCAACAAGGTCAGCGACTTCATCAGGCGAAAGCACATCAAGATACGACGGCATTGGTGATGGAATAAAACCATGGGATTCCAGGTTATCCTTGTTGTAGGCGGCTAGGCGTTCATTTTCATTGAGCAGTTGTACCGAATGGGTATCCTGATTTAACAGCAGGCCGCGCATGGTAGTGCCTTGTCTGTCTGTCACCTGATAAAAACGTTGGCCGGCGCGCACTTCAGCCATCGGATCAATAATGGATTGCTCCAGCGTGCCCGGGGTACGTGTTGCCCCCACATTACCAAGATCGGGGCTTAGCAGATTACCACCGCCGTTTACCCCATGGCAGGTACTGCATTGAGTCTGCTGGGAAAAAAACAGGGCTTCGCCTTTGCTGGCATCACCGATGCGTACTTCCCTGTCGTCTGCCATCATCGCACCACCACCCGGCAAGGCACGCAGAAAAGCGACAATGGCGCGTGTATCACCATAGGATAGATTAGTTTTTGGAATCATCAGGGTATTGGGAATTCCCTCACGGATAAGTCGGATCAGATCTTCGTCTGAACTTGCCCGTCGAAAACGGCCAGTGCTGAGATTGGCACCCTCCACCGCATCGGCATTGTTACCATGACATCCCAGGCAATTAGCCTGATACAAACCACGTCCATTTTCGATATCACTGGGAGCATAACTGTGTTCTTGCGCAAATATGCCGCAAGGCACTAGTATCAAGGCGCAGGGAATGCACCTGAGTAAAAACGTTGAAAACCTGTTCATGGATCTAACTTCCCCTTTAATAATTCATCCAATGTAGACTAAATGTAAAACCTGTTAAGAACAAACCTTAATCTGAATTTAAATTTCCTGCTTTCTTGTTCCAGTATCTTTTATTTTTTTCTTTTGCCCTATACCAGGCAAGTATAACTACTTCCCTGCGTCGTACAATTTTCGTACTTCCCGGGCAATTATCATTACTCCCTTCTTAACCATCCTTTCATCCTGGGCATAGGAGATACGAATGCATTCGTTGGCATGCTGCCATGGCTGCTGCAGTCCGGCAAAGGAATCATGACCTGGAATCACCAGCACTCCGGCCTGCTTCAAAATTTCGTAAAGCCTGACCGAGGACACCGGCAAATCCTTGAACCAGAGCCAGAGAAAAATTGCGCCTTCCGGTTTATGTACATAAAGTGGCAGATCTTTCATGGATTCAATAAACCAATCCATGGTTTTAAAAGCTCGCTCGCGGTAATAAGGCATGATTATGTTCTTGCCCAGTTCAAGCACTTCCCGATTCTGAAATAATTTGCCGGCAATGGCCGGGCCAATATTGCCACAGGCCAGATTAAGAATCGTATTGGCATTGGCATAGGCCTGGATTATCTCTTCATTAGCCACAATAAATCCGGTGCGAACGCCTGGCAGTCCAAGCTTCGATAAACTTAGCAGTAATATTGTGTGCTCGCTCCAGTGCGGACTGACTTCATCAAAAATAATGTTTGGAAATGGTGTCCCATATGCGCCATCAATAATTAGTGGGATATCATTCTTAGCAGCAATAGCATCCAGCTGCCTGACTTCGTCATCAGTTAATACATTGCCCGTGGGGTTGGTAGGTCGGGATAGACAAAACGCAGCAGTCCTGTCTGTGACTTTCATGTTTTCGAAATCCACTCGATACTTGAAAACATGCTCATCCAGAATATCGATAGCAGGACGCGTAGCAGAAAAAAAACCCGCTTCCAGTCCAGCATCGGTATAACCAAGATACTCGGGTACCAGGGGAAACTGTATCTGTTTCATGGCGCCATCGGAATAACGGCCAGCGAGCAAATTGGCGAGCACATAAAAGGCGGATTGACCGCCGTTACTGATGGCTATATTTTTCTCTGTCAGCGGCCAGCCATATTCATCACGCAATAGTTTGGCGAGCTGTTTAAGCAGCGCTTCATCACCCTGCGGCGACTGGTATTTGCCAAGGATATTGTAGGCTCCGTTCGGCGTTTCCAGCAGCTCAACCAGATAATTTTTATATAACGCTTCCACTTCTGGCAGGCGACCCGGATTCCCCCCGCCCATGGAAATCATGTCCGGCCTGGTGTGCAATGCCTCACCAAGATCCGCCATCAAATCGACAATACCGGACTGCCCGGTGTATTTCTCACCAAAAATTGAAAGCTTCATATATTTCTTTGTATAGCTGGAAAAAAGTAGCCTATTCCGGCAGGGCAAACACGTAAAGGGCATTTCCCGTGTTCGGGTAATGTATCTCCGGCGTTAGTCTGGAAGGCACAATACGCGGACTTCCCCCACCCAGTCCAGTGGACATGGCAATATATTGCCTGCCATTAACACTGAAGGTGATGGGAAATCCCTGCACCGATGTGCCGAGGCGAGTTTCCCATAATATTTCACCGGTCTCCACATCAAACGCCCTGAAGCGTCGATCAAGATCTCCGGCAAAGGCCAGATTACCCGCCGTGCTCAGGACTCCGGTCAGGAATGAGGCCGGTTGCTGCACAGACCACAGCTCTTCCATGGTGCGCACATCATAGGCAGCAATTTTACCGACATTACCATCGGTACCCGGCATCGGAAACCAGTCACGATTCACTGCGGCACCACCACCGCCCTGTACAAAATCAATTTCAGTGGCACGCTGACGCAGACAGCTTTGACTTAGAGGAATTATCAGTCTGGCTGTACCGGGGTGATAACTCATGGCATGCCAGTTTTTGCCACCGGCCGATGACGGGCAGACTTCAAGCCAGTCGCCCAGACCTGATTCAATGACATCACCTCGGTATTGGGGGCGTCCGGTTTCCGGGTCGAAATAATCAAAGGTAGTTTGCAAAACCGTTTCCTTGTGACTGATATATTTTCCCGTCTCTCGGTTGAGCTTCCACAAAATGCCATGTTTGCCGATAGAAAAAACCACCTTCTCACCGTCGATGTCGACCAGCATGCGTTCAAACACTTCATCCAGATCAAATACTTCGCCGGGCACATGCTGGTAATACCAGACCAGTTCACCGCTATCTGCATCCAGCGCCAGCGTCGAATTGGAATACAGGGCATCATCAAATACAGTCATACCGCGACTCACCGGCATCCAGGGTTTTGGCTGGGATACCCCTACATATACCAGGTCCAGCTCAGCATCATAGGTTGGTGTGATCCAGGGATCATTGCCGGCACGGAACATGTCATCAATGCCTCCCCAGGTATCCCCTCCGGCAGTTCCTTCCCGGGCAATCGTTTCAAATTTCCACAAAAAACTGCCGTCATCAACATCCCAGGCGCTGATGTAACATTTTTCAGCGCGAAATCTCAGACAGTTGCCCATTCCGGTAAAAACTTTCCCATCAGCAACCAGTGGCCCGCTTGAATTACCAAAGCCTTCTCCTATAAGAGCTTCCCAGACCAGCTCACCATCCACTGCTTTCAGCGCGACAATGCGGGCATCGGGCGTATTTACAACCAACTTGTCTTCATAGATAGCCATGCCACGCATGGTGCCGGTGCGCCCACCCAGACTATGCTCCCAGATAAGATCCCCTGATGCGGCTTCCAATGCCTGAACTTTATTGCCTGGATTGAAGATATACATAATGCCGTCATGGACAACCGGAGACAGCTGACTTGCCCCTTCACTCCCTAGTGCCCAGACCCACTGTAATTGCAGGCCATTTACTGTTTCCTGGTTAATCTGGTCCAGCTCGCTGTGACTCCAGGCCTGTTGATTGCCGCGATGAATAAGCCAATCAGCAGGATCCGGATTACGTAGCATTGCTTCTGTAACAGGCCGGTAATCAGGGACGATTCCGGCAATAGTGACGCCGGTGGGGCCTTCATTCTCCGGCCCGGCCAGTGGCAAGGTAAAATTTTGCGGCGCGCCCTGGGTGGTGAACTGACTGACTGTAGCAACCGAATTGAACTGTAATGGAGTTTCACCTACTTCCCCCCCATTGGCCGAAAGAATGAAAGCAGCAAGATCGACATAGGTTTGTTGTGGCAGACCACCCACATTGGTCGGCGGCATCGCAGAGCGCATGGTATCAACCAGTTCAGTGACCGTACGATTGTTCCAGACACTGGTAAACGCAGGTCCACGCAAGGCTGCAATAGGGCCATTACCTGCCAGATCATTCTGATGACAACCTTCCGAACAATTAGCCTGGTATGCTGCAAGTCCGGCCGCTACCTGTTCCTCGCTAAAGCTGGCTACAGACACAATGGTCACTTCTGCGTCCTGCTGGGCATAAGCCATTCCAGCCAACAGCAAGCCTGCAATTCCCCCTGCAACAGTGTGCTTTCTCATAGTTCCCCCACCCGTTTATTCTAATTATTATTGACAGCTTAAGCCGCTTCGTTATTTATTATGTCCAGTTTTCTAACTTATATTTATTTAAATTTTTCTTCCATAAACGCGCATATATATTGGCTTTATACCCGAGTCCTTATGTATAAAGCCATAAGGCTACCATCAAAGCATCTGTGGATTAAGCTGCCAGACAGAGTAGTTTAATAGCGCAGCGAAACTAACCCATAACAAATAGGGAACAAGAAGGACGCCGGCCAAAACTGTGGTTCGCAAGAAATAAACCATGGTGGCAACGATGAGTAACCAGAGTAACAGGATATCTGCCAATGCCAGTGCCCCGAGATGCCAGGCAAAGAAAAGCCAGCTCCATAATGAATTAACGAGCAGTTGGGCGAAAAAAAAGGAAAGAGCCATTCGATTATGGAGGAATCCACCGCTGCGCCAAACTAACCAGGCCGCAATCGCCATCATCGCATATAAAATGCTCCACACCGGACCAAACAGCCAGCCCGGAGGAGCCCAGACAGGTTGGCTTAACTCTGCATAAAAAACTTTTGCCTGAATCGACGCTATTGCTCCTGCGAAAGACGCCGCAAAGCACAAGCCAAGCCAGCCCAATAGTCCAAGGATCTGTTGCCGTTTTTCCATTGCGCTTATGTATGCTCCCGGTTAAGCCCTTGTAACGCGAGCCAGGTGAAAAGATACGGTAACAAGCAGTAATACCAGTTTTTTTAATTTCGGTAATTACCAGTTCAGGCAGTTATCTCGTTCCATTCCTCAATCAGATGATGGGCAGTTCGCCAGGCCAGCGCCTGAATCGTCTGGGTTGGGTTTCTTGCCCCGGCAGTGCACATCACCGATCCGCCAAGTATGCCAAGATTTCGGGCTTGAAAAGAAAAGCCCCAGGGATCACAAACACTGGTATCGGGGTTGGTTCCCATGCGGGTACCTCCATGGGCATGAGTAGACAGGGCTGGTCCTCTGCCACCGCCAGTATTTACTATGTCTGACGCACCGGCAGCACGGAACCACTCTTCCATCTTATTGGCGGCATGAGCCGCGGCCTTAGGCTCATTTTGCTTTTGGCCATTGGTAATTCTTAGTACCGGATCACCAAAGGGGTCTTTCACATTGGGATCAAGATCAGCCCAGGTATGTTGATAGGGAAAGGTATTGGTCTGAATATAAGCGGTCTGGGTACGCCCTGCATTTACCTTGATAAAGTCTTTCCATTGCGAACCCCAACGCCTGTCCACCTTGCCGAAGGTACCCATTGCCGCAGCACCAATGGGATGTTTTTCCGTGTATACATGTAGACTGGCTCCGCCGATAAAACCCAGTCCACTATGATCAAAATTATCATCGGCCCAGTCATCCACCATCACCCCCTGGGCAATTGCGCCGTACCAGATATTGATGTCAAAGGGGAATAACGCGGTTACCAGCGTGCCACCCTGAATATCCCAGTGGCCAAAATAATGCTTGCCTACCTGCCCCCGGTTATTCCCCAGACCATTGGGATAGTAAGCTGAGGTTGACAATAACAGGGTGCGAATATTCTCGTAGGTATAGCAGCCCAGCAATACTGCCCTGGCTGGCTGAAAAAACTCCTCACCATCGCGCAAATAGGTGACACCTGTTACCTTTCCGCTATTGTCTACATTAATTCGACGCACATTGGCGTTGTCCCTAATCTCAAGATTACCCGTGGCCTGCGCCTTTGGTATGGTTGATACATCCGTTGAATTCTTCGCTCGCACGTGACAACCGCCACGATCACAATAGCCATGATACTGACAGCCAGGCCGGCCATCATAAGGTTGGGAATTAATAGCCGCGGGGCCATGATAAGGGTGATAACCTGCGGACCGACCTGCTTCATACATGTGATCGAGAAAGTCACATGAACGCAGTGGTGGCATTGGATAATCACGCTGCCGCGGTCCTTCGAAAATATTGCCTTCGGGATTTATCTGCCCCTGAATGTTACCGGCTTTCCCGCTGACCCCTACTTCATACTCAACATTGTCATAGAACGGTTCCATATCGTCGTAGGATACCGGCCAGTCTTCCAGTGTTGTGTCCTGTGGAATATAGGCAGCACCATAACGCTCCAGAGTGGCACTACGCACGTTGAAATCCCATGGGTTCAGACGCCAGCTCTGGGCATGATAATGAATGGAAGTCCCTCCTACCGCATTCATCATGGGATGCCGTGTCTGCTGCACAGCGGTGGCAGTCGGCGAATTACGTACGGTAGGAATCTCCCCTGCGACCTTGTTGCCGGTGGTTACCAGGGATCTGACATTGTTATGAATTTCATCGGCCTTGTAATCGCGCCCTGGATTCATCCAGGTCCCGGCTTCCAGACCAACAACATTTAAACCTGCCCGGGTTAGCGGCAATACGGCTACGCCGCCGGCTGCGCCCAGCCCCACGACTACGACATCAACTTCTGCAAGATTAATGGTCACTTCTATTCTCCATCATAATCACTGCCATAAGCCGATGTATGCAACGGAGGTAGTCTTCCTCCCATTTGCTGCATCTGCGCAGTACTTGCCATAACCGCTCCCGGGTAAGCAATTAAATCCCAACCCACATAGCCCTGATTGCCCCCGTAATAGGGATCACTAAACATGCCTTCCAGGGTGAGGCGATGCAGACGGGAAAAAATAGCGCCAGAGTTTTCAAAGCCAGCAATCTTGCCATCTTCCATATCCCGTAATAGTGCATCCTTGTTGTTGGCGCTGAGTAATTGAAAATCCAGGTCGTAGCGATTACGCGCAGCGCTGGTAAGAGCAAATAATCCAGCACTCAGGGTTTCAATCTCACCTGAGTTCCAACTGGCAAGGGAATTTTCGATGTAATAGGGAACGCCTGCGGCTACAGCACCAGGTCCGTTGGCATCAGCTGGAATAATACGGTCTGTGAACGCTTCCAGAATCAACCACGCCTCACGGGAAAGGACTTTCTGCGGTGCAGTTATTGGTGTGGTACAGGAGGTTAGCGGGATCAGTGAAACAGATGTTGCAGAAACCGCAGATTGCAGAACTTTGCGTCTGCTGATATCGCGGCCGGAAGATGATTTCTTGCTCATGGGAGCCCCCTTTCAATTCCTTTTGAAAGTTATCACATTCCCGGCGTAAGCGTATATGAAGGGATACTGAGAGTTTGCCATTTCTGACTTTAGCCAAGCCGCTTGGTCAGGATCAAAAAAAAGACAGGCAAACCTTAAGATTAGCTGATCAACGCCCGTAACCCAGAGTATTAATTGCAGTCACCCTGCCATCAGTGAAAATTACTTCGCGCATAAAATAACGTGGACCAAAGTTATATGTCCAGGTTTCCACCGGGACTTCAACCACTGAGCGATTATGGCTAAGCAGCTCATCATTGGACATAGATGAATAGCCTGAATAAAAATTATGTCCAACCGACAAGGTACGAAATCGACTGCGCGGAATACCTGAGCGGTAGATAGTTTTACGTGTGGAGATGACAGGCTCACCACAACTGGTCAGCACCTCTCCCTGACGATCACCCCGAGAGATCAGATTTCGATCGCAACGCATGGTGTCGGCCTGAGCTGATAAGGGAAAAGCCAGTAATGCTGAAAAAGAAAACACTGTCGCAACAATGGAAAGATATTTAATCATTAGTATCGCCTCCTCAATAGCATCATATAAATCAGGAGATGAATTTCAACTGAACAACCTCCCGGGAGGGGAGTCTCAAGACACAAGTTACAAGTCACAAAAAAAGGCGACTGAAGTCGCCCTAAACCAGCATCAGAGCGCCCACTGGTCACCTTTTTCCTTAATCTTTTATCTTGTCTCTTGAGACTTGTAACTTGTAACTTGTAACTTGTAACTTGAGACTGATTAACCCAGGTAGCTGATCATCACACCAGCGGCCACTGCTGAACCAATAACGCCCGCAACATTCGGCCCCATGGCATGCATCAAAAGAAAGTTCTGGGGATTGGCTTCCAGACCCACCTTGTTGGCCACCCGGGCTGCCATTGGAACGGCTGACACCCCTGCCGCGCCAATAAGTGGATTGATAGGTGTATTACCAAAGCGGTTCATCAGTTTCGCCATGAGTATTCCTGTGGCAGTACCAATGCCAAAAGCAACGATGCCCAGTAAAAGAATGCCAAGGGTTTCCACGTTCAAAAAACTGTCGGAGCTCAGTTTGGAGCCCACACCCAGACCGAGAAAAATCGTAGTGATATTGATGAGTGCGTTTTGCGCCGTATCACTCAGGCGTTCAACCACCCCGCTCTCTTTCATCAGGTTACCAAAACAAAACATTCCCAGCAGTGGTGCTGCGGTGGGCAGAAACAAGGCAACCAGCATCAACAGACTTAAGGGGAAAATAATTTTTTCACGCTGGGATACAGGACGCAGCTGCTCCATTCTAATTTCACGTTCCGCCTGGGTGGTCAGGGCTTTCATGATCGGAGGCTGAATCATTGGCACCAGTGCCATATAGGAATAGGCCGCCACAGCAATAGCCCCCAGCAAGTCGGGCGCCAGACGGCTGGAAACAAAGATAGCAGTTGGACCATCAGCCCCCCCGATAATCCCGATAGCAGCGGCATCTGCCAGACTGAAATCCATCACCCCCATCGCGGACAAACCCACAGCGCCAATGACAGTGGTAAAAATACCGAACTGCGCTGCAGCACCAAGAAAGAGTGTTCGTGGATTGGCAAGCAAGGGTCCAAAATCAGTCATGGCACCCACTCCCATGAATATAATCAGAGGAAAAATACCCGTGGATATACCCGCTTCGTAGATGTAATAAAGAATGCCGCCCGGTGAATCAAGATGGCCGGCTGCATCGTAGACAGGTTCAGCCAGAAAACCTGCACCCGGAATATTAACCAGAATGGCGCCCATGCCAATAGGGAGCAGTAAAAGTGGTTCAAAACCTTTTCTTATAGCCAGGTACACCAGCAATAGTCCAACCAGTAGCATGACAAACTGGCCAGCTTCCAACTGGTAAATACCGGAGTCCTGAAAAAGCTTGAGCAAGCTATCCATTAATCGGGTTTCCTTGAACGCAAAAGGCGAATAGCTGCTTAACCAATGGTCAGCAACTCATCGCCCACGGATACCGCATTTCCTTCCGCCACCTTGATACTCTGAATGGTGCCAGCTTTAGCAGCCTTAACCTCTGTTTCCATTTTCATGGCCTCAAGGATAATCAATACCTCTCCTTCAACCACTTTCTGGCCAACGGTTACATTGACCTTGAAAATATTTCCTGCCAGCGGTGCCAGCTGGGGTTCACTGTGCTTCGCTGCAGGCGCACTTTCTGTCTTCGGAGCTGCCTGGGCAGGAGCAGAGGCAGGTTTGATATTACTGACATCTCCACCTTCGGATACCTGGACCACATAGGTCTGTCCATTGACGTTGACCGAATAGACACTGGCATCACCACTTTTAGCAGATGCCGCTGCGGCTTTGGGCGCAGCTGGCTCTTCTGTTGGCGCCGGTTCAAAGGCATCCGGGTTGCCACGATTTTTCAGAAACTTGAGACCAATCTGTGGAAATAGCGCGTAAGTCAGTACATCATCGATTTCCTGTTCTCCGCTTTCCAGTGTGAAGCCTTCTTCTTTCGCCTTTCCGCGCAATTCCACGGTGAGCGACTCAAGCTCCGGTTCCAGCAAATCAGCCGGGCGGCAGGTAATGGCTTCTTTGCCATCAAGCACCTTGGCCTGCAATTCCTTGTTCATCGGAGCAGGCGTGGCACCATACTCCCCTTTCAGGATACCTGCAGTTTCCTTGGTAATATTTTTGTAGCGCTCACCGGACAGGACATTGATCACTGCCTGGGTGCCAACAATCTGGGATGTAGGCGTAACCAGAGCAATAGTACCCAGGTCCTCACGCACCCGCGGAATTTCCTTTAATACTTCTCCCATCTTGTCAGTGGCATTTTGTTCGCGCAGCTGATTTTCCATATTGGTGAGCATGCCACCGGGAACCTGGGCCAGAAGTATCCTGGCATCTACTCCCCTCAGGGCACCTTCAAATTTGGCATATTTCTTACGAATACCACGGAAATATTCGGCAATTTCTGCCAAAAGAGGAAGATCCAGTCCGGGATCTCCCGGCAAACCTTCAAATACCGCATTCAGGGTTTCTGTGGCCGGATGACCGTAGGTCATACTCATGGAAGATATAGCCGTGTCGATATTATCGATCCCGGCTTCAACAGCTTTTACCAGGGTCGGCGTGGCCATTCCAGTAGTGGCATGGCTCTGCATATGAACATCCAGACCCACTTCATTTTTGAGACGCTTGACCAGCTCATAACAAACATACGGTCTGAGCAATCCCGCCATGTCCTTGATACAGATAGTGTCGGCACCCATATCCTTAAGTTGCTGAGCCAGGTTGACCCAGGTATCCAGCGTATGGACTGGACTGACAGTGTAGGAAAGTGCCCCCTGGGCATGACCACCCACTTTTTTCACGCCTTTAATGGCAACCTCAAAGTTACGCGGATCGTTCATGGCGTCAAAAATTCGGAATACGTCAACGCCGTTAATATGGGCGCGTTCACAAAACTTCTCCACCACATCATCGGCATAATGGCGATAACCGAGAATATTCTGCGCTCTGAACAGCATCTGGTGGCGGGTGTCGGGAATGGCTTTTTTCAACTCCCTGATACGATACCAGGGATCTTCACCAAGATAGCGTATGCAGGCATCAAAGGTTGCCCCACCCCAGCTTTCGACTGACCAGAAACCCACCTGATTAAGTTTATCGGCAATAGGGAGCATATCTTCAAGTCGCAAGCGGGTAGCCAGCAGAGATTGGTGTGCATCACGCAGGACGAGTTCTGTAATACCAACAGGATTTCTTTCTTCAATCATTGGAATAACCCATTATTAATTTTCACATTCAAATCAGCAGCTATGCTGTTTACTCACTTCCACGCTATCGTTATTACACCTGCACTGAAAGATTCTGAATCTAAACGATTGTTATCAAGACTACTTTTACCAATTGCGATATTTGTAACGGTTAGAGTTACGACAAATTTTGCAAGGGCGATTAATGCACCTACTGCTTCAGGCGATGAGCATGAATAGCAGCGGTGATGACAGCGAACAAAGCAGCTTCGTCAAGTTGCTCTGTTGCTCCGGGATTATTCGGGTCTGCGGGTTGAACAGCCCCGTATTTCTGCACCAGTGTGGACATGATAGATGTCACAAACACCAGTATGGTGAGGAACACAAATACTGTGCCCATACCAAGTAACATCAGATTAATGCCTTCTGATATCAACTCTCCGGAATTCACTTAATATTTCCTCGTATGATCTTTTCACAGGTATTTCCGGCGGAAATTCCAGTGACCGCACTTTACATGAAAATAGCCAATTTTTCCAAGTAAGCTGCGACTTCACAGAGGATATTCGGGATAACTTTAACTTTACCTTCATAATTCAGGGAATCTCAACATGCATGAAGCAAGATGAGACAATTTACGGTAAATTATGATTTCGATCGCAAATCGATCACATGATCCACATGAACAGGGTGAAAACTATTGCACGGC
This sequence comes from Pseudohongiellaceae bacterium, assembly GCA_965662685.1. GTDB lineage: Bacteria > Pseudomonadota > Gammaproteobacteria > Pseudomonadales > Pseudohongiellaceae > Eutrophocola. The sequence continues at coordinate 13,384 of CBFIIQ010000032.1, read as the reverse complement.
GAAACTTCAGAAATACTCACTTCGGTCCTCCTGCTACTGGGCACATCAACTGCGCTGATTGTGCTGTTATACCGTTTACACATTGCTTCCCTGTTGGCATTTCTGGTTACCGGGGCACTTTTTGGCCCAACCGGTCTTGGCATAATTGAAGATCCCGAAGAACTGACAGCCATAGCCGAACTCGGCTTAACCTTTCTGCTCTTTATTCTTGGACTGGAGTTTTCATTACCAAGACTCATCGCCCTGCGTAATACGGTATTCAGGCTGGGCAGCATGCAGATGCTTGTTTGCTCTTTTGTATTTTTCCTGGTGCTTCGGGTGGCAGGGCTAGACTGGCAAATTGCCCTGATTCTTGCTGGCGGCTTTTCTCTTTCCTCTACCGCCATTGTGTCGGGTGAGCTTAGCAATCTTGGCTTGCTGAAAAAAAGACATGGTGAAATAGCAATCGGCATCCTGCTGTTTCAGGATTTAGCTGCCATTGTTCTTTTGGTAGCGGTGCCAATGGTCAGTTCCCAATCAGAAGGTTTTTCCCTGAGCGGTATCCTTTTCACTATCATTGAAGGAGTCGTTCTTCTGGCTGCCTTTTTCTTCACCAGCCGTTATTTACTGCCACACCTGCTGCGCGAAATCGCTACCCAAAAATCTGATCAGCTTCTGGTGCTGGCGGCTCTGGTGATTGTGCTGTTGTCTGCCATGCTGACATCCAGTATCGGGCTGAGTATGGAACTGGGCGCATTCCTGGCCGGCATGATGCTCGGAGATACCCGTTTTAAACATCAACTGGAAGCAGATATTCGTCCCTTCCGCGATTTACTGCTTGGTTTGTTTTTCATCACTATAGGGATGCTGGTTGACCTTGGACAGATGGTTACTTTGTGGCCATATCTTTTGTTGGGCGGCCTGTTGCTGATGCTCACCAAGGCCCTGCTGATCACCGGCGTCGTCAAACTTCTGGGTGAATTCTGGCGCTCTGCCATACCGGCCGGACTTACTTTGGCTCAGGGCAGCGAATTTCTCTTTGCTTTGCTGGCCCTGTCTGTCAGGAACGAGCTGGTTAACCAAAATGTAGCTTCCAATATAATTACCATTGTCATTATCAGCATGGTGATGACCCCTTTACTCATCAAGCATGCGCCAAACCTTGTCGATGGCTTGATTACCCACATTAGTAAAAAAACGCTTCAATCCTCAAATGAAGAAATATTCGATCAGGAATTAAATAAAAAGAATCACATCCTTATTCTCGGTTTTGGACGTGTTGGTCAAACCATTGCCCGCTTCCTGCGCCCGCTGAATATGAATTATCTGGTACTGGAAACCGATGACATACGAATCAAGGAAGCCAGCGCTGCTGATGAACCTATTTTTTATGGTGACAGCTCTCGCATTGATATTCTTAAAGCTGCCGGTGCTGGTAACGCATCAATCGTGGTGGTCACCTTTGATGATACAGATCTGTCTACCAAGATTATTGAAAACGTCAAAAACATAAATCCCGCTATTCCAGTACTGGTAAGGACGCGAGACGACTCTCACCTTGAGGAACTTCTTGCCGCTGGCGCAGAAGAGGTTATTCCGGATACCCATGAAGCAAGTCTGACCATAGTTTCTCATTTACTGTTGATGGTCGAATACCCGGACATAATGGTACACAGCATTATCGATAAGGCGCGTCGTGATCGCTACCGAATGCTGAAAGGCTTTTACCATGGTGAGCGACTGGGCTTCCTCGGCAAGAAAAGCCAGAGTTCGGCAATTATCCATGCGGTTAATTTGCCTGAGGCAGCATTTGTCTGCGGAAAAACTATTGCAGAACTTGCACTGCCCATGGATATCACCATTCTGGACATACATCGCGATAAACTTGTGATATCAGCAGAGCAAAACCAGGAGCTGGTTCTGCAGCATAACGATGTAGTGGTATTACGCGGACTGGTAGATCAGCTGGACGCCGGTGAACGTTATCTGCTTCAGGGATAATCATGTTTGAAGCTGTTTTGCTACACCTGCTGGCCATCCCGGTGTTTGGACTGCAATTATTGCGCGCCGTGCCTGCTGAAGGATGGCGCCATGCCTGGAAAAGGATCCCGCTGTTTGGACTAACATGGCTCTCATTCAGCCTGTTAAACCTGCTGCATATACTTGGACACCTTACAGATGAGGTAATATTTTCAAGTTACAAAAGCACAGCAATAAAAAAACCTGTCTTTATTATTGGTATCCCGCGAAGTGGGACCACCTACTTGCAGCGTTTACTTGGACATGAGCAAAAATTCACAACCTTCACTGCCTGGGAAGCCATACTGGCACCGTCAGTCACAGAAAAATATTTTTACCAAGTACTTGCCTGGCTGGCACGACCCCTTAATTTAGTATTCAGGCAAATTCGGGAAAAACTTTTCCGGCAAATGGACACAATCCACAAACTGGGCTTACAGGAACCTGAAGAAGATTTTTTGTTGTTATTGCCAATACTGGGATGTTTCCTGCCGGCGTTCCTCTGTCCTGACTCATCGCATTACTGGAAGCTCGGCTATTTCGACAACAAAGTCCCAGCCTGGCATAAGAAACGGATACTGAATTTTTATCGCTGTTGCCTGCAAAAACATATTTTTTTCCATGGCAGTGAGAAAAGGCTACTAAGCAAAAATCCATCCTATACTTCGTGGTCAGAATCCCTGCTTACTTATTTCCCGGACGCACAACTTATTGCCAGCACACGTTCTCCGCAGGAAGCAGTGCCTTCCCAGTTAAGTGCCATGGGCCCGGCAATGAAGCTTCTGGGTTCAGGATTATTATCTGAAAATACCCAGCATAAACTGATTGAGCTCCTGTATAATTACTATCTTCAGCTTGGCAATATTGAGCGAAACAAACGCATTTACATACTTCCCATGACAGCTTTACAAATTGATCTGAAAGTTACCGTGTTAGACCTTCTAGATTTTCTTGAATTACAGCCATCGAGTAATTTCATGCTAATGCTGGGTCGGGCTGATGAAAAATCACGCTCATATAAAAGCTCTCATCACTATCACCCTGCATTATTTTCACTCTCGGAAAATCAGCTTGCAGAAAAATTTCATGACGTCTGGCCACTGTGCCATTCAGCTTCAGGAAAAAACAAGCAGGAAACCTGAAAAGTGCCAAGTCTTCCTTTAAATAAAACACGCCTGCTGGCAATTTCCGATGCAGCCCCTTCCCGAAATGGCGCTGGCGCCTATTATCTTGACTTACTTGAACAGATGGATGGGCGTCTGAAAAAAACCCGGCTTTACTCTCCTACAATAGATAAGGAAGGACAATGGCAGGCCGGACTCAGCCTTCCCCTGCCCGGTGACAGAACCCAAAAATTATGCTTTCCCAACCCGCTGGAATTAAGACGCTTATTTGATAGTCTAAAGCCAGATATCGTCGTTATCGCAACGCCCGGGGTCTATGGCATTACCGGCGCATGGATGGCCCGACGCAGAAAAATTCCATACCTCACAGGCATGCATACATCCTTTGAACAACTTACAGAACTGTACTGGCCAAAGTCTTTGCAGGGAAAAATTGTCGAAAAGTATTTCAATTTTTCCAATGGTTATCTCTTTAAACATACCGAAGCAGTGCTTGGAAACGCCGAACCTATTCTGAAGCAGGCGCAGGATATGGGCGCACCGAAAACCAGGTTAATCGGAACACCGGTAAGTTCAGAGTTTATTAACCCCGCCTATAAACCTCATCGTGGCACATTGGAAAGCTGCCTCTTTGCAGGACGTCTGGCACGAGAGAAAAATATTGAAGCATTATTGAAAGCTGCAACAGATTTTCCTGATATTAAATTCAGCATTGCCGGTGACGGGCCTTTGCGGGAAAAAATAATTCTGGCGGCACAACAGAACAGCAATCTGGAATACCTTGGCTGGTTAAGTCGGCATGAACTGAGGATAAAAGTTGATGCGCATGATGCGCTGTTGCTTCCCTCGCACTTTGAAACCTTTGGCACCGTGGCACTTGAAGCAATGGCCAGAGAAAAACTGGTATTTGTTTCTCAAGGTTGTGGTATCACCCATTGGAACAGACTGCTTCCTGGTTTGATGGTCATTGATGACGCCGGTCTTTCACATGCCATTAAAAACATGCTGAGAAAAACCCCGAAAGAAAGAAAAGAGATTGCCTGCATCGCCAATGGCCTCGCCCTGGAATGGAATACTGATGTACTTAATCGATGGAACCAGATCATCACAGAAACCATAAGAAACTATGCTGACAAACAACAGCAAAAGTAAAAATATCAATAACAGGGAATGCTTCTAAGCCGCAATGCACGCACTGATTTCAATACATGATGTGATGCCTGCAACCCTGGACAGGGTTTGCGGACTAACTCATGAGTTAGCCCATCTGCAAGCCAGCAATATAACGATGCTCGTAGTCCCTGGACATGCGTGGTCGCAGAAACAGCTTGAAGTTTTACGTGAATTTGAAAAACAAGGTTATATACTTAGCGGTCATGGCTGGCATCATTCCAGCAAAAATATTCGCGGCATTTATCACCGCCTGCACTCATTGCTGCTTTCCAGAAATGTCGCCGAACACCTTGCTCTTGATGAAAAAGAAATCAGACAAATTATGGATGATTGTTTCCAATGGTTCGGCAAAAACAATCTTGCCACCCCGGATCTTTATGTTCCCCCAGCCTGGGCAATGGGAAAGATCAGCCAACACCACCTTGAACGAACACCGTTTCGGTTTTTTGAAAATAGCGCCGGCATTTATGACAGTAGCACGCGGAAACAGTTAAACCTCCCACTCATCGGCTTCGAGGCTGACACTATCTTTAGAGCCGGCGTGCTTAAATTATGGAACGCAACGAACATACTTGCGGGAAGTGAACAGAAACCGGTACGAATTTCTATCCACCCTTCTGACAAGGAATTACTGCTTGGCCGCGCATTGACTACCTGTTTGCAATCAGTGACGAATGCCGTTCATTACCGCTCACTTTTTTGAGTTATTTAAAAAACAGAATCACAAAGTGACGGGGCGCAATGTCGAAACTACTCTTCAACCTCAAAAGCCAGCAACACGTTACCCGGGCGTCCTACAAAACCTGCCGAACCGGATAGCATATACATCATGCCATCCACCACCACAGGGCCTGGTCCATCAAAAGAACCACCATTGGCCTGTACACCATTGACCGTCGTAAATGTCTGGTTGGCATCAAAACTCCAGATCACTTCTCCAGTATTGGCATCATAGGCTCGCATCCCTCCATCCGCAGAGCCGGAGAAAACAGCTCCCGGAATGGCAGTAACCGCTGCCGATTGGGTCGCCGAGCAGCCAGGACCTTCAGCACACAACAATTCCTGTGGCCCGGTATACCATGCTCTTTCCCCGGTCTCTATATCGATGCCATGAATGCCGCCGCCTTGAGTGAAGATATAACCACCAACTGCAACGTAAGCCAGGCCATCACCTACAGCCGCGCCCCAAACACCACCAACCGGGCTACCCGGGCCTGCACGGTACTGCCATACCAGTTCGCCCAGGTTATTCGGGTCGAGTGCATAGGCAAAACCGGATTTCTGGGGAACAACCAGCATTTCACGTCCGGATGGCGAGCTGGTCAGAATTGGTGAAGCTGAAAAATCAAAATCCGGACCTACGTCCTCGGGACAATTGGGGTTATTTTCCCCATCACAGCCAAAAATCCAGGCATCTCCCGGTGTTAACTGCGTCGCCCAGGCAATTTCACCATTGCTCATTTTAATAGCAACTACCGCATCGGAAGTTTCAGGGGCGGGATCAGCATAGGCATTACCGGTCGCTACATAGATCAGCCCCCGATCATCGTCAATAGTTGGCGCACTCCAGATACCCACGCCAGCGGGCCCATAAAGTAATACGCCACTGCTACTGGTACCCCGCGGCCGAGGCTCAGGAACCATATACGACTTCCAGATCAGGTCACCATTTTGTGCGTCAAATGCACTGACACTACCGCGGAAAGTACAGCAGGGGTATTGCGGATTTGATGAGGTGGACTCTTCACCGACGCCAGTGATGGGCACGTAAAGAACCCCTTTGTGTAATGCCACTGCACCAGTGCCACGAACACTGGGGTGATCATCAACTGTGCGCACCCAAAGTACCTCGCCAGTCTGGGCATTGACGGCATAGGCATTTGCTTTTATGTCGACAAAATAAACGGCATAACCATCACTGCCATCTTCAAACTGGTATGGGCCTACAGAGGCTGCGCTGCGAATACCGCTGCGTGGTAAAAAGGTCCAGTAGGTGCAGCCGGATTCCGCATCCAGGGAGTAAAGTGCACCGGCACTGTTGCCGACAAATACCCTGCCATCCACAATAACTGGTTGCCCCCTGGCCTGGCCTTCTCCTGGCAAGCCATAGGCCCATTTCAAACGCAGATTGGGTAAATCGGCACGTTCGATTCCGCCCTGCCCGGCAAAACGGGTATTACGCGCATCAGGCCCCCAGCCATTCCATGATGCACTAAGCGCTGGATTTCGCATGGGGGGATTGTTTGTACAGAGGTTTTCAGTGATTTCAAGGGCAAGATCAGAGACTTCAGCACCGGTAAGCCAGGCAGCCATGGCCCTCAATTCAGCATCGGACAAACCCATAGCCTGAATTTGCATAAGGCCTTCAGTCAGCGCTGCATACACCGAGTTCGGGGTAAAAGCCGCCATATTGGCCCGGGCCGGGGCATGGGTATTGGTTTCCGGGTTCTCATGACAGGTAGCACAACGTGTATTGTAAAGTGTCTCACTATCCTGAGCCTGACTGGCTACAGACATCAAGACCGTAAAAAATATGAAGACTACGGTTTTACCAAGTGACAACATCGTTCCCTTTCCCCTTTATTTGCTGGTATGTTCATACCGATACGGCTATACAATGGAATAATAGACTTTAAAGACAATTGAAAACAGTGCAATTCTGCAAATCCGCAATGCCTGATATCCGTCTCAAGAATCTTCGCATTATTGTATTGATCAGTCATAATAGTAAAAAACACAATTATTAATAGCGGAGTAATAATCATGAAGCTAATCCAAAAGGGAAAAATTTTTATCGCACTGGCATTGTGTCTGCCATTTGTTTCCATCCAGGCTCATCACTCCATTGTTGGAGAGTTTGATACTGCAGTTGAGTTCCAATTGCGGGGAAGCATTACTGAAGTGGAATGGTTTAATCCACACATCTGGTTATATATGGATGTCACCAGCGAAAGTGGTGAAGTGGAAAACTGGCAATGTGAAATGGGTTCTCCCAATCAGTTAATCCGTCTTGGCTGGGCCAAGGAAGATCTGCCCATTGGCACGGTAATTATCGCCAGGGCAAATCCCGCCCGCGATGGATCGAATACCTGCTCTACCCGTGTTATCACTCTTGAAGATGGCACACCCGTATTCTCAAGATCCGGTAACCGTTAACACGGAGGCGATAATGAAAACCATCTCCCCCGTATTTTTTTTACTGCTCCCTTTACTATTTTGCCAGTCACTGATGGCTCAGGATGATATCCCGCGATTGCCCTGGGGCAAACCTGACTTTAATGGCGTCTGGGCAAGGCCTTATGTACCTAATATGCTTGCAGCAGGTAATGGAAGCAGCCAGATTGGCCCCGGGCAAGAGCCTTTCACTACCGCGGGCCGCGAGAATTTCGACAATTATAATCCCGGCGAGGGCGACTACACCGGGTCATGTCTCCCTTTTGGCTTGCTACGGGCAATGAACTCACCAGACCCTATTCAGTTTATGCAAACAGAAAACCATTTTGCCTATCTTTACGAACAGAACACCTGGTTCAAGACGGTAAATCTGGACGGGCAGGATCATTCAGGTCGGCTACCACCAGCCTGGTATGGACACTCAATAGCAAACTGGGACGGTGACACACTAATCATCACCACCAGCAAACTTAATGGCAAAACCAGACTCGATACTATCGGCCATCCCCATAGTGACCAGATGAAAGTTACTGAATCATTTACCTTGTCTGATCCCGACACACTGGCTTATGAAGTAATCGTTGATGATCCGGTTTACTACACAAAACCCTGGAGCAACCAACGTATATTTACCAGGCAGACAGACTTTGAATTAATTGAGTATTCCTGCATGGAGAACAATAAATCCTTATGGGAAGGCAGAATTGTACCGCCAGATTATGACAACTGGCATACCTATGAGGATGCGGACTAGCTTTTATGCAGGAACTGCTTTTATGCAGGAACTGCCTTTATGCAGGAACTGCCTTTATGCAGGAAATGCTTTTATACAGGTATGCAGGAAATACCTTGATGCAGTTCCTGCTGATTCCTGATTACTGCCCATCCATAAAATCAAAAATCTCACTGGCGAAGGTCAGATAAGCCGTGAGATGCTCGCCATCCGGCACGTCATAGTAATGTGCCTCCACCCCATGATCTGCCAGTTCCCGCGTCACGCGCATGGATGCCTCTCTGGTATTCGCGGTATCGGCAGTACCATGAATCATCAGCACAGAGACTTTATCCACCAGATTTTCAAAGGGATAGTCAGCGGTGACGATGGGGCCTGCACTGACAATGATGCCAGCTATGGCATCCGGGTATTTAGCCGCAAAATGAAATGCTGACGAACCGGAAGGATTTTGCCCATGGATAAATACCCGTGCTGTATCAGCGTTATATTCCTGAGCCACCAGGTGCAATACATTAATAATGTCCTGCTCTGAGCGATTATTTTCCTCAGCAGTCCAGCCGGCACCAGGGATCGATGGCCCACCCGGGCGATCTACTGGATAAGGGCTGCCATAATAGGGCTGTGCATATCCACGATAGCCCAGGGGTGAAATAACAATATATCCCCGCTCTCTGGCCTGGACCACCAGATCATTATTGTTGCGATGGTTATTGTTAATACTGGGCCCTGCGCGCAGGGTTATTAATACTGGCAGTGATTGCCCGGGACTCCAGTTCTCAGGCACATAAAGGCGGTATGGAATTGGCTCTCCGCTGGCCGGAAATTCATAAGCCCTATATTGCTCGCCTGTTTGCTGATACATCGGCGCATCCGGGTTTGGAACAAGCGAGTCATTAACCTGCATGCCTGGAAGCAAGGATGTCTGGGCAAAGGTAAACGGCATCCATAAGCAGGCTATTAGAATAGAAATAATAGAAAATATTTTTCTCATAATCATCGTCCTCAACCTAGATATAAAAATCTGAACAAGCTGGTGGTATTTATCATCCAGTAATCTTCTATCGTCATCAAGATGAATATTCCGGAAGGCTCAAGTATCGGGGGCCAGTTCTATTTAATTGTCACGCCATAGAGACTTCTGCTAGTCTCTTTGGTCCGAATTACTTCGGATAACAGGGGGTTAAAAATGCAAGCAATCAAACTATTAAGCCTGATTTTACTTACCAGCATGTTAAGCGCCTGCTCTGGTGACAATACCAGCGAAGAAAGCCAGTCCATGGCTCAAGCTACAGAAGCCAATACTGCCGACAAATTGCCAGACAATATAATTGAAGGGGTCGTCACCAGTGCTAATGGTGCAGAAGCAGGTGTTTGGGTAATTGCAGAAACCCACGATTTTGATACCCGCTTTGCCCGCATCGTTGTCACTGATGATGCGGGACGATATCTGATTCCTGACTTACCGGAAGCAAACTATGATATCTGGGTTCGTGGATACGGCCTGGTTGATTCTGAAAAAATTTCGGCGACACCTGGGTCCAGCCATAACCTTGATGCAGTGCTTGCCCCCGACTCCGCTTCAGCGGCAGAATATTTCCCTGCAGGTTACTGGCTTTCCCTGCTGGAAGTTCCAGATGCCAGCATGTTCCCGGGCACCGGACCGACAGGCAATGGCATCAGCCCAAGAATTCAACACCAGGCCGACTATATCCGCATGATCACTTCCGGTGGTTGCGTGGTATGTCATCAACTGGGTAACAAGGCTACGCGTGAACTACCCGCCATGTTTAATGGCTACGACACCAGTGCCGCAGCGTGGAACCGACGTATCCAATCCGGTCAGGCTGGCCCCTTCATGACCCGTACCTGGACCGGCATGGGTCTTGATTACACCTCGAAAATGTTTGGTGACTGGACTGATCGTATTGCGGCCGGAGAATTACCTCCGGTACCCGAACGGCCCCAGGGAGTTGAACGCAACGTCGTTATTACCCAATGGGACTGGGCTGATCCAACCGCCTACCTGCATGATGTGGTATCGACTGACAGACGGGACCCGACAATCAACGGCTATGGCAAGCTTTATGGTGCGCTGGAGGAAAGTGCTGACTATCTGCCGGTACTGGATCCGGTCAACAACACCATCGATCAGGTTCCATTAACCATGATGGATCCTGAAGCGGGCCCTGTTTCCGGCCCAAATCTGGCAACTTCACCAAATTGGGGAGACGAAGCAATCTGGGATTCCCGGGCTAATGTTCACAACCCGATGATAGATCAGGCTGGTCGTGTCTGGATCACTGCCAGAGTCCGTAGCAGGGAAAATCCTGATTTTTGTCAGCAAGGTTCCTCCCATCCCTCAGCCAAGGCCTACCCGACACAAGCCAACGGGCGCCAGTTAGGTATGTATGACCCGGAAAGCGGCAAATATCATCATATTGATACCTGTTTCGGCACCCATCATCTGATGTTTGCCGAAGATGAAGACAACACTTTATGGACCAGTGGCGGCGGCCAGGTAATTGGCTGGCTCAATACCCGTGAATATCTTGAAACCGGAGATTATGAAGCAGCACAGGGCTGGACGCCGTTTATTCTTGATACCAACGGCAATGGTGTGCGCGATGACTATGTGGCGCCTGATGAAGCCCCGGATCCCACCAAGGACTTGCAGATATTCCCCGGCTTTGGCGTGTACTCCGTCAATCCGGCCCCTGACGGTTCCGTGTGGGGAACGATTCTCGGCTATCCAGGAGCTGTTGCAAGAGTAGTTCCCGGGTCTAACCCCAGTGAAACTGCCATTACTGAATACTATGAATTACCGGTAGACGACAACGGCGATGCCATTGAAGGCTTTTCACCACGTGGTGGTGATATCGACCGCAATGGTGTGATGTGGGTAGCCTTGGCCAGTGGCCATATGGCCAGTTTTGACCGACGTTTATGCAGCGGGCCGTTAAATGGACCTGGGGCAACAGGACAGCATTGCCCTGAGGGCTGGTCGTTTTATACAGAACCTCTTCCACAGTTCAAGAATCTGGACAAGCCGGGCAGCTCTGAAGGTTCATACTTCACCTGGGTCGATCAGCACAACACATTGGGATTGGGAGAAAACACCCCCATTAATACCGGGAATCAGAGTGGCGCATTGTTGGTTCTGGACGATGGCCAATGGGTCAAAATGCGTGTGCCCTACCCGCTGGGTTTCTATACCAAATGGATGGATGGTCGAATCGACGACCCTGATGCCGGCTGGAAAGGCCGTGGAGTATGGTCAACATTCAGTGGTCGAGCTCCTTTCTATATGGAAACAGGAAAAGGCACCAGCAGTATTGTTTATCATTTTCAGGTAAGGCCTGATCCTCTTGCGAGATAACCGGTAAAACGATTAAGGCTTTACTGTGGCGACTGCAACCAGCGCTGTTCTATTTTGAGTGGCGCTTGCAGTGTCATCAAAAACGCTTCCAGCTGGCGCAACTCGAATGAGAGCAGGCCCAGTGGTTCTTCTGTTTCGTTATGCCCAATCATGGCAAAAGGGGCTTCGTTATAATGTTCCAGAGTTTCCTTAAGCGTTTTGATTTGCCCTTTGTGCATATAAGGCGCGGTGCCCGAAAGGTTCCTTAAGGAAGGCGTTTTTAATGCACCGATCAATTCAACTCCTTCTCTGGCATGGATCAGTTCCAGGCACCGATCAGGCTCTCTGTCGCTATACTCTCCCTGACAGTTAAATGGATTTCTTCGCACCTCACGCAAGCCGTCCACGCGACCGCGATCAGGCAGGTCACCAGGATATGAAATTATGCCCGTATTATGAAATTCGAAATTTGTAAACAAGGGGCCATTATGGCACTCCATACAACGCCCTTCTTCTAAAAATATACGCAGACCTTTAATCTCATCATTAGAATATATGTCACCTGGCGCCCAATTTTCATCAAGAAGAGCAGCCGCATATTGATCAAATTTCGCGGGAGCCGGCACCAACAACCTTTCGTACGCTGCTATGGCTTTGCCCACATTGGCAAATGTTTCATTCACCAAAACCTGATCTTCCCTACTCATTTTCACCCACGCAGCATACCAATCCGTCTTCAGCTCGGGTCCGGCATTTTCAGGAAAGCGGGATCGATCGGAAAAATCCGGCAACTCACCGAAAATTGATTGGTACATGTCACTGTACTCAGGATCTTCAGTAACAAATCGAGCGATATACATGCGGTTGCTGCCCTGCTCCTGAGGATCTTCAAGAGGAGACAGTGCCTGCGACCAGAGAGAGTCGCGTCGGCCGTCCCAGTAAAGCCAGGGACTGTAAGCAAGCCCTACAATACTCGGTGTATTCCTGCGTGACTGACCTATGGCTTTCGCCTTGTCCAGACCATCGGTAAAGCGAAGTTCAGGATTATGACAGCTTGCACAGGAAACCTGGCTGTTGGCACTTAAACGCGGTTCGAAAAACAAGGCATGACCCAGCTTCTGGGCAACCGGGTCAGCAGAGGCTCTATTACCGGGATCAAGCGGCAGTGGTGGCAGGGTAGAAAGTGACAGCGAGTTGATCAGGCGTAATTCGTTTTCTGTCCAGGCCGCAGGAGGTTTATAGGCGAGATAAAGCCAGCTAATCAGGCCTGCGACCAACAACAGGCCAATGACGAGAAAAGATCTGGAATAGCTGGACAAAAAAGGCAGTTTCATAAATCCAGAACAACAAGCACCTTGTCTTCAACACCGCCACTGGAAATATTGAGTTCGAGCTCCCAGTGCCCCATCATGTGGAAACGCAATCCCTGTAACTGATAATTACCATTATCCATAGCCATAATGGAAGGCGCCGTCGCCAGACCATGATTGTGTTGTGGCATGCCGCCACCTACTGTGATGACCGCATCATTAACCGCCTCACCTTTTGCATTATCTATATGAAGTATCCAGCTGTGCATCTGATTTATTACAATGGGTTTAAGCTGGCTTTCATAACTTAATCTAAAAAAACCTTTCTCGGATTCCAGCACAGAAGCCCCTTCTTCTTGTGCGACAACATTGAATGCCAGCATCTGAAAAAGCAACGCTACTTTTAAAAATATAATTTTCTTACACACAATATTATTCCTGTCCTATTTTTAACTTCTAACTTCTAACTTCTAACTTTTAACTTTTAACTTTTAACTTTTAACTTTTAACTTTT
>CBFIIQ010000031.1:0-40067 GCA_965662685.1 Pseudohongiellaceae bacterium | reverse complement strand
CCCAATACTGGTCACGCTGTTGCCGATGGTGACGGAGGTCAGCTGGTTAAGGCCGAAAGCACCCTCCCCAATACTCGTCACGCTGTCGGGGATGGTGACTGAGGTCAGGGAGTTAAAAGCGAAAGCATACCTCCCAATACTCGTCACACTGTCGGGGATGGTGACGGAGGTCAGTTGGTTTTTCTCGAAAGCACCAAGCCCAATACTCGTCACACTGTTGCCAATGATCACGGAGGCCAGTTTGTTGTCGGCGAAAGCAAATTCCTCAATACTCGTCACGCTGTTGCCAATGGTCACGGATTCCAGTTTGTTACTCTCGAAAGCACGATCCCCAATACTCGTCACGCTGTCGGGGATGGTGACGGAGGTCAGGGATTTACCGTTGAAAGCATAATCCCCAATACTCGTCACGCTGTAGGTATTGCCCCCAGTAGAGACAGTGGCAGGAATGGTTAAGGTGATAGTACTCGTACCGGGAGTAAAACCCATGATAGAGGCAGTGGCGGTGCTGCCATTAATATCAAAATCTAACAACCCACCATCATCACTTACGGCAAACGCCTGCCCTGAGAACAGCAGGCCGCTCATAAGCAAAATCAGAGTTAACTTAAAAAGAAGAAAAGATTCCCTGCGGCTAAGAGGGGTTTTAAATAAGTACATGCTTTTGTCCTTGTGTCAGCAGTCTAATAGACATGTAATCCTGACCTAAGGACACTATGTATAAGAGAATACGGAGTCAAAATAGAAGTAAAAAATAATAGTAATACTTAATCAAACGACGATAGATACTTTATGACTATTTGTAAAGAATTTCATGCTCATAGGACAAATGTAGCGAAGGTCTTCAGTACTTTTGAAGGGTAAATACATACCCGAAGAAGGTAGGCTTAGTAGTGGGAAAGCAATCTGACGAACACACAAAGGAAACATTAAAACGTTCTGCACCCTTTGACTAGAATGCAGCGCAGGCTGCAAAGCGTGAGGCTGCGGTGATGACTGTGGTGGATAAGCAGCTGATCGCTTAACTTGCCCCATCTGCGTCTCAACAGTCTCCGCTAACAAACCAAAGCAGCCGCTGGGCAGACAACAAAATCAGCTCCTTTTTTCAAAATAGCCTCTGATATACAGAGGCAGATACTGTAACTATTACAGAGGCATCTTGTATAAATGACTTAGAGGAGGAAGGCAAGGAATACAGCCAGCTCAAGATGTCTAAATATTCCTACTAAGATGCCTTGAATTATAATTTTTGCTGGCTTTATGGTGGGTACTAAGGTGGGTAAAAGCCATAAAAATACATAAGTCATTGATAATAATATGTTGTTAAGTCCGGCCCCGGGCACCATATAGGTTATTTAGTTCCAGAATCATCTGGATCATCCAGTATCGAGTAAAGATACATCTTCAGAATTATAAAATTCATTGCTGACGTAAGTAGCCGCGGCACTCTCTTGAAACTCTCTTTAGTTTATAAATATCATCCCATCCATAATTTTACGCATCTGAATTTAACCGGGTAGCGACAAGACGGGGACCTTTAGTGGGAAGAAATGTGCATGCCCACGCAATTATCCTGATAAATGATTAACAACATTACTAAAACGGGGTATGCTTTTAGCTATGAAAGAAGACGAATATATGGTCAAACGCAAGGAGCTGGTTTCGGGCCAGGCAAGGAAGCGTTCCAGTTTCTACCCTTTACTGATGGGCGTATTTGTAGTGATGATTCTGATTAATGTCGTCATGCTCACAATCAACAATATTTAACTCATTTTTAACTATTTTTTAATTGGCTTTATTTTCTTTTACTCTCCTTTATCCACTTTTCCTTACTTTACTCATTTCTCGATTCGCCTTCTTTAAACAGGCGCGGGTTTTTCTCAACAAAATCACGAATCCATCGTTCAAGAAAAGATTCCTGATTCCTGTTACTGATATATCCCCAACCCAGTATTGAAATAAACGCGGCGCCAGCTACATCAACAATAAGATCCCACATGGTGTCCTGCAATCCATTTTTCTGCATATTCAAGCCAAACATCTGATCCATGCCGTATTCAAATATTTCCCAAAGAGCGCCAATGCTTACTGCAAACATAAAGGCAAATAATGCTATGAACTTGGGTTTCATATCCAGCTCAACATCCTTTCTTTCATTCAGGACATAGACCATCAGGAAACCCAAAATTCCCAGCAGGAATGCAGAGCCACTATGTAGCACCAGATCCCACCACCAGAAACGGGTGTAATAGCTTTGGGTTTCGCCAAGAAAAAGAGACATATAAAGAAAAATAACCGCCAGGGTTTCAAAACCATGGGGAATGCGGACGTCGAATCGTTTACCAAGAAGTATCGGCAGAAAGGTAATAAACAGGATAAGTAAAATCTCAGCCATGGCCTGGTAACGTGCTTGAAAGAACATCAGCAGCGCACCAACAGAAAGACTGAACTTCAAAAAAACTGATAGCCTTTGATGAATATACTGGGCAAAGGTTTCAGGATTGAATCTGGCTTTCAGAATATTCATTTTATTAAATTATCCATGTTTTAAGCGCAGGGTATCAGTATGCTCATATATTGTTAATAGCGGAAAAATAGTCAAGCAAAGGAGGCGCCAGCTCCATGCCTTGGCGCAGACAAACACTTTGGCACTGTCATGAGCAAAAGACTACAATTTAGCCATGATAGATTTTTTAAACTCCGTGCTGGCTAACGAATCACTCCTGCTGATTCTCGGGGTCATCTCTGTTTTATTTTTTATTATCACCCTTACAGTCATTCCCTGGCTCATTCTGCAAATTCCCGAAGATTATTTTATTGAGGAAAAAAGACAACCTCTGCTCAATGAAATGCATCATCCGATATTTAAAATCATCCTGTTGATTTTAAAAAATCTTGCTGGCGCTTTCTTTCTGCTAATTGGGGTTACCTTGCTGGTATTACCCGGCCAGGGTCTGCTAACCATGCTGCTGGGAATAGTCCTGATCGATTTTCCGGGCAAATACAAACTACAACGCTGGTTTGTGCAGCATAAATCCATACTGCAATCGGTGAATTGGTTACGAAAAAAAGGTAACAGGCCGCCAATCCAGATATAATCCGTATTCTGAATCATTCCGTATCCCAAGCTCCAGCCTGGTAATAACGAATCAGGTTGTGCAACCTTCAATCGTTTAATCTTATGTAGTTATGACTGATTTAAGTGTCAATCTGAACAAGATCGCCCTGTTAAGAAATTCTCGAGGCAGAAATTATCCTTCTGTTATAGATTTTGCAGGTAAATTTATTGCGCTTGGCGTGCAGGGAATAACAATTCATCCTCGCCCCGATGAACGCCATATTAAATATGCTGATGCCAGGGATCTGAAAGCGTTTTTGACAGACCATCCACAGGTTGAACTGAATATTGAAGGTTATCCTGACGAGGTGTTCCTGGCATTAATTGAAGAAGTTCGACCGCATCAATGTACGCTGGTACCCGATGCTGTTAACCAGCTAACCTCGGACCATGGCTGGGATTTTCATCAACAAGCCGGGGTTATTACACCCGTTATCACGCAAATCAATGACTGGGGTGTGCGCTCAGCCGCTTTCCTTGACCCGGATAGCAAGCAGCTGGCACTGGCTGCACGCTCAGGCACCAGGCGTATTGAACTGTATACCGAGTCCTATGCCCAGGCCTGGGGCAAAGACAACCAGTCACAGGTGCTTGAAGGATACCGGCAGGTCTCAGAGCTTGCCAGTGAACTTGGTATAGGGGTGAATGCAGGCCATGATCTCGACCTGAATAATTTGCCAGACTTTCTCAGTATCCCCAATATTCTTGAAGTCTCCATCGGCCATGCCCTTACCGTCGAATGTATTGAATACGGCATGAGCGATACCATACAACGCTACCTGGATATCTGCCGTGGTTGACCCAATTATTCGTGAGGCATTACTTTCTGCGTTAAAGAAAATTCTGGATAGCCAGTTCATTCTTTCCACGCAGGAACAATTAAAGCCATTCGAATGTGACGGTCTTTCTGTATATAAAGCCTTGCCTATGGTGGCGGTACTGCCAGGGTCAGTAACCGAGGTGCAAGAGGTTATTCGTCTGTGTCATCGCCTGAAAATACCACTGGTAACCCGCGGCGCAGGAACCGGACTCTCGGCAGGGGCCAAACCTGACCCGGAAGGGGTGCTTCTGGTGATGACGCGCCTGAGTAAAATTCTTGAAATCAATAGCGCAACACAAACAGCCCGTCTTCAACCCGGGGTGAGAAACCTCGCCATTTCTGAAGCCGTGAAAGAATTTGGCCTGTTTTATGCTCCAGACCCATCGTCACAGATTGCCTGCTCCATAGGCGGCAATATTGCAGAAAACGCTGGTGGTGTGCACTGCCTCAAGTATGGTCTTACGGTTCACAACGTCCTCCAGGTGTCAGGATTTACCATGACTGGTGAGCCAATCACCATCGGCAATGGAGGTCTCGATAATGCCGGACTGAATTTACTTCCCCTGATCATTGGTTCTGAAGGCATGCTGATGGTGGTTACTGAAATTACAGTGAAGTTACTGCCACTGCCCAGTCAGGTTGAGGTTATGCTTGCCGCATTCGACAGTATTGAAAAAGCAGGGCAGGCGGTCAGTAATATCATTGCCCAGGGAGTGATTCCCGGTGGCCTGGAAATGATGGACAACAATGCTATTCGTGCTGCGGAGGATTACGCTCATGCAGGTTATCCAAGAGATGCAGCCGCTATTTTATTGATTGAAATCGATGGCAGTCCGGTCAATGTCAGCGAACAGCTGCAAAGCACCCGCAAAGTACTGCAGGATTCAGGCGTTACCTCGGTGAAAATCGCCAAAACAGATGCTGAAAAAGCCCTGTTCTGGAAAGGCCGCAAAAGTGCGTTTCCTGCCGTGGGCCGTCTATCCCCAGATTATTACTGTATGGATGGCACTATTCCCCGTAAGTCCCTGGCCGAGGTGCTTGGCTATATCCATGCTTTATCTGAAGACTATGGTTTTCCGGTAGCCAATGTTTTCCATGCTGGTGATGGCAACCTGCATCCTCTGATTCTGTTTGATGCCAACCAGCCCGGACAACTGGAAAGCGTTGAAGCGATGGGCGCAAAAATACTGGAGAAATGCATTGAGGTGGGGGGCACGATCACCGGCGAGCATGGCGTCGGCCTGGAAAAAATCCGTCAAATGCCGCTGCAGTTCAATGATGACGAAATCAGCCAGTTTCATGGCATTAAAGCAGCGCTGGATCCTGACAATCTGCTGAATCCGGGGAAAAATATCCCATTACTCAAACATTGTCAGGAATACCGGGCACTGGCCAAAAACCTGCAGCCCAATCAACTACTTATTCAGCACGAAGCAACAGTATAAACAGGGAGCAAGTCACGAACAGTATGCAGGACAATGCTCACATATTGCAGCAACAGGTGCAGCAAGCCATCAGCGAGCAGCTGCCGCTTTCCGTCCAAGGGGGCAACAGCAAGAGCTTCTATGGTTTTCCTGTTCAGGGAGAGGTTCTGGACACATCTGGTCATAGCGGGATCATAGAATATGAACCTGCCGAACTGATTTTGCGAGCCAGAGCCGGCACCCCGCTAAGCGAGATAGAAGCGGTTTTGAAACAACACCAGCAAATACTTGCCTGCGAGCCCCCTTATTTTTCCAGTACGGCAACCATAGGAGGTGCGGTAGCAGCAGGACTCTCTGGTCCCGCCAGGCCATATCGGGCGAGCATTCAGGATACGGTGCTTGGCTGTACTATTCTCAATGGCCAGGCGCAGATCCTTGGTTTTGGCGGCAAGGTTATGAAGAATGTAGCCGGTTATGACGTATCCCGGTTAATGTCCGGATCCATGGGCTGCCTCGGCATTATTCTTGATGTCACCCTGAAGGTAATTCCGTCAAGCAGCGCTGAAAAAACGATTGTTTTTCGCCTTGAGCCTGACAACAGTCTCGCCTTCATCAATGATCTGCGCAAACGTGGACTGCCAGTTAGCGCTACCTGTCAGTTGTCTGATCAGCTCATGCTGCGGTTTTCCGCAGGCAACCAGGAGATAGCCGGGTTGGAGAAAAAGCTGAGTGAGCATTACAGCTTTATTGAATGGTTTGAGTCCGATGACCATGCCTACTGGGAAAATCTGCGAGAGCACAAGCTTCCGTTTTTTGATCAGACCGAGACACTCTGGCGTTTATCATTGCCCGCGGATGTGGACCTGTCCGCCCTTGCCGGGGATTCGGCAGATGTGCTGACAGAGTGGGGCGGGTGTCTTCACTGGCTCAAAACCACAAAATCGGCCCCTGACGTTTTTAATCATGCAGCTAACAATAACGGACAAGCCACTTTGTTCCGATACCCTGAAATAACGCCCCCTGACAGTATTTTCCAACCATTAGCGCCACCCCTTGCACAGTGGCACAATAAGCTGAAAACGGCCTTTGACCCATTGGGGATTTTTAATCCTGGCAAAATGTATGCACAGGACTGAATAAGGACTATGCAAACCAATCTCCCGCAAACCCTGTTGAGCACGCCTGTTGGTAAAGAAGCTGACAGAATTTTACGCTCCTGTGTGCATTGTGGTTTCTGCACTGCAACCTGTCCCACTTATCTGGAAACAGGGAATGAGCTGGACAGCCCAAGAGGTCGCATCTACCTGGTAAAGGAGTTACTGGAATCGGGTACGGCAAGCAGCATAACCCGTACACATCTGGATCGCTGTCTAAGTTGTCAGGCATGTGAGACTACCTGTCCGTCAAATGTTGACTACCATCAATTGCTCAATATAGGACGCGCCGCGCTGCAAGCGACAACCCGTGAGTCATGGTTTATCAAAATCAAACGCTCGCTGATTCTGGCAGTGCTGGGATCAAAAAAACTATTCAGTTTTCTCGTCGCTGTGGGCAGTTTTTTTCGCTTTGCTCTACCAGGCTCATTGGCACGACAATTATCCGCTGCAAATAAACTGCCTGCTGAGCAGGTAAAATCCGACACCTTAGAGCGCCGCGTAATCCTGCTCGATGGTTGCGTCCAGAGCAGTCTCTCCCCAAATACCAATTACGCCGCTGTCAGGGTTTTAGCCAAACTCGGCATTGGCACTGTCACTATACAACGGGAAAATTGCTGTGGGGCAATGCACTACCATAGCAATAGTCAGGCAAAAGGCCTGGCTCAAGCGAAACGTCTCATAGATCAATTGGGTTTGGCGTTGGAAGCAGGCGCTGAGGCCATTGTTTCCACTGCCAGTGGTTGCGGTAATTTTATTAAAGATTATCCCGGCCTGTTCTTGGAGGATGAGGAATACCGGGAAAAATCGACCCGGGTTTCACGCGCCGCAAAAGACATTAGCGAGTTTCTTGATGGCGAGGATCTCGGCGCACTGCGAGCTGCTACTGGTCAGACCCTTGCTTTCCATAGTCCCTGTACCTTGCAGCATGGGCAGAAACTGGCCGGCTTGTCAGAAAAAATATTGCAACAGCTTGGATATAACATACCAACTGTCAATAATTCCCACTTGTGCTGTGGTTCAGCAGGAACCTACTCACTTTTTCAGCCAGCCATGGCCGCCAAATTGCGTCGCAACAAGTTAGAGTCACTGGAAGAAATTGCTACTGATGCTATAGCAACCGCAAATATAGGTTGCCAGTGTCATTTAGCTGCTGCTACAGAAAGAAAGGTGCGGCACTGGATTGAGTATTTGGCGGATAGCAGTGCATCAACAGACTGATTACTTGAGCCTTATCACTTCAATATTACGCTCAAGCACAATAAGCCAGCTATCACCATCCAGTTTAAAGACAAGCTGTTTGTGCGTTTCATCGGCATAACTACCCCGGGCATATTGCAACCAGAGTTCAACCGTCGATTCAGTCTCCGACAGATCAATATAGTCGAGTCTGTCAAAGTTCAGGCTTATCCCGGACACTCCCTGGACTCGAGAGCGTCTCTGCTCCTGCCACAATTCATAGCTTTCATGATATGAGGGGATGAATTCCGAATGATAAGTGGCCAGATAATCGTCATAACGTCCTTCTTTCCAGGCTAACAGCCAGTCATTGATTGCTGCGTTAATAGCCAGATAAAAATCTTCCTCTGCTTCGCTTGTGACTACGTCAGCGGTGATTATTGTAGTTTGAGCAATAACTGGTTCAGCTGAAGCGTTTACTGCTTCTGGCTCCGGCTTATCGACAGATAATTCCTGCGGGAGCATTTCCTGGCTTTCTGCAGACGTTAAAGATCCACTTTCAGCAGCATTAGAAAGCGATTCAGTCACATTATCAGGCAGGCTCTTTTCTACCATACTGTTATCTGTAGCCTCATTATCAACCATAGTTATCAATGGTGTACTTATTTCCTTCACGGCACCGATAACAAGACTGGGCTCTTCGTTAGCAGGGTTCGCCGTGCTATAGATGACAGGCTCTGGTGTGGGGCTACCACTAGTGGAGCCCGCAACGAAATTGCCTGTTGAATCGTCGCTAACCTCATCAAGGTACAAGGGAGAATCAGGAGCCAACATTTCTGCAACTTTTTTATTCGCTGAGTCACTTTCACCAGACAAAACAAACGCAAGTATCATGCTGCTGATAACAATCACTACAGACAGGGCAGCTTTAAAGTATAGGCCACCGCGATCAATGGGAGCAGTGGCGGCACTGTGGAGAATTTCATCCAGCTCTTGGTCGTGACGCTTGCTCACAACAGGGGGCTCTGTGGTTGCTGACTTGCCGAGCGGAGGTAACAGCACATCGGGAAATGTATCAGCCTCAGCAGCTGAAACCGGAGGAAGCTTTTGATTTTGTTCTTTCTGTTCTTTCTGTTCTTTCAGTTCTACATGTTCTTTCAGTTCTACCTGCTCTTCCTGTTGTTCAGCAGTTTTATTTGCAGCTTTTTCAGACCTGTCCGCTCCATCAAGTGCTGATGATGCGGCGACAGTTTCCCCTGCCGGCACGGTTTCGGGAAGCAAAGATAAATTCTCTAAAAACTCCAGATCTGTCTCAGACTGTGTGCCTGATAGCGGGGCGGGCCGGGATTCAGTTTTTCTATCCACTTCCACTGCAGGCTTGTCGACAGCTTCCAGGGCATCATTATTATGTCCAATCTGACCCGGTGTTTCGGCATTGTTTAGTACAGATATAGCACTGTCCTGAGAAAGCTCTTCAGCTCGAAAAAAGTTATCCAGTATTTCAGCAGCTTTCCCTGGCAAGCCTTTGCTGCGTAAAAACAGGTCTGTCAATTCCTTGTTGCTCATGTCTTTGCCGCTGATTCCATAAGCATTCTTGTAGCTGCTATAAAAGTCATCCAGATCGATTCGAGACATCGGGGCCAGGGTAAAACTTTGGTTAAGATACTGAGTCAGGGAGCGCAGGGCAGGGTCATCCAGGAGTTCGTCCAGCTGCTCCGTACCCACGATTATTTGTGACACCAGTGTGGAGGAGTGATCATGTATGTTATTCAGCAGCCTTATAAGAATGAAAAGATCCTTACTGATCTTTTCAGCATCATTATAAATGATCACCAGTTTATGCTTGGCTGAAGTTTCCTGAAGGTAGCGCGTGAGGGCCCGATTAAAATTTTTGCCTTTATCAAGGCCTAGAGCGCTCTGGATGAATTCGTAAAGATAATCTGAGGACTCAGGGGGGGTTTCAAAATAAACGATTTCCTGCCCCTGGGCTTGCAATTCTTCGACCAGTTTATTGCAAAAGCTGGATTTTCCAGCCCCTTCAGGGCCAACCACCTTGATGATGCCTTCGTTGATATTCAGCGCAGTATGAGCCCCCTGAAAAACACCAAGGTAAGGGCCGATTTTGAAATAATTTTCGGGGGGCAAAGCCATTAATTCATTATGCTTAATATATCCTGCCGGGGAAAGGAAAGACTCACCGACATCACACTGTGAGGGCCCTCTATTGGAGCCTGAAATCAGTGTCCTATTCTATTAAATATCGAGGAAATATACAGCCAGAAAAGTAAGCATACTGGCAAAAACTGCAGTTACGCCTATGGCGATCCAACTCGGTCCCTGCTTTCTGGCCTCGTTGGTAAAGTTTTTCTTGATGCGAGCATCTTCAGTGTCCAGAACGGCGCGCTGAACGTGCACATTATTAATCTTCGTATCTCCCCGACCATAGGCAACCAGCAGAGACTTGTGACAAAGAATATTAATCAATCGGGGAATGCCGGCGCTGGCTTCTGCCAGCGCCTGTATTGCTTTGGTATTGAACAGATTGACCCCGGGAAAGCCTGAACGATTCAAGCGATGATTGATATAACTGTTAACTTCTTCCAATGTCAGCGTTGGCAGGGTGTAGGAAAAAGTGATTCGCTGACGCAGCTGACGCAGGGAATCCCGTGCCAACACATCATTCAATTCAGGCTGGCCAAATAACACGACCTGAAGCAGCTTTTCAGTTTCCGTCTCAAGATTGGTCAGCAGGCGCAGTACCTCGATACTTTCCTCGGGCATTGCCTGGGCTTCATCCAGCAGGAATACAACCTGTTTGCCGGACTCCTTGATTGCCATCAGTTTCTTGTTAATTTCGCCAAGCACATGATGACGACCTTTTTCATGATCAACGTCCAGACCCAACTCTTCAGCAAGAGCAAGCAGCAAGCCATCGGGCGTAAGAAAAGGGTTGGGGATATAGGCGGTAACAAAATGATCACTAACCGTATTCAACAGGCGGCGACAAAGCAGGGTTTTACCAGTCCCTACCTCACCAGTAATCATGATAAAGCCCTCGCCACTTTCCAGAGCCAACTGAACAACTTCCAGAGCCTGGTGATGACCGTCCAGGTCCAGAAAAAAGTCCGTGTTCGGGGTCAGGGTAAAGGGCAGCTCACGCATGCCAAAAAATTCAAGATACATCTTGTTTTATAACGTCCTGTATCTGCGACAGCGCCATTCTGACCCTGCCAGGAAAACGAGGCGAAGAATAAAGCAGTCCCCCGTTCTTTTCAATAAAACACTTGCTTATTAAGATGCAAACACTATGCTGGTTGCGCATTCTGCTCACAATAGGAAAAATTCCTGTTATTCAACATATTACGGCAGTTTGCGGAAAAAAAATACAGGCTGGATTATGGCTGGAAGCACGGAATAAAGTATGGGAGAAAGTATGGGAGAAAGTTATGTCTTTTCTGGATAAATCGGCGCTGGTAACACGCGAGCAAGCTTTACCGGGACGACAACAGAAATTAGCAGTTCCGACAGCCCATGTGGTCACTGGCAAGCCTTTACAGGAGCCGTTTGCGCCACATTTGTCACGTATCATGTTGGGGATGGGCTGCTTCTGGGGCGCAGAGCGACGGTTCTGGGAACTCGATGGCGTGTATTCCACTGCTGTCGGATATGCAGGAGGCTTCACACCGAATCCAACCTACCAGGAAGTATGCAGTGGCCAGACTGGCCACAGCGAGGTAGTGCTGGTTATTTTTGATCCTGCACAAATCAGCTTGGCCTCCATACTGAATACATTCTGGGAGTCCCACGACCCTACCCAGGGTATGCGTCAGGGTAATGATCGGGGCTCGCAGTATCGTTCATGCGTGTATACCTTTGATGATGCACAGTTAAGTAATGTCTTAGCGAGCAGGGATAATTATCAAAACGCTCTTGAAGCCGCCGGCTTTGACTCAGTAACGACAGAAATTAAAGCGCTTGATGAATTTTATTATGCCGAGGAATATCATCAACAATATCTGGCAAAAAATCCCCAGGGCTATTGTGGACTTGCCGGTACCGGTGTCAGTTGTGCCTGAAGCCGGATATCAACATCAGGTGTAGATTTAAGATAAAATATTGCCATGACTAATGCTTTAGCCGAAAAACTTGTTGTTGCCATTTCTTCCAGAGCACTGTTCAACCTGGATGACAGTCATGAAATCTATGTCAAAGAGGGCGTGGAAGCCTACCGCCAGTACCAGATCGATCGCGAAGATGAAGTGCTGGAACCTGGCGATGCTTTCAATCTGGTAAAAAAATTACTGAATCTGAATACCCTGATTGGCAAGTCACGAGTAGAAGTCATTCTGCTGTCGAGAAACTCTGCCGATACCGGACTGCGCATTTTCAACTCCATAGAACAGCACAAACTGGATATTCAAAAGGCAGCCTTTTGTGGCGGCTCCAGTCCTTATCGTTATATCACCGCGTTTAACTCTCACCTGTTTTTGTCTACTGATGGGCAGGACGTTCGAAAAGCGCTGGAAAATGGTATAGCAGCAGCCACCATTCTTAATTCCAAGCAAGCCAATATGGATGACTACAAGCTGCGTTTTGCTTTTGATGGTGATGCGGTATTGTTCTCCGATGAGGCGGAAAAAATCTATAAAACACGCGGCCTGGAAGAATTCACCCGTAGCGAAAGAGCGGCAGCAAAAGAGCCGTTAAGTGGCGGGCCATTCAAGAAATTTCTCTCTGCATTACATATGCTGCAACAGGAATTCGGTGTTGATGATTCGCCAATCCGTACTTGCCTGGTCACCGCAAGGGCCGCGCCTGCTCATGAAAGGGTAGTCAGAACCCTGCGCCAATGGGATATTAATATTGATGAATCTCTTTTCCTCGGCGGCCAGGACAAGGGCTCCTTTTTACAGGCCTATGACGCGGATGTTTTCTTTGATGATCAACAGGGACATTGTGAGTCAGCGCGCGAGCATGTCGCTACCGGTCATGTCCCTCATGGTATTGCCAATCTGGTTGCGGATAAAGCCTGAGCTAAACAACCAGCTGGCGCCATTAATAAAGGACGGTAAAGTAAAGTCCCAGCATCAGCAGGGCAACAATCAGTATTGTGCGCATTACCTTATCCGGAAACAGCGATCCCACGTGAGTTCCCAGATAAATACCCGGAAGCGAGCCCACCAGTAAACTCAACAACAAGGTCATATCTACCAGACCATTGGCTAAATAACCCAGGCCAGCCACCAGCGTAAGCGGAACCGCATGAGCAATTCCGGTACCCACTACAGTTGTGGCATTCCAGCGTGGATAAAGCAGGAAAAGGATCGCGGCACCTATAGCGCCAGCGCCAACTGATGCCATGGTGACACAGACGCCGAGCACCATACCCAGCACAAAAGTGATAATCGTCGTATGCTTTTGTGGATAACCATAAAACGGGGGTTCGATACCATGATGCTCAGGCGGCACTGTTCCAGCCCCCAAACGCCGCTGTATTTGTTTTTGAAAGGCAATTACCAGAGAGGTGAGTACCAGCATGATGCCCAAAAAAGTGGTCAGAACTTCCTCATAATTCTCGCTTTCTGCCAGGCCATATTTTCTCACCAACACAGTCAATCCCACAGAGACCGGAATACTCCCTGCAGCGAGCATGGTCATGGCTTTCCAGTTAACATTCTGCTTACGGTGGTGGAAAAACACACCGCTACATTTAGTTACCGCGGCATAAAGCAGGTCTGTTCCTATCGCTACTGGTGCGGGATAACCCAGTAATAGCAATATAGGGGTCATCAAAGAGCCGCCACCAACACCGGTCAAACCTATGGCAAAACCCACCAGAGCACCGGAAAATATAAGGATTACCAAGTCAGTCATGGTCTGTAGCGAAGGCCTGCATCAGCAAAAGAGCACACTGTAGAGGAAAATACATATTCATAATAATAATATTTTGCTATATTTTTATAACTTTTAATTATATCTATCAATATCCCCAAGCCTATGAAAATTCAGCAACTACGCTATGCTCTGGAAGTCGCCCGTGCCGATTGCAATATCAGTCGTGCCGCACAAAGCCTTTACACATCACAGCCCGGTATCAGTAAACAAATCCGCGCACTTGAACTGGAGCTCGGCACCGATATTTTTGTCAGAAATGGCAAACACCTGAGCAATCTGACGCCGGCAGGACATAAAATTATTGAAATCGCAGGGGAGGTACTACAAAAAGTCCATGCTATTCAGTCGGTTGCCCAGGAATATACCTCTCAGGACAAGGGCAGCCTTGAAATCGCCACCACCCATACCCAATCCCGTTATATCCTTCCCCAGGTTATAAAAGGCTTTATTAATCGTTACCCGGAAGTCAGTCTGCATATGCATCAGGGCTCCCCCATGCAGATTTCGCAACTGGCAGCCGACGGCACTGCCGATTTTGCTATCGCCACTGAGGCACTGGAGCTGTTCAGTAATCTGGTTATGATGCCCTGTTTCAAGTGGAATCGTTGCATACTGGTGCCTAAAGACCACCCGCTATGCCAGGAAAGCCGCTTGAGTCTCAAGCAGGTTGCGGCGTTTCCAATTGTTACCTATGTCTATGGCTTTACCGGCAGATCCAAACTCGATGAAGCATTTCGCAAGCAAAATCTGGAACCCAAAGTAGTTTTTACCGCAGTTGATGCGGATGTTATCAAGACCTACGTTCGGCTCGGGTTGGGAATTGGTATAGTTGCCAGTATGGCTATTGAGGAACGAGATAATGATCTGGTGGCCCTTGATGCCAGTCATCTGTTTGATTACAGCACCACCAGCATCGGGTTTCGGCGTGAAACCTATATGCGAAGCTATATGTATGATTTTATTGAAATGTTTGCGCCACACCTGAGTCAGGTTAGGGTGGAGGAGGCAATCAGTTTGCAAGGCAAGCCCGCGGCAGAAAAACTGTTTGCGGATCTGGAAATTCCCGTTATCTAGCAGGTCAGATCAGCGTTGCTTCAGTCAGAGTCTTTGGCAATGAGATTAGCCTGGTGCAAACCGCATTCCTTGGCTGTTGCCTCTTCCCACCACCAGCGACCTTCACGTTCATGCTGGTTTGGCGCAACTGCCCTGGTGCAAGGCTCACAACCGATACTGATATAGCCACGATCATGCAAGGTATTATAGGGCACATCAAACATGCGGATATATTGCCAGACCTGCTCAGAAGTCCAGTTGGCCAGGGGATTGAATTTACTTAGTGTTTTATCCGCTGAAGAAAAAGCAGTATCCAGTTCCAGCACGGGAACCGTATTTCGCGTATCAGGGCTTTGATCCCGACGCTGTCCGGTTATCCAGGCATCAAGCGTAAGCAATTTACGCTTCAGCGGTTCAATCTTCCTTATGCCGCAGCATTCGTGATGATCAGTATCATAGAAACTGAACAGCCCTTTGCTGGAAACCAAGGCTTCCAGTTTAGCTTTATCCGGAAACATGATCTCAATACTGATGTCGTAGTGCTTGCGGACCTTTTCAATAAACTGATAGGTCTCGGCATGCAAGCGTCCGGTATCCAGGGTAAAAACCTGTATCGTCTTACCCAGCTTTTTAGCCACTTTTGTGGCCATATCAATGAGCACAACATCTTCAGCACCACTAAAGGATATTCCGATATCATCAAATTGCTGTAATGCGAAACTGATAATTTCTCGGGGTTCTTTCTCAGCGTACTCTGAGGCGAGTGCATTAATTTTTATACCAGGAAAAGACATATTTACTATTCACCATGCCTGCTAAAAGGGAGGCCATTGTATAATGTGGCGATATTACTTGAAACCGCAATTTTTACAATCACTTAGCTGACAAACCTGAAATTCTTCTTAAACATGGTTCCACGTGAAAAAAGCCTTAAAAATTAATAACTTAGAAGTGAAAAACAAGACTCTATCGCAAAATATAGTATCATTTATCGACAAGGCCACTATATATGGTGTTTGTCTTTAAAAAGTAAGGCCATGCGGATTGCATGCATTACCTGAAACAGAGAGAATGGCTTTTTTCATTTTCACCCACCTCAATTTATGCGTAATTGATCACGTAAAATAAGGAGTTTTCATTGGAAATAGCCTGCCTGGATCTGGAAGGGGTCCTGATTCCTGAAATCTGGATAGCCTTTGCTGAAAAAACCGGTATCGAGGCACTTCGTGCCACTACCCGAGACATTCCCGATTACGACCAACTAATGCAACAGCGCCTGCGCCTGCTTGCTGAACATGAGCTTGGCTATCAGGAAATTCAGGAAGTTATTACTACGCTGGAGCCTCTTGACGGTGCTGTTGAGTTCATTAACTGGCTCAAGGAGCGCTTTCAGGTGGTCATCCTGTCAGATACCTTCTACGAATTTTCCCAGCCTCTGATGCGGCATCTGGGGTTTCCTACACTGCTTTGCCACCGGCTGGAAATTGGGGCTGACGGACGGGTAGAGGACTACAAGATTCGACAGAAAGACCCCAAGCGTCAGTCTGTAAAGGCTTTCCATGGACTGAACTATCGAGTTATTGCGGCCGGTGACTCCTACAACGATACCACCATGCTGGCAGAAGCGAATCAGGGCATCCTGTTCATGGCGCCAGACAACGTGATTGCAGAGTTTCCCCAGTTCCCTGCGGTGTTTACCTATACGGATCTGAAAAAGGAATTTATCAAGGCCAGTGAACGAAGCCTGGAGCTATGACCACGAGTTAACAGAGTCCTGGTTATGAGAACCCCTGTTGAGATATAAGGCCAGTCCACGCAGCATCTTCGCGGTAGCGCCCCAGATGTAATAATCGTCATGCTGCAGGTAATAAAACTCACGACGAAAACCGTCTTTTTCGAGAAAGTCCATCTGGTAACTGGACAGATCATTCGCCAGCGACAGCGGAATGGAAAATATTTCCTCTACTTCCCCCGGGTTTGCTATTAGCTCTGGCAAGCTTTCCATAGCAGCAAGCACCGGCGCTACAGCAAAGCCTGAGGGCAGGGTGGTAGTTTCCATTATCCCCAGTACGTCTACCTCATGTTCCTGCAAATCAATTTCTTCGCGCGCTTCACGCAGGGCGGTATAAACCGGATCGCGGTCATCTTCTTCTACGGTTCCGCCAGGAAAACTGATCTGCCCTGCATGGTTGGCCAGAGTAGTGCTACGTCGCGTCAGAATAATCTCAAGTTCATGAACGCCCTGGTAAACAAGAATCAGGACCGCAGCCAAACGATGCCTGTGACGATGCTGTTCAAGAGTATGAGCGCTACCAAGGTCACAGGTAAGACGTTTAAGTTCGGCGATAGATAACACTGTCATGGCAAGTATTCTTGGTTACCTGAGGGCAGAAATGTCCGGGAGCTAGAAATCAGTACTTAGAGCATCCATAAAAAGGTTAATTTTATCGAGGCTTTCCTGATATTCCTCTTGCCCCACAGAGTCGGCAACGACACCGCCGCCACCCCAGCAATGTATCTTTTCATCTTCCTTGACCAGAGTTCGAATGCATATATTACTGTCCATATTGCCGGAAAAATCAATCCAGGAAAAAGCGCCGCAATAAACCGAGCGCATGACACTTTCCAGTTCATTGATAATTTCCATCGCACGAATCTTAGGCGTGCCGGTTATAGATCCACCGGGAAAGCCGGCTTTTAACAGCTCAAATACATCATCATCCTCAGCCAGGGTACCGGTAATCGTGCTGACCAGGTGATGCACGTTGGTAAAACTCTGGGTTTCAAAAAGGTCAGATACTTTTATGCTGCCAGTTTTGCAAATCCTGCCAAGGTCATTTCGCAACAAATCAACAATCATTAGGTTTTCAGCTTTGTCCTTGAGGCTACTTTCCAGATCTTTCCGGTTCAGTAAATCAGTTGCTACATCCTTGCTTCGCGGGCGTGTGCCTTTAATGGGTTGTGTCATCACTTGCCGATTTTTTACCTGAATAAATCTCTCTGGCGAAAACGACATAACGGTCTGACTTTCATCTTCCATAAACGCTGCAAAAGGCGCCTTGGCGATGGTTTGCAGTCGTGTAAATGCGGTATAGGGATCCCCCGAACAGGAAGCGGTAAAACGCTGGGTCAGATTAACCTGATAACAATCGCCGGCCAGAATGTAATCGATTACCCGTTGATAGGCCGCCTGATATTCAGCGCGGGAAAAGTTTGAGATGAATTCACCTGACAGCGAAAAACTCCCCGCCGGATTAGCGCCATCTTGCTCAAGCGCTTCAATAACTTCTGTCCGGGTGGACGGCGGACAGCTATCCCGGATCACAAGATGGCTTAACTGTTTGAGATGATCAATGACAATCACCCAGGAGTAAATACCTATCAACATATCCGGCAAATCAATATCGCGGGGACGCGCATCCTCAACAGGAATCCATGGGTGCAACATTTCATAAGCAAAATAGCCGATTGCGCCACCAGTAAAGGGCAAGTCTTCAGTGCGCCGGGTTTTATGTTCCAGTGGAAATTCCTGGCAAAGAACATCAAGCGGATTGCCGGTTTTAGTGACGCTTTCCCTGCCTTTCACCTCAATTAAGGTGATCTCTCCACGGGTACGCAAAATCTTGTCTGGAGCCGCACTGATATATTCAAAGCGACTGTCTTTTCTCTCTCTGTCATCGCCGCTGGCCAGCAGCACAGGAAGGGGCATGTGCCGGATTTTTTTAAAAACCGGATAGGGCGTGGATTCGTAGGGCAGGGAGGTTAGCGAATAATTCTGATCTGCCGGCATTGTCTTGTTATGTTTTTTCAAGGGCAGTTAGTCGGCCTGGGTAAACCGGCAATTTTACTGGCAATGAGGGCAGGGTACTCCGGAAAAAGTCTCATCAAATACATACTGTTGCCCTTTTTGGCACCATGTTTCTCTTTCATTTGCTTTACCAGAATTCTCATCATTGGTGACAAGTCATGTAGCGCATAAAATTCTCTTAGCAGAGTAATCACTTCCCAATGCCCATCAGTCAGGTCAATATTTTCCCTTGCCGCTATTGCCTCTGCCACTTCAACTGTCCAGTCGGAGAGGTTGACAAGATATCCCTGCTTATCAAGGGCTATTTGGTTGCCGGCAAATTCAAGTTGTTCAGCCATAATGCAATTTTTAGTACTTAGCCCCAGCTAATTACTTTCTCGTATTCCAGTGAAAGTGAAACAAAACCGGACCAGTCTACGCAGCCAAAAAAGGGCAGCATTTTGTCAGAAATGCCGCGCACTGCCAAATCGTCTGCCATGACATATGTTTTTACCCCAGGGGACAGGGCATCCCAAACTGCCTGATTTTTCTTGCTGGTCAGCGCGGCATAAACTCCGTCTTCTATTAACAGGACGGCATCTTTATTGCCAATCAGCGACAGACAGCGGTGCAGGGCTTCATTATTCTTGTTGATGGTATGCAGAATCATCAGAACACCATCACCTGATCAGTATCGGCAATCAAGCTTTTTATATCCGCACTGGTGACGATTTCAACCGACTCCACAAACTCTTCCGGATCAAGATCATAGTGCGCGACTGCGTCCTGATGCGCCATAATACTGTTGACCTCATAATGCCTAAGTGCAGTAATAATCTTGCCAATGTTTTTCAGCTCGCCAGCATCGGCTTGTTGATCCCCAAGCAGCTGTAGAACCCCCTCATCCATAAATACTATTGAAACAGGCTGCTCAAAAGCTGCAGCAGTCAGCGCTATATCTAGCGCCGCTCGCGCCTGCTGGCTGCCATAGGGCGAACAGCGGACTATGATGAGAAAGGACTGGGGCGATTGAGATTCTAATGAAGAGGGCACCGTTTTAAGCTCTATAGTACAAAGCTGACAACACGGTCAGATTGTGCAGTAGCATCAATCAACTGCCCGAGTCCACTAACGCTAAAACCAGACAATAAATTGTTCGCATTCTTTTCATAGCGCTCAGCTTCAGCTTCATCAAGGATTCCCCGTTTAAGTGCTGAAGCGGCACAGACCACTGCATCAATCTCATGTTCATTGATAAGAGCCTGCCATTTTCCGGGGATATCGATTTCATCCTGCGGTGGCACGCAAAGGGAGGAACCATTGCTGGCGCCATCCTGGTAAAAAAACAAACGCACAATTTCATGCCCGCATTCAAGCACCGCTTCAGTAAATCGAAGCGCCGAAAGAGAGGCATTTGAGGACCAGGGCGCGCCCTGGATGACTATTGAAAATTTCATTGCTGGAAGAGTTTAACGGCTAGACACTATTACTGGCTATAACAAACTATTGAATTAAGTAATTAAACCCAGGGCAGCGGGGTAGAAGAATATAAGTAGTCGAAATTAAAAAGCCCTGCATAAGAGACAGGGCTTTTCGGTAATAGTAAAAACAGACTATAACTACTTATGCAGTTAACTCAGTCTCTGCTACCTGACAATACCGCCAGCAAATGCAGCAAATGAATAAAGATATTGTAGATATTCAAATACAGACTCACGGTAGCGCGAATATAATTTGTTTCACCGCCATGAATTATCCGGCTGGTATCAAACAAAATCAGAGCCGACATAATCATGATGACTGCTGAAGAAATAGCCAGGGAAAGCGCTGGAATCTGCAGGAATATATTTGCCAGCATAGCGACAACAACCACTATCAGACCGGTAAAAAGAAATCCGCGCATAAAGCTGAAATCCTTGCGCGTGGTCAACGCATAACCTGACAGCGTAAGGAAGATCAAGCCGGTTCCACCCATGGCTTGCATTATCAGTATCGGGCCATTGGAAAAGGCCGCTACATAATAATTAAGCATCGGCCCAAGAGAGGCTCCAAGACAGCCGGTAAAGGCAAAAATAGCAATAAGGCCTGTGGAAGAATCAGCGGACTTGTGCACCCAAAACAACAGACCAAAACTGACCAGCATGAGAATCAGGGCAGCGCCCTGGGGAATATTCATGGCCATGGAAACGGCTGCCGTTGCAGCGCTGAAAAGCAGGGTCATGGAAAGCAGCAAATAGGTATTCTTTAATACCTTGTTTGTGGCAAGAATTGATTCGTGACTTTTAAAGCCAGTGCCAACCTGGTTCTCTGCCCTGTAACCATAATCACTCATTTTTTAACTCCGTAGATAATTGAATTTTAGATTGCTTCACTTACATATAATGGGGATAAACCCCCAAAAATCAATGGATTCATCATACTTAGACCGGGTTTAAAAGCAAGAAGTTTCAAGTTAGTAGATATTCGTGTTTTCAGCCAGTTTCTGGTTGACTGAAACAATGATTAAGGTAAGATTCACCCCTTTCGCGGAGGGGTGGCAGAGCGGTTGAATGCACCGGTCTTGAAAACCGGCATAGGTTAATAGCCTATCGAGAGTTCGAATCTCTCCTCCTCCGCCATATTTAAAAACCCGGCTTTTTAGTCGGGTTTTTTATTGCCCTGTTTTTTTGAAAAATACTGAAATCTACAGTGAAAAAAGCGCCCCGGAGCGCTTTTTATCAACCTGGTAATGCTTTTACTGGTTTCTCAAGGCCAGTGAGACATCACTTTGCTGCAAGCTCAGAATATCGAGTAATATTTTCCCGCTTTCCAGTAAATAAGGATCGGCATCCTCGTCATCTTCGCTGATCAGCTCATCGGTGGCTACCGGATCGATGCCCGCCGTATTTTCAATAACTTCCTCTTCCTCGTCAGCGCCTTCATCCATGGCAGCTACGGATTCAAACGGTTCCTGGCCTTTGGCAATGCGTCTTGTATTGCTTATCTGTAAACGCCACAGATCTGATTCTTCGCGTTCTGCAATCAAATCTGCTTCGTTAAGAGTAAGCTGATTTTTTTCTTTGTTTTCCAGCGCTCGCGCGATCTGCGCCTCAATGTAGGTGAAATCCGGATCAGACTTGCGACGATTTTCGTGAGCAACAGTCAATTCCGGCAGAATAGTTTTCAGCTCGGAATAGGGACGATAGTAATTCGGATCGATGGTGTCCCAGGGGAGGGCAGTAGGTAATGCACTCTCGCCTATGCCCTCAGCAGTATCATAAAGATCTGGCATCATAATATCCGGCATCACGCCCTTATGCTGGGTACTCTCACCGGAGATGCGATAAAACTTGGCGCGGGTAATCTTCATCTGGCCTTCACCCAGCGGAATCAGCTCCTGAACAGTACCCTTGCCAAAAGTTTGACTGCCCAGTACGATGCCGCGCTGGTAATCCTGAATGGCGCCGGCAAAAATTTCTGACGCAGAAGCGCTTAAACGATTCACCAGGACGGCCAGCGGGCCATCATAAACAAGCTCCGGATCAGAATCGCCCTGAACAATATTATTGCCATCCGCATCACGTACCTGAACGGTAGGCCCACGGCGGATAAACAAACCAACCAGTGAGTTGGCTTCGGACAATGAACCGCCGCCATTTCGACGCAGGTCAACAACCACGCCATCGACACCTTCCGCTTTTAGCTCTTCCAGAAGATTACGCACATCACGGGTACTACTTCGGTAATTGGGGTCACGGCGCTGCAGAGCCTCAAAGTCTATATAGAAAGTAGGGAGCTCAATCACACCAATCTTGTGGGTTTCACCACCATACTGTACTTCAACTATTTCTTTCTTCGCAGACTGGTCCTCCAGTTTGACGGTATCGCGGGTAATACTGATTTCCTTACGCTCCAGGGAGGATCCCGTCGGCAATACTGAAAGTCGAACCACTGAACCTTTTTCGCCGCGGATCAGTTGCACCACATCATCAACACGCCATCCCAGTACATCGACATAAGGCATATCGCCCTGGGCTACGCCTACAATACGATCTGACGGTTGCAGTTCTCCAGCCAGATCGGCAGGCCCGCCACTAACAATACTGACTACTTTTGTATATTCATCTTCGGTAGTCAGCACCGCACCGATACCCTCAAGCGACAAGCGCATACTCATATTAAAGTTCTCAGCGGCTCTGGGAGCGTAATACTGGGTGTGCGGATCAAATGTCATGGTCATGGCGTCCATATAGCGCTGGTAGACATCGAGTCCATTGGTCTTTAGCACCTGGCTCAGCTGGGAACGATAGCGCTTGCTCAGCTCTTCGCGAATATCGACCATGGTTTTATCTTTTTCGTCCAGCTTCATGGACAACACACTGCTTTTGATACGCTTGCGCCACAAGTCGGTCAATTCAGCCTGGTCTGAAGGCCAGGGGGCTTCAGCACGATCAACGATAATGAACTCGTCTACGGTAAAATCAAAATCAGTCGGATCTTCCTCGATGCGTTTCAGGCTGTATACAAGTCGATCCATCAGGCGCTGGCGATAACGATTAAAAATCAGGTAACCGAAATCAACATTACCTTCCTGCAGCAGATCATCCAGCTCTGTCCGGTATTGCTCAAACTCATCAATATCAGCCTGGGTAAAGTAAATCCTGGTGCCATCCAGAGTCTTGATAAAGCTGTCCAGCATTTCACTGGAAAACTCATCATTGAAGTTAATTTCGGAATAATGATTTCTGGTGAGTTGGCGAATAATATCCTGCGTAGTTTTACCGTAGGCAGGTTCAGCATTCAATTCTTCAAATATCACATCCACATCGAGGGGAATATCCGCGGGCAGATAAAGGGGTTGCTGCGCCTGAACCCCGTGTAAGCCCAGTGTGGCGGTGAACCCGAATACCAGGATAAGAGAGAAAGCCTGATTTAATGTCCGTTTTTTCATAATACTGCCTTATATATAAATGTGACTCTTGATGCTGTGATTCTGTAATTTATGCGCCATTCGACTTTTTAAGTAATGCTGATCAGAAGCTCGGCACTAAAAGCTGGCAAGAACCTCTCGTCATAAAATTGCCTTACATCTTACTATCTTATCTTCAAATATTGGCAAAAAAATGCACTCCGTCTTCAGTTTGGGTTAAGTGCGCGATCTTCAAGGGTGTTTACGTAAATTATACTAATCCGGTTTGATTCTTTTCTTGCGCGCAGAGGCATGGCGTTCGTTGAGCTGCACATCAATGTAACGGTCAGTAATGGCACTTGAACCGTGGCCGGCGTCATCACGCACATGCTCACGGGGTCGATGTTTCACATCTTCGGAAATACCGGTATGACGTAGCCAGTGCACAGTGGCCGCGGTAAGTTGTTGCGCCTCTTCCGCAAAACCATCCTTACGCAGGTTGGTTTCAGCGCCATCAAAGCAGGCCTGCACAATGCCTCGAATCTGCCGGGTGCTGGTGATGCCACCCTGACCGCGGGCTTTGTGAACCAGCGGCGTATATTCACCAGGTGAGGGCAGTTCGGGCAGCCCTCTGGCCTGTCGATACCGTTTCAGGGCGTCCAGCATGGAGTCACTAACAGATATCTGGCGCTCCTTATTACCCTTGCCTACGGTTCTGAACCACCAGTTACCCTCCAGATCGCGCTCAAAATCCCCCATTTTCGGGGTCCAGCGATCCGTTTCAACCAGTTCGGATATGCGCAGGTACATGCCAAACAGCGCATTCATGATAAACAGTGTACGTTCATGAATTTTGTCCTCTGCAGCCATTTTTTCTGCAGTTTCCAGAACATAGCTCCACTGCAACTGGGAAAGTCGACGAATAGCCTTGGTGGACTGGGTTTTTCGCAGGAATTTGCCTTTCTGACGAATTTGAGAGACTGGATTAAATTCAAGATATTCTTCTTGAATCAAGAAGTTACAGAAACTACTTAAGACACCAAAAATACTCTGTATAGCGCTTTGCGAAAGGAAATAGGGCGCTTCCCCGGGACTTTTGGGGTGCACAACATAGGGGCTCCACTCCGGGTTAGGCACCCTTTCACCAGCCTTGAGCTCGTATCTGGAGACATTTTTTTCTCCAATCCATGTTTTGGGCGGATTACTGGCAAACTCTATATAGCTCTCAATATCCTCGCGTCTGATGCTTTTTAGCGATTTTTTGGCGATCAACCAGCACCAATGCAGGAAATGCTCTATTTCACGACGATAGGTAGAAAAAGTGTCCGGACTACCACGATAGGAATAGAGGAACTCACTG
Organism: Pseudohongiellaceae bacterium; assembly: GCA_965662685.1. GTDB lineage: Bacteria > Pseudomonadota > Gammaproteobacteria > Pseudomonadales > Pseudohongiellaceae > Eutrophocola. Next base: position 15,389 of record CBFIIQ010000031.1, on the reverse strand, counting down.
GCGAGCTGATAATCATCGGCAGCATTATCCGGCTCATCATCGAGCAGGTGCTTTACCGTGGCTATGCGATGTTTGTATGGATTCGCCATTTCCTCCAGGGTATCGAAGAAAGGGACAGGCTTTTTAGCTGATGACATCGGACTCTCTGGTTTCAGTGTTGTAAGTAAACAATTCAGGAACTTTCAATCGCAGTGATTTATATATATTTCATAATATACTGATATATAAAACAAATATTCCGAATATATTTCCCATACTCTGTCAACTATGACAATCATGACCCTCCAATTTATAGTGGTCCTGACCGTCAAAACTTACCACCTGAGTATTGAACTGAAACCCGGTTTATCGTGCTCTCTGGATCTTAACGTCTGTTTATCGATAAGTAACTACCATGAAATACCCAAAATTATGTCTAAAGTGTGAATTACATCTCTGAATTGAATGAAATGTAACGATTAAAATTCCCAAACTATACAAGCAAGACGTTCTTAACAGGGTCTATGAATGGAAAACTACAACAATATAGCCTTTAGGGTTTTCACCAGGAAGGTGATTGGATCCGGGAAATACCTGGCAAAGTTTTCTTTGACGCTGTCTAAAGGAGATTTAACCGAGCTTCTTATTTTCCCGTTTATTACTCATCCAGGAACTGACAATCGCAGAGAATTTGAAACTGAACACAATGCCAATGCAGCAGCATCGGTTTTGGCAAGATTAGCCATCGAAGAAAACTTTCACTGAAAGAACTCTCTTAATATCCTGACTCAAAATATCCTGACTAAAAGTACTTTAGTGCCAACCCCCGAATTACCTCAAAATCCTGTCTGTCCAGGCAAGTCAATACATAGCTTTGCTAACTTATTGAATTTAAACACATCTATTATCCTCCTATCACACTATTTCCGGTAATAAAGATTACCGGAAATAGTGATGCAGGTCTATAGTTCCCTTTTTGGTAATTATGGCTGTGGCTGTTATATCAGTAATAAAACCAATCTAGGAACTCACGCACCTCAGGTATTGTGTTCAGGTTCTCGCCTGTCGCATGGTGACAAATTCTTCAGCTGCTGTTGGATGTATACCGATGGTGCTGTCCAGTTGTGCCTTGGTTACGCCACACTGCATGGCAACAGCCAGACCCTGGATGATTTCTCCGGCATCTGCACCCATCATATGCATGCCAACCACCTTGTCCGTGGCCTTATCCACAATCAGTTTCATATAGGTGCGCTCAGGATTGCCAGACAGCGAGTGCTTGAGATGACGAAAATCACTATCAAAAACCTCAATATCGCCATATTCAGCCTGTGCCTGCTCTTCGCTTAGACCGACAGTACCCACGTTCGGATGGCTGAAGACTGCCGTTGCAATATTACTGTAATCCATTGTTTTATCGGTATTTTTGAATAAATTGGATGCCAGAACCATGCCTTCAGCTATGGCAACGGGTGTCAGCGCCATTCTGCCTACAACGTCACCAAGAGCATAGATTCCAGGCTCTGAGGTCTCAAAATGCTCATTTACGGTAATCGCGCCGTTAGGCTCCAGTGATACCTTGGTGTTTTCCAGGCCCAAATTTTCAGTATTGGCTTTTCTGCCTGTGGCATAGAGAACGCAATCTACGTCAAGGGTGTTTCCTTCTTTAAATTCTACCTGTAACTCATTGTCTTTCTTGGTTATTCTTTCTACATTACTGTTCATCAACATAGTCATATGACGTTGACTCTCAAGAAACAGTTTTTCTCCCAAATCCTTGTCAAAATGCTTCAGGGGAATGTTCCCTCTATAGGACAAGGCCGTGTCAGCACCGAGCCCGGCAAAAATACCGGCAAATTCAAGGGCTATATAGCCGCCACCAACCACCAGAATGCGTTCTGGAAAGCTGGGCAAGTCAAAAATCTCGTTCGAAGTGACTGCCAGTTCGCTACCGGGAAATTCAGGCACAAATGGCCAGCCACCTGTGGCAATAAGGATTTTCTCACTGGTAACCGTTTTTTCGCCTATTTGCACCGTATGTTTATCAAGCAATCTGGCGCGTCCGTTATATAAAGTAACGCCTGAACCATCCAGAAGCGTGTCATAAATACCATTAAGCCGACTGATTTCCGCGGTTTTATTATCTCTGAGTACATTCCAGTCAAAAGCAGGCACACTGCCCTCCCAACCAAAGCCCTTGCTGTCACTGCAGTCATAACGAAAATGAGAGGCATAGGAATACAGCTTCTTTGGCACGCAACCAACATTGACACAGGTCCCTCCCATGTAGCGATCCTCTGCTATTGCAACCCGGGCACCATAGCTGGCAGACATGCGGGCAGTTCTGACGCCACCGGAACCAGCGCCAATTACAAACAAGTCAAAATCAAACATCAATTACCTCAATTTATGAATAATACAGAGTACTAAAGCGCGCGTAAGGCTAACCTTAATTTGCCCTAATTCCCATAGTAGCGAGGCTAAAAATATACCTATTTATGCAGGAAAGGTTTAATATTAATTACAGCTGTATTTGTATACACATGAGTTACTAATTATCGAAAAAATTATGCAATATCAGAAAGGAATTGAACAATGTCTGATTACAAAGATGATAACCAGGAAGTGTTGAAGAATTTGATGTCAGGTGATGACGAGCAGCAATCAGACTTTAGACCCTCCCCGGCATTAATTGAAAAATTCGTTATCCGCCTGCCAAAAGGACTACGAAAGAAAATAAAGCATTTATCAGAACAAAATCGTCGCAGCATGAATTCTGAAATTATTATGGTACTGGAACAGCATATCCACCAACACCTGATGGACCATACTGATCTGACAGATACTACAGGAATTTCTGGCGAGGATGGCAATATCAAAAGGGAAGCGCAGGGACTGGAGAAGCCCACGCAAAGTGAGTTGACGAAAAGGCTTGAAAACCTGCCTGAAGAAAAGAAACAGGCCTTGCTGGAACTGTTAGGCTAAACCACTAAATCCACCATGTTTGAAAAAAGCAGTTTGCTGTCAACATCACTGATTTTTCGTGAAATGGACAATTTGTGCTGTTCATTCCTGGCTATTTCACCGCCAACCTCCCTGCCACCTGACTTGATACAGGTATTTTAGTAACAACAACTTCTTATGCAGAGTTTGCAACTTCCTTTTAAGACCGGGCATTCACCTGAAGCAATGGAAAAGTTGTCCTTGCCGGATGCCGAAATCTTCATCGTCCCGGAATTCCTGTCTTCCAGTGATGCTGACCAACACTTTGATGCCTTGCAATCACAGACTCCCTGGCAACAGGACCATCTGAGGTTTGGCGGCAAATCAGTCCCGATTCCCCGCCTGCAGGCCTGGTATGGCGATAAAAACAGTCGCTACGCTTACTCTGGACTGGCGCTAAGCCCACTGCCCTGGACCCCCTTGCTGGAAGAATTAAAGCGCGCCATTGAACAATCCAGTAACACCAAATTTAACTCTGTTCTGCTGAATTATTACCGTACGGGCCTGGATAGTGTTGCATGGCATAGCGACGATGAAACAGAGCTTGGCAACGATCCCCTGATCGCATCGCTAAGTCTTGGCGCCACCAGGCGCTTCGAGCTTAAACATCGAACCAGAAAAGGACTAAGATCATTCTGTGACCTTTCCCATGGCAGTCTAATCATCATGGGAAAAGGTGTTCAGCAAAACTGGCAGCACCAGATCCCGAAACAGCCAGGTATCGAAAAGGCTCGAATCAACCTTACTTTTCGTAAAATCTATCAAGCAACTCCATGAGGTGCTTTTAAGCAAAAGCCAGTCACACAGTTCATCATTTTTTTGGTAGTATTTATTTTTTCATTCCTGCGAACTATCTGCAGCCTTTTCGGGTCAACTAGCTTGGCTATTATCTTAAAACCCTTACGTTTTTATACCTCAAATATGGACAAACCATTGAATCGCTTCCTGCTCCTGCTTTCACTATTCATCTTCCCTGTCTCACTAACGTTTGCCGAATATCAGCGTGCTTCGCAAGGCATGGTGTCCTCACGATCAGATATTGCTTCTGAAGTCGGTAAAGAAATCCTGGAAATGGGGGGCAATGCCATAGACTCAGCTGTCGCAACCGGGTTCGCACTGGCCGTCACCTACCCCTCTGCCGGCAATCTCGGCGGTGGTGGCTTTATGGTGATCTCGCTGGCAAACGGAGAAGTACTGACTCTCGATTATCGTGAAAAAGCCCCTGCTGCAGCGCATCGGGATATGTTTCTCGATGACAATGGCGATGTGGACAGAGACCTTGCCGTAAACAGCCATCAGTCCGCAGGCGTACCAGGCTCAGTGGCCGGATTACTTGAAGCACTGGAAAAATATGGCACCCTGAGTCGTGAACAGGTACTCGCCCCTGCGATTCGACTGGCCGCAGAAGGATTCATTCTAAACCAGGAAATTGCCGGGCAATTCAGGGGTCACTTCAATAGTTTTCGAAACTACCCCGCGTCTCTGGCAAAGTTTTCAGCCAATGGATCACCACTGAACGCCGGTGCACTATGGCGTCAACCGGATCTGGCTCTTACCTTAAGCGCCATTTCCGAAAAGGGACGTGATGGCTTTTACAAAGGTTCCGTGGCCGCTTTGATTGTTGCAGACATGCAGGCAAACAACGGATTGATCAGTCATGAAGACCTGGTTAATTATCAACCTGTCTGGCGCGATCCGGTTCATGGAAGTTACCGTGGCTATGATATCTGGTCCATGCCAGCCCCCTCTTCAGGCGGTGTTCTGCTGGTACAGATGCTGAATATGCTTGAGCCTTATGATATTGGCAGCCTGGGCTGGGGTAGCAAGGAAACCGTGCACTTGATGATTGAAGCCCAGCGCAGAGCCTATGCTGATCGTGCAGAACATCTCGGCGATCCGGATTATGTTGACGTTCCTTCTTCCATGCTCACTTCCAAGGATTATGCTCGTCAGCGTTTTGCCAATTTCGATCCGCAATTAGCCGGCGATAGCGCCACAATTACAGCGGGAAGCTGGGGCAAAGAAAGTCCGCAAACAACTCATTATTCGGTAGCTGATGATGATGGCAATGCTGTGTCCGTGACAACCACGCTGAACCGCTCTTATGGTAATCACATTGTCGTACCAGGTGCCGGCTTTTTGTTAAATAATGAAATGGATGATTTTTCCAGCAAGCCCAATTCACCCAATTCCTATGGCCTGATTGGTCGTACTGCAAATGAAATTCAACCGGGTAAACGCATGCTTAGCTCCATGTCACCCACCATCATAACCCGCAATGGCAAACCTGTATTGCTGACCGGCTCACCGGGTGGCTCAACCATCATTAATACGGTTTTACAGGTCGTAATGAATGTCATTGACCATGACATGTCACTGGAAGATGCCGTGACCAGTCCACGCTTTCATCATCAGTGGATGCCCAATGTTGTGCGCTACGAAATTGGTGCCTTCAGTGATGAAGTGGTTGGCGAACTGGAAGCCATGGGCCATCAGGGCTTAAGTGGGTCACGTCGCACCATCGGAGAAGCCAACTCGGTAATGTTTGAAGAGGGCTTTATAGATGGCATGTCAGATCCGAGGATAGTGGGCGGCGTCGCCGGTTACTAAGTCTTGAGCCCGGGCCTTCAAACCATACTTTTCTGGTTCTGATTACATGTCTGAACTGGACCATCAGGATATATGTATAGTCGGTGCCGGTGTTGTCGGTCTCGCTATCGCCGGGAAAATCGCCTCTCACCCTGTCCTGGGAAAACGATCTGTAGTGCTGCTGGAACAACACAGGCAGTTTGGCCAGGAAACCAGTAGTCGTAATAGCGAAGTCATTCATGCCGGAATTTACTATCCTGGCGGCTCCCTCAAAGCCCGCTTGTGTGTAGAGGGGCGTCAGCAACTCTATCACTATTGTAAAAGCAATAATGTGCCATATCGAAATACCGGCAAATTAATCATTGGCGCGCAACATCAGGAAGATGAACTTAACTCACTCCATCAACAAGCCATAGCGAATGGAGTCAATGACCTGCGGCGACTAACAAAGTCGCAATTAAATTCCATGGAGCCTGAAGTCGATGCCTGCCTTGGCCTGTTTTCACCTGCAAGTGGAATTATAGACAGCCATGCCTATATGCAGTCACTATTGCACCATGCTGAAACTGCCGGAATTTTATTTGCCCCGTTGACAGAACTGCTGTCTGTCGAGAAAAACACTAATGCTTATCTGGTGTCCTGCATCAGCCAGGATATGGATTATCGCTTTACTTGCAGCCAACTGATCAATGCTGCCGGTTTATCTGCACAATCAGTGGCCCAACGTATTACTGATTTTCCTGCGGAACAAATACCCCCTCAGGAACTGGTTAAAGGCTCCTATTTCACATTGCAGGGGAAGACTCCTTTTAGACATCTTATCTACCCTCTTCCCGAGAAAAACCTTCGTGGCCTTGGTGTGCATGTAACACTGGACATGTCCGGACAGGTGAAATTTGGTCCTGACACCGAGCCTGTTTCCAGTCTCGACTATTCAGTAGATATCAAGAAAGAAGAACACTTCAAAAAAGCTATCGCGAATTATTACCCGGATATTAAAAGCAGAGTATTACAACCGGCATACAGTGGCATCAGGCCAAAGTTAAAAACTGCAGACGGCACTGCAGATTTTGTGATTCAGGATGGAAAGGAATTCGAATACGATGGGCTTGTACAATTATTTGGTATTGAATCACCAGGATTGACAGCAAGCCTTGCCATTGGTGATTATGTGACTGAATTACTGAATCGTTAACGCGACTGTCTTTAAACTTTTGCCAAGCTAATGATAATTATTTTGCTTTCTATTCCCGGCATTCTATTCCCGCATTCTATTCCCGGGACTCTACAAATGCCGACACATCAATTCTAATATCGCTTACATCATAAAATGAAAGCTGCTGTCAGAAAGTTTTTCTGAAGAATTTTTTGCTTCAGGCAGACAGCGTTCTATTACTCCACGCGCCTTGTTCTCCGAATCAATGAAGCGCACGCCAATGCCTGGATATTTGTTTTCCTGGGATTGAACCGGCGTGATCCATATTACTGCAGCACATAATGGCACTTTTCTTTTTTCCTCAACAAGCGAGAGTAAGACAAAAACCTGATCACCCAGTGCATAGCTTCCTCTTGTCGGAATAAAAATTCCTCCATTTCTGATATAACCCAGATAAATAGACTGCAAAATTTCGGTATTGGCAATTGAGAGAAAAAAAAGATTCGAAGATTGCGCTACTACTTCTTCAGGCTCTTTTTGCTTTGCTAAATTAGCCAGCGTCATCGTAACCACACTCCTTGTGTTTAATTCAATCTATACAGAACCGCTTCCCGGTAGCGGAAATATATTATCTGACCGTAGCAGACCAGCTATAAAACAATCCTTCAAGTACCAGCAATCTATTCGGGTTTGAAGTGCTGCTAATGGCACGGCGTGCTTTAAGTAATTCCTGATAAAAGCCATGAAGCGCTTTCAGTCTAGTACCATCCTGAAAAAAGTTGGCTAGATTTTTCAGGTCATGATCATGCAAGTCCTCAGTGACATTAGTATCCGACACCTGGTTTCTTGCCAGAATATCTGAAGAACAAAGCATCATGGCTTCGATATTATCTTCCAGAGTGAATTGTTCACACTGCCCTGCCGCTTCCGCAATATCCATTTCCCCCTGTAATAATTTTTCCAATACCGTATGCAAAACTGTTCTGTCATGAAGTGCATCTTCATCAGCATAATGAAGCGCACGCAACGGAACATTATTGGCTATCCGCAAGAGCTCAGCTGCTGAGGCACGAACATTTTTAGATTCCAGCCAGGGAATTACGAGATCAGCTGCAGGACGATGAAATTTCATTAAGTGGCAACGACTGCGAATGGTGGCCATCAATAAAGCCGGTTGATGTGAAACCAGAATTAACAACGTGTTGCTCGAAGGTTCTTCAAGTACTTTCAACAGCGCATTGGCACTATTGATATTAAGGGCTTCCGCAGGCGCAATGATAATAACCTTATAGCCACCTCGCTGCGAAGTCTGTGAAATAAAATGAATACAGTCTCTTACCTGCTGTATTTTTATTTCACTGGAATCTTCCGGCTGAATCATTTTCAGATCAGGGTGTGTTCCTGATGCCAGTAACTGGCATTCACGACATTCTCCGCAGGGCTGATTGTCAAACGGATTGGTACACAATAAATAATGGGCGAAATGTTTCGCCAGAATGAGTTTTCCCAACCCCTGCTGACCGCCGAAGAGGTAAGCATGCGCAAGCTTCTGGCTCGCTTTCAGCTCAAGCAGTCGCTGATAATCCACTCGCAACCATGGCAGTAATTCTGTTGCATGCTCAGCATAACTCATGCTGATAATCTCAGGTCTAAATTGAAATGAGCATTAACACAGTCGAGAATTTTTTCACTCACTTCCTCGACCGTTCCGGAGGCATCAATCAGTTTTCTTGATTGCGGCGTCATTTCTGCAAGCTGCCTGAATCCCTCTCTGACCCGGGCTTGATAATCGAAGCCTTTCAGCTCAAAGCGGTCTTCGACTCCACCGCGGGCGTCAGCCCGTGACAGTGAAATTTCAGGGTCCAGATCCAGAATAAGCGTTAAATCCGGATTAAAATCACCCAGTGTTTCCTTGTGCATTCTATCCACAACATCTATGCCAAGATTTCCAGCAACACCCTGGAAGGCTCTTGAAGAGTCAGCGAAGCGATCGGAAATTACCCAGGTACCATTTTCCAATGCGGGCTTGATGGTATCCATGACATGGGAACGCCGCGCCGCATATATCAGTAATAATTCCGTCATATCATCCCAGCGATTGGTCTCTCCTTCGACAATCAGCCGCCTGATTTCTTCTGCGCCGGGAGAGCCGCCAGGTTCACGCGTTAGAATTACATCCACACCAGCGGCTTGCATGGCAGATAGCAGCATACGGCTTTGTACACCTTTACCTGCGCCATCGACACCTTCAAGGACAATAAATTCAGCATTGTTGGGATGGGGTTTCATTGTCTTGTCCAGAATGGGCTGTTTAGTTGAGAACTGATTAAAATTGTTTTTCCAGTCTATTCAGATTGTGATGCACTGTTAAATTTATTCCGAAATTCCAAGTTGGTACTGCCGCACTGCCTGCTGATGTTCCTCAAGTGTGCTGGAGAAATAATGACTGCCATCTCCCTTGGCGACAAAATAGAGTGTATCACTCTGGTCAGGATGCAGGCTGGCCGAAATCGCTTCCCGGCCTGGCAAGGCAATCGGTGTCGGCGTCAATCCACTGTTCATATAGGTATTGTAAGGTGAAGCCGTGCGCAAGTCAGTCCTGGTGAGGTCACCATCATAGCTGTCTCCCAGACCATAGATCACTGTCGGATCTGTCTGCAGCCGCATTCGCTGCTGTAAACGCCGGATAAAAACACCGGCAATCTGCTCTCTCTCCGAGGCCAGCCCGGTTTCCTTTTCTATGATGGACGCCATAATCAGTGCTTCATAAGGTTCGGAATATGGCAGCCCGACATCTCTGCCTTCCCACTCTTCAGCCAATACCGTCTGCATGGTGTTTGCGGCACGTATTAATAAATCACGATCAGTAGTTCCCCGACTAAAATTATAGGTATCCGGAAAGATCATCCCTTCAGGGTATTTTTCAGTTTTCAGCAGCGACTGTAATTCGCTCCTTAATTGTTCCGGGCTATCAGCCTCCAGGGTACTGATGATCATGGGGTGATTTTGAATGGTTGCCAATGCCTGAACCAGCGTCCAGCCTTCCAGTAACACCACCTGGTAAATAATGACATCACCCTTAACAAGTTTTTCCAGCAGCATGCGTGGTGTCATCCCCGCAGTCAGCAGATAATCACCTGCCTTGATACTGCTTGCCAGTCCGGAAAGACGTCCATATAGCCTGACATCAAAGGGATACTCGAGAATACCCTCATCAGCGAGTCTGTTGACCAGTCCCGTGAAGGTAGTTCCAGGCTCAATGACTACGCTGTAGCCGGCAAGATCCCTGCTTAAAGTATTATTCTCATCGCTTTGTGCGCTCTGATAAGACTCGAGCTGCAGAGGAGCATTGATATGAAGAAAAAAAAAGATTCCGCGTACGAGCGAACACGCAAGTAAAATATAAACCCAAAGCAGAACTCGTTTTTTGTCAGCTAGCATCGGCTTTCAGCAATCCCTGAAACAGGCCTTGTGCCTGCTGCGTAAAATTTTTATCCGAACCATCAGGCACCAGAGTGACGTTCTTGCTTCCGCTTTGAATACTATTGACCGGCCAGATACCAAAGACACTGTTACAAATAAATATTTCATCAGCTCCCAGTAACCTGTCTAAAGAGCAGTCATTAATTTCTTTAGCTTCGGCAATACTGTTTAACAAATAATTACGCATGATGCCTGCCACACCACAATCGTTAAGTGATGGGGTAAACAAATGACCGGACTCACTCCAGAAAATATTACTGCGGGTTCCTTCAATAATAGTGCCTCTGGAATCCAGCATGATGCCTTCCATAAAGCTCTCATCAGGCCATTCCTGTGAAGCCAGCACCTGTTCAAGGCGATTCAGATGTTTGATCCCTGACAGAGACGGTTGAATGGCGAGGCGTTGATTACAGACAAAAGCGGCTATTCCCAGCTTGCCGGGGTCTCCTGGATAATCTGGTAAGGCATGAAGGCTGAGAATGCGCGAGGTGTCATGGGCGGTTGCCGGGCGATAACCTCTTCCCCCTACCCCACGGGTGACTATGATTTTAAGCACACCGTGTTCAGGAAAATGTTGCGAATAATCGCCTATTTCCTGTTCCAGTTGTGTTCGGTCCAGCGGGATACCCAAACGCATGGTCCCAGACTCGAGTCGATCCAGATGCGCTTGCAGGAGAACTGGGGTATGCCCGTGAATCAGGATGGTTTCAAATACGCCGTCACCGTAGGCCAAGCCTCTATCATTGATGGCAATGGTATCCTGAGTTGATCCATTGACGATCATTACCTGTCCTCAGACTCTGGTAAAGACGAGACTGCCATTGGTTCCGCCAAAGCCGAATGAATTACTCATGACGGCATTCATTTTGACGTCCCGCGCAGTATTGGGCACATAGTCCAGATCACAACCCTCGCCTGGCTGCTCAAGATTTATGGTAGGCGGCGCAATGTTGTCCAGCAGACTCTTAATGGAAAAAATGGCTTCTATAGCCCCTGTGGCGCCAAGAGAATGGCCCATCATCGACTTCGTAGAGCTGATTGGCAGGTTTTTGCTGTGTTCGTTAAACACAGACTTTATCGCCATGGTTTCAGCCTTGTCGCCCGCAAGTGTCGAGGTCCCATGAGCGTTAATGTAGTGGAGCTGATCGTAATTCAGGCCAGCATCACTGAGGGCATTAACCATGCAGCGGGCTGCCCCTTCACCATTCTCCGAAGGCGAGGTGATGTGATAGGCGTCACCACTCATGCCAAAGCCAGCGACTTCCGCAAGAATATTGGCACCACGTTTTTTTGCTGCTTCATATTCTTCCAGTACCAATACCCCGGCACCGTCACTGAGTACAAAACCATCGCGATCTGCATCCCAGGGCCGACTGGCTTTGGTTGGATCGTCGTTGCGTGTAGATAAAGCCCGTGCAGCACAAAACCCGGCGAGACCGGCCTTTGAAATTGATTTTTCTCCGCCACCTGCCACCATCGCATCCGCATCACCATAGGCGATCATCCGCGCCGCCAGTCCAATACAGTGAGTTCCGGTAGTACAGGCAGTTGCAATAGCCAGATTCGGCCCCTGCAGACCAAACTCAATAGAAAGGGAGCCGGAAATCATATTGATGATGGAGCCAGGCACAAAAAACGGGGATACCTTACGCGGGCCACTGTTCTTGATCAGTTCAACGGTGTTCTCAATATTAGTGATACCGCCAATACCTGAACCAATAGCCACACCGATACGAAGAGGCGAATAGCCGGCGTCCTGGATACCTGCATCAATAATGGCCTGTTTTCCGGCAGCCAATCCGTAATGCAGGAACTCATCCATACGACGAGCTTCCTTGAGCGGCATATAGTCTTCAACGTTGAAGTTTTTGATCAGACCACCAAAACGAGTGCTGTAGGCGGAGACATCAAACTCATCGATAGCAGAAATACCGCTCTTGCCTTCTTTCAGACCTGACCAGGTTTCTTCTACACTGTTACCGAGCGGGGTGATTACCCCCATGCCTGTTATTACTACTCTTCTTTTGGACAATTATGAATCCTCTGGAACTCAACGCCTGGTGGCTAGCTGCTAACTATACTTAATTCTTTTACGATAAAACAACGGGGAAAGCTCATTAGCTAAGTTGCCAGTCCGGCTGCCTAATTAACATCATTCACATCAACCAACGTTCATCAAACGTTTTTTATCTGACACCTGCAAACCATGCCAATTCCAGGCAAATAAAGGCGCCAATAAAAAAGCTACTTCCGGTTAACCCGGAAGTAGCTTTTATTGTTCACTAACGTTGAACAGTCCTTGTAACAAATAGTGTTACAGGTGCTCGTTAACGTAATTGATTGCCAGCTGAACTGTCGTGATCTTCTCGGCTTCTTCGTCGGGAATTTCAGTTTCGAATTCTTCTTCCAGTGCCATGACCAGTTCCACTGTATCGAGAGAGTCTGCACCCAGGTCTTCAACGAATGATGACCCTGTGTTCACCTCTTCCTCTTTAACTCCGAGTTGCTCAGCGACAATCTTCTTTACTCGTTCTTCAACGCTACTCATATTTTTTCTAGCTCCTGGATTACAAAGTTTCTTTTTATAAGTAAAAAATAAATAATTCCGAGTTCAGTTTAGTCTGACTTCCAGACTAACATTCATATTAATAACAGTGTTGACTGGCAACGGGGCCTGACCCGATATTGAGCGCAGTTTACCGTAACTTAATTAATTATGTAATGTTAAAAAACCTTTAATTTTATCTTTCAAAAAATCCTTGTTTTTCCGACTTTGCTTTGCTAACAAAGCCAATACTGAAGGCAATATCGACGATAATTATGCCATGTACATTCCGCCGTTCACATGGACTGTTTCACCACTTATATATCCTGCTTGATCTGACGCCAGAAAAGCCACAACGGCAGCTATTTCTTCAGGCATTCCGTAACGTCCAAGGGGGATTTTACCGAGCAGAGCCTGTGTCTGATCCTCAGACAATTCGCGGGTCATATCGGTATCAATAAACCCTGGCGCCACTGTATTTACAGTTATGCCACGAGACCCAATCTCCATCGCCAGGGCTCTGGAGAACCCTTCCAGTCCAGCCTTGGCAGCAGCATAGTTTGATTGTCCAATATTACCACTGGACCCTACCACAGAACTGATACTGATAATGCGCCCCCAGCGAGCCTTTGTCATGCCCCGCACCATCGCTTTGGTCATACGAAATATTGAACTGAGGTTTGTGTTAATTACCTGATCCCACTCCTCTGCTTTCATGCGCATCAGGATATTGTCGCGGGTAATACCGGCATTATTGACAAGTATTGCCACTGCCCCAAATTCTTCCTGAATCTGTTTTGCCATGGCGTTGATAGACTCTTCAGAGGAGACATCCAGACAATAGCCTTTGCCATTAATGCCTGCTTCAGAGAGATAGGCTGAAATCTTCCCAGCACCGGCCTCACTGGTTGCAGTACCCAGCACAGTAGTCTGTTTTCCAAGCTCCAGTGCAATGGCCTTGCCAATTCCTCGACTGGCCCCGGTGACCAAGGCCACTTTCATGTTTTCATCACTCATAGTTGGTTTTCCGATTTATGCGGCAGACTCGCCTAAAGACCTTGCCTTTTCCAGGCTGGCAGGATCATTCACTGATAATGCCTCTATTTCTGGCTGGATTCGCCTGTTAAAGCCGGCAAGTACATTCCCAGGGCCTATTTCCAGTACCTGTTTAATCCCCGCTGCAGCGAATTTATTGATGGTATCTATCCATGGCACCGGGCTGAATATCTGGTTTACCAGGTTATTACGGATGACAGCAGGATCAGTGGCGCAATCCAGACCAAAGTTTTGCAATACAGGGATTTCAGGGGACTTGAAGCTAACATCATCAAGCACAAGAGCAAATTTTCCGGCAGCCGGCTTCATCAGCACGGAATGAAAAGGAGCACTAACCGGCAACGGCAGTGCGCGCTTCGCGCCCGCTTCCTTGCATAACTCCCCTGCCCTTGTAACAGCGTCACTATGACCGGCAATTACAATCTGCCCTGGACAGTTAAAATTAACCGCCGCAACCTCTTCACCCTGTTTTGCCAGTTCACAGGCGGCTATCACCTTTTCGTCATCCAGACCGATAATTGCCGCCATGCCTCCAACCCCGAGCGGAACTGCACCCTGCATAAACTGGCCACGCTGTTGAACCAGGCTTACGGCATCAGCAAAATCAATAACGCCGGCACAAGTCAACGCAGAATATTCACCAAGACTATGGCCGGCCATAAGCCCGGGCTTTATGCCGCCCTGGTCTTGCCAAAGTCGCCATATGGCGACAGATGCCGTCAGTATTGTGGGTTGAGTGATATGGGTCTTGGCGAGTTCTTCAGAAGGACCGGTCTGGGTCAGTGCCCAGAGGTCATAACCCAGGACATCACTGGCTTGGGCAAAGGTTTCTTTCACCAGAGCAAAAGATTCAGCCAGTTCCGAGAGCATGCCGATCTTCTGGGAGCCCTGTCCTGGAAAAATAAAACCTGTATGACTGGAATTCATCAGTTAGAGTCCTTTTTCCGGTTCTAATCCTGTTAACTTGATCCGCAAATTAGATCCGCAAACTTGATCCGTAAACTTGATCCGTAAACTACATAAAACAGAAAGCAGCCTTTGCGAGGCTGCTTTCTTGAGTCACTATCCTGATCGTTGTTCCCGAAATTACTGCCTTGGTGCCATGTTCATACGGGCAATCAAGAAAGTCGAGAGTCTGACAAACGGATTAGTCTTCGTTGTTTCTGACTATTTGTCTGCCTTTGTAAAAGCCATCGGGAGTCATATGATGACGACGATGTCTTTCACCGGTTTCAGTATCAGTGGAGATCGTAACGGTTCCAAGTGAATCGTGGCTGCGACGCATATTACGCCTGGATCGTGAAACCTTACTTTTTTGTACGGCCATGGTGAACTACCTCGGTTGTATCCTGTTTATATTCTGATTTTAGTCTTTCTGGTTAACTTTTGTTTGCATTATATGGGCTATGAGCTAAATATAAGGCCTACATCAGTTTTAATGCTTGTTCTAAATACTGCAATTCCTGCAATTCCTGCAATTCCTGCTATTTCTGCTTGTCGTTTTCTTCTTTCAGCGCCTGTTTAAGTTCTGCCAGAGCTTCGAGCCCCTGGATTGACGCAGATGTCTGACTTTCCCCG
>CBFIIQ010000030.1:21739-40106 GCA_965662685.1 Pseudohongiellaceae bacterium | reverse complement strand
GCCATACCCATGGGCGCGCCCGGATGACCTGAGTTAGCCTTCTGAACTGCATCCATACTGAGCACGCGAATGGCGTCAGCGCAGGCTTTCCTGCTCGCTTTTCTGTCTGCGTTATTACCGGAAATGCTGGTGGTTTCAGCCGGCATACGTCTTCTCCTACCCGATTTTTAAATTAATAGTTTTGCTTAACGGCTGACTTGGATTCGAGCACTTCAGAATCGTGACAGTTTCTTTTATTTGGCTTTCGCAAAGGCTGGCTATTGTCTCCCAGCCAAGTCTAATTTGCTACACACAAAGGGCACATTTACAGCCTTTTATATCGTGGATTTACTGCTATAAGCATATTTGCCTAAAGGCTGATAGGGTGATACATTCTGGCCTCTGTAATTCCGGTCTGATTATAAAAATATAGAATATTTCAGATAACCAGTACCTCCCATTACCAGATTTTGGAAGCAGCTTTATCAAGCTGACCTGCTATTGGTGATATTGACCATGGCCAATGGGCGGTCTGAAGAATTACAGGTTTGCAGGTATTTTCGTAAGATTCAGGAGAAATGTCGAAGCGGCTACCAAACGTGGTACTTGACCAGTAAAATCCCGGGGGGAGAATGAGGTCAGGTAATTATAATAAACCTTCGATAAATCTAATCTAATCTATAACCAGTAAGCAGACCCCCTGTAGTTGTGATATATGTTGTGACGAATGCTGTCACACATGTAACTTTTAACTCTGGCATCAAGGCCGCTAAAGCCTGGCGCATGATTTGAAAACGAACACAGTGTGGTCTGCAAATAATAGAAGGAAAGCAAAGCATGACTGAAGCAGTATTGTTTACATCTGAGTCTGTGTCTGAAGGACACCCGGATAAAGTTTCTGACCAAATATCTGATGCCATCCTCGATGCGCTGCTGGCGCAGGATCCCAAATCACGAGTCGCAGTAGAAACTCTGGTTAATACCGGTCTTGCATTGGTTGCTGGCGAAGTTACCACGACCGCAGTGATTGACGTTGAAGAAATCATCAGAGGCGTGATTCTTGATATTGGTTATGACGGTTCTTCGGAAGGTTTTGATGGCCACAACTGTGCCGTCCTGAATGCCATAGGCAAACAATCTCCCGACATCTCAATGGGTGTTACCGCCGGAGAAGGTCTGCACAAGGAACAGGGTGCTGGTGACCAGGGGCTGATGTTTGGTTATGCCTGCGATGAAACAGACGTATTGATGCCTGCCCCAATCACTTATTCACACTTGCTGGTAGCAAAACAGGCTGAAGTAAGAAAAAACGGCAAACTGCCATTCCTCTTGCCTGACGCAAAAAGTCAGCTGACTTATCGCTATGTAGATGGCAAACCACATTCGATTGATGCAGTTGTTCTTTCTACCCAGCATAGCGCCGACATAACCCAGGAACAGCTTCATGAAGCTGTCATGGAAGAAATCATCAAGCCAGTATTGCCTGCAGAACTGCTTGATGGGGATACCAAGTACCATATCAACCCCACCGGTCAGTTTATCGTTGGCGGCCCTCATGGTGACTGTGGTCTGACAGGTCGTAAAATTATTGTGGATACCTACGGTGGCATGGCACGTCATGGCGGCGGTGCTTTCTCCGGTAAAGACCCTTCCAAAGTTGACCGCTCTGCTGCTTATCTGGCGCGCTACATTGCCAAGAATATCGTAGCAGCGGGTATTGCATCAAAATGTGAAGTTCAGCTTTCCTATGCTATTGGTGTAGCCGAACCTACTTCCATTCTGGTAGATACCTTTGGTACTGGCAAAATTGATGATGGCAAGATTACTGCGCTGGTTCGCGAGAATTTTGATTGCAAACCTGCCGGTCTCATTGCCACGCTGGATCTGTTACGTCCTATTTATCGTGAAACTGCAGCTTATGGTCACTTTGGTCGCGAGCAGTTCTCCTGGGAAAAAACTGATAAAGCTGACGCACTGAAATCAGGTGCTGGTCTGTAGGCAGCAGGCTTCCTGCATACTGCAGGTCTCCGATTGCAGATAGTTATTATCAAAAATTCAACTAACATTTAAATGATATGCAGGTCAGGGTAAGTCATTACCCTGACCTTTTTATTAAAGGAAAGACGAGATTATGAGCAAAGAAGATTATAAAGTCGCGGACATTGGCCTTGCCGAATTTGGCCGCAAGGAAATCACTCTGGCGGAAGCAGAGATGCCTTCACTAATGACGCTGCGTGACAAATATGGTGCCAGTCAACCACTAGCCGGTGCAAAAATCATTGGCTGTATTCACATGACCATTCAGACCGCCGTACTGATCGAAACCCTGATGGTACTGGGTGCAGAAGTGCGCTGGTCGTCCTGTAATATTTTCTCTACACAGGATCATGCCGCTGCCGCTATGGCTGCTGCCGGTGTTGCCGTCTATGCCTGGAAGGGCCAGACAGAAGAAGAAGCCGAGTGGTGTATCGAACAGACCATCCTTAAAGATGGTAAACCCTGGGACTGCAATATGCTCCTTGACGATGGTGGCGATCTGACTTCCATGGCCCATAACAAGTATCCAGAGATTCTCGACAATGTTCATGGCATCACTGAGGAAACCACTACCGGTGTTCACCGTCTTATCGAAATGCTGGCAAAAGGCGAACTCAAGGTTCCAGCCATCAATGTGAATGACTCTATCACCAAGTCAAAGAATGACAACAAGTATGGTTGTCGTCACAGCCTTAACGACGGCATCAAGCGTGGTACTGACATGCTCTTGTCAGGCAAGAAAGCCCTGGTTGTAGGTTATGGTGATGTAGGCAAAGGCTCTGCGCAGAGTCTGAGCCAGGAAGGCATGATTGTCAGAATCTCTGAAATTGATCCTATCTGTGCCATGCAAGCCTGCATGGACGGCTATGAAGTCGTTTCTCCTTATATAGATGGAATAAATACCGGCAAACCAGACTGTATCAATACAGCATTACTACAGAATACAGACCTGATCTGTACCACAACTGGTAATGTAGATGTCTGCGACAAGAATATGCTGATGGCACTTAAATCCAATGCGGTTGTTTGCAATATCGGTCACTTTGATAGCGAAATTAATACTGCCTATATGCGTGAGCATTGGGAGCTCGATGAAGTTAAGCCACAGGTTCATCGTGTTATTCGAGGTAAGGATGCTGATGGCAATGAAGATTATCTGATTCTGCTGTCCGAAGGACGCCTTATCAATCTGGGTAATGCTACTGGCCATCCTTCTCGCATCATGGACGGTTCTTTCTCCAACCAGGTACTGGCTCAAATGTATCTGTGGGAACGAAAGTTTGCTGACCTGGACGAGTCGTTTAAAAAGGCAAACCTGAAAGTTGAAGTGCTGCCCAAGGCTCTCGATGAAGAAGTGGCAGCCTGTATGGTTAAAGGTTTTGGTGGCGTCATCACCAGGATGACCCAGCAGCAATCAGATTATCTGGGCATTCCTGTTGAAGGTCCATTCAAACCAGAAAGCTATAAATACTAATAATAAGAATGTTGAAAATAGTGAGGGCGCCTTTGGGCGCCCTTTTTTTATTCCCCGCTTTATTCTCTAAAGCTGCCTGACAGGATTTTCCCTTACCACAAAAAACCGCTGACTCGGCGTCCCATGACTTCATCACTGAATACCAGCTCAGCATTGACGCCTGTCTCATTGCTGCTGTCACTGGCGATGCCAAAGCATACATGCAAGGGTAACAAATGCTCGGGTCTGGGATGGCATTTCAATGCCGCAGGAGCCTGCTGCCAGTTTATCAGCCGATTTTCTCTTTCTTTAGGTGTAAGAGCTTCACTTACACAGGTTTCTCTTAACCAGGAATCAAAAGCAAGGTTTTCCTCTTCACTTACCAGGCCAGGCATAAAAAACGAGCGAAGATTATGGAAAGACATTCCTGAGCCGACGATCAGAATATTTTTTTCTTTCAGGGGAGCTAGCGCTTTACCAAAAGCAATATGATCTTGCGCATTCAGAGTGTTGAGCAGGGAGAGCTGAACACAAGGGATATCAGCTTCCGGGTACATCAGTTTCAATGGCACAAACATACCATGATCAAAGCCACGCTGATCATCAAGTCTTGTCGAAATAGATTGAGATTCAAGTAATGCTGCAATTTCACGACTCAGGTGAGGACTTCCGGGAGCCGGGTACTGAATGGCATAGGTCTCTGGCGGAAAACCACCATAATCATAAATCAAATCAGGTGCTGAGGCGCTGGTCAGGCTCGGACTGACCTCCTCCCAGTGCGCACTAATAATAAGGATAGCTTCGGGGCGCTCAACTCTTCCTGAAAAAGACTGAAGAAAGTTGATCAGGGCATCATGCCCTGGATCTTTTAATAATGGCATCGGCCCACCGCCATGAGGAATATAAACAATGCGGGCCGCATGGTGTTGCTTATGCGTATGGTTCATTTAACAAAGGATACTTTCAATACCGGTGTTCAGAAAAAAATAACTCGCCGGGGCGTGAGCATTTACAGGATAAAAAAAAAGCGCATAAAGAATTTCTTTATGCGCCTTTTTGTAAGTACTACTTATTCAGCGTGCTATTATTTTTCTTATACTGGCACGCTTAATGTTCTGCCTTATACTGGTTTTACTTTATTAGCGCACGGTCCTTTCTGACCCTGACCAACTTCAAACTCAACTTCCTGGCCATCATTCAAGGTTGCGTAACCGCCACCTGCTTCGATTTCAGAATGATGAACAAATAAATCCTTGCCGCCATCTTCAGGAGTGATAAAGCCAAAACCTTTATCTGCATTGAACCACTTAACTGTACCTTTACTCATAATATAATCATCTTGTTGTGGTGAATAAAAAATGCTGCTGTCGCTATCACCATTGCTAAAGCAGCTCTAGAATCAATCCAAATCAACTTTGAACCGATCTAACAACTCCATTCTATGTTAAATAAATCCGTTTTACTGTGTTATTAAGCATAAAAGCCTTAATTATTAAGCAAATATTGACGAAAACAGTGCTGTTTACCCCGGAATCAGTATTATTTTGCCAAACATCTGACAATTTTGGCAAAACAGCAAAAAATGGATGAAGCGCCAGTCAAGCTTAAGTTCTTGTCTATTTGTAACTTACAACAAGTTTATATTTTGAATGATTGAAATATATCTACAAAAAAAGACTGAAGTGCGGCCAAAAATACCCAGCTCAATATACATACCAGGGAAGGGTTACCTGCATTAAATCAGCAAGGCGTTGATTATGTGGTGCATAAAAATTTTCCAGCTCACTTCTGAGCTTGTCAGTCATGTGCGAATACTCCTGCGTATGATGCAGTTTATCCAGCCTCAGACCAGATGCGGAATCAAAGCCAAGAAACTCCAAGGCCTGATTAACGACATTCCCCCGATCTCTCATCAGGTCTTCCGTAAAAAGCAGCAAAAAGCGATCGCGATCAAACCATTTTAGCCAGTTATCCAGTTGCTTTGCGTAACAACCACGCCGAAGCAATGAGCACATCTTTAGATCATCCACCGGGCGTTCAGGATCAGCCAGCAACTTCTGCCAGTGGAGATCACCTTCACTTTTCTCAAGCGCAATCGCTTGTTCCGGAGTGCCGGAATAATGTCGATAACGTTTCATCTGATTAAATTGGGACCAAAAACGATCAACTGGATTGCGCATCATTACGATAAATTTTGCCTGCGGGAAATCATGATGTATCCATTCAGGACAATGTGGATGGGTCAAATAAAACGGTGTTGCCTCTCCCGTTACCTGCTGCCCCTGCTTGCGCGGAAATCGTTCAAGATATTCAGACAGGGTCTGACCCTGATAGCGATGTATATCGTAATAGTGCAGCTCTTTCTCTGCAGGTAGCAGTATATCCGGGTGCTGTGCAAGATAATTAAATAGCGACGTGGTGCCGCATTTCATGCCGCCAAGAATAAAGAAATCAGGCCGCTCGTTATTACTTAGCTCACTCATTCGTTTGGCGTCTTGGTAAACAACGTACTGTGTGAATCAGAACGCTCCGCTTCAGGGCGCCCATTGGTGTAATAGTAAAAGGATAGCGACTTGCGACTTTCACCCTGCGGGCACTGCAGGGGATGGGGATGACCATGGTAGGAGAAATCCGAGGTATTGAAAATCACTGTTCGGTTAAAAAGTGGTGTGATTTTTTCATGGCAATGACTGACATCCCGGTCCCACAATTCCAGCTGACCTCCCCATTCTTCCTGCCAGTCCTTGTTAAGGTATACCAACATATTCAAGCGTCGATCGAGATTCAGTTTAGGGTGTACATTAAAATCAACATGCACTTTCAAAAAGCCTCCTGGCAAGATCTGGTGTAGACCGGCACCACCAAAATAAGGGTCCGGAATAAGCCCTTCAATACCTGTCAATTGCTCAAGAAATCCCAGCATGCGGGGCGCATTCATAGCTTGCAGAAAATCATATAAAAAAGGATCAATGTCACAGGTATGCCAGAAGCCCAATTTTTTTTCTTCAGGATTATCAAATCGTCGCCATTCCATGCCATCGGGTCGGGGAAAAACATTACGCACTTTTTCCAGCACATCATTATCAAACAGATTGTCTATCACAATATGCGGGAAGGGTTCCGCACTCTGATAGCCGGAGGTTAAAGTTTTTGGGTCTGCATGGAGTGCGGGTTTGATTTGCATAATTTGGGAAACTTTTTTGCAGGAACGGACAATTTAACGCTTGCTGAAAACCTGGATAAAATTATACCAGCACCTGATTGATTACCAACGAATACTTCGGGCTGTATTATGCTGCTTTGACTGTATACCCTGAAACACTGATCATAGGCCCGCTATCACTGTTTTCCAGAGAAACCTGTCTTATTCATGATTTACCTTATACTTGGCATTATTCTATTTGCTCTCATTCTGGGCCCCCAGTATTGGGCAAAACATATACTGCAGAAATACAGCGGCCATCGTGAAGATATTCCCGGTACTGGCGCGGAACTGATCAAGCACCTGCGCAAAAAGTTTGATATGGGATATTTGAAGATCGAAGGGACCGATATGGGTGATCATTATGATCCCACCGAGAAGGCTGTTCGCCTGTCCAAAGACAATCTGGATAAACGCTCATTAACTGCTATTACTGTGGCAGCCCACGAATTTGGCCATGCCTTGCAGGATGCAAAAAACTATAAACCCCTGACGACACGAACCAACATGGTCAGAACCGCTCAAAAACTGGAAAGAGCTGGCGGTTTTGCCCTGCTGATTTTACCTCTGGTGGCCTTCACCCCAGCCGGTGCGCGTCTTGCTCCCGCCCTGTTTCTGGTGGTGGTGTTAAGCATGCTGGTCAATACCATTGTGCATTTTGTCACCCTGCCAGTGGAATTCGACGCCAGTTTTGGTCGCGCGTTACCCATTCTGCGCGAAGGCCGGTATATAAGTAACAGTGATTATCGTGCGGCTCGACGCATCCTCACAGCCTGTGCCCTCACCTATCTGGCCAGCTCACTGTCCGGCTTGCTCAATTTCTGGCGCTGGCTGAAGCTCCTCAGGCGCTAGTCGCGCCTGACGACCAGTCGCAAGTTACAAGTCTCAAGTCACAAGTGGGTATTGAGTAAGCTCATAATTTCTGGTTTTCATTTCGGCAAAGCCCTTTCACCCGGATAATTACAGTAGCCTCCTCGTAACTTGAGACTTGAGACTTGAGACTTGAAACTTGTGACTTGAGACTTGTAGCTTGTGACTTGTGACTTGTGACTTGTGACTTGTGACTTGTGACTAGATTATGTTGTAGACTTGCTCGCCTGGGTTTTAAAGTAATTAAGGGGAAGTATTCATGATGTTTAGTAAATTCAAAGGGGTTCGACAGAACACGGTCCTCCCTGTTATATCCTTGCTAATTCTGACTTTGAGTGCCTGTTCACAGGAATCCACCGAGGTCGTAGAAACCGCTCCAGCGGCCACTACTGCAGCGCCGACAATGCAAGCAGGTGTTACCGATGCAGACCTGGCCAATGCGGCAAACAGCGGTGAGGAATGGCTGTCCTACGGCCGAGATCCTGGCGAAACCCGCTTCAGCCCACTGGATCAGATCGATTTTAGCAATGTACAAAACCTGGGCGTGGCATGGACCTACGACACTGGCACATTCCGAGGTCTGGAAGCGACTCCTCTGGTTCATAACGGCGTTATGTATGCTACGGCTTCCTGGTCTGTGGTTTTCGCGGTGGATGCCCGCACCGGTGAGGAACTCTGGCGCTACGACCCGCAGGTAGACAGATCCCTGGGCTGGAAAGCCTGCTGTGATGTGGTTAACCGCGGTGTAGCTATTTATGATGACAAGGTATTTGCCGGCATTATTGATGGTCGCCTGGTGGCCCTGGACGCAGGCACTGGTGAAGTGGTCTGGAGCGAAGTCACTGTCGATCAGAGCAAACCCTATACCATTACCGGTGCTCCCCGAATTGCTGACGGCAAGGTCCTGATTGGTAATGGCGGTGCTGAACTGGGTACACGTGGCTATCTCACTGCTTACAATCCCGACAATGGTGATATTGAATGGCGCTTCTGGGTTGTACCAGGTAATCCTGCCGACGGTTTTGAAAATGCTGATGTTGAATTCGCAGCCTCTACCTGGGCGGGAAACTGGTGGAAAGCTGGTGGTGGCGGCAACCCCTGGGATTCCATTATTTATGACCCGGAACTGCGCCTGGTCTTCGTCGGTACCGGTAATGGTTCCCCCTGGAGCCACGAACACCGCAGCGAAGGCTTTGGCGACAACCTCTACCTGTCTTCGATTGTTGCGCTTAATGTGGATGACGGCAGTGTTGTCTGGTATTACCAGACCACACCAGCGGACAATTTTGACTACACCGCTGTGCAACCAATGATGCTGACTGAAATCACCATTAATGGTTTGCCGCGCAAGGTAGTGATGCAGGCTCCAAAGAATGGCTTCTTCTATGTACTCGATGCCGAATCCGGTGACCTGATTTATGCCGACCCGTATGCACAGGTTACCTGGGCTTCAGGCGTTGACCTGGAAAGTGGTCGTCCCATCGAAACACCCCAGGCGCGTTATGACGATGCCATTTCTTTCCTGACACCAGGCCCTTCCGGTGCCCACAACTGGCATCCCATGTCTTTCAGCCCGGATACGGGGCTGCTTTATGTCCCCACCATGCAGGGTGGCGCATTCCCCTATTCCTATGACGAAAACTGGGAAGTTGAAAGTGCTGGCTGGAATCTGGGTATCGGTATGGGCACCCAGGTAGACAGGGCGCTACGTCCTGATGATGAATATGCCGGTGGTACCGGTCCGGTTTATGACTCCCCCGGCGTACTGCTGGCCTGGGACCCGGTTGCCCGGGCACCACGCTGGGTCAAGGAATATGACTTCACTATTAATGGAGGCACTCTCGCCACAGCAGGAAACCTTGTCTTTCAGGGCGGCGCTGATGGCTACTTCAGGGCGTTTACCGCAGATTATGGTGAGATGGTCTGGGAAGCTGACCTGGGAGTAGGCATTATGGCTGCACCCATGACTTATGAACTGGACGGCATTCAATATGTTTCTGTTCTGGTTGGCTGGGGCGGATCCAGCGGTCTGATTGGACCAAACTCCAGTGGCGCCTACAAACCTGAAGGCCGACTCTGGACTTTCCGACTCGGTGGCAGCGAAATTATTCCGGTTGAAGGTATGCCATTACCGGAATTGACAGCTATCCCCTTCAATGATGATCCGGCTGTACTTGCCCATGGTGAAGATATGTACACCACACACTGCATGCTCTGCCATGGCGCCGGAGGCGCCAGTGGTGGTGCCCTAGCTGATCTGCGGTATGCCGCTCCGGCTACCTACGACATCATCCAGAACGTTGTTCGCGAAGGCGCGTTTGCTGGTCGTGGCATGCCCAACCTGGGACACTTGTTGTCCGAAGACGATGTGGATGCGGTCAAGAACTGGCTGCTGTCATTAAGAGCTGACTTGATGGAACAATAATCTGTCTTGTTTTAATTAAAGGGCATCCGGGTCGTAGACACAGATGCCCTTTTTCTTTTTGGGTTGTTTGAAATTCAAACCTGATTAAAAGTGACCAATAATCGTTAAAGCTGGACCAGGCCATCAACTCCGACAAATAGTCATGGGAATAATTATTCACCCGGAGTATTCTGGGGTATGCTTTTAAAAATCCTGAAATTGAATCAATTGCCAGCAACTAACTATGCCCTTTGATTTGCAGATAATTATTGATTCACTGACAACAGTGTTTCAGTTTTTAAAAGACCAGGTAACACAAACCGGGAATCTTTTACAGATTCTGGTTATCGTTTTTCTATACATCATTTCATTGTTGTTTGCCCGACAGGCCAAACCCTGGCTGGAAAGCAAAGCAAGAAAAATAAAAGACAGCCCTGAACTACTGCGCATTATCAGTTCGACCCTGCGCCGTCTGGAATGGTTTTTCTTTGTTATTCAAATCAGTGTTATCTGGCTGATTCTCAGTGCAGCGAACTGGCCCAGCACTTACCTGATTTATCTGGCGCTGCTGTTCTCCATGGTATGGCTGCTAATTACAGTCGTCACCCAGTCAATTCGTAACCGTCCGCTGCGCCGGTTCATCGCCATCACTGGCTGGATCTATGTGGCAATTTCAATACTTGGTATTAATGACAATGTATCCGGCATTCTGGATGCTGCTGATTTTTCTATCAGTGGCTTCAGGGTTTCACTATTGCTGCTTCTGAAAATTTCCTTGATGCTGATTGTGACCCTCTGGCTTGCGATTTCTGTTGGGAATTTTCTGGAAAGGCGACTATTGCGCAATGAGGATCTGTCACCAGGATTAAGAGTCCTGCTGGGAAAAATACTGCGTATCACCTTAATTGTCTTTGCCCTGGTTATTGCGATTTCCAGTATCGGCATTGATTTATCGGTACTGTCATTGTTATCAGGCGCAATTGGTATCGGTATTGGTTTTGGCCTGCAAAAAGTCGTTTCCAATTTCATCTCCGGTTTTATTATCCTGGCAGATCGATCCATCAAACCCGGTGATACCATTTCGCTAGGGGAAACATTTGGCTGGATTAATGAACTGCGCGCTCGATTTGTTTCGGTCATTACCCGTGACGGGGTTGAGTATCTGATCCCCAATGAAGACTTTATTACCCAACAGGTTATCAACTGGTCCTTTTCCAATGAACTGGTCCGTATTGAAGTCAAATTCGGCGTAGCCTATGACTCCGACCCGCATCAGGTTGCGGAACTTGCCGTTGCAGCAACAAAGGAAGTCGAACGGGTAGTCAGTTACAGGCCCAGCGTATGCTGGTTGACTGGATTTGGGGATTCATCCCTGGATTTCGTCCTGCGTTTCTGGATCAAGGATCCAAAAAACGGTCTGACCAATATTCGTGGTCAGGTGCTGCTCGCATTATGGGATAGCTTCAAAGCCAACAACATTAAAATTCCTTACCCGCACCGCGAAGTGATCCTGAGCAACCCTCCGACTTCCTCGCAGAAGGAAGAATAAGAGCAGTATCAATATAACCACATGTTATTTATAACTATTTATATATAAAAAGTTAGTCGGCAACAATGTCTGGATTAAATACAACGAAATCCGGACACACTACTTCATTACTATCGAAATGATCCTGCTCCCAGCCTTCATTCTGTTCTTCCATTTCATCGGCACAGCGATAAAGAAAAGAAGCCAGATCCCTGAGAGTAGCAGGTTCTGCCACCAGGTTAACTTCCGAAAGGAGTTTGAGCTCTGAATCACTTTTCTCTGAGAAACCATATATTTTCATAGACAGGAAACCTTGAAAGTTGCGAAGGCTTTAAGTGCCTTGCAACTATATATTTGAATATTGCGATATTTGAAGATTGCGTTGGAGCAAAATTGCGCTTTCCAGCATCCACATTACGCTAGTTTAAGCAATCTTGAAACGATCATTTGCGAAAGCATGGATATCAGTAAAATTCTGCTTTCCAGAGGGCAACCATATAATTATAGAGTTAACTTGAGTATACTCACAGTTAAACAAAAGCCTGATTTTCTGGCACTTTTTGCTGAGACCAGCGGCTTTCCAGGCCGACTTTATTATGTTTAGATTTGCTGCTGATCGCCTGCCGGTTTGTATTGTCCTTCTATTTAGTATTCTCGACTTCACTGCATATTTTCTAGTGGAAAATATCTGGTTGCTTCTCCTCTATTTCATGCTAATGATTATTCCGAAGGGAATTATCTGCGCATGGAATCATCACCATCAACATACGCCAACGTTCTTTTCGAAGCCCCTCAATCGCTTGCTCGAGTTTTTTTATGCTTTGCATACCGGAGCTACAACAAACCTCTGGGTACTGCATCATGTGTTGGGACACCATAGAAATTTCCTCGACCAGAGCAAAGACGAAAGTGCCTGGAAGCGTAAGGATGGAAAAGCAATGAATTCCCTGGAATATACCTTAACCATAGCAGGAACAGCTTACTTTAGAGGCTTCCAGGTAGGTAAAAAGTTTGTCAGGGTTCAGCGTGACTTTATAGTTTATTCTACCCTCACCTTTTTAATTCTGGCCCTGCTTTGCTGGTATAGGTTTATACCAGCCATGTTGTTATTTGTATTACCCATGATGATCAGCCTTTGCTTCACAGCCTGGGTTACTTACGATCATCACTCCGGATTGGATACTGACGATCAGTACGTGGCTTCATATAATAATATCAATCGCCTGTTCAATATTTTGACTGGCAACCTTGGCTACCACACAGCCCATCATTTTCATCAGGGGCTGCACTGGTCAAAACTCCCGGAGCTACATGAAGAAATAAAACATCAGATTCCTGAAAACCTGATAAGAAATGAAGTTTTTGTATTCACAGAAGCTTAATTACCTCGTTTTACCTTGCATTCATTCCAACAGCTTTTAATTTATTTTGAGCCTGTGTTCGCAAATACTTGAACCAGGCTCAAAACAGCAGCACTGGATTTTCAGTCAATTAAAAAAAACAGCAAAAAAAAGCCCGCATAAAGCGGGCTTTTTAATAAGAGCTAAACTCTTAGTTCTTGCGCCATGAGCCTTCAACGTAAGAATCACGTACAACTTCTGCATAAGGAACCGTGCTGACAATCGCGCGGATATTCATGGAAGTTGAGTTCTCAACAGTGGTCTTCTCTGTAGCAGGCTCTTCACCCCAAACCAGTACTACTTCAGTACCAATTTCAATGTCAGAGTTAACTGTACCCAGAGACAGACAGCTGCGCTCATTGTAGCTGTAGCCAGAGAACATGGACAGACCAACAACTTCGTCACCACCCATGATGGCGTCGAAAGAGGAGTTGCCGTAGTTGGCAATAGGGATATCCATGTATTTAACATTCGGGCCTTTTTCAAACATGGTGGCATAAGCCGCAACCACGTCTTCCTTGTTCCAGGCAAATGTTACTTTCTTACGATGATCATCGTTCTGCATGGCTTCCAGGGCTTCGCGGCCGATGAAGTCATGGTCGAACTTGATGAATGGGCCGTAGCCGATTTCGTAAGGAGTCACGTAGTAGTCTTCGATGTTTTCAGAAACGTAGGAACCGGCAATAGCCGCAGTACCTTCGTAGCTGGCTGCTGGCAGCCATTCACGGTAAGACTTCATACGGTCGTCAGAGTAAACAGCAGGCAGTGGTGATGGAATCCAGCCAGACTCAAGCGTATTGGACGCATAGGCACGTGAACCAACAGGAACGATACCAAACTCTTCACCAGCTTCAAGGATAGCGTCTTTAATACGCTGACCTTCAGCATAGGGACCCCAGATTTCAAGACCTGGTGCACCAGCCATACCATGACGCAAGGTACGTACTTCAGTACCATCGATATTCATGGAAGCCATGTTAAAGAATTTCAGCTGCTCAACAGTGCCGCCGTGCAGTTTTTCAATGATCGGCCAGGCATTAGGACCCTGGATCTGGTAACGATAGGAAATACGCTCAACCGGATTACCCATTGGACGGGAAGGAGAACGGTCATCATGGATGATTTCTACATCATAACCACCAGTCTCAGCGTGATACATAATCCAGTTAGCTGAAGGTGCACGACCTACAAATACCAGCTCATTCTGAGCAAGATGGAACAGGATGCCGTCGCCGATTACGTGACCACTGTGGCTTACAGGGACGTACTGTTTGGCACGGTTAACCGGAAAGTTCTCAAAGCTGTTAATTGCTGTATCTGACAGCAGCTTGATAGCATCCGGACCCTTGATGTAGATGTCGACCATGTGATGGCTCTGGTCAAACAGCACTGCTGATTCGCGCCAGGCAGCCTGTTCACTACGCCAGTTATGAAATTCTGGTGCTACAACTGGATAGACATAGGCGCCAATTTTGGAATTGCGCATCATATCAACCGGGCTGTCAACACTCTGCAATAAGTCTTCTAAGCTTTTGCTCATTGTTGATGATTTCCTCTAGTTTTTGGGGGTCGAAAAAAAGGCGCTACGATACATGTAACTGCCTGATTTTGCAATGCCAATCAGTTCGTTTCCTGTCCTGACACAGTGGCACATAATCCCGTTTAAGTTAGGCTGCCGGGGTATAACCCAATAAGGATTTATACTCCAGAAACTCTCCAAATGCCTGATCACTGAATTCACGTCCATTGCCGGAATGTTTATATCCGCCAAATGGGGCATTCAGGTCCAGTCCTGCATTATTGATACTGATGTAACCTGCTCTGATTTTCGATGCGATAGCGCGGGCATGATCAATGTCCTTGCTGTGCACATAACCTCCCAGACCATATTCGGTATCGTTGGCTATCTCGATAGCCTCTTCTTCACTGTCATATCCGATAATGCTTAATACCGGACCAAAAATTTCTTCGCGGGCAATCTCCATGTCATTTTTCACATCCCTGAATACGGTAGGCTTGACGTAATACCCCTTCTCCAGTCCCTCAGGACGTCCTTCACCACCAGTCACAAGTTTCGCGCCCTGCTCGATGCCACTATGAATAAGCCCCTGGATTTTATTCCACTGGGCTTCGGAGATTACCGGCCCCATGCGACTATCCTGCTTGGGATCGCCAGGAGTCCAGGTTTCTGTCATTTCCTTTGCAATCTCACACGCCTGATCCATCAACTTGTTCGGTACCAGCATACGCGTGGGGGCACGACAGGACTGACCGGAATTCATCATAATTCCGGCAATGCCACCCTTGATAGCGTTCTCCAGGTCAGCATCTTCCAGCACAATATTCGGACTCTTGCCTCCCAGTTCCTGGTGCACTCGCTTAACCGTTTTAGCCGCTGCTTCAGCAACCTGAATGCCGGCACGGGTGGAACCGGTTATGGACACCATATCTACCAGCGGGTGCGCTGCTATGGCATGACCAACCTCAGGACCGAGTCCATTAACCATATTAAATACACCTGCAGGAACGCCGGCAGCATCCAGAATGTCGGCAAATATCTTGGCGGA
The DNA here is from genome assembly GCA_965662685.1 of Pseudohongiellaceae bacterium. Lineage (GTDB taxonomy): Bacteria > Pseudomonadota > Gammaproteobacteria > Pseudomonadales > Pseudohongiellaceae > Eutrophocola. The sequence goes on along the minus strand of CBFIIQ010000030.1, from coordinate 24,666 downwards.
GAATGGGGCAATTTCAGAAGGCTTCAGTACCACGGTGCAGCCCACTGCCAGTGCCGGAGCTACTTTCGCGCAGATCTGGTGAATAGGCCAGTTCCAGGGCGTTATAAAGCCACACACTCCGATTGGCTCTCTGGCAATACGGCTGGTGCCGCGATCTTCTTCAAATTCAAACTTTTCCAGAACCGAAACAGCGGTTTTAAAATGGTTTACACCGATGGCAGCCTGAGTACCATCCGCCAGCCATTTTGGCGCGCCCATTTCTTCAGTAATGGCTTCACCCAGTTCCGGAACGCGTTTTTCGAATTCCTCAACTACGCGGTTTAATATAGCAAGGCGCTCTTCCTTGCTTGTCACTGACCAGGTCTTGAAGGCATTGGCAGCAGCGTTGACAGCATTATCTATATCAGTATCACCACCAAGACTGATATGGCCTGCCACTTCCTCAGTCGCCGGATCAACCACGTCGAGAGCGCGCGGTGTTACCGGGTCAACCCACTCGCCATTAATATAAAATTGCATGTATTCACGCATGAAATTACCACTCCTGGATATTCAGTATGAGTTTAATTCTGCTCTCTTTCGTCACTAAAGTTGCCGGCAAACACAACTGTTCAAAACAGCCCAAACCGGGCTGAACGCAAGGAGCCCTGAAAATGGGGGTGCAAGTATAAACATCTCGGCCGAACATGACCATGATTTGAGCCTGAAACTATCCTGCTCACTTTTATCTACTTGGACCAGACTTGTCCGGGATTGAAATTTTCGTGTCCAGTTTCTTTTTTATTCTTTTATATCAACAAGTTAATTCCAGCCGAGAATTTTGCCACTCGAAGGTACAGGGCAGCCGGATAGCAGCGAGCAGGTTGATGAAACAGACAGGATTGGCTGGAAAAAGACAGTAGCTACTGTAACTAACGGGAAATCAGGTGAATTATTATCTGCAGACAAATAGCCGCATAGGCTCCAGCCAGAACATCATCAACCATGATGCCCAGCCCTCCCCCCACCTTCCTGTCGAGCCAGCCAATTGGAAAAGGTTTGAGGATGTCGAACAAACGGAAAAGGATAAATCCTGCCAGCACCCAGTACCAGGTAAGCGGTACCATAAACATGGTTATCCAGTAGCCGACAAATTCATCCCAGACGATACCGCCATGATCATGGACCCCGAGATCTTTAGCGGTGCGCCCACATAAATAGATGCCGATAACAAAGGTGACGATAATCAGCGCCAGGTAGGAGTAAGGGCTGAGGAAATGGACCATCAGCAGATAAAGTGGAACAGCAACGATGGTGCCCATCGTTCCAGGTGCTCGCGGTGACAGGCCTGAACCAAAGCCGAAAGCCAGTAAATGCACCGGGTTACTTAAGCGGACTTGCCCCTTAACTTCACCCTTATCTTGCCCGGCATCAGTCATATCAGTTATCTCCCTGAAAATGCATATAGCCACCAGCGCCTGCTTGAGTGGAGCTCACCATACTACCATTTTCATCAATACAGCTTACCCTATGCGCCGCATTCTGTTCTGTGATTTCACCGATACAGGTTAATTTTTCCGGCAACCCGCTGGCGGCCTCAAGAAATGACTGCTCTTGTGCTGCTGCTACGGTCAGTATCAATTCGTAGTCATCCCCTGCACTCAGCGCTTTATTCAGCCCTGCTGCGCGACCGAGATATTTTTCCACCAGCGGGGACAGCGGTACTGCCGATAAATTGACTGTTGCCGAGCACTTGCTGTGCTCACAAATATGACCAAGATCCGCCAGCAGGCCATCACTGATATCTATTCCGGCACTGACAAACCCGGCCAGGGCTACTGCGGCATCGATTCTTGCCTTCGGCCTGTAGAAAGCACGATTCATGATGTCCTGCTCTTCTGGCAAAACATCATTCAACTTGCCCTCAAACATTAACAGGGCCAGTGCAGCACAACCCAGTGATTCTGTAATATAGATCCTGTCTCCGGGACGAGCGCCATCACGCAAAATTGCCTGATTATCATCTACCAGACCCTGCACCTGGATGGTTATGGTTAAGGGACCGCGACTCATGTCGCCACCAATCAGATAACAGTGGAATTCTTTTGCCATGGTCTTCAGTCCCGCGGCAAATGCTTCGAGCCAGGGCTGATCAGCTTCCGGAATTGTTAATCCCAATGTAAATACCAGAGGTTTTGCGCCTGTGGCAGCGAGATCACTCAAATTCACGGCCAGAGCCCGGCTGGCAATAAGCCCAGGTGGCGCCGCAACAGGAAAATGGATGCCTGAGACCAGGGTATCCATGGAAAATGCCAGCATCTTGTTGGCCGGCACCTTTAACAGCGCACAATCGTCGCCAATCCCACGAATGACAGTGTCACCGGGAGTGGCAGCGAGCCCTTCCTGTTCAAAGCAGGTACGAATAATGTCGAACTCAGATATCATGGAAAGGATGACCGGACTTGAGGTTTGCCGGCTTATCAAGCGCCAGCTTTAATTTCAATCTGGCGACTCTCACGCGCCAGTTTATCAAGTACGCCATTGATGTATTTATGACTTTCAGTAGCGCCATATTTTTTAGCCAGTTCGATGCCTTCGTTGATTACAACCCGGTAAGGAATATCAATGCGCTTTGACAGTTCATATGCGCTCAGCCTGAGGATCGCCAGCTCAACAGGATTCAGCTGATTAATTTCACGATCAAGAAAGGGGGTAAACGAGTTATCCAGCTCTTCGACGGATGAAGCAATGCCGGTGAACAACTCATGAAAATAGTCCCAATCAATCTTGCCAACATTATCAGCACGGTACTGCGCTTCGATGGCATTCACTGGATAATCGGAAACATGCCACTGATAAAGTGCCTGCACCAGAATGCTACGCGCTTTTTTCCTGTGGGAAATTTTGGGCTTTTCAGGATTATCAGAAGACAGTGACATTGTATTTTC
>CBFIIQ010000030.1:1692-21729 GCA_965662685.1 Pseudohongiellaceae bacterium | reverse complement strand
CGCCTGGAGAAAAATTATTTTAAGATCCGCCTGGCGAGACCAGGCATCAGAATTTATTATTGTAAAAACTATTAATGGATATCCGAGTTATGGATTATCAGGTATCCAGCTTTCGAACCAGACTAACCATTTCCATTGCGGCCATTGCCGCATCTGCGCCTTTATTACCTGCCTTGGTACCAGCACGCTCAATGGCCTGCTCAATATTTTCGACAGTCAGAATTCCGTTGATAACAGGAATACCCAGACTCAGGGCTAATTCAGAGAGACTGCGCGCACTTTCATTGGCAACAATTTCAAAATGATAGGTGCTACCTCGAATGACTGTGCCCAGGGCAATTACTGCATCAAAATCACCTGACTGGGCAGCTTTCTGAACAGCTAGCGGGATTTCCAGAGCACCCGGCACCTTTATCACTGTGATATTGGCATCCTTGACTCCATTGCGCTGCAGGGCATCGATAGCGCCATCCTGCAGACTGTCGACGATGTAATTGTTAAAACGCGATACTACAATCACATAGTTTGCGACCGCTCCGGCAAAATCGCCTTCCAATGTTTTTAATTTTGTCATGTTATTCGCCACGAACCCTAATTTTCAGTAAGTCCGTTATCATGTTCACAGGGTATATATTCAACCACTTCAAGAGCAAAACCCGAGATTGCATATTTGGTAGGAAAGCTCAGCAAGCGCATTTTCCCAACACCAACATCACGCAGGATTTGCGAACCAGTGCCCACATTCAGATAAATACCGGAGGAGACAGGCATTGGTGCCGACTGATCCGAAATCTCATTGATCCTGGCAAGCTGATCCAATACATCAGAGCCACCTTGCTCGCTGGCCAATACTACCACAACCCCTTTGCCTTCCTCATTGATGCGCTGCATAGCCTGATGCAGTGACCAGCTAGGTCTCAGAGGATTCGCAATACCAAGCAAATCACGCACACTATCGGCAACCAGGACACGTGCCAGGACAGGTTCACTGGCATTTATTTCGCCTTTTACCAGCGCCAGGTGAACCGGACTACCTTCCTTTATCAAATCCTTATAGCAATACACATCAAAGTCCCCATGTTCGGTTTTCATAGAATACTGATGGGTTCTTTCAATGGTTTTCTCATGCGCGATACGATAATGAATCAGGTCCATGATAGTACCTATTTTTAATTCATGTTCCTGAGCAAATTTTTCGAGATCCGGTTTGCGCGCCATGGATCCATCTTCGTTCATGATTTCGCAAATTGCTGATGCCGGGGAAAGCCCTGCAAGTTTTGCCAGATCGCAACCTGCTTCGGTATGGCCGGCACGACGCAGAACGCCGCCATCATTCGCCATTACCGGGAAGATATGCCCGGGTTGAATAATGTCTTCCGGGCGAGCATTCTCAGCCACTGCCGCCTGAATCGTTCGCGCCCTGTCGGCAGCAGATATCCCGGTAGTAACCCCCGAGGCAGCTTCAATAGAAATAGTAAAATTACAACCGAAGGGGGTGGAGTTGGTTTCAACCATTAATGGTAACTTCAGTTGCTGGCAGCGCTCACGGGTTAATGTGAGACAGATAAGCCCGCGGGCATAACGGGCCATAAAATTGATATCTTCAGGGCGCACTTTATCTGCCGCTATGATCAGATCGCCCTCGTTCTCACGGTCTTCATCATCCATAAGCACGACCATTTTACCCTGGCGAAAATCATCGATTAGTTCTTCTATGGAGTTAAGCTTCATTGAACAGACCAGGCCTAATGTTCATCACTTGATTGCCTGGCAAAGCCACTGCTGACCAACTTGTCCAGGGTCAGACCCGAGGAATTCTCCTCTGCCATCCCTACAATCAGGCTTTCCAGGTACCGACTGAAAATATCCACTTCCAGATTTACTTTATTGCCAACCTGCAAAATTCCCAGTGTTGTTTTTTCCGCGGTGTGTGGAATTATATTCACACCAAATTCATTCCCTTGCACTTCATTTACAGTCAGGCTGATACCTTCCAGACACACAGAACCCTTGGCCGCGATATACTTTTTAAGCTCCATCGGGACTGAAAAAACCAGGCGCTCACTGCGTCCATCCGGATAACGCTTTACCAGTGTTGCAAGGCCGTCCACATGACCACTGACAATATGACCACCAAAGCGACTGGCAGGCTGCATGGCTTTCTCAAGGTTTACCGCATCCCCGGCAGCTAAACTGGAGAAGGAGGTAAGCGCGACGGTTTCATTGGAGATATCTACCACAAAACTATTACCTTCCAAGCGAATCGCGGTAAGACAGACGCCACTTACACAGATGCTGTCACCTATTTTTACATCATCAAAACTCATTTCATGGGAAGAAATAATGGCACGCAGATCACCACCGGTTTCCTCCAGTCTCTCTACGATTCCTTTAGCTTCAATTATTCCGGTAAACATGGCTTTTACTTTTTGTTAATTACAGTTATGGGTTTCGTTTGGCATTGATAACGCGGGAGCGCATTCTACAATCTTTTCCCAGCATTACCACATCAAGGAATTCCAGCTCAAACTGATCGGACATCGTTGTCATACCCGGCAAACTAAACAGGGGCCTGGCATCACTTCCAAGCAGTTTTGGCGCTATATACGTAAGCACTTCATCAACCAGTCCACATGACAGCATGGCCCCGGCCAACTCTGCCCCTGACTCCAGCAGTAAATCATTGCACTGGTATTCACTGGCAAGAATGCGAAGCAGCTTTTCCAGATCGATGCGTCCCTTATCATTGGCGCAAGACAGTATAGTGACATTGTCATTAGCGATGGCCTGATGTTTCTCTGCAATGACTTGATCACGACTTATTGCCGTGACCACAAGCACATTTCCGGGCCTGTGCAAGGTTTTTGCCTGAGGCGAAATTCTTAGCTGAGAATCGACAATAACGCGCAAGGGCTGATCACAATGGAGGATATCATTCCTAACCTCCAGGCCCGGGTCATCTGCGATTATGGTTTCAATACCCGTTATCACAGCTCCACTGACTGCCCGATAACGCTGCACATCTTCTCTTGCCGCTGCACCTGTAATCCACTTACTTTCACCGCTGGCCATAGCTGTGCGACCATCCAGACTCATGGCCAGTTTACACCTGAGGTAGGGAAGCCCCTGCAGCATGTTTTTTATAAAACCGGGGTTAAGCGCCGAACTCTCTTGCTCGAGCACAGGACCGTCTACGGTGATACCGGCGGCCATCAGTTTTTCCAAACCCTTGCCAGCTACTTTTGGATTGGGATCGACCATACCGTAAACAAGCCGGTGTATGCCTGCCTCTATTAATGCATCACAACAGGGGCCGGTTTTACCGGTAAACGAACAGGGCTCAAGGGTGACATATACGGTACTGCCTTTTGCGTCTGCCGCGGCATTCTTCAGTGCCATGATTTCAGCATGCTCCTGTCCCGCTTTTTCATGCCAGCCTTCGCCAACTACAGCCTGATTATTCACGATAACCGAGCCGACAGCAGGATTGGGACGCGCACTGTACTTGCCCATTTGAGCGAGTTCCAGACAGCGTTGCATATAGGTAATATCAGCGTCGATCATAATCAGGGAAATGTAGTTAATGACACGGGCTGGATTTATTCAAATCAACCCGTTGTACCCGGGTATCACTCCCCGCCAGTCTCGGATCCGGAAGCTTCTCCTTCCTGGGAGATCCGGTCAATTTCCTGCCTGAATTCATTCAGGTCCTTGAAACTGCGGTAGACTGAAGCAAAGCGAACATAGGCCACTTCATCCAGTTTTTTCAATTCATTCATCACTTTTTCGCCAACCAGTTTGCTTGGTACTTCACGCTCACCGGTTGCCCGTAATTCATGTTTGATATGGTTGATGGAGTTTTCTACCAGCTCAGTGCTGACCGGCCTTTTTTCCAATGCTTTTAGAAAACCAAAACGAAGTTTGTCTTCGTTAAAGGGTTCACGGCTACCGTTTTGCTTTATCAGGCGCGGCATTAACAATTCTGCAGATTCAAAAGTGGTGAACCTTTCTTCACAGGTAACGCACTCGCGCCGACGTCTTACCTGATTTCCTTCTCCCACCAGACGCGAGTCAATTACTTTGGTGTCTATGGCATTGCAGAATGGACAGTGCATAAGCGCTTCTTAGCTAAGTTCGGCATAGACAGGAAAACGGCGACACAGCTCAACAACTTGCTGTTTCACCGAGTCAATCAGTGCCTCATTATTAATGTCTTCGAGAATATCACATATCCAGTGCACCAACTGGCTCACCTCTGCTTCTGCGAAGCCTCTTGTTGTGACAGCCGGACTGCCAATCCTGATACCACTTGTGACAAATGGCGGTCTCGGGTCATTGGGGACAGCATTCTTATTTACCGTGATATTGGCACGACCAAGCGCAGCATCGGCCTCTTTACCTGTTACGTCTTTATCAACCAGACTTAATAAAAACAGATGATCATCTGTTCCATCAGAAACAATTTTGAAACCGCGTTCCATAAATACTGACGCCATAGTTCTGGAGTTTTTAAGCGTTTGCTTCTGGTACTCCACAAACTCTTCTGACATAGCTTCCTTAAAGCATACAGCCTTGGCAGCAATGACATGCATTAGCGGGCCACCCTGGCTTTCCGGAAATACAGCAAAATTAAGACGCTTGTTCAGCTCCTCATCTTCCTGGGCCAGGATAATGCCACCACGGGGACCACGCAGGGTTTTATGGGTTGTTGATGTCGTCACATGTGCAATATTCACCGGGCTTGGGTAAACACCAGCGGCTATAAGGCCCGACACATGAGCCATATCCACGACAAAATAAGCACCGACACTATCGGCTATATCTCGCATACGCTGCCAGTCAACAACACGGGAATAGGCGGAAAAACCAGCCCAGATTACTTTCGGTTTGTGCTGCAGTGCCAGGCTATTTACCTGGTCATAATCAATCTCGCCAGTTTCCGCCGTCAATCCATACTGAATCGCATTGTAGATACGCCCGGAAAAATTGACCGAGGCTCCATGGGTCAAATGACCACCGTCGGCGAGGCTCATCCCCATAAAAGTATCACCGGGCTCCATCAGCGCCATATAGACCGCAGCATTGGCCTGTGATCCAGAATGAGGCTGAACATTAGCGTAACCCGCTCCAAACAGTTCTTTTGCCCGTTCAATCGCCAGGGTTTCCACCATATCGACATATTCACAACCACCGTAGTAGCGTTTGCCAGGATAACCTTCGGCATACTTGTTGGTAAGAATACTGCCCTGGGCCTCAAGCACACGGGGACTGGTATAGTTTTCTGAGGCGATCAGTTCAATATGCTCTTCCTGACGTCTTGCTTCCTTCTGGATTACCGATAACAGCTCATCATCAAATCCGGCCAACTTCATTTGATTGTCTAACATCTTTCTCCACTCGGGGGGCTATAGTATGATTGCGGCTGATTATTCTACCTTAAAAAAAGAAACTGTTAGACAAAAATACCAGTGAGCCTCTGATTAAGTATAAAAAGCTTCAGGCTTAATCAGAGCTTGCTTCATGACATTTTCTTCATTCATTTGAACTTCATGATGTAGCAGGAAACCTGATTTATGGCCCAGTTTGTATACACAATGAATCGTGTGGGGAAAGTTGTCCCGCCAAAACGCGAAATCCTCAAAGATATTTCCCTGTCATTCTTTCCCGGTGCCAAGATAGGCGTATTGGGACTAAATGGTGCCGGTAAATCCACCCTGCTGCGCATTATGGCAGGCATCGACAAGGATATTCTTGGTGAAGCCAGGCCTCAACCGGACCTTAAAATTGGCTACCTCCCCCAGGAGCCTGATCTCGATGAAAACAAGGATGTGAAAGGTAACGTGGAAGATGGCATCCGCGAAATCAAGGATTTAATAGACGAATTTAACGCCATCAGTGACAAGTTTGCCGAACCCATGAGTGATGATGAAATGAACGCGCTGCTGGAAAGACAGGGCGAATTACAGGGCGCCATTGATGCCTGTAATGGCTGGGATGCTGACAGAACACTGGAAATTGCAGCCGATGCATTGCGTCTCCCACCCTGGGATGCTGAAGTAAATACCCTGTCCGGTGGGGAAAAGCGTCGTGTTGCGTTATGCCGTTTGCTACTGTCGAAGCCCGACATGTTGTTACTGGATGAACCAACCAACCATCTCGACGCCATGAGTGTTGCCTGGCTGGAACGATTTTTACAGGAATATCCGGGGACCGTTGTTGCCATCACCCATGACCGCTACTTTCTTGATCATGCTGCTGGCTGGATTCTGGAGCTCGACCGTGGTCATGGCATTCCCTATGAAGGTAATTACAGTGACTGGCTGGCTGCCAAGGAGGCGCGCCTGGAAGTAGAATCCAAGCAACAGGCATCACTGGCAAAAACCGTCAAGGCTGAACTGGAATGGGTGAGGCAAAACCCCAAGGGCAGACAGGCAAAAAGTAAAGCCAGACTCGCTCGCTTCGAGGAACTCAGCTCAAAAGATTTTCAGAACCGTAACGAAACACTCGAATTGTATATTCCACCCGGACCAAGACTGGGCGAAAAGGTGGTAGAGGTAAATCACGTCAGCAAGGGCTTTGATGGCACAAGCCTGATCAACGACCTGAATTTTTCAATTCCCCGAGGCGCCATTGTTGGCATTATCGGAGGTAATGGCGCAGGTAAAACCACCTTTTTACGTATGCTGGTTGGGCAGGAGCAACCTGACAGTGGCGATATTTCTCTGGGAGAAACAGTCGACATGGCTTATGTCGATCAAAGCCGGGATTCCCTGAATGGTGAAAATACGGTGTGGCAGGAAATTTCAGATGGCCTGGACAGTATGACTATTGGCAATTATGAAATAGCGTCCCGCGCTTATGTCAGTCGCTTCAATTTTAAAGGCACCGACCAGCAGCAATTTGTTAAAAACCTGTCTGGCGGAGAACGCAATCGTGTTCACCTTGCCAAATTGTTGAAGCGTGGCGCCAATGTCCTGCTACTCGATGAACCAACCAACGATCTCGATGTGGAAACTTTAAGGGCGCTGGAAGAAGGTCTGCTGGCATTCCCCGGGACAGTCATCGTTGTTTCCCATGACCGCTGGTTCCTGGATCGCATCGCCACCCATATCCTTGCCTTTGAAGGCAACAGTGAGGTGGTTTTTCATGAAGGAAACTATTCTGACTACGAAGAAGATTTCAAGAAACGTAAAGGCGATGAAGAACCTACGCGGGTTAAATACAAGAAATTAGCCTGAACAGGGAGTGGTAAGCAAGACCAAAGGGCAGGACGGGGGAAAAAGAGACTAGCAAACCCTAGGATGGCTTAAGCTGCTTTCTCAATTCGGCCATTCTGGATTTATTTTCTTCCAGTGTCAGTGTCCTTGAAATCTGTTCCGGCAACGCTTCAGGCTTATCAATGACAAGCGTTTCTCCGTGCAGTGCACGCTGACACAAGCCGCGATAATTTTTCTCAAAGCGGGAAAAAATCTGGCTCTCGGTTTTATTCGCCAGCTCAAACCATCCTGTGGCCTTTCCGGCAAGATAGACTGCTGGATGGGACCATAACTGCTCAGCTTTTGGATTAGGTGCACAGCAGGCTTCGATATAGGCGGCACCCGCAGCAGGGAGTCCAAAACCGCTCATGGCTTCTTCACAGGCGTTAACAATACTGGCTATTGATGGCAGGTATTCTTGAGAAGTCACAACAGTACGCGTTGCCTGAAGAATAATTTCGGGGGAGAAATGGGCAAGACACTCCAGCCAGTATTTTTTTGCCAGCCCGATACTGCCTTCCCGGGCATAAGCCTTGTGATACTGGTTGTGATACGCAAGCTCGAGTTCGGCAAATACCTGATTGATTGCATCAACATGATCGCGATGGCCTGAAGCAGTATCGGCTTTTGTGTCCAGGGCAGCCATTTTGTTGACTCCGGCGCGACTGGAGTCAGCCGCCACGGCAACATCTTTTGTGATCTTTCCCGTAAGGGAGTCTGCTTTTTTCATGACTGGAGTTTACTTTATTAGCTCGATCAGGCTATCAATATATGGCCCAGTTTACTACGATTAGCCTCCTGACCCCACGATTTATCCGACTGATTAACCATGAACTCTATGAAAACCATGAAGGCACTGCAGTGGGACGGCGATTCCCTTGCTTTAAATACTGTAGCCAAAGCGGAAGCGAAAACCGGTGAAGTACTGGTTCGCCTGACCAAGGCAGGTATCTGCAATACCGATCTGGAAATTATTCGTGGCTACTACCCTTTTAGTGGCACGCTGGGTCATGAATTTGTCGGCATCGTTGATGAGGCTGCCAACACTTCACTCATCGGCAAACGGGTGGTATCGGACATCAACAGCAGTTGCCATGAATGCGCCATGTGCCAGGCTGGCATGCCCCACCATTGCGTCAATCGATCTGCCCTTGGCATCCATGGCAAGGATGGCGCCTTTGCCGAGTTTCTGACTACACCGGAGGAAAATCTGGTCATCGTACCTGACTCTCTCGAGGACAGCCTCGCTGTCTATGCTGAACCACTGGCTGCAGCACTGGAGATTCAGGAGCAGGTTAACTTTTCCCGGCACGAGGCCGTGCTGGTGATTGGCGATGGCAAACTGGGCTTATTGATTAGCATGAGCCTTGCGCAGGCAGGACTTGAAGTCACGCTGCTTGGACACCACCCGGATCGGCTTGAATTACTTGGTCTGGATAACGTCTCTTTTTGCACTACCCCGCCTGACCTCAAGTTTCCCGTGGTTATTGAAGCTACCGGCAATCCTTCAGGGTTTGCAACAGCGGTAAAGCTAACGGCAGCGCGCGGCACACTGGTATTGAAATCAACCTATAAAGGCAATCTGGAGTTTAATCCGGCACCTCTGGTGGTTAATGAAATCACTTTGTTAGGCTCGCGTTGTGGGCCAATGGACAAAGCCATAGCACTGCTTGCCAGCGGAGCAATTAACCCGACGGGACTCACTGAGGATATTTTTCCGCTCTCTAAAGCGACCCAGGCCATAGCCCGGGCCAATAAAAAAGGGACGCTGAAAATATTACTGGAATCAGGCAGCTGAAAACTCAGGGTTTATCAGTTTTTCTGGAACCGCCGCCCTGCTTCACTTCATACAACTTGGTTGAAGAGACATGTTCAACACTGGCTGCCACTTGTGCCGAGGAATAACTGATTACACTATTGCGGCCTGTACGCTTGCATTCATAAAGCGCTTCATCGGCCTTCTCCAGAAGTTCGAAAACATTACCGACTTCATCGGGATACGTGGCAATACCAATACTGACTGTCGATTTAATTCGTGCACCGTCAGCATCAAAAGACGTATTTTCCACTGCACTTCTCAGACGCTCTCCAGTTTCCTTGGCACGAGTGGCAGGAAGCTGTGGCAACAGGGCGACAAACTCATCACCGCCATAACGGCAAATAATATCTGAAGTACGCAGGCATTCTTCAATAGTGTTAGCAATGGTGACAATCAATCTGTCACCGGCTTTATGACCATGTTTATCGTTAACTTCCTTCAGGTTATCCGCATCGATCATCATTACAGACAAAGGCTGGTTGTATTTCATTGCCACTTCAGCGGCCTTGTTAAACATGGGAATAAAAGAACGCTTGTTTAACAGATTTGTCATTTCATCTGTTTCAGACAAAGCCTTGAACATCATCTTGCCGTAGTGAACATCAGAGGCCAGCATGGTGGTGATATAGGCAACCAGGACAAAAGGTGAGAAATAAACCATGGTCTCACTGAATCCTGCCATATCATATTCAATGCCGCTCTTAGCACCGAGAAAAACATAGACGGCAAAAATCAAAATAATTTCAAGGGTCGTCGTTATTTTGTCCAGCGTGATAGCACTGGATATGACGACCAGCAGATAAAGGTTCAACAAGGGACTTTGAATAGTGCCGGTATTCCACAGCACCCAGGTGATGAAAATAATCATTACCCAGGTTTCTATAGCCAGCTTCCAGGCATATTGGGGGGTGTCGAGATTGACATAATTAAAGCCAAGCACGAAGACTGCATAGGCGAGCATGGAAAGAGTCATCCAGAAAGGCTCTGCAGTCACTGTAGTGCCCGGAACGACTATATAAAGGATGACAAGAATCAGTAACAGAAACTCAATTTCAGTCAGACTGCGAGAAAATCCTTTCAGCTCGATTTGATCTATATTCAAATCTTTTGACTGTTCTCTATCCTGATTTCTCATCTGGAATTCCTGTTTTTCATTCCTGGCCTTTCCACCTTTCCACTTTTCAGCCCTTTCAGCCCTTTCAGCCCTTTCAGCCCTTTCAGCCCTTTCAACCCTTTCAACGCTTTTAAAACCCAGCCATCGTTCACGGCATTCCCTGACAAGGGACTAATTTACGGCTACCAGTAACAGGTACCGGATGACACTTTTCCGTGTCTATTCTTTACAGATCCCTTGTACAGAAATTTTTATCGTCTTTTCATACAAAAGCTGTGCTTGAAAAACCCCATTCCCATATCCCTGAAAATGTACAACTGACTATTATGGCACAGCTTATCCTATGATTTAATTAAATAAAATGGACAGTTTCAATAAGGGCGCAAGTTGTACGCTTGTTGCTCAAGCCTGTCGCTTCAGCATTGTATTTCTGACTTATCCAACTTTCCTCAGCAAATTATATTTTCCCAGGGCAAGCTTTCCCCTGTTACCTTCCCAGATAGGCTCGCAGATGCGAAGAATAATGCCTGTTCAACAGGGTTTGCCGATATAACACCAATTCATTATCCAGGCAGGGTCTTAGCAGATTTACATCATCTTTTTCCAGCACAGCAACGGGCAAACCATTTTCAAAAAGAATACGGTTTTTCGCCAGTCTGGCGATTTTTCTGCCGGGCAAAATAACGCCAACCAGATTCAACGGATCAGTGCCGTTAATGACCCTGCGCGTAACTGTGTCTTCAGCTTGCTGTTTGATATCGACTGCACATTGTCTGAGGGTTTTTACCGTTTCAGGCAAAGCAAACTGTTCGCCGCCAATCCCGGCAATAAAGCGCCCTCCCCTGACACGCCCCTGCAATTCCATGCGCCGCAGCTTTAGCAATAATACACGCCAGGGTGGTGAATAGTTTTCCTGCTCGAGAACCTTCTTGCTTATAACTCCCCAGCGTTGCAGGTAAATACCAACAAGTTTCTCCAGTTGCTCATCATCATTGCCGCTATCTTGTTGTTGACCTTGCTCAGTCTCTTCTTTGTAATCAACTGCTGGCTGTGAGATCAGCGTCCAGCGGCCGGCATCCTCAATCTCATAAAGCGAACGACGTACTTTCCCTTCCCGACCTTTCCTGCTTTTTTTGCCTTTTACACTTAGCAAAGCCCGCATACCGCTGAAACTGTCACTGGTTACAATGCCAAGGCTGACCAGTTCTGCCAGCGCATTTTCTGCTCGTGTTTTTATCAGACCGCTTTCGCGCACAATATCAAGGAAGAAACTGGCGCCTTTATTCGCCAACAGGGCCTTGATCTCTCCGGCATCACTGCTCATCGCATTTGGTACTGCGCTATCAGCTGGAACCAGATTGCTCCATAAAAACAGGTTGTCTCTCTGAATCAGGTTTATGGGGGTGCTTTTTATCGGCCCGGCCCGTGGTCGTGCGGCAGAAACCTCATTACTACCAGAAGAGAGTGAATTCTTTCTCTGACCTTTCTGGCTTGCCTGAACAGCCGGAAAAAACTTACCCCAGCTAACCCGACCACTCAGACATAACATGTCGAGCAAGGCCGGTTCATAACCGGGAAGTCTGCCAGGGAGGATATCGCTTTCCCAGGCAGAGGCTGGCGCACTGATGCCATCGAGCTTTTGTAACACTCTCGATAAAGTTTCATGGGTGGCAGGCATTGCTACCTCTGACTCCTGCGCCAGGTCCCGTACTTCATGATGTCGAAAAAGAAAATCCATATAGGCTTGCAGGGATACCGGCTTGATGCTTTCTCGATGGGAATCAATCGTATAACGATGAATACGCTGCAGCAGGCGTCGCTCGCACCATTCCTCCGCAACTAACACTGATGCCGCCAATATCGGCGAATACTGCCCTTTGAAGACAAAACCTTCAGCCTGCAATCCATACAAGGCAAACTCAATATCAGAGACTTCAAGACCAATATCACTGGCTAATCGATTACTGCTGACCGGACCCAGACATTCAAGCCTGCCCCTAATTATTTCCTGTAATGCGGCCTCACGAGTAAGCGCCTTATCTGCAACAATTTCCGGTACATCAACTATCGGGTCAAAATTCATTGGTAATGCCAGCATCTTGAACCAGTCAATTCTTTCAACGGCAATCCATAAACGCGTTTCCCCGTGACAAGCCAGTGTGACCCGGCCGGTCTGCAACAAAGGTTCCAGGTAAACACGGTAATTCTCGCCATCCGGTCCCGTTATCATCTCCGAATCCGTGATAAAACCAAGCACCAGTAATGCATCATGTAATTCATCAGCTGAACGAATCCAGGGCCAGGCTTCCTCCCTGACCCGTTTTATTGCTTCCGCATCCAGATTGCTGTAATCGTCTGTTTCAGCTGGATCAAGCCAGCTACGGTTGCGAATGGCATTGGTACGCCTTTCCTCAAATGGTGCATCATCAAGAAAGGCATAGGGCCGGGCATTGATTATTTCCTGGGCGAATGGAGAAGGCTCACGCAAATCCCTGGCCACCAGTTCAAGCTCATTGGCTTCAATTGACTGCAACAGGGCTAACAGTTCATCCAGATCCATGGCTTCAGTCAGGCAGTCATGGATAGTTTGCTGCACCAGCGGATGATCTGGCACATCACGCTTGCCTGTCAGATTTTCCTGGCAGGCAAGCTGATCTGGAAATACCTGGGCAATCAGGTCCTCTGCATTCATGCGTTGAAATTGCGGCGGTACCCTGCTGCCATTACGATTTCTCTGGATTGCCAGTGAACGGGTGGCATTCCAGCGCCAGCGCGACTCAAACATCGGCGCATCAAGTAGCGCCTGGATCAGCACCTCTTTTACTGTCGCCGCTTTCAGATAATGAAATACATCTGCTACCTCAAAGCTGTGCACCGGACCCAGTGAGATCACAATACTGTCCTCATTGGCGGCAGCCTGTAATTCA
This sequence comes from Pseudohongiellaceae bacterium, assembly GCA_965662685.1. Taxonomy (GTDB): domain Bacteria; phylum Pseudomonadota; class Gammaproteobacteria; order Pseudomonadales; family Pseudohongiellaceae; genus Eutrophocola. The sequence continues at coordinate 8,613 of CBFIIQ010000030.1, read as the reverse complement.
AAATTAAAACTGCGGCAAAAACGTTTACGTAATGCCAGCCCCCATGCCCGGTTCATACGACTGCCAAATGGCGAGTGAATTACCAGGTGCATATCGCCTACTTCATCGAAAAACCGCTCCATTACGATAGCCTCACGGCTTGGCATTACATTGAGCGCATCGCTTCCTGCCTTGAGGTAATCCACGATCTGCTGTGCCGCAGAAAACTGCAGACCGATATCCTTGACCAGAAAATTAACAGCCAGGGGTACTGACTCATTGAGTAATTCTCGCAATGTTATTCTCAAACGGGATACCGATTCTGACAATTCACGGCTGCGTCCGCCGCCCTCACCAAACCAGAATGGAACAGTTGGCGGCTGACCACTGGCATCGGCAACCCGTATCTTGAGTCCGTCTATTCGCAGCATGCGCCAACTGTGATGACCAAGAGTAAAAATATCTCCCGGCAGCGACTCCAGCGCAAAGTCCTCGTTCAGGCTGCCGACAATCGTGTCTTCCGGATCCAGCACCACCTGGTATTCAAACATGTCAGGGATGGCGCCACCGTTGGTCAGCGCGGTTAGTCTGGCCGACTTTCGCGGTCTGACCTTGCCGTTAATACGGTCCACATGCAGCAGGGCGCCGCTGCGCCCGCGCCTGCTGGTATAACCATCTCCCAGCATTTGTACTATCTGGTCAAATTCCTCACGACTCAAATCCCGATAAGACCAGGCGCGGCTGAATAATTCAAATAGGGCATCCAGTTCCAGACCCGCTTCCTCATCTTCACACGAGGCAGTTTCTGCAACAATATGTTGGGACAGGATATCCAGGGGCTTTTCGGGAATGCATAACTGATCAAGTTCACCGCGCCTTACACTATCCAGCAAGGCCGTGCACTCAACCAGATCATCACGGGTCAATGGAAACAAAACCCCTTTCGGAATGCCCCCTACCTGGTGACCACTGCGCCCCACCCTCTGCAGGAAAGCAGAAATACTTTTTGGAGAAGAAAACTGTACTACCAGATTTACCGAGCCGATATCGATCCCCAACTCCATGGAGGCGGTGGCCACCAGAACCCGAAGCTGTCCATTTTTCAAGCGTTGTTCAGCCTGGTGACGATGGTCCTTGCTCATACTGCCATGGTGAGAACTGATGAACTCTTCGCCGATGCGTTCGCCCAGCGACAGTGCAAGTCGTTCAGCAAGTCGGCGCGTATTAACAAAGATAAGAGTGGTCTTATGGCTGCCTACCAACTCTACCAGGCGCTCATACAATTCCTCCCATACCTCGTTGCTCATAAGAGCGGTCAGGGGCGATTGGGGGACCTCCAGCGTTAAATCCAGGGATTTTTTATGGCCACCATCGATAATGACACAGTCCGTGCCGTCACTGCCGACATTGTGTTTGCCCACCAGATATTTCGCCACTTCGGTAATGGGTTTCTGGGTAGCAGACAAACCAATGCGCTGTAAGGGACTGCCAACCAGCTGCTCCAGTCGCTCCACCGACAGTGACAAATGCGCTCCGCGCTTATCACCAAGCATGGCATGGATTTCATCGACAATCAGGGTGTCGGCATCACGCAGTAACGCTCGCCCGCCTTTACTGGTAAGCAGCAGGTACAGGGATTCCGGCGTGGTAACCAGAATATGCGGGGGATGCCTGAGCATCTGCTGGCGTTCATACTGGGAAGTATCACCGGTGCGAACGGCAACTTTTATATTAATAGCGGGATACCCCTGGGCCTCCAGCTTCTGGCAAATACCGGCTAGCGGCTCCTGCAGATTTCGCTGGATATCATTACTCAGGGCCTTGAGGGGAGACACATATATAATCCGGGTACTGCTTTCCAGCTCATTGTTCAGCGCCTTTTGCACCAGGCGATCAATCGATACATAGAATGCCGCCAGCGTTTTACCGCTCCCGGTTGGCGCTGCAATAAGTGTATTTCGGCCCTGTTGTATAGACGGCCAGGCTTCTTTCTGGGTCGCGGTTGGCTGCCCCAGCGTCTCCTCAAACCAGCTCCGGGTCAGGGGATGGAAGGCGTTAAAAACCATAGCGAAAGCCAGCTAATGTGCAAAAAATATGAAATGTAAAAGGCATTCCGGGAAAATTACATCCTTCACTTGTGGATACCTTGTATAGTAGCCTGTTCATTAAATACTGACCATATTGGCAACAGCCTTTTAATTAGCTAATAAGCCAACTTACAACATAAATTACACCAATTCGACCTATGGGATTAAGCATCAAGTTCAAGCTGTTTTTTGCAATTTTGTCAGTGCACATAATTGTCTACGTAGCCATGTACAGCATTGGACGTTACAACTTTGACAGCGGGTTTCTGGAATACGTTTCGCGTATTGAGGAACGACAGGTTCCCGCCCTGCTGGATGGATTGGAAAGCTTTTACAAGCATACCGGATCCTGGGATCCCATTCGTGAAGATTTCAGAAGGTTTGGTGACCTGATTCGTGAAAGCATAGAAAGCACCGTAGACCCGGAATTTAATGCGCGCCTTGATACTCAACGACCTACACCGGCCAGGTTTTCACCCAACGACTGGTACTACACTTCCGAATACAGTCCAGCGCGTCCCTATCTTGCCCTGCTCGACACAGATCAGTCCATTATCTGGGGCAGTGAAGAAGCCATGCCTGCTGCAAACCTGAACCCGATAGTGGTCAGAGGAGATACTGTTGGCTTTCTCGCGGTTACCAGTCGGCAAACATTATCCGAGCAAGCGGATTTACTGTTTACAGAACAGCAGAAACAATCCTTTTTTACCTTTGCCCTTTTCCTCGGCATTATCTCAGCCCTTATTGCCTTTCCGCTGTCCACTTTTATGGTGCGCCCGATCAGGGAGCTGGTAGACGGCACGCGCCGACTTGCCAATGGTGACTATACTTCTCGCATCCCGGTGCATGGTTCTGATGAACTCACTCAACTTTCTGCAGACTTTAATTCACTGGCAGACACTCTGGACCAGAACAGGCAGGCGCGTCAGCAATGGATTGCAGATATTTCCCATGAGTTGAGAACGCCATTATCCATCCTGCAGGGAGAGCTGGAATCATTACAGGATGGCATTCGTCCCATGAACCCTGAAACTGTTAACTCACTGCACCATGAAGTGGTTCACCTGAACGCTCTGGTTAATGACCTGCATGAGCTTTCAATGTCAGATCAGGGCGCACTGATTTACGAAAAGAAAGAAATGAACTTGACCGAAATCTTTGAGATTTCCCGAGATATGAACAGACATATGCTGGAAAAGCACAATATAAAATTGACACCAAAAATACATTCCCTCTTTTCCGATAACCGTATACAAATTATAGGCGATGAAAACAGGATTATTCAGCTGTTTGACAACCTGTTTCAAAACACTTGCCGCTATACCGATGATGGCGGCGAACTGGTGGTCAGTATTTCCCAATCAGGAAAAAAAGTTAAAATAGAATGGTATGACTCAAAACCCGGCGTTACAGATAACAATCTGGAGCATCTGTTTGATCGCCTTTATCGCGTCGATTCTTCGCGCAACCGAAAAGAAGGAGGGTCCGGTCTCGGTCTGGCCATCTGCAGTAATATTGTTGAAGCACATGAAGGATCTATCCGAGCCGACCATTCCAGACTCGGCGGACTGAAACTGATTATAGAACTGCCCTGTCACGAAAACTGACACAAACTGCACCACACCCTTCAAGATTCATTTGCTCAGTGATACCTGCCGAATTACACTAGAGCTCTTTACCTTAGTCATTAATGTCCAGAGTTATAAAGCGCCAAGGGTTAACTAATTATGAGCCAGCATGTTTTGATCGTCGAAGACGAAGTTAAAATCGCTTCCCTGCTTCAGGATTATTTACGCCAAAGCGGATTTGAAACTGACAGCCTGCATGATGGCTCCGAGGTGGAAAAATGGCTCGCCGAAAACACCACTGATATAGTCCTGCTTGATTTGATGTTGCCAGGCAAAACCGGTGTGGAGATTTGCAAGGATGTCAGAAAAAGTTCTTCACTGCCGATAATCATGATAACGGCCAAGGTTGAAGAAATTGACCGCCTGCTTGGTCTTGAACTGGGTGCTGATGACTATATCTGCAAACCATTTAGCCCAAGAGAGGTTGTTGCCCGGGTAAAGGCCGTATTACGACGCACAGATAATACAGAAAGCCTTTCTGACAAGGGTCTGGTACTGGACACCGAGACTTACAAGGCATCAGTGAATGGTCAGAATCTTGACCTGACGGCTGTGGAGTTTCAGTTACTCAAGGTCTTGTCCGACCAACCTGGCAGAATTTTTTCCCGCAGTGTTCTGGTTGATAAAATCTATAATGATGGCAGAGTAGTCAGTGACAGAACCATTGATAGCCATATAAAGAAGCTGCGTAAGAAAATTGCCGATGTACTACCCGATGTAGAATTGATTCATTCTCTCTATGCTGTGGGTTATAAATTCGAGTGGCTGTAAAAAGGAAATAATCAAAAGCGATTACAGATGTCATTGTGTTTGTATCAATAAATCATATCTCGGCATCAAATTAGCGTTAGCGCTTTAAAGGAAAACCCTGCATGAAAAAAAACCAATCATTTCTCGGCCTTCTATTCGTCTCTTTGTTTTTTAGTGCCAGTGTTTCTATGGCACAGGAACAATCCTTCGATGAATGGCTGGAGGAATTACGCAGCGAAGCTCTTGGTCTGGGAATAAGCGAAGAAATCCTGGATGCTGCATTCGCATTGGTTGAAGAACCCATTCCACGCGTTCTGGAACTGGACAAAAGCCAACCGGAATTTGTCCAGACTTTTGCCGACTATATGCGAAACCGTCTCAGCGATGCACGCATCGATCGAGGGAAGAGTTTACTGATAGAACACAAGGATTTATTCGATAGAATACAGCGACAATATGGTGTTCAACCCCATTACCTGGTGTCTTTCTGGGCCCTGGAAAGTAACTTTGGTGACTTTACTGGCGGTTTTTCTGTGGTGAATGCGCTGGCTACCCTTGCCTATGACCCACGACGCAGCGACTTTTTCCGCAGCGAATTATTAACTGCACTACGCATTATCGAGGAAGGCCATATTCCTGTAGAACAAATGTCAGGTTCCTGGGCTGGCGCCATGGGCCAGTGTCAATTTATGCCATCGACCTTCTATGCCTATGCACGCGATGGAGATGGCGATGGTCGTGTTGATATTTGGAACAGCGTCCCCGATGTGTTTGCATCGGCCGCCAATTACCTTTCGCAGAACGGCTGGCAGAGTGATGAACGCTGGGGACGTGAAGTGATTTTACCTGATGGTTTTGACTTCACTCAGACCGGTACCGGTGTAAGAAAAACGGTCACTCAATGGAACAGCCTGGGAATTCGCCGCGTTAATGGAAATGCGCTGGGCAATGCCGATATGCTTGGCTCCATCGTATTGCCGGCTGGAGCCCAAGGCCCGGCATTTCTGGTCTACGATAACTTCCGCACCACTATGGTCTGGAACCGCTCAACGTTTTACGCAATTTCTGTAGGTCATCTTGCTGATCGCTTTGTCGGTGGTGGCCCGATCATCCACATGCCCTCTGTCGAGGAACGCCCGCTGAGCAGGAGCGAAGTCATTGAGCTTCAGGAATTACTGAATGCCCAGGGTATAGATGTCGGAACACCGGACGGGATAATGGGCTCAAGAACAAGAGCTGCAGTACGCGCCTTTCAGGAAAAAGCTGAAATTCCCACCGATGGTTACGCTAACTCTGAACTGCTTGAGGCCATAAGAACGTACTAGCTTAATTATGGTCCTCGAATTTAGCCTGAGGTCCTGGCTTCATTCACCAACGCAATCAATGCCGCCGAACTTTGAGGATTCCCCACCAGACGGCCATTGATAAATAGCGAAGGTGTTGAGCGAACACCAGCACGGATGCCCCCTTGCTGATCAGCGACGATCTTGGCCCGCACTTCAGGCAATTCAATATCTGCACGTAACTGTTCAATATCAAGACCCAGCTGTACCGCATATTCTTCAAATAACGGCGCAGGATCATTCATTGGACTCCAGGCCTGCTGGTTGGCAAAAAGCAGATCATGCATTTCCCAGAAACGCCCCTGCCTTCCCGCAGCCTCCGCATAACGGCTTGCCTGAAACGAGAAACGATGAGTATCAAGGGGAAAATGCCTGAATACCAGTTTTGCATCATCCCTGATTCTGGGCCAGGTTCGCACAAGCAGCTGGAATTCGGTCATGCAGGCAGGACATTCGAAATCAGCGTACATGGTTATCACCACATCAGAATCGGCAGCCCCCTTGACGTGATCAGACTCACCGATTAAATCCGGCGGCAACGATGGCGGCCCGGTAAACAAGCCCTGATAAAACACAAATAATGCCAGGGGTACCAGAATAACGATGGCAGCCTTAACAATAAGCGCAGTAACTTTTTCCTTACGCTTTGCAGCCGCCTGCTTTTCTTCTTTTATCTTTTGCCTTTCTTCTTTCTTTGACATGATTTCCTGATTTTCCAATGAGAATTTAATTTGTCACAGCTGAATCTTTACCAGTACCATATCTGGTAATGATCGCTATAGCGCAAAGCACTATCAACCCTGCCAGGATATAACCAACATTGAACATACTGCCTTTTGCGGTGGCGACAATGCCGTAACCGATTGCGCCTGTAAACAGGGCATAGTAGACAAATACCATCAGGGTTTTCCGAATCACTTCACCTTCCCTGCCTATCAGGCCTACTACCGCGGATGCAGCAACTACATTATGTACACAGATAACATTTCCGGCGGCGCCTCCTACTGCCTGCAAGGCAACGATCCAGGTAGGATCAGCACCAATACGTTCGCCGACACCAAACTGGAATAATGAAAACATCATATTACTGATGGTATTGCTGCCGGCGACAAAGGCCCCCATGCCGCCAATGAA
>CBFIIQ010000030.1:0-1592 GCA_965662685.1 Pseudohongiellaceae bacterium | reverse complement strand
CCAAACTGGAATAATGAAAACATCATATTACTGATGGTATTGCTGCCGGCGACAAAGGCCCCCATGCCGCCAATGAATGTAGAGAAAAACGGCCAGGCATCACCTGCCAGGGCAGCAACGCCTTCGGCTAATTCAATTGGCATCTGCTGATAGCCGGCACTACCTCCATCTGAATTCAGAAAAACCTGAACCATCGGTACCGTAAACACCAGTGCGGCCCCAGCTGAAAGCATGGTTTTAGCAGAAGTTTTCCAGGCATTAACATAGGATCGTCCGTCCATTCCATGCAGAAAATAGGTAATTATAGAAACGGTAATGAACAGTGCCGCCGGAGAATAAAAAGGTTGCACGGACTGACCAATGGATGTGCCGAAAATATTACTGATAGTAAATGTGGCTAAACTGCCGCGCAGCATATCCAGTAAAGGCAACTGCGGTAAACGTGTAAGTATCAACAAACCGGCAACGATGATGTAGGGCATCCAAGCTCTGGCAAGACTCATACCTGGTCCCGCAAACTGCTTTTCTTCCATTTCGAAACGACCAATCCAGAGTGAGTCCCACTCACTGCGCTCGGGAAATACCCAAATCTCATCCTCTCCAGGCATCAGGAAACCTTTGCGCGCCGCAGTTACGACAATAGCAAGGCCGATCAGACCGCCAAATAGCGAAGGGAATTCCGGACCCAGATAACGCGCTACCAGAACATAGGGAATAGTCATGGAGAAAGCCGCAAAGATCGCGAACTTCCAGATCTTCATGCCTTCGATAAAGGATTTGTTTTTTCCGAAAAACTGGGTCATGACACAAACCAGAATTAATGGAATGAAGGTGCCGGCAATAGCATGAAGTAGCGCCACTTTGGCGGCGATAAAGGAAACCAGTTCCAGGTGATCCATACCAAGCTGACTGGCATAGGCCATCACTGCCTCATCATCTGCAAGACCAGTAAAGACACCAGTGAGCATGGGAGTACCCAAGGCACCGAAGGATACCGGTGTGCTCTGGATAATCATGCCGGAAACAACCGCAGCCATAGCGGGAAAGCCCAGACCTACCATCAGCGGAACTGCAACTGCTGCAGGTGTCCCGAAGCCGGCGGAGCCCTCAATAAAAGAACCAAATAACCAGGCAATAATAATGACCTGGATTCTGCGATCCGGTGTTATGTCAGAAAAGCCTTTTCGAATACTCTGTATCGCTCCACTTTCCTGCAAGGTGTTCAGCAGCAGGATAGCTCCAAAAATAATATAGATCAGTTCAATCGCATCAATAAGCCCATTCACCGAGGCGGCCATGACCTTGACAAAGGGGATCTGCCAGACGAACAGCGAAAGCAATGCGGCCACCACATAGGAAATAGGCATAGCACGACTTGCAGGCCAGCGCAGCATAACCAGAAAGACTGCCACAGAAATGATAGGCAAAAGAGATAAAAGCGCCAGAATACCGTTGGACATAAATGATCCTTTATTGTGATTATTATTTTGTTAACCAGAATTTATAATTGATAAAAATTGACTGTCGCCAATCGGATTTATTTCATGGTTTAGCGGACTATCGAAAGCGAACTAGCATAATGCAGGACTCCA
>CBFIIQ010000029.1:0-41436 GCA_965662685.1 Pseudohongiellaceae bacterium | reverse complement strand
CTGGGTCGACCAGACCGGATTTACCATTGGAGCTCTGTGGAATCAGCAGGCGCTTGATGAGGCTCCAGTGACAGCTGGCAAAATGGCGATGCTTGCTTCAGTAGTAATGAACAAGTGTGACGCCATCGATGGTCTGGCCGATGGCTTGATTGATGATCCTCGCAATTGTCCATTAGATATAAAAGAAGATGCCCCAATCTGTCCGGCCGGGACCGACAATGATTCATGCCTTACCCCGGGTCAGGCCAGTGCCATTCAAAAGATTTATGATGGTCCCTATAACATTCAGGGACAGCCAATATTCCCCGGTTTCATGCCTGGTAGCGAGGCTGTGAGTACAGGCTTTAACGGTACTGTCAGCAGCGCCTGGATGAACCTTATTGTGCCGTCAGCCCCCGGAGCAGGTTCCGCAGATTTTGGCCTTGCCAACGATACTATGCGCTACCTGGTATTTCAGCCACCACAACCGGATTATGACTACCGCAGTTTTGACTTCAACAGTGATCCGGAATTATTGCATCGCTGGAGTCGTCTGGCTGATGCCAAAGAGATCAATCTACGTGATTTTCGCAGTAACGGTGGCAAACTGATCATGACTTATGGCTGGGCTGACACTATTTTGCAACCCATGATGGGCGTCAATTATTATGAACAGGCTGTGACTGCCAATGGACCTGATGGTACTGATTTTATGCGGCTGTTCATGATTCCGGGGATGGCGCATTGCGCCGGTGGCATCGGCCCTGACCAGAACGATGCAATCACGGCAGTGATTGACTGGGTGGAACGGGGTCTTGCGCCGGACAGCATCGAAGCACGAAAAATAGTGGATGGAGAAGTCACTCGATCGCGCCCTCTGTGTCCTTACCCCGAAGTAGCGCGCTACGATGGCAGCGGCAGCATTAATGAAGCGGATAATTTTCAATGCGTAGCGCCCTAGCTCGACAGCTACTCTTTTGCATTATTTTATTATCACCCCTGCCTGGTCTGGCGGAAGGTGCAGTTCGTGTTCTTCAGTGCGCTCTTGAGCAAACCTGTGATCCAGCAGGTTCCTGCAATCAGGATTCAGGCGATTTTACTTTTAATATGGAGCCGATCAATCTTGCTGCCAATGGCGCTGGCAGTTATCTCATCAGCTATGATCTTGGCGACCAATCTTACCAGGCTGACATGGAAGCCAGGTCTTTTGCCGGCCCCTTTATGTGGAATATTGATGAGGACATGAACACTCTGCTGGCCAATTCTGAATATCGCTTCCTCTGGCACCAGCTTTCCCTCTCCTCGGCCCCACAATCAGAGATACATTTTTTACGCTGCGAATTTACTCAGTGAGGCAGTCTTCGGTACAGCGGATTGGTGGTGTGGTTTTAAAACCCTGATTCTTTCTGAAACAGAGCAGTTACCTTTCTAAACAGGGAGTTCAGCAAGCTTTCAGCATCAGCTGAAATAACCACACGCCCCCTCAGCACCTGATTCGGAATTTCAGAATCATCATCTACCGTGATATTCACCACATAGAGACTCTCCTGGGTAAGCAGTTGCTGCCCGTCACCTTCCCGAACGGCTATATCACCACCAAATAGTGAGGCCATATAAAGATTTTCCAGCTCTCTGACACTGACCTGGTCAATCTCGGCAACTTGACCCTTGCGCAGTCCCCAGGCCGGATCTTCCGGGTAAAACACAACTGCCATACCCGGCTGCAGTCGACCAATTTGTTGTTCGCTGATATAAGCTTTCAGATTCAAGGCATCTTCCCCTCTGATTGCCAGCAGGTTTTCAGCGTTGGCTATCCAGTTACCTGGCCTGAGCTCTGGCTGAAGATTAACTATCAGTCCAGCAGCAGGGGCGGTAATGGATAGCTGTTCTTTTTTCTCCATCAAACCGCGTAATTTTTGATTCTGTGTGAGCAGCTCAGCAGTCACAACCAGTGACTGTTGGCGCATGGCCGCATCAAAGCCCATGGAGGCGCGTCGCCAGCTTAATTCCTCATAGTGCCTTTCTGCCTGTCGCAGATCATGTTCCAGCTGCGGAGCATCCAGGGTCATCAGGATCTGACCTGGCTCCACACGCTGCCCAACAACTGTATCCAATGTCGCCAGGCGTCCTGCTGAAGGCGCATAGAGTGTGGTATAGGACGCATCAAGCAGGGCTGGAGCATTGATACTCCCGCGCCAGGGCATCACCAGTACCAGCACCAACATTACAGCCGTACAACAGAATATCGCCATCCAGGGCAAGTGACTGACCTATCTGGTGTAATTGTGCCTGGTAATCGCCAAGGTTGTTTGCATCCAGCAGCGTGGTACCAAGTTGCAAACTCCCCTCACCGCCATGGGAAAGAATATGAATTGCACTGATGTCCTGGCGCTCACTGACATAGTCCCGCAACTGAGCCAGACCATCCTTGCCCGAATCCAGCAACAGAACCTCAGCGTCGGAATCCAGCTCACTGAGGAGCGACTGGTAATTTTCAATACCGGTATCAACAACAATCAGTGCCTTTTCATCACTGCCCCGAATACTGTCCTGGGCTATATCCGATAGTGTCCAGCTCTCGTTTAATGAATCATTGGCTTTACCTCCCTCCTCTGGGCTACCAGGGGAAGAAGGTGATAACACGGAAGGGGCTGTCAGGCGAGAAGATAGATCCTGTTGACTGCCTTGTTGGCTTTTTTCGAATTCGGCAGCTATTTCTGCACTATCGGCATGCGCGTCTGCGCCGCTGACAATGCCAGCAGCATCGAGCAGTATCCTTGGTTCAAGAGAGAGTAATTTTTTTTTCTTACTCATACAGAAACTACTTCCCTGGCCCTGCTGATAAACAATAAAAAAATGAAATTTTTAACTTTGGCCTGGACTTTACTCTGTAGTCCAATTGCTCCACCAACAGGTACACCAATGCAACAGGTATATAGTGAGCAGGACAGGATTTCTTTGTGCAGGCAAAAAAGGCAGGAAAACGACAGCAAAATATTATTGGAATCGGCAATTACCCCCCTCCCTTCTATCCAAAACAGTAATATAAACAGCCAGTTATATAATCTTAACCATTATCCTGAAGTATTATCTGGAAGAAATAGGAATTGCTCCCGTTTTTTATAAAATATTCAGTTTACGAGCGCTGATGCACTTGAAAACCAAGGATAATTGCTAATCAGTATAATCAGCCAATAGTGCGATTTATAGTACAAAAACTGTATGTTTTAGAACTATTCTTGGGGACTTGGCGATATTATCAGGCTCAATAAATTACTTATATTTATCAGTTACCTACGCGCTGCTGAAGTTCATTTATTCTGGTCTGGATGATATCCAGTGTCTGATTTAACTGCAGGCGATAAACATTGATTGATTCAATGTCCTGCTCAGTGGAATTTACCCGGCTGGTCAGACCATTTTGCAGAGTCGCCACACTGGTTTTTACGCCAGCAAGGTCAGAAAGAATACTTGATAACTGCTGGTCGAGGTTATCCATACCAGCAATATTAGCACTGACAGTTTCAAGACGGGTCTGTAGACTGGTCAGTAACGCCGTTGTTTCATTGAGAGTTTTGCTATGTCCTGACACCGCCCCGTCTATTGCAGTCAGGCTTTCCTTGGCCTGAACAATAAACCTGTCGATTTCGGCCAGGCTGGCAGTATGATTTCGGTAGTTAGCCCACAACAGGTCAATCTGGGTGAAATTGGTATCAACTCGCTCGAGCAAGCCCATGGAAGACTGTTCTGCCGACTCATCGACGAGGTTCAGACGATTCTGCAATTGCAGGATTTTGCCCTGGGCAGTAGCCAGGGTCTCCTGCGTCTGCAGGCCCTGATCGTAAAAATAATACCCGCCCGCGCCTGTGGCAAGCAGTCCCAGAGTCAGAATTGTCAGCAGAAATCGTACGCCACCACTGGTTTTTAATTCCACCACATCATCAAGCAACGGCACTGAAGTGCCCCGCTTCATCTTTCTATGGGAATCCAGTTCATCATGCTCGGGTACGATGCTGGGAACATCAATATTATCGTTATCTCTCATGGAACGTATTATAGGGTCTTTTCTCTCAAGAAAAAAATCCAATTAAGAAAATTACAAAAATAAATTTTAGTGAAATTAGGTTGATAGACACAAAACCTAGAGCAAATTCGATGAATAAGCGGATAAAAGAAAAAGGAAAAAGGATAAAGGTGGGGTAAATTTTTACCTGCATCGAGAACCTTGCCGGCCCACTTTTATCCTTTTTCCTTTTTCCTTTTTCTTTTATCTATTCAGTAACCCTGAATCTCAGGCAAAAAAAACCCCGCACAAGCGGGGTTTTTATAAAGCCAGGGATGGAGCCAGCTTACATCATGCCGCCCATTCCACCCATGCCGCCCATGCCGCCCATATCAGGCATTGCAGGAGCAGAACCTTTCTCTTCAGCAAGTTCAGCAACCATTGCTTCAGTGGTGATCATAAGACCAGCAACCGAACCAGCAGCCTGCAGAGCAGAGCGCGTTACCTTGGTAGGATCGATAATTCCCATTTCCAGCATATCGCCATACTCACCTGTACCAGCATTGAAGCCATTGTTACCTTTACCCTGACGTACCTTGTCCAGAATAACGGCACCATCTTCACCAGCATTACTCGCGATCTGACGTAAAGGCATGGTCAAGGCACGCTGCAGAATCATAAGACCCACATTCTGGTCTTCATTATCACCACGCAATTTTTCGATTTTCTGCAGGGCACGAACCAGAGCAACACCACCACCAGGTACCACACCTTCTTCAACCGCAGCACGGGTTGAATGCAGGGCATCTTCCACGCGGGCTTTCTTTTCTTTCATTTCAATTTCAGTGCCAGCACCGACTTTGATTACTGCAACACCACCAGCCAGTTTGGCCACTCGTTCCTGCAGTTTTTCACGGTCATAGTCAGAAGAAGTTTCTTCAATCTGGGCACGGACCTGGGCAACACGGCCTTCAATTTTGCTGCTGTCGCCAGCACCATCAATGATCGTAGTGTTGTCCTTGGAAATCTGAACACGCTTGGCAGAACCAAGATCTTCTACTGTGGCACCTTCAAGGCTTAAGCCTACTTCCTCGGAAATAACAGTACCGCCGGTGAGGATGGCAATATCTTCGAGCATGGCTTTACGACGGTCACCAAAACCCGGGGCTTTAACTGCAGCCACTTTCACGATGCCGCGCATGTTATTTACAACCAGAGTAGCAAGCGCTTCGCCTTCTACGTCTTCGGCAATAACCAGAAGAGGACGACCTGATTTTGCCACACCTTCGAGAAGAGGCAGCAGGTCACGGATATTAGATACTTTCTTTTCGACCAGAAGAATAAGAGGATCTTCCAGGTCTACTGACATGGTTTCCTGATTATTGATAAAGTAGGCTGACAGGTAACCACGGTCAAACTGCATACCTTCAACGACGTCCAGTTCATTTTCCAGGCCTGAACCTTCTTCAACGGTGATGACACCTTCCTTACCGACTTTTTCCATAGCTTCGGCAATAATTTCACCGACGCTGGTATCAGAGTTGGCAGAAATAGAGCCTACCTGTGCAATGGACTTGGCTTCAGTACAGGGAGCAGACATTTTGCCCAGCTCCTCAACTACTGCGATTACACCCTTGTCGATACCACGCTTGAGATCCATTGGGTTCATGCCTGCGGCAACAGACTTCAGACCTTCATTAAGAATAGCCTGAGCCAGTACAGTGGCAGTTGTGGTGCCGTCACCGGCCACATCAGATGTCTGGGACGCAACTTCCTTGACCATCTGTGCCCCCATGTTTTCGAACTTGTCTTTCAGTTCGATTTCCTTGGCAACCGAAACTCCATCTTTAGTGACTGTAGGTGCACCGAAAGATTTATCCAGTACAACATTGCGTCCTTTTGGACCGAGGGTTACTTTTACCGCATCAGCCAGCAGGTTAACCCCTTTCAGCATTTTTTGGCGGGCGCTATCTCCAAACTTTACTTCTTTAGCCATTGTCTTAAATCCTATTTTCTATTCAGTTAGCTTTTACGATCAATTTAAAATCTTTACCTGATACCCGGCAGATTAACCTTCAAGTACCCCGAAGATTTCGCTTTCGTTCAGAATCAGTAATTCCTCGTCATCAATTTTGACGGTGTTACTGGCATATTTACCAAATAAAACGGTATCACCAACTTTCAGGTCTATTGGGCGGACGTCACCATTTTCCATCAGGCGACCCGGACCAACTGCTACGATTTCTCCCTGAGAGGGCTTTTCTGTAGCTGAGCCTGGTAACACGATTCCACCAGCAGTAGTAGTTTCTTCTTCTTTTCGTTTCACTACGACTCTGTCTTGTAACGGACGAATGTTCATTCTTTTTATCTCCAAAACTCTTGGGTTAACAAAACTTAAAATTTCAGCAACGGACAAGGTGTCCCCAGCGATGCAGATATCCAGATATCCCAGGTTTCAATAACCTCAGAATCCTAAATTCCTTACAAACCAGTTATTTACTGAGCAGGTCAGCGTCAAACCACGATTTGAACCCAGAAGATGGGGCTTAATGGACGGATTTCAATAGAAAAAAGTAAAAAGTTTAAAAAAAAACGCGTATTTCTTTCAATTAGTGGTCATCCGGGTCATTCAGACGAGAATTTACCGGTTGTTCGGCCTTGAATTCTCCCTCATATACCCCTTCACCATGTTTTTCCCCATGGGAGAAACTACTGGCTGTAAACGTTCTGCTGTTAGCACTGGTAAAAACTGAAATTTTTCCGGATCGAAGCAGCCAGCTGACCAGCATTCTGCGGGTTGGGCCGATAAGAAAAATAAAGCCGACGCTGTCCGTGATAAATCCCGGTGTCAGCAGAAAAGCCCCTCCAACCGCGAGCAGCAAGCCTTCAATGATTTCCTGACCCGGCAGTTCACCGCTTTCCAGGCGCTTGTTCGCCCGGCTAAATGTCGACAAGCCCTGCTGTTTTAATATCTGGATACCAATGGCTGCGGTAAGTACCACCAGCCCAACCGTAGAAAGTCCCCCAATATGATCACTGACTTCAAACAGAAGCAGCATTTCCACGATGGGCACGATAATAAAAATAAGAAATAATGCACGCATAATTGTTGTAATTTATTCCCTTGGCCGATATCAGGAAAGATAAGTCCCTGAAATAAAAACTGTTCCAATGATCTTTATGTGGAGGCAAAAGTGCAGACATCAAGCCTGAAAGAGGAAATCTGGCAAATCGTAGCCGCTATTCCTTCTGGCCATGTCGCTACCTATGGGCAGATTGCCCGCCTGGCCGGATATCCCAACCATGCCCGCTACGTAGGTTCTACCCTGAAAAACCTGCCCTGTGACTCACGCCTGCCCTGGCACAGGGTGGTAAACAGCAAGGGCCAACTTGCCTTTGAAGCCGGCAGTCAACCCTGGCATAAACAGAAGAGCAAGCTGGAAGCCGAAGGCATTGTCTTCCTCGGCAACCGCTTTTCACTGAAAAAGTTTCAATGGATTAACTGACTGTGTCGCCCTGTAAGCTTTAATTCTTGGTATGAAAATCACGCCATGGCTATAATAATCATGGAACCAGGTAGAACTATTCAAGATGAGAGAATAACAATGTCAAACAGACCATTTATATATTTTAGAATTTTCCGTTTTATGACTTTTTTCCTCACAACTATGCTGCTTGGAATGAGCACAACACTGTGGGCTGACCCGGCTATCTTTAGACAAGGGAATTTGCTGATTCCGGAAGGTGCCCTCATCAGCGGAAAGTCAAACGCCTATTTCACCAATATTACACTTGCCATGGATGAGCAGGGAAGTCTCGTTATAACCGGAGCCAATAAAAATTCACTGGTGACGGTTGAAAGCATTGAAGTGATGCTGATGGAATCTCTTCCCGTGCAGGCCAGCGTTGCCGTAAGCGGCTTTCTCTCTGTTCCTTGCGTTAAGCTTTTATCACCGGCTGTTTCCTATGTCGATAATCAGATTACGGTGGTGCTGGCAGAGTCCACGCTGGGTCCTGCCGAGACTTGTATTGCAGTAACAGAGCCTTTTGAGAGCAGTATTGCTCTTGATGTCGCAAACCTGCCTGCAGGAAACTACACGGTGAATGTAAACGGGATTGAAAGCGAATTTACGCTGTAAATGGAAAACAGCCGACTTGATTAAGGCCAGCCTGATTCAGATCGCCAGTTCAGGTTTTTTTAAATGAGCGCCTACACGGTCACCCAGAACCAACATGCAAGGTGTCATGACCAAAGTAAGCACTGTCGCAAAGGCCAATCCAAAAGTGATGGCAGACGCAAGTTGAGTCCACCACTGGGTTGAGGGTCCGCCAATCTGGACATGACGATGGATGAGATCAAAATTCATACCCAACGTCATCGGCATCAGACCAAGTATCGTTGTCACCGTGGTAAGCATTACCGGACGCAGACGCTGAGAACAGGTCAGGATGGCAGCTTCCACTGCATCTGCCCCACTTTTCCTGATCAGATTATAAGTATCAATCAGGACAATATTATTATTCACCACAATTCCGGCAAGAGCGATAACACCAATACCTGACATCACGATACTGAACGGCTGATCCATAATCAAAAGCCCAAGCAGCACCCCAATGGTGGAAAACATTACCGCAGTGAGGATCAGCAACGCCTGGTAAAAACTGTTGAACTGGGTAACAAGAATAATCGCCATCAGGAACAAGGCGGCCCCAAATGCTTTTGTGAGAAATTCTTCCGATTCACGCTGGTCCTCGTCTTCACCCTTGAAATTTACCACGACATCGCTATCAAGCGCGCCATTATCCAGCCACTCGCGGAGTTCCTGCACCTTATCATCAGCAAGAACATCTTCGGGGACATCAGCTGCGATATTGAGCACCCGGTTACCATCAGTGCGCTGTATACTGCCGACCCGCGGTGCCGCAACACGAGACATAAAGTTACTTACGGGGACATTTCCCTGTATGGAATTTACCGTCAAACGATCGAGCATGCCGATATTGCGCATGGTTTCCGGAAAGCGAACACGGATATCCACTTCATCATCGGCATCATCCGGGCGAAAATCACCGAGCATAATACCATTGGTAATCAACTGAACAGCGCTGCCAATGGTGCTGATGTCAGTGCCAAAACGGGCAGCTTCCTGACGATTCACTTCCATTTTCCAGTCAATACCAGGTAGTGGTCTGGAGTCAGTGACATCAATGAAATTACCCATATCCGTCATGCCCTGTCTTAACTGCTCAATGGCATCCGGCAATAATCCGGTATTGAGGGCAGACAGTTCCAGTACGATGGGTTTGCCGGAGGTAGGACCAGACTCCTGGATCTGGGGCTCTACGATAATGCCTGGAATATCTGCAGTACGCTCCCGGACCTCATTCAGGATTTGTGCTGCTGGACGCCGGAGTTCCCAGTCAACCAGACTAAGTTGTATACGACCAATGATGTCCTCATCAATATCATTGCCAAGCGCGACCCCGCTGCGGGTATAAACCGATTCAAATTCTTCCATATTCAAAATACGGTTTTCCACTTCCGCAACCAGTCTGTCACGCTCATAAACAGAAAGGTCACCACGGGAATGTATATTAAGTACCGCAAATTCAGGTTCCACATCGGTGAAGAATTCAACGCCTTTGCCAAGGTTTTCATAAAGAACAAAGGTTCCAATCAAAAAGGCAAAAGCTATTCCAAGTACCATTAACGGTCGATGCAGTACCTTGCTGACAAAATCAACATAAAGCGCGGTGAAACCTGTCAACTCCTTTAAACCCTCACGGCCTTCTTCCAGCAAATTCACTTCAGCGATAGTGTCGCTTTCTGAAAAATCCGGATTGGTATTATTACTTTTTAATAGTGCGCCAATGGTAGGCACAAACAACAGCGCCATAAATAATGATGCAGCCAGAGTCACCAGCAAGGTAATGGGCAGGTACTTCATAAACTGTCCGATGAGACCTGGCCAGAACAGTAGTGGCATAAATACAGCCAGCGTTGTCGCCGTAGACGCGGTGATGGGCCATGCCATACGCTTGGCAGCTTCAGTAAAGGCAAGTTTCGGACTATAGCCATTTTTGATGTTTCGCTCGGCAAGCTCTACCACCACAATGGCGCCATCTACCAGCATGCCCACCGCCATAATCAGGGAAAACAGCACGACAATATTCATGCTGTAACCCATCAGGTAAATCACCAGGATGCCAGACAGGAATGCACCAGGAATGGCAACACCCACCAGACCCGCTGAACGCAGGCCAAGGGCACCAAGAATAACTATCATCACCAGCATTACAGCAATGGCGACATTATTCACCAGGTCATTGAGCATCGTGCGGACCTGTTTGGAGTTGTCAGAAGTAAAGGTCACCTGGACATTTTCAGGCCAAAATTGCTGCTGTTGCCCAACCACATATTTCACGGTATCCACTACTTCCAGGATATTGGCACCTGAACGCTTGGTAATTTCCAGCGCAATGGATGGATTGCCATCGAGGCGAGCAAAATTGGTAGGGTCCTTGAAAGTCCGGCGAACCGTTGCGACATCCTGAAAAGTAACGGTTTTCATACCGTCGGTTTTCACTGGCAGCGTTAAAAGATCCTGTAAATCTTCTATGACCCCCGGGACTTTTACAGCAAAGCGGCCTTGCCCGCTGTCCAAAGCACCGGCAGCCACCAGGCGGTTGTTGCGGCTTACGTAATTGATGAGGTCAGCATAATTCAGATTGTAGCTTTCGAGAGCTACCGGATCGACAATGACTTCCAGCAGTTCTTCACGATCGCCACCAATATCAGCTGACAACACGCCGGGAATACTTTCCAGCGTATCGCGCAGGTTACGACCAAGCCCTACCAGTGAACGCTCAGGGACATCACCATGCAACATAACCGTGAGAACTGGAAATAGTGAGGTATTAATTTCCTGTACAAAGGGTTCTTCTGAATCTGCGGGTAATTCGTTGCGCGCCAGGTCCACTTTTTCACGGACATCGGTCAGAGCCTGGTCGGCATCAAAGCCGGCATCAAATTCAAGAATGATGACACCGCTGCCTTCTGCGCCGGTCGCTCTCATTTCCTTAAGACCCTCAATAGAGCGAAGCTCGGTTTCCATTGGGCGCAATAGAAGTCGCTCAGCGTCTTCCGGAGAAATACCCTCATGAATAATATTGACGTAGATCTGGGGGATGTCGATATCCGGTTCTGCTTCCTTGGGAACAGAAACGTAACTGGTAATACCGGCAAGAATCAACAGGGCCAGGATCAGGATGACCGGCCTGGGGCGATTTATAAAAGCACTAATCAGCGCGTTCATAAGCAGTGTTGTTCTCCAGAGTAGTGGCGTTAGTCACAGCCTCAACTTGTTGTCCGACTGTAACGAAACCTTGCCCAACGGTTATTACTGTGACCGTCTCGGGCAAGCCCGTCACCAGAATGCCGTCATCGGAAGAACCGGCTATTTCAATCGGGTAAAAATCGACTCTATTGTTGGCCTTTACTGTCTTTACGCCTACGGTGCCATCATCCGCCAGGGTCAGTAAGGAAGGTGATATATCATGGGCAATAATTCTTGAGCCCGCCAATTGCAGTTCAGCGGTTAGCCCAGCACGAATACCACCGGGATTTGGGACTTCCAGTTCAACCCTGAAGGTGCGAGTATTGGCATCTGCCACTGGTGATAGATAACGGATAACGCCGGTAAGCTCTGTTCCATTCACCAATTTCGCAGCGCCCTTGCTGCCGATGTAGAGTTCACTGACTTCCTTGCCATTTATGTCGCCTGCAATGATCAGGGGATCAATATCGACAATGTCCAACACCGAATCGCCAGCACGAACATAATCACCAATCTCTACCGATCGCTCCTGCACAATGCCATCAAAGGGAGCATCAATCGTGATGTTATCCAGCTCAAGCTCAATGCGCGCTTTAGCAGCCTTTGCGCTATCCAGACGGGCATTGGCTTCTGCAATTTCGACCTCGGAGGAAAAATCCCGGTCACGTAGATTCTGCCTTGCTTTTAGCTCAAGCTCGCGCTGGGCGACCAGGGAACTGGTCTCAGCCAGACGCGCATTTCTATCACGCATATCCAGTTCAACGACGGTTTCACCTTCAGACACCGGGCTGCCCCTTTCCACCGACAACCCTACAACGGCTCCATCGGTTTCAGCTTTCAGGGAAACATAGCGATTAGGTTCAGTTCTGGCGCTGATAATAATTTCACGGGTAACCTCATTAGCAAGGATTTTTTCTACGCGCACTCGCATGGCAGAGTCACTAATATTATTAGATTCTGCACTTGAATCCTCCGGGTTATTACCGAGGCCGGACAACATCCACAATGTCACTGCTCCCGCGACTCCGGCAGCAATAAGGAAAGATTGTTTTTTGCTTGTATTCATCTGGTTTTGCTAAAAAAAGCATGCCCTTTTTTAAAGGCGCAAATTATCACAGGAATTCCATTGCAAAGCGAGGAAAGAGGGGGACGCAGAAACAGAAAGTGGAAAAACTTAAATCAGACACAACCAAACTAATACAAAAAGTCCGGTCAATCCCTGAAATTATTGTACTGAAGTGGCAGTCCATAGTTTTCATCCTTGAGGATGGCAATTACACCCTGCAAATCATCCCTTTTTTTACCGGTAACGCGTAACTTTTCTCCCTGAATAGCCACCTGTACCTTCATCTTTTGCTCTTTGACTTTCTTGACAATTTTGCGTGCAATTTCAGATTCAATTCCTTGCTGGACAGTTACTTTCATAATGGCTTTTTGTCCAACAGTCTCGATATCTGAGCTTTTTAGTGAACTGATATCTATGCCACGCTTTACCATTTTTCCTTTCAATATATCCATCATCTGTTGAATCTGGAAATCTACCTCTGCTGTTAATACCACAACATTGTCATTGAGTTCAAAGCTGGCTGGCACTCCCTTGAAATCGAATCGTGTGCCAATTTCACGGGATGCCTGATCGACAGCATTAGACATTTCATGCATATCTACTTCAGAAACAATATCAAAGGTAGGCATGATGTACCTCTTAAAGAGTGAGTAGTCTTATGTCAGCAAGCAAACCACCAAGGAAAGTACAGAACATTCCTCCATCAACCCCGTTTACTGCACGATGGTCATATGACAAGGCAAAGGGCAGCATTTTACGTGGCACGAATTCCCCATTCACATAAACCGGTTTAACCGTTGTTCTGGACACACCAAGGATCGCCACTTCCGGTGCATTAACAATAGGCGTAAAACCTGTACCACCGATATTTCCCAGGCTTGAAATAGTAAAGCTGGCTCCCTGCATCTCTTCCTTGGTCAACTTTCTGTCCTTGGCCTTGGCGCCGAGCTCGGCAATTTCTGCAGCAATCTGCCAGATGGATTTTTTATCGACATCTTTTACAACCGGTACCATCAGTCCAGCCGGGGTAGCCACAGCGACACCAATATGGACATATTTTTTCTGAATCAATTTTGTGCCGGACGAATGCAGGGATACATTAAACTGTGGATACTCTGCCAAAGCCTGGGCACAAGCCTTCACAATAAAAGGCAGCGGTGTAAGCTTGATACCTTTCTTTTCTGCCAGCGCCTTCTGAGCCTGACGAAAATCTTCCAGATCAGTCACATCAGTTTCATCAAATTGCGTGACATGTGGAACATTTAACCAGTTGCGCGTCATATTCTGAGCGGTCAGACGATGCAGTTTCGTTAATTCGACCTCTTCAACGTCACCAAATTGTGTGAAATCGATATCTTCGATTCCAGGCAAACCTGCACCGGTTGAACTGGCAACGCTTGCAGCGCCACCCTGCATTCTGGCTTTTACAAATGATTGAACATCTTCCTTGACTATTCTGCCGCGAGCACCACTGCCCGCAACCTCGGACAAATGAACGCCCAGTTCTCTGGCCAGTTTTCTAACGGCCGGACCAGCATAAACATCTGCATCACTACCGGCAGGTGAACTCTTGGCGGTTGCAGTCGGGGTTTCAGCGGGCCTGGCTGGAGCGGGTGCAGCTACCGCTGCCGGTTTTTCTTCCTGAACAGCCTTGTCAGTACTAACACCAGTTTCCGTTGCGCCTGATTGTGCTGCACTCGCTTCCCCTGCTGTTTCCAGCTCGAGAATCAAAGAGCCCTGACTGACCTTATCACCAACTTTCAATTTAATAGAAACAACTTTGCCTGTGGCAGGCGAAGGAACATCCATGGCAGCCTTGTCTGTTTCCAGGGTGACCAGGCCATCTTCTTTATTAACCTCATCACCAACAGCGACCAGGATATCTATCACCTCCACATCACTGTCTTCACCCAGGTCGGGTACAAAAACTTCCTCTACAGCAGAGACTGAAGCAGCTTTCGCAGCCGGAGCCTGTTCCTTGGCTGGTGCTGTTTGGGCAACGTCTTCTTTTACCGGCTTTTCAGCATCTGCCGCTGCCTTGGCACTATCAACTGCGCTCTCACCAGCACTATCACCGGCACTATCACTGGCACTATCTCTGGCACTATCACTGGCACTATCACCGGCAATCTCAATACTGACAATATCCGCTCCCTGACTTACCTGGGCACCGACTTTAACCAGTATTTCCTTGATAACACCTGATTTCGGTGAAGGAATTTCCATCGCAGCCTTGTCACTTTCCAGCACCACGAGTGAGTCATTTTCACTGACCTCATCCCCCGGTGACACCAGGATTTCAATGACCTCAACTTCCTGCTCATCGCCGATGTCCGGAACCTGAATTTTTTCAACTGCCACTTCTCATACTCCTGGAATTCATTTGCGCTAATATTAGCGATTCAATATATAAAGATAAAACTTACGAACTTAACTGCTTCAGCCAGGTTTTATCTTTTTAATTTATTTACTTTTTAACTTTTTACTTCAAGCCAACAGCGGATTAATTTTTTCCGGATCGAGCTTGAATTTCTTGATGGCGGCACTGACAACCTTGGCCTCAATTTCACCCTGCTTGGCCAGCTCACCTAAAGCGGCGACAACGATAAAGCTGCTGTTTACTTCGAAGAAGTGACGTAGTTTTTGCCTGCTGTCACTGCGACCAAAGCCATCGGTTCCAAGTACTTTATAGGGTGCCGGAATAAATGCCCGAATCTGGTCTGCATAAAGCTTCATATAGTCTGTTGCAGCGATGACCGGGCCTTCACCACCAGACAGGCATTCCTCAACATAGGAAACCCGCGGCTTTTTCTCCGGATGCAGCATATTCCAGCGATCAACATCCAGGCCCTCTCTTGCCAGCTCATTGATACTCGTAGCACTCCAGACATCAACAGAAACCTTGTAATCCTTGCGCAGGATTTCAGCCGCAGCCCTGACTTCCCTCAGGATAGTACCACTGCCGAGGAGTCTTACTGAACTTGCTTTTTTAGCCTTGGCTGCGGTTCCTGCTGCGACCTTGTATTCCTTGCTGCTACCATCTTCAAGCAGGTACATCCCCTTGAGAATGCCTTCTTCGGCACCCTTTGGCATATCCGGATGTACATAGTTTTCATTCATCGATGTGATGTAATAAAACACCGATTCGTCATTGTCATACATGCGACGAATACCATCCTGAATAATTACTGCCATCTCATAGGAATAAGTCGGGTCGTAGGATATACAGTTCGGGATGGTATAGGACAACAATAAGCTATGCCCATCCTGATGCTGCAAACCTTCACCATTTAAAGTAGTTCTGCCAGCTGTAGCTCCAATCAGGAAGCCTCGAGCCTGCAAATCTCCCGCAGCCCAGCATAAATCGCCGACGCGCTGGAAGCCAAACATGGAGTAGTAAATATAGAAAGGAATCAGGGGGTAATGATGGACGCTGTATGACGTAGCCGCTGACAACCATGAGCTCATGGATCCTGCTTCGTTAATGCCTTCTTCCAGCAGCTGGCCATCTTTTTCTTCCTTGTAGTACATCACCTGGCCGGAATCTATGGGATTATAAAGCTGGCCCTTGGCTGAATAGATACCTATCTGCCGAAACAAACCTTCCATACCAAAGGTACGTGCTTCATCAGGAACGATGGGCACAATTCTCTTGCCAATTTCTTTGTCTTTCACCAGCATGGAAAGCATTCTGACGAAAGCCATGGTGGTGGAAACTTCTCTTTCGCCGGTTCCCTTGAGCTGCGCATCAAACGCACTCAGTGCAGGGACCTTGAGTTTTTCACTGCTGGCGCGTCGGCTTGGTAATGTTCCACCCAATTTACCACGCATGCGATTCATATATTCCATTTCCGGACTGTCTGGCGCAGGTCGGTAATAGGGTACAGATTCAAGTTGGTCATCGGGAATCGGAATACCGAAGCGATCGCGGAATAGTTCGAGTTCTTCGAGATTAAGCTTCTTCGCCGAATGGGTAGCATTAGCTGCCTGGGCTGAACCAAAGGCATAGCCCTTGATTGTCTTGGCCAGAATAACCGTAGGCCGATCTGTACATTCCACTGCCTGCTTATAAGCTGCATAAACCTTGAAAGGGTCATGGCCGCCGCGATTAAGCTGCATTAGCTCTTCATCGGACATATGTTCGACCATTTTCAGCAGCTCTGGCGACTTGCCAAAGAAATGCTCACGAATATACGACGCATCGCCAACACTGAAGGCCTGAAATTCACCATCCAGCACTTCGTTCATGCGTGCCTGCAATATGCCATCGTGGTCCTTGGCCAGCAGGTTGTCCCAGTGACGCCCCCAAACTACTTTAATGACGTTCCAGCCAGCACCACGGAAAATACCTTCCAGTTCCTGAATAATTTTTCCGTTACCGCGAACCGGTCCATCCAGTCTTTGCAGATTACAGTTGATCACAAAATTCAGATTACCCAGGCGCTCACGACCAGCCAACGAGATCGCACCTAAAGATTCCGGCTCATCACATTCACCATCACCCAGAAAAGCCCATATCTGCCTGTCACCCTGTTCCACCAATTCGCGGTTATCAAGATATTTCATGACATGGGCATGATAGATGGCCTGCAATGGCCCCAGCCCCATGGAAACAGTTGGAAACTGCCAGTAATCCGGCATCAACTTTGGATGCGGATATGAGGACAAACCATTGCCATCGACTTCCTGACGGAAGTTATCCAGCTGCTCTTCAGTCAGACGACCTTCAATAAAGGAACGTGAATAAATTCCCGGCGAGGCATGCCCCTGGAACAAGACAATATCACCCAAACGACCTTCAGAATCGCCACGGAAAAAATGATTGAAACCCACATCATATAGAGTGGCTGCGGAAGAAAAGGTCGAGATATGTCCACCCAGGTCATAACCCAGTTTATTTGCCCGCATTACCATGGCCAGCGCATTCCAGCGAATCAAGCCACGTATACTGCGTTCCATATACATGTCACCCGGCATGGGAGGCTCTTCTTCAAGGGGTATGGTATTTCGATAAGGGGTGGTAAGAGAATCAATCGGAAGCTGTTGTCCGGATTCTGTTGATTTATCTATCAGACTTTTAAGCAGAAATTGAGCACGATCCATGCCCTGGTTTTTTATAACGGAAGAAATAGAATCACGCCATTCCTGTGTTTCTAACGGATCAATATCGGTATTTTTGTCGACCATAATACAGCCCTGAATATCCTGATGGGGCAAGGCTGGTGGTGCCAGCTTGCCAGTTTAAAGTTCAAATTCCCAACGCCGCTTTTCGCTCGTCGTGGTTACTCGCCCAAGGCGGGCGAAAAACTGCCAGTGCTGAATATTGTCTTGCCTGTGGATCACACAGGAGCAGCAATGGCAGTAAAAACTCTGTAGTAAATTTACATTGGCGCGCAATATTACTTGAAAATACAGCGGTTTTCCAACTCAAGTCGTTGAATTTGTAGTAAAACTACAAAAATGGCAATTTCTAAATTCAGCAGCTGAAGAAAACCCTTTAATTACGCAGGAATAATAATGTAGTGGAGAATTGCAGATTAAGCATAAGCGTCTTACAAAAACGCTGAAAATATCAAATCTGCTTTTCGCTAATACATTATCTGTTTATTGATCGCAGATAACGGTCCCAGTCAAAACAGGGACCGGGATCTGTCTTTCTGGATGGCGCAATATCAGAATGACCGGTAATACGATCTTCTTTGATACCAGGATAATAGCTCATCAACAACCTGGTAATTTCCGCAAGCGCCGCATATTGATTGTCACTAAATGGCTCTTCATCGCATCCCTCCAGCTCAATCCCGATAGAAAAATCATTGCACTGCTGACGCCCCTGAAAGCTGGACTCGCCGGCATGATGCGCTTTCATATCAAAAGGAACATACTGGGTTAGTTCTCCCTGCCGATTAATTAACAGGTGTGAAGAGACGCGTAAATCTTTCAGATCCCTGAAATAAGGGTGTGCAGAGTGGTCAAGGCAATTGCAGAACAAATCATCAATATAATCCCCGCCATACTCACCCGGGGGTAGACTTATATTATGAATGACCAGCAGGCTTATTTCTTCACCTTGTGGTCGCTCAGTGAAATTCGGTGACGACTTCTGCCTGACCTCAACCAGCTTATGTTGAATAATTTTCATCTGCCCATATTACCTCATGCAACAGGGTGTTTATAATCGGAACATGCATATGGGTAATCAATAAATGACATGAATTCAAACGATCCGGAAAAAACTACCAAACGACTTGGTCAACTCATGATTGCAGGCGGCTTTGTTCTTGCTCTGATCCTGCTGACCACATTGTTTGATGAATATCTGAATAATGCACGTAATCCAAATGCAAACCCGCAATCCATTATTAACGCTTTTGGTGAAACTGAATTAACTCTGGAAAGCAATCGCCAGGGGCAATATGTGGTCACAGGGTATATTAATAATATTGCAGCAGAATTCATTTTGGATACTGGAGCCACGGATGTTGTAATTCCGCCATCTCTGGCTCAGGCAAGTGGTCTGGAATATGGGTTTCAGAGTCAGGCCATGACTGCCAATGGACTGGTTTCGATCTATAGCACGAGTATCGATGAATTGCGTCTGGGCGGTATAACATTGGTCAATGTTCGTGCCAGCATCAACCCGGCCATGCATGAAAGCATGGTATTATTGGGCATGAGCGCTCTGAGTCAGATTGATTTTAATCAGCAGGGTTCAAGCCTCACACTTAGATACGATAATAATTAATTCCATAACCGTAGAATCGATTTCCTTTAGCCCAAGGTTCCTTTTGATCCCATGACCACTCAATTACTTGAAGGCTTGACAGAAACAGTCCGCGCCGCGCTCGCTGAAGATATCGGATCTGGAGACATTACGGCAGAGCTTATTGCTGAAGAAAAAACTGCAACTGCACGAATTCTTTCCCGGGATCAGGGCATTCTTTGTGGAACGCCCTGGGCCAATGAGGTTTTTCGACAGCTTGATTCAGGCGTCACGCTTGAATGGCATAAACATGATGGTGACAATATTAATAACAACGATGTCATCCTGACCGCACAAGGCAATGCCAGATCATTGTTAACCGCAGAACGTTCAGTGCTGAACTTTCTGCAAACCCTCTCCAGTGTCGCTAGCAGTGCACAAAAAATTGCTGAGCGGGTAAAACATACCCAGGTAAAAATTCTTGATACACGCAAAACAATCCCCGGCCTGAGGCTTGCGCAGAAATATGCTGTAGTCACAGGTGGCTGCTTTAATCACCGTATTGGGCTTTATGATGCCTACCTGATCAAGGAAAATCATATCAATGCCTGTGGTGGCATAGGTAATGCTATAGCCACTGCCCGAAAACAACATGAGGGTAAGCCGGTTGAAGTTGAAGTGGAAACTATTGAACAATTGAAGGAAGCACTGGCTGCACAAGCCGATATCGTGATGCTCGATAATTTTACCCTGCCAATGCTGCAAGAAGCTGTTGCTATCAATGGGGGCAAAACAAAACTGGAAGCTTCCGGGGGATATGATATTGATTCCGTTGTTGAAGTTGCTGAAACTGGCGTGGATTATATTTCCATAGGCAGTATTACCAAGCATATTCAAGCTACTGACTTCAGCATGCTGTTTGATTAACCACACTGTTTGATTAACCACACTCTATGCCACTATTAGCTTACCTGCTTTATATAGAATAAAAAAAGGCCGCAATGACGGCCTTTTTTATTTATACCCCGGAACAGAACAAGCTATAAACGCCTTACTTTAACATTGCGAAATTTAATGGTGCCGGCACCATACTGTAAAGAAAACGGGCCGCTGGAAAAGTTATCATCAGTACTATCAATAGTAGTAACACCGTTTAATTTCACCACTATATGATTGCCTTCCATGGTGATGTCATAGGTGTTCCACTGATCCCAGGTATCTATCACCCGAGCAGGTGGAAGGAAATTGGGAATCCCCCCGGTGCGACCACTCTGATCTGGACGATCATCGTAAATATTGGCCTCGTAGGCGTTCCTGTCAGTGATATTGGCAGGATCACTAATACGCATGAACACACCACTGTTGGCACCCTCATGGTTCCAGAATTCCAGCTGTATCTGAAAATCAGTAAAGCTTTCTTTAGTAACGAGATGACTGACACCCGAAGATGAGTCAGCAACAAATTCACCATTTTCGATACGCCAGTTGGCATCCCCCACCCTGTCCCAACCTGAAAAACTGCCAGACATGTCAGTCCAGTCGCCACTTTCCATACTCGAGCAGGCAGTCAAAAACGATATGAGAAAAGCGATACCCATAATCAACTTTATTGTTCTTAATATATTCATGATCTACTCCAACGAAATTTCGCAAAAACGGGATTGATAAAGGCTAATAATAACTGATAGCCAGCTTATTGCTGAGTTATTCTCTGCCTACCTCAGGTAATTGTAATAAAGCCAGGGCTCCCTGTCAGAAAATAAATCAAGGACCAAACTGCACATCCTCAATAGCACTGAATATCTCAGGAGCTATGCTGTCAACGAAGGGTTTGGATATATGCTGGTAATCGCGATAGACAATAACATCACCAATTTTTGCTCGACAGATATTATCAGGGCAAATCAACGAATTTAAATCCAGTATCCCTACATTGGTAAATTCACCGGCAATCACATTCATATCTTTTGCCAGCAAATCATCCTGTGGGCTGCCCGCATCGGTTTGACATGAGGTTAAATTCACTAGAAACACGGGTTGCCATTGTTTTCGTGCAAGACAATATGGCCCATCAAAAGGTAAGCGAAAAGAGCTCGAAATAATATATATATTCGCGGTATTTCCAGACAGTCGGCTGACTACTCTTCTGGTGCCTTCCTGCCATTGCGATGAACTGAAACCATATTCAGCTGCACTTCCCATGAAAAGCATATCCGGATTGAGCCCGCTGATAAACTCAATGGAACTATTACGCCAGTTACTGCAAACGGTATATTCTGTGCCTATACGGGGATAAAACCATGGTTCATCTACAAGCGGACAAGACGATTTTGTAACCACAATAAATCGCCAACCTTGCTCGACAAAAGAAGACGCAAGCGCAGAAAACCATTGAGCGCCAACACTGTCACCAAAAAGGACAGCGGTCTTATCTGATTCCATATTGCCAAAAACACAAGGCTTAACCACTGAATTTGCGTACCAGTCGTCGCAACCCATGTCATAAATAACCGGAAGGTCATTTTTTATCAGATTATATATTCGTTGCTCAGGGAGGCCCGCCCATTCCAGTGATTTTTTTTGCCAGAAATTTCCTGACAAAAAAACTGCCCCCATAATTAACAGGGAAAATGCCACGGTAACACCGGGGCGTCTGATTAAAAGCCCAAGTTGCCTTATAGGAAGCTCTACAAGCACCATTGTTGTTATAGCGAATAGTAGCGAAATAGAAACCAGTAACAGTTGATAGAGAAGATTCGGGGTATCCATCAGAACATTCCCGAGCACAAGTACTGGCCAATGCCATAAGTACCAGGCATAGGACACCTTGCCTATGAACTGCATTGGCTTGGTAGTAAGGATGACTGAAATGGAATTTGTTGAAGAATGTGATCCTGAATAAATAATCAGGGCCGCCCCAAATGAAGGAAGTAAAGCCCAGTAACCCGGGTAAACCATCGTATCATTCAGTAATACAGTTGCTACAAGAATGAAGGACAATCCAATCCAGCCAGACAATAAATAGAAAGACTTGACTGGTGAAGGCTCTGCGACACGTTTAGTTAAAGAATATTGATCTGGATTAGCGACTATATAAGTGAATGCTCCAAGTGCGAATTGCCAACCTCTGGAGGGCATGAGATAAAAACCCCAGAGCGGTTTGACATAGGAAAGAAAAATAGAAAGAAACAGGAACAGAACGAAAATAATAGAAAAGTATTTTTTCAAATGTGAGAAAAAATCAATCCGGGATCTTGAATGAACAGACTTGAATATTGCCAAAATAAAGACCGGCCATATCAGGTAAAACTGTTCTTCCACCGCAAGAGACCAGGTATGAAGAAATAGATTACTTTCAGCAAGTGAAGAAAAATAGTTCAACTCTGAAAAACTAAATATAAAATTAGTAATCCAATACGGCACCCATTTAAAAGTTAAGGCCTGAGCAACTTGTTCCATCGGGGACAGAATGATACTCGCCAACGCTGCGGTGCCCACAGTCATAACAGCCAGGGCAGGTAGCAATCTCTTCAGACGCCTGGCGTAGAAATCAATAAAGTTTATTTTTCCGGAATTATGAATTTCCTTGATCAGCAAGCCAGAGATTAAGTACCCGGAAAGGACAAAGAAAACATCAACCCCAACAAACCCTCCCTGCATCCATGAAATATCGGCATGGCAGGCAATAACAATAATAATGGCAAGAGCTCTTAAGCCTTCTATGTCCGGTCTGAACTTGAGATGAACAGAGTCAGTAACGGGACCATTAACCGGAGTATTATTTGGGTTTACTGGATATTCCACCAAATCACCAATCTTATAAAGATTATCTGAATACTAATTATTAGAATACTGATTATTAGAGCAAAGCCATAATAGATAGCCGGCTACGAAAGACTCGATTTAACTGACTCACAAATGACATGAATATCTTCATCAGTTAAGTAGGGATGCATCGGCAAACTTAGAACTTCATTTGATAATTGAACTGACTGATTTAATTCCAGCGGATTAATGATCCGGGAATCCAATTGCGCAAAAGCTTTTTGCTGGTGCAAACATTTTTTATAATAAATCATACTTGGAATATCACGGGCAGCTAAACAGGATTTAATAGCGTCTCTATGTGGCGATTTAATCGTGTACTGCGCCCAACTGGAAATATATCCTTTTGGCACCAGCGGTGTTTTTACATGCTCATTAAGCAATTGATGATATCTGGCAGCAAACTGGTTTCTTAAGCCTATTTCGTCAGGCAAAACTTCAAGCTTTTCCAGCAACACTGCTGCCTGTATTGTATCCAGCCGGCTATTCATTCCGATCCTGATATTATCGTATTTATCAGCCCCCTTTCCATGCTGGGCTAAAGATCTGATAATTTCCGCATAAGCATCATTGTCGGTAAAAACAGCTCCTCCATCGCCATAGCACCCTAATGGTTTGGAGGGGAAAAAACTTGTTGTGGAAACATCTCCAAAGCTACAGGCTTTTTCATTATGAATAGCACCACCAAATCCCTGGGCAGCATCTTCCAGAATTTTTAAATCATACTTCCTTGCCATGTTTTTAATGGACTCATAATCAGCGGGCAAGCCAAATAAATCCACTGTCAGTATTACTTTGGGAGTCGCAAGCGCCCTGCCCTGAAGCTCAAGAATGGTTTTTTCCAGACTAATGGGACACAAATTAAATGTATTGGGATCGCAGTCGACGAAAACAGGAATCCCGCCACAAGCAGCAATTGCCTCTGCGCTTGCAAAAAAGGTAAATGCCGGGCATAAAACCATATCCCCTTGCCGGACATCCAGCGCCAGCAAGCCCAGTACCAATGCATCCGTACCATTGGCGCAGGTAATGGCATTTTTAACTTGAAGAAATTCCTGCAAACGGTTTTCAAGCTCATGCACCTCAGGACCATTTATATAGGCCCCGTGATCCAACACTTGTTGAATTCTTGAATCAATTTTGCTTTTAAGCAAAGAGTATTGGGAATTGAGATCTATAAATTGCATTCAGTCACTTTTGCTCAATATTTTTAGAACATTTCCCTGCAGCGCATAAGTCTCGCCACCATGAGGGCAAACTTCTTCTGCGTCCCCTTCCATCGGCAATGCCAATCTTTCTCCGTACTTACTTATCCAGCCAATCTGTTTCGCTGGATTTCCCACCACGAGAGCAAAATCCTTTATATCCTCAAGAACTACTGCTCCAGCCCCCACAAATGAATACTGGCCAATTGTGACACCACAACGAATAGTCGAATTAGCGCCTAAACTTGCTCCCTGTTTAACCAAAGTAGGTATATATTCCTGCTTTCGATCTATGAAAGCCCTTGGATTATGAACGTTGGTAAAAACAACAGAGGGACCGCAAAATACATCATTCTCAAGAATGACATTGTCGTAAATGGAAACGTTATTTTGAATTTTTACATTATTACCAATGACTGCTTTTGAGCCCACGTAAATATTCTGTCCAAGAGTGCAATGACTTCCTATTCTTGAATTGGAGGAAATATGGGAAAAATGCCAGATACTGGTGCCTTCACCAACTTCTGCGCCATCGTCTATGAATACAGACTCATGATTAAAGTAGGACATTGCCTGATTAAATTCCCTTTATGAAAGGATGATAATCCACACCGGTGATTGAAGAAATATCATTGGTGCGTATATCAGCTACTGTTTCAATTGCAACACGGTTATCCTCAACGCCGAATCCTCTCCCCGCCAGAATTTCAGCGTAACTTACTGTATGTAAATCTGTGAAACCATCCGAGAATTCAATTTGATCGCCATTCACAGTTATAGCTCGATAAGTGCGCTGCTTGCTATTTTTAATCTCAACTGGCAGATCATTATGATCTACAGAAAGAAACCAGTTAACCCTGGCATGCTCATATTCAAGATAACCTGCGGATTTGAACTCATTGCGAAAATGAACTTTATTGGATTGCAGATTACCGAATACATAATGCAGCATATCGTAAAAATGCACACCAATATTTGTTGCCACTCCTCCGGATTTTTTTTCATCACCTTTCCATGACTGGTGATACCAGTTTCCTCTTGAAGTGATGTAAGTCAGTTCAACATCAAACTTTTCTTTGCCTTCATTACTTTCCACATTATTTTTCAATTCAATAATTGAGGGATGATGCCGCAACTGAAGAATAGTGTGTATTTTCCTTCCGGTATCCTTTTCGATATGAAGCAAACCGTCAATATTCCAGGGGTTAATGACCAGCGGCTTTTCACATATGGCATCGGTATTGGATCTAAGCGCAAATCTTACATGAGAATCGTGAAGGTAATTTGGCGAGCAAATTGAAGTGAAATCCAGACTTTGTGAGCCAGCTGCTCTCCTGATCTTGTCGATATGCCTGTCAAACCTTTCAAATTCTGTAAAAAAATAGGAGTCAGGGAAATAGCTGTCAATTATTCCAACAGAATCATTCGGATCAAGTGCTGCAATCAAATCATTACCGGTGTCCTTGATAGCTTTCATATGCCTTGGTGCTATGTATCCTGATGCACCCACCAGAGCAAAGTTTTTCATATTAATCCCATCTTCTTCTAAATTAGTTTAGACAAAAAAGTCCTATTCAGTATCTTTATACATTAAGACGGTGATCTGTTCCGATACCAGACCAATTAGAAAGACGATTACTGCTGACAAAAACAATACTGCACTCATGTTAGTAAAAACATGTCGGGTCAAGAAGGTATACATGTAATACCCTACGCCAGTGAAGAAGAAAGCCATCGACGTTGGAATAAATATTTTTAGAGGAGAGTAAAGTGTACCAATCTTGAAAATGATGATCAGGAAACGCAAACCATCCTTGACTATATTTACATGGCTTTTGCCTTTACGTGCCAACGCTACGATCGGAACATACTTGACACTAAACCCGGCACGAAAAAATGCCATGGTAATAGTGGTAGGATAAGAAAAGCCATTAGGCAGCAGATATAGAAAAAGTTTAAACTTTTTTCGATAAACAGCACGAAATCCAGACGTAAGATCTGCAACTGGATGACCCGAAATCAATGTCGCTAACTTATTGTATAAAGAATTGGCCAAAGACCTGCCTACGCTGGCCTGAGACTGACTATCACGGGCACCTACGCACATGTCCGCGCCATCTTCCAGCCCGGCAAGCAAGCGCTTTATATCTTTTGGTTGATGCTGGCCATCGCCATCCATAAAGACGATTATTTCTCCCTGCGCCGCTCTGGCACCTGACTTGATACTGGCACCGTTACCCTTGCTATATAGATGATTTATAACATTAACGTTATTTTTTTCGCATACTTCTGTTGTGTCATCTGTAGAACCGTCATTTACGACTATAATTTCTGCCTGTGGATAAAGCGATATTAATTCCGGCAACAATTGCTGTAGATTAATTGCTTCGTTTTTTGCTGGAATAACGATACTAAAATCTACTTTACTCACTTTGATTTACCTCTGATTTTGCAATAGCCAACCGCTCCTGCAAGGGTATCAACATGGCTGTTTCTATACCACGAGACTCAGTATTTATTATTTCTATATAATTAATCATCTGTTCTGCTTCTATCAATCTTTTGTTATCAAGAAGGATAATTACCATATTTTTCAGTATTTCAACAGAACCCCCCCGTTCATAGGCTGCCAATTTCAGGCCCATTCCCTTTTGATAATTACCCATCAGCAAGTGTGCATTGCCTTCCATATCTTCCAGGTATGAAAGGAATACATTGACTGCTTTATTGCCAGGTTGTTCCTTGGCAGCTTCAATAACAGACAGTACCATTTCAAGACTTACCTCGGGACATCTGTCATTACCAATATGCGTAATCACAGTATTTAATATATTGAGCCCGTAAGGCGTTGCAGGATAATTGCGAGCAATAGGGATTGCTTTATCAATCCATGGCGAGAGATCATTTCCAGTACCACAAAGAAACGAGAGCTGATGCATGACTGGACCAAAATCTTCAGATAACAATGCCTGTGCTATATCCAGACGCTCAATACTTTCACGATTTTTCCCCGCCTCATACTCAAGGGATGCCATTTGGACTTGCGCCCTGGGTGAGTCCGGGTGTTCAGTAACTGCTACTGCAATAATCTGCTCTTCACTTCTCCATTCCTGCACACGAGCCATGGTCATAAATGCCATCAGTAGCAGAATAATAATATTTAAATAACCTAATTTAGGCTGATCAGGAATTTCACCTAAATAATATACAACTGCAAACAGTGGACCAACTGCTGCCAGGTAATTTCTGTGCTCAAACATCAGTTCAAGACTGAAAATCGTTGATTCCAGCAAGTGTGAGACCAGAAACCAGGCAATGGCAAAAGACAAAACCGGCGCTTTCTTTCTTATTAGAAATATCAAGCATACCGCCATTATTAGCAAGATTAGCAGCATGAATGTTTTTAAATCAAAACTCTTGGTGACCTCGATATAGTCATGAAAAAGAGTCATTTCAGACAATCTTGGTAATAAGATCATTTTTAAATATAAACTCACAACATGAAGCTGTGTAAGTAAACGCTCGCCCATATCAAAACTTCTGGTGGCATAATTAGTGAGCGTATCGAGATGGGTAAGGGTATATAAAGAGCCGACTATTATTGGCAATGCAACAAACAGGAATTCAAATACCAGTAGTCTTTTCCTGTCCAGCTGTGCTGGAAATTTAAACTGAAATACGATCAGCTCTATAGCCAGAATATAAAGCGGTATAAGCGCGCCATTTTCTTTGGAAAAAATGGAAAGTGCCAAAGACAAGGGAAACAATATATAAGCAAGTGAATAGAACTCCAGATAACCACGTTGCCTATTTTCTCTAAGACTTACAAAAATAATTAACGACGTCAGTATAAACATTGTCGATAACTGCGCCATTCTTTGGACTGCATATAAAACAGTGCTGACCATAAGAGGATGAAGCAGCCAGATGGCGGCCAACATCCCGGCAACAAATACTGTTTTTTCCCGGTTTTCACCTTTGGCAATTTGAAAAAGAATTTTCTGGAATAGCCAGAATATCAAAAGCCCATTAATGAGATGGATAAGAAGGTTATGGTACTTGTATCCCCATGCTCCGGGGCCATGCAGTATTCCGGAAAAGAGCAGGCTTGTTACAGAAACCGGCCTACCCACCATACTGCTTTCATTGTGAGTCGCCGCATATACAATTTGCTCCCAGTCGAAGTCCGCAATATAGGAATTTACAATATTGGTAAAATCATCGATAAGGAACGGGCCATCAAGGCCTTGCCAATATATTGCCACCGTCCCAACCAGAGTCACCAGTATGGAAAGCGCGACTGTAATGTAGGATTTTTGTGACATAGAAACGTCGAGATGAAGACTTATTTTTAACCCTTAAAAATAAAAAAACCAGCCCTCACTTTAATGCAGGGGCTGGTTTCAAAGCTAGTAATCTTAGCTATATTATTAATAAAGCTTTATTAATAAAGCTTTAGTTATTACAAGATGATGGCAGGTATTGAGTACCTACAGTAGCACCACAAATCCAGAGAATACCACTTGCCGGGTCACCAGAAGGACGCATTGTCAGGGTAGCAGCAGCACCAAGCTCAGTAGCATTACCTCTAACAACGATACCAGTACTGGCACCTGCCCAGTACAGAGTGGCAACCATGCCCTGGTTAATTGACTGAACATTTACATCAGCTGCAAGGATAGTCAGGGTAGCATTAACCAATGCATATTCAGAAACAGAGTTCTTGGCGGCGCTTGAAGCGAGAACCAGTTCAGATGCTTTTGCACGGATTGTGTAATCCTGATATGCAGGAAGTGCTACTGCTGCCAGAATACCGATGATCGCAATTACGATCATTAATTCGATAAGGGTGAAACCTTGTTGATTCGTGTTTTTCATTTTACTCTCCAGAAGAAATACTTATTTTTGTTGTTCACGTTTGCCTGGGCTACCCATAACCCAATGGCAACCGCGAGAAAACAGTTATAAGAAAGCAATTAATATGCCAACAGCTAAAATAGTTTTTAATAGACTGAAAATGTGCGCCAGTTCACATTTCAACGGGGGATTTCATTTTTTCCCCGGATTTTCAAACACTCACGTCACTTTTTAATATCAATTCGATAGCAAATCGATGTAGTTGAACAAAATTCATTACTGACAAAAAATGTCACAACATGAAGATAAGCGTCATATCTGCTCCAGCAGTGTTATGCCCCAGCAAGCAAATGGCATTTCCGTATTTCAGCATTAGACTGAAGACCAGTCACAAACAAGGGGCTCATGAAACATGCATAGCAAAGCTGCAGTCCAGAATTCGGCTCATTGGCTGGTCTCCGCTGAAATATTAAACACGGCAATGGCAGAACAGGTATGTGCCAGCGCTTCTGGAAAACACCAGTCAGTAGTGTCATATCTGGTGGGTCAGAAAATGGTAGAAAGCGCTTTGATTGCCTCAATTCTGAGCAACAAATTTGGCTATCCCCTGGTAGATCTTGATGCCATGGAGCCGCGATCCATGCCATTGGCCCTGATAGATCAAAGCCTGATTCAAAAACATCGTGTTATACCTTTGTATACAAGAAATGCCACGATTTTTCTTGCTACCTCAGACCCCGTTAATCTCCCCGCTCTTGAAGAAATCAAGTTTCATACAGGCTGCAAGATCAAGCCCGTCATCGTCGAGGAGGATAAATTGCATGCAGTCTTGCGGAGTATGCTGGAGCAGTCCATCTCAGGGCCCTCAGGCAATGCAGATATAGACTATCACGACTCACAATCAATAGTATTTGCCAACTCTGCCAATGAAGAAACTGAGAGTGGGGAGGAAAGCCTCATTGATCGAACTCCGGTCATGCGTTTCGTCAATAAATTACTCATTGATGCGGTTCGGTGTCAGGTATCTGACATCCATATAGAGCCCTATGAAAACAGCGCCAGAATCAGATTCAGGGAAGATGGCCTGTTAAGGGAAATTACCAGACCGCCAAAGCATATCTGCCGTAAAATCTGCTCCCGCCTCAAAGTTATGGCCAGCCTGGATATATCTGAAAAACGGGTTCCCCAGGACGGCCGTTTCAAGCTAAAACTTGGCGAGCGTAAATCCATTGATTTCAGAATAAGCACCCTGCCTACCCTGTGGGGAGAAAAAATAGTCTTACGGGTGCTGGACCCGGGCAATACCAGACTTGATCTGGATAGCCTTGGCTTCAACAATGAGCAAAGGCAACATTATCTTGAAGCCCTGAACAAACAACAGGGACTGATTCTTGTGACAGGCCCTACTGGCAGCGGTAAATCGCTTTCCCTGTATGCTGGCCTGTCCTTACTCAATACCCAGGAACGTAATATTGCGACGGCGGAAGATCCGGTAGAAATCCAGCTGCCAGGTATCAATCAGGTAGCCATTAATCCCGGGGTTGGTCTGGGCTTTGCCGACTCACTACGGGCATTTATGCGCCAGGACCCGGATGTATTGATGGTCGGAGAAATCAGGGATCTGGAAACTGCCGAAATAGCGGTGAGAGCATCACAAACCGGTCATTTGGTGCTTACGACCTTGCACACCAATAATGCCATTGAAACCATCTCAAGACTCATTGCAATGGGGATTTCACCTTATCACCTGGCCTCAACACTAAGCCTGATAATAGCCCAGCGCCTTGTCAGAACCTTATGTAATCACTGTAAAAAACCAGTAATATTACCCAGTAAGGTACTGATTCAGGAAGGCTTCGGCCAAGACCAAATTGACAATTTACAGCTTTTTGACCCGGTTGGCTGTGATCATTGCCATACAGGCTATAAGGGCAGGATGGGGATATATGAATGCGTACCGATTACTGATGCAATTTCCCGTGGTATTATAAGGGGTGAAAATACAATCCAGGTCGCAGAATTAATCAGCAAGGCAGGCTTTAATACCCTGCGAAAATCAGCATTGGAAAAAGCCGCACTTGGTCTCACCAGTCTGGCAGAGGTGAATCGGGTAAATTAAAGCCTGAACCAATTGTTTAGCGATTTTCGATAAACCAGATACAAGTCCAAACAGTAGATATAAAGGAAAGGATAAAGAGGTATAAGACATGGCAGCGCCCGCACAATCCACCCTAAAACAGTCTACATTTACCTGGCAGGGGCAAGACGCCAAAGGCAAGGTATCCAAAGGGGAAATCTCCGGTACCAGCGCCGCAATGGTTAAAGCCCAGTTAAGAAAACAGGGCATCAAACCGAGCAAGGTCAAAAAGAAACCCAAACCCCTGTTTTCTTCTTCCAAGCAAACCATCAAGCCGATGGATATCGCAATTTTTACGCGTCAGTTGGCTACCATGATGAAAGCCGGTATACCGCTGGTACAGTCTTTTGAAATTGTGGGTGAAGGCCTGGACAATCCAAGCATGAAAGAAATTGTTTTCAGTATACGTGATGATGTTTCAGCCGGGAGTCACTTTGCCGACGCTATCAGAAAGTTTCCGCGCCAGTTTGATGAGTTATTTTGTAATCTGGTTGAATCAGGTGAACAGTCCGGTGCTCTGGAAACCATGCTTGATCGACTTGCAACCTACAAGGAAAAATCTGAAGCACTGAAATCAAAAATTAAAAAAGCCATGAACTACCCCATAACGGTATTGGCAGTTGCAGGTATTGTTACCG
The DNA here is from genome assembly GCA_965662685.1 of Pseudohongiellaceae bacterium. Taxonomy (GTDB): domain Bacteria; phylum Pseudomonadota; class Gammaproteobacteria; order Pseudomonadales; family Pseudohongiellaceae; genus Eutrophocola. Next base: position 9,686 of record CBFIIQ010000029.1, on the reverse strand, counting down.
CGATTCTACTGATCAAGGTGGTTCCGCAATTTGCTGAAACCTTCTCCAGCTTCGGTGCCGAACTGCCACTTTTCACTCAGTACGTAATGCGAATTTCTGACTTCATGATTGCCTGGTGGTTATACATCCTAATCGGCGTTGGAATAGCCGGTTATATTTTCAAGGAAGCTAAATTACGCTCAAAGAAATTCCAGCATGCCCTGGAAAAATTATCGCTAAAACTTCCCGTCTTTGGTCATATTATCGAACAATCCTGTCTTGCCAGATTTACCCGTACACTCTCAACCACTTTTGCCGCAGGTGTTCCACTGGTAGACGCCTTGTACTCGGTATCAGGCGCCACCGGCAATATTGTTTATAAAACGGCTTCTCTACAAATTCGCGATGATGTTACTGCCGGCCAGCAGTTGACTCAATCCATAAAGTCCACCGAATTATTTCCCATTATGATTCTACAAATGGTATCCATTGGTGAGGAATCAGGCGCTCTGGATGGTATGCTGGACAAATGCGCAACTTTTTATGAAGCTGAAGTAGATAATGCTGTCGATGGTCTTACCGCCATGATGGAACCATTAATCATGGCAGTACTGGGCATCCTCGTGGGTGGTTTGATGATTGCCATGTATATGCCAATCTTCCAGATCGGCGCGGTTGTTTAAGATCGCTACCTTCCTGATTAACAAGCCCTACTTAACAATAAAAGCAATATTACCTGATGACATTGACTGATTTTTTTGCTGCCTACCCAATGCTACTGGTAGCCATTTCTCTGATCTTTGGTCTGTTGGTAGGCAGTTTTCTGAACGTTGTCATCTATCGCTTGCCGCTAATGATGCAAGCAGAGTGGACTCAGCAATGTTCAGAGTTACTCGAAATGGAAAACCCCTCCAAATCAACAGACGCTGACACCTCATTTAACCTCGCCTTCCCCAATTCTCACTGCCCGAAATGCAAACATGAAATTTCTGCGCTGGAGAATATTCCTGTGTTGTCATGGCTTTTTCTGAAAGGTAAGTGTCGTCACTGTCAGGAAATCATTTCTGCACGCTACCCGATTATGGAAGCAATCACTGGACTCATTACTTGCCTTGTAGTTTTTCAGTTCGGCTTTAGCTGGCTCACACTCGCTGTATTATTCCTGTCATGGAGTCTGATTGTCCTGACCATGATAGATTTCGACCATCAACTACTTCCCGATGACATTACACTCCCGCTTTTATGGGCAGGTCTTGTCGTAAATAGCATGGGCATGATTACCAGCCTGCAGGATGCTGTCTGGGGCGCAATAGCGGGTTACGCAATACTCTGGGGTGTTTACTGGTTATTTAAACTGCTTACCGGAAAGGAAGGCATGGGATATGGTGATTTTAAATTATTGGCAGCGTTAGGTGCCTGGATGGGCTGGCAGTCACTCCCGATAATTATATTGTTATCATCATTTGTCGGAGCAGTTGTCGGTCTAAGCCTGATTGTTATCAAGGGCAGGGACAAGAATATACCAATCCCCTTTGGCCCCTATTTAGCCAGTGCCGGTTTCCTGGCATTGTTATGGGGTAGCGAAATATCCGAATATTATTACCGTCTTGTCCTATAACTATCTTGTATCTTATGTAAGACCAGAGCGCTAACAATCCTATGCAGGAAATCGTCAAACAGACTCCCTACATTATCGGATTAACCGGTGGAATTGGAAGCGGCAAATCAACTATCAGTGGTATGTTTGAAAAACTGGGCGCTGAAATCGTTGATGCAGACAAAATCTCACATGCCCTTGTCAGTAAAAACGAACCTCTCTATAAGGAAATAGTGAATCATTTTGGTTCTCAGATTCTAAATGACCAAGAACAGCTGAATAGACCTCTTCTGCGAAAAATTATTTTCAATGACAGTGAAGAGAAGGCATGGCTGGAAGAACTCATGCATCCTGCGATCAAAAATACCATTCTGGGAATCGTTAAAGAAAGTCAAAATCCTTATATCATTTTATCTGTTCCTCTTTTATTGGAATCAGGAAACTACGAGTTCGTAGACAGAGTATTGGTGATAGATGTTCCTGAGTCATTACAACTGGAAAGAATTGGGAAAAGAGACAGTATTTCAACAGATTTAGCGCAAAGTATTATTAAATCTCAGATCAGTCGAAGTGAACGTAATAAAAAGGCAGATGATATTATTGTCAATGATGCGCCAATGGAAGATATAAGGAAGCTTGTAGTGCAGCTTCATAACAAGTATCTACAGGCAAAATGAAAATTCTAATTTGTACTTTCAGCTTCCCCTATCTTGATGGAAATGTTTTTGATTCGCGCTTTGTCTATGGTGAAGCTGTTGGGTACGCCAATAATGGGTCTGAAGTGACGGTACTGACTCCCCATTTTCCAGGTTCGCCGGAATTGGAAAAAATCGGGAAGAAAATCAGGGTTATCCGCTTCCCTTATTTTCTTCCCAAGTCAGCTCAAAAAGCACGGGTTCCAGGAAAACCTTTATATAATCCAGGTTCATTATTCGCCTTGCTCCAGCTCCCGATACTGTGTTTTGTCTTTATCATCAGGATTATTCAACAAGCAAAACATACTGATATTATTCATGCCCAGTGGACACTGACAGCTTTACTGGCACTGCCTGCCAAATGGATCACCGGCAAACCACTGGTGGTTACAGCAAGAGGTAGCGACATCAGGCTCCTGCCTGCATGGTTGAATCGTTTTATCTTTCGTCAGGTTGACGCCGCGATAGACTGTTTTGGCCCTACAATATGGAACACTCGAAACAAATCCAACTTCCCTGCCAATTATATAAGTCTTCCTCACCTGGTTCTAAATGACAGTGTAGCTGACACACCAGAAGAAATAGCCGCTGTCATCAACAACAAACCTGGCACATTTATTATTCTTTATATTGGCAGGTTTCATCCTATCAAGGTGAGTGAAAGCAAATTACCATTGTTTGATTTAATCCCTGCCGTTAGCCACTTTAAAAAATCAAACAAAAATTTCCACGTGTTCTACATCGGTGATGGGGAAACAGATGTCATGGAAAGATTACATGAATTGCTTGGAGAAAATAATCTGCGCGACAATGTCAGCTTACTTGGTCCAAAAACAAACGTAATGAGTTATATAAAACATTGTGACCTGGGCATTGGCGGGATCGCTTTTAATGGTGTTAGTCAGGAATTTACTATTTGTAAAAAGCCTCAGCTTCTTATGGCAACCGAGGAGAACATCCAGTCTCCGTGGAAAGAGAATGTGAGCGCACTATTTTGCACGCCAAATGATGTAATGGAACTGACCGCCAAACTGGAATGGGCAATTGATCATACTCTGGAACTTCAAAAAATCGGACTATTGGCATCTCAGGACATGAAACAGTATTTTATGGAATCCAATGCGGGAGGAAAATATTATTTTGATGCTTTCTCCAGGCTAATGAAATCCAAAAATAATATTCAGGACGATAAATCTGCCTGACCCTGAACGCTGGCAGGAACACCCCATGCTTTCGAATTGGGAGGTATGTCTGTCAAAACCAGACTCATTGCTCCAATAATACTACCATCACCAATCTTCACTCCTTTTGCGATTATTGAGTTTGGCCCTATATAACAACGGGAGCCAATTTCAGTTTTATCTCGAGTTACAGGCTTCTCTCCACCACTAATCGCCCAATTCACTGAATCGTGGGTGTAGATCTGAACGCCTGCAGATATAGAGCAGTTATCGCCAATGGTTAATTTTCCTGAACCATCGAGAATAGTATTCGGACCTATCCAGGTATTCTGTCCTACGCTCACATCTCCGTAGACATAACTTGAATCATGAATGCTACTATCCTTGCCAAATCCCAGAAATTTGGCTTTTTCCCAACGATCGACAATCATCTCATTGAAAGGAAGACAGCGATCCCGGTCAGATTTCATCTGGCTTCTTAACTTCTCATAAAGTTCCCGGGCAGCTTGTGATAGATTTTCATCCAGGCTCATGTCTTTAATAGAATCACTTTCTGACTTTTTAACCATATTTATTAGCCATATTTATTAGCCAAATTATTAGCTAAAGTTGTTAGCAATAGTATGAGCAAGGGACAGACTCATTGCTAAAGGAAAACTTCACACCATTCTTCAAAATTCAACAATGACCAAATGAGAAGTCGCCGGTTTTCCTTCCCCTGAACATGTTCGTTTATCAAGCCCTGGGCAACGTTTTTATCAATATAATCATAGATTCTTGCATTGTTATTAAATAATCTGGACTTCAGATACTCAATACTTTCACCCTTGAACCAGCTTGCATCAGGTGCTGAAAAACCCTGTTTTACGCCATCTGTTATTTCCTGAGGAATATATTTATTCATTGTCTTCCTCAATAAAAGTTTTCCATCCCTTGTTTTATTGAAATACTTGCCTGTTTTATTTCCTGACTCATTTTCATTTAACCTGATGACTTCACCCAGATTACCAAGTTTCATGTTCGCTGGTAGCTGCATCGCAAAATCCACCAGATCGTTATCCAGAAAAGGCACCCTGTTTTCAAGACCATGGGCCATACTTAATTTGTCCTCGACGATCAGCAAACCATGTAAAAAGGTCTTGGCTTCAAAATAAAGAGAATGATTAATATAGTCTTCAGGTGTAGTGAGATTGTGGGCATGTTTGGTAAATACATCGCGGAATATATCCCGGGTATCAACGTGGTCAATATCATTTTTAATAGGGCTAAAAAAATTGTTAAATTGATGGTTAGGGACAAGCCTTTGCCAAAAATTGTAATACTTGTTCACATAGTCTTCGAAATTCTCATTTACCACCGCTCGATAATATCGCCATGGATAGCCACCAAAAAGTTCATCACCGCCGGTACCGCCCAGAACCACTTTCACAAACTTTCCCGCCAGTTGAGAAATATAAAAATTAGGATATGACTGGCCGACCCGAGGGTCTTCCATATGCCAAACCAGTTTTTGCATACATCTTTCCATGTCACCAGCCTTAAGCACCATCTCATAGTGCTCAGTCTTGAAAAGATAGGACATGTATTCTGATGCTACCCGTTCATCAAAGCCCATTTCCAGACCGGCAGCAGAGTGAAGATCAAAGCCACAGGTAAAAGTTTTGATATACGGTAAGGAGTTGGCAGCTATAGCCGTAATAGAACCGGAATCCATGCCACCACTTAGATAACATCCCAATTCAACATCGCTGACGGATTGTCTTTGTACCGCCTGAACCAGCAAGCGATCCAGCTCTTCAATATATTCCTGTTCCGAATTCTGGGTTTGCGGTTCCTGAAAACTGTAATCCCAGTATTGACTCATTTTCAGGTCGGCACAGCCATTTCCTCTGGAGACAAAGGCATAATTTCCTGGTGGAAATATATGGATATCCTTAAAGAAGGTTTTCGAGGTAAAAATGTTCTGAAAAGAAAAATACTCTGGCAATACTTCCAAATCGATTTCTTTTTTAACATCGGGATGTTCAAGAATCGCTTTTTGCTCAGAAGAAAATATGAATGTATTTCCAACATTCATAAAATAAAGCGGTTTTACTCCATAGCGATCCCTGGCCAGAAAAATTGTTTGTGACTTCCGGTCCCAGATAGCAAAAGCAAACATGCCATTAAAGTGATTTACACATTCAGCCCCCCACTCAATATAGGACTTAATGATGACTTCGGTATCTGAATGAGTGTTGAATATATAACCCAGTGCAGTTAGCTGTTTTTTAATAGCCTGGAAATTGTATAACTCACCGTTATAGATAATAGAGTAGTTATCGTTATCAGCCGACATAGGTTGATCAGCATCTTTTGACAAGTCGATAATAGACAGGCGCCGATGAGCAAATCCTATATTCTGATCAACCAGAAATCCTTCGCTATCGGGTCCTCTGTGAGCAATAGAGTCTGCCATTGCCTTTAGAACAGGCATTTCAACAGAACGATTATCGGAATAAAAAATACCGCTAATACCACACATAGTGCTATTTACTTCGCGAAATTGAGTTGTGTAATTCTTCTACCACATAGTTCTGATCATCGTTAGTCAAATCGTGATAGAGCGGTAGAACCAGGGCATGACTGGCAGCATAATTGGTTTCAGGCATTTCTCCTTCAATTCGGCAATCAGCTGAATCAGAAAAGGCGGGCAATTGGTGCAAGGCGTAAGATCCAATCTGCACCTCTATCTGGCGGCTTCTTAAATCGTTCAAAACAAAGTCCCTGTTTTCTACATAAACACAGTAGGATTGATAAGCGTGTTTACCAGTGGGGGTTGTTTCCGGAATAGTGACATCGGATGAGTCAGTCAACAAACTGTCGTAATTACTGGCCAGTTCTACTCGCCTATCCAGTAATTTATCGACTTGCTTGATCTGGTCCAGACCTATCGCAGACAGGACATCGCTAAGTTTATAGTTAGTACCAATTTTATCGAAAGTTATGCCACCTCCCTGTTTAGCAGAACTCATACCAAAGTGTTTATAGGAAAAAATCCATTCAGCCCATTCACTATTATCAGTTGTCAGCATGCCACCCTCACCCGTGGTAATAAACTTCCTTGGGTGCATACTAAAAACTGAAATGTCAGCTAAAGTACCTACTTTACGTCCTGCAAGTTCACTACCGATCGAGCAAGCCGCATCTTCCACAATATACAGATTATGCTGTTTTTTTATCTTATCCAGCTTGTTATAGTCCAGTGGATTACCAAAAAGAGAAACAGGAATAACGGCTCGCGTCTTGCCCGTCACTGCAGCTTCAATTTTTTCATAATCAATCAGCATGTTGCGTTTATCAACATCCACGATTACCGGCGTAGCACCGACAATAGAAACCACATTAGCTGTTGCAGGATAAGTATAGGAAGGTACGATAACTTCATCCCCAGGCCCAATCTTTAAAGCTCTCAATGCCACTTCAAGTCCAGTGGTGCAGGAAGTAAAGGCAAGCGCATGGCCAACATTTATATAGTCACAAAACTCTTTTTCCAGGCTTTTTGTGACACTGCCTTCTGTCAAAAAACCGCTATCAAGAACCTCCATTACTCTCGCTTTGGTGGATTCTGTAATATAGGGTTTAATCAGGGGTATTTTTCGCATGACTCTATTCGCCTGGCCTTAAAGACTTTTACGCCATTCAATAACCTTTTTAAGGCCATCTTCCAGAGATACATCTGCACTGAAATCAATCTCATTCCGGGCCTTTTCCGTAGAGCCTATTCTACTTTTCACGAAAGTCGGGCCCGCTGGTTCGTATTGAATTTTCTGATCAGATCCATAGAGTTTGATAAGCATATCGGCCACTTCCTTGATGGATGTTTTTATACCTCGACCAACGTTATAAAACTCATCGCTTGCATCAGATTTCATGGCACAAACATTTGCTTTGGCGCAATCTTTAACGTAAATGAAATCATAGGACTGCAAGCCATCGCCATAGACCACTGGTGGTAAATTATTATCGAGACGATCAAGTATCTTCATTATAACGGCTATATAAGCCCCCTTATAATCCTGTCTGGGTCCATATACATTCATATACCGAAGACCAACAAAATCAAAAGCCTTGTCAGTCCCCTTGTATCGGTTATACAGGGAATGGCACATTTGCTCACCAGCAATTTTAGTGGCTCCATAAAAATTATTATTATTATGAGGGTGGTCTTCAGTCATTGGTTCAACCACTGCATCTCCATAAACAGATGCTGAAGATGAATAAACCAGACGCGGAACATTATTATTAATCACAGCCTCAAGAACATTAAAAGTTCCACCAATATTTACTTCAAAAGCAGAGCGTGGATAGTCCCAACAGTGTAATAACCAGAGCGCAGCAAAATGAAAAACACCATCTATTCCTTTCATGGCTTGATCGAGAATATCAGGTAAAAGAATATCCCCGCCATGCTCAAATATCTTGACTCTGGGATCTTTCAAGGCATTTTCCAGATTTGATTGTTTGCCCCTGGTAAAATTATCGTAGATTCGAATTTCTTTAACATCTTCCTTTAGCAACGCATCCACGGTATGTGACCCGATAAGGCCCGCTCCGCCAATAACGAGAAAACTTTTACCTTCTAGATTCACTTTTCATCTCCTGAATTAACTCAATTTTGATTTTTAGCTGAATCTTCGCTGGAAACCTGGGCATTTTTAACACCCAGTACGCTTCCGCAATATATACCAAGAACGAAACTCAAGCCCGTAGTTAAAATCCTTTGCAGCGACACTATTAGTACTGCCGACTCATTTGCAACATTGTAATGCTGCAAGAGTAAAAGAATTGAAATATCCCTACTCCCCAAACCCATTGGAATCATCGATATGGTACCAATAAAAAACGCTGTAGATGTTGTTATAACCGACTCCCAAATAGTCAGCTCTTCAAGAAAAAACCAGCACAAAAGAAAAAGATTAAGCCCATCAACCAGTCTTAACAATATGGACAATACAAGGTAAACCGCCAGCTTTGAAGATTTGATACAGCACATGGTGCCAATAGTTTTATACAGGTAATCCAGCAGCTTGTATTGTTTCCTGATTTTTTTATGTAAATAATTGAACAGGAGAACAATAAAAAACAAGCTCAAAGCACCAATAAAAATAAATCCAATAACATTGGCTAGAGAAAATCCAAGTATTGCAGGTATACCCACAAGCGCTATAAGTCCACAAAGTGAGGTACTTACAGCTATCTCCACAAACAACATTGCAGTACTTTTTGAATACTCAATATTTTCAATCTTGTTGAATAGATAGATCGCTACAGGAATGCCAATTTTTACCGGCGTTGAATAGTGTGCAGCCAACGTTGAAAAATGGATATAGGACAGGTTTTTCAGCCCACAATCTGCACCAAGTGCGTAAAACAGGTACTTTCTGGAAATAATATGCAAACCAGTGGCCATAAAAAAAACAACCACCAGCAAAAACAGTTGCCATAACTGCAGTGTTAGCAGGGACGCAAGAATGTCAGCAACAGAAACACCGGAAAGTAAAACTATCAGGGCAATCAATAAAAAGAAAAAGATTAACCAGAATCTTGTTATTACCTGCTTTATTTTTACGTACATCTAATTTTCCGGATAACAAGAATTCTGCTAGAAGAGTTAAATACATCATGACAAAAAAAAATCAAGGCTACTCTTATCTATTCATTGCTATATCAGCGACCGTATAAAATCCAGAGTATATCAATTAGCAGAAACAAACGGGGACAAGTCTGGTTTTTAACTGTGATTAATACAGCAATACTGACAGGTAAATCCCGGTCTGAGTTGAACTATAGTCGCTTGATGAAGCGTCCACTGTGGCATGCCTCTTCAGAATGCAGAAATGATTCATGCAAATTGCATGATCTGGTCATTTCCAGGAATTCATCTTTGGAATAACGTCTGGCATTGGAAGGTGCATACCAGTCAAAATTGGTTGAGGTGGATGTTTCACGACCCAGAGAATCATTCCAGAAGCATTTAAGAAAATTCCAGTAAATAAAACGCTGAATATCCATTTCACCCCCCTTGATACCCAACAGCGGTATATCAGGTACATCTATGGTGACATTCAATTCACTCAACCTCTTTCCCAGTTCAGTCAGCTGTTCGCTCATTTCCCACATGTCATTACTGGAAATATTTTTGGTCTGTATTCTGAAATAGTCGTCAACAAGTTCTCTCGGAAGCGCTTTCTT
>CBFIIQ010000028.1:2227-42578 GCA_965662685.1 Pseudohongiellaceae bacterium | reverse complement strand
AATCAGGGACGCCTCAGAGCGTTGATGTAGTTGCTACCCTGGCAAGTGGGACAGGGACTTTGGGTGGTATCACGACAGTGGCGACCAATGGTAGTGGGCAGGCAGTGTTCACGGATTTGTTCATTACCGGTGGCGGTAATCATACTATTCGTTTCAGCCCGGTAGGCTTCAGTGAAGAAGTCATCTCTATTGTTGTGAATGTCAGCCCGCCTGCCGTGAATATTGTGCAGGAACCTTCCGCGGCAGCGACCACGACAATCGCTTTTCCTCAGCAACCAATAATCGAATTATTATTTAATGGCTCGCCCACTACAGGGGTAGATATAGTCGCAAGCCTGGCCAGTGGTAGTGGCAGCCTGGGGGGCACAACCACGGTGGCCACCAATGGCAGTGGCCAGGCTGTGTTTTCGAATTTAGCGATTACCGGTAGCGGCAATCACACCATCAGTTTCAGTCCAGCAGGCTTTGCTGAGCAAGCTGTATCAACAGTCATTAATGTTGCTACGCCTACTATTAGTATTATCCAGCAGCCTTCTGCGGTAGCCAATGATTCTGTGGTTTTTCCTGTACAACCCACCATTGAGCTGCTGTTTAATGGTGTGGCGGCAGTGGGGATTGATATCAATGCCGGTATCGAAACCGGGACCGGAACACTTGCCGGTACCACCACTATCGCGACCAATGGCAGTGGCCGCGCTGAATTTTCTGATCTTGCTATTGTTGGCACGGGCAACTTCACTCTTAACTTCAGTCCTGCAGGGTTTAGCGAAGAAGTAATCTCCATTGTTATTAATGTCAGTGCGCCCCCGTTAAATGCCTGTCCCTTTAACTCTTTGGCAGGAACAAGTGTTATTTATGCAGGTTGTACAGAAGCCTTTATTTCGACTCCCGGGGTCGATCCTGACCTGGTGAATACCTTTGATGAAATCACCATAGATACTCCGATGAATGCTGTCGAAGGTGATCTGATGGTGGCGGCAGTCGCTATTGATGAGGCTCATGTTGTGACTACAGTGCCGCCAGGCTGGGAGATTTTACATGTTGATAATGCCGGCGGTGGCGACGGGGCAGCTTCACTATCTGTGATGACCAGGTTTGTGGAAGCGGGTGAAGCCGCTGATCATACCTTTAGAGATACCCCTGTGGGGGCAGGTAATGGTGCGCAACCGGTTGAGGCTGAGCATTATGGCTGGATTATGCTGTTCAAGAATGTATCGGGAATAATTGATAGCGAGATAATTCCGGATGGTTCAAGCGAGTTCCCCGATACGCCAAGTGTTACCACTGTATCAGATGACAACCTGATTCTTCGTCTGGTGAGCTATGACGGGATAGATGATGCGTTGACCGAAGACCAGGTTGGAGCGATTCCCGGGCATACAACAATCACCCTGGAGCAGAGTAGTGGGACTAATGGTAGCGCTGTCACGGGATATGCAGGCTATTCCTTTCAGGCAAGCCCTGGTGCCTCAGGTATTGCAACAATGCTGGATATTGGCAATTCAGAAAGATGGGTAGGGGTGACGCTGGGCCTGGAGCCCTTGCCGACGCAATTCCAGATTTCTCATTCGGGTTCAACCCGCGTATGCAGCGCGGCTGAGAGCATTACCATAGAGGCTACCGATAGCAGTGGCAACCTGATCACAACCTACAGCGGCACTATAGAGATCAGTGTCGACGCCCTGTCTCCTCAACTTGGCACATGGAGCAACGGCAATGGTCTGGGGTCATTATCGGGCACCACCAGCACGGTGACTTATACCTTTGATGAAAACGATGGCGGCGATGTCACGCTGAACTTCTCGCCCAACGTTGCTGGCAGTTACGATTTTGATATTGTGGATGTGGATAATCCCGCTATTGTGGAAACTGTGGATCCGGCGTTGACAGTTTTACCCTGCCTGGAAGAGTTCCAGATTTCTCATGTTGGCAGCATAAACAACTGCTCGCCTACTACTGATATTACTATTTCAGCCACTGATGCGCTGGGCAATCTGGTTACCGATCACACCGGCACCATGACGATTTCCCTGGACCTGCTGTCACCTCAAACCGGCACCTGGTCAATAGGGGATGGGCAGGGCTTTTTGTCTGGGACTACCAGTACCGTGACTTACACCTTTGATGCAAACGATGACGGCGATGTCACGCTGCAATTCACTTCCAGCGTGGCAGGAAGTTATGATTTTGACGTGCAAGACGCTATTACTCCCGCCATCGTTGAGAATGCGGATCCAGCCTTGACCATCGAGCCCTGTGTTTCAGAGTTTCGTATTTCTCTCTCAACTACTTCTACAAATAATTGCTCAATTACCTCGGGTGTAGGGATTACCATTTCAGCGACCGACCTTAATGGCGTCCTTGTTACGGGTCATACCGGCACGATTACTGTCAGCACCAGCACTAATTCTGGTTCCTGGAGTCTGGGTGATGGGCAGGGCTTTCTCAGTGGCAGTACCAGTACCATCACCTATACGTTTGATGCGGCCGATAACGGGGATGTAGAGTTGTCGTTTACAACTCCGCTGGCGCTTGACACTAATTTTGATGTGGTTGATAACAGTAATCCGTTGATCGTGGAAAACGCTTTGCTGGTTTACGACCCCATCCTGACAGTCAATTTCTGCCCCGACTATGCCTTTGCCATTTCGAATAGTGGCGCCACGGATACCTGTACCCCTGCAACTGTTAATTTCAGGGTCGCCGATGTAGACAATGGCACTACCTTGCTGGGCTATACCGGAACAATTTCCATCAGCAACGATGTCAATTCCGGTTTTTGGGCAGCAGGAAGCAGTAATGGCACCCTGTTGCCGGGATTGGGGAATGGTGCCGCAACCTATACCTTTACCATTTCAGACCAGAGTGTGGCGCAGTTAAGTTTTCTATCTAGTGTGGATGATACCTATAATTTTGATGTAACTGATGGTTCTTTCAGCGAATCAAGTCCTGGCGGGGTTGATATTCCTTTGACTATTAGCGCTTGTGCCGGCCCCTCTCCAAACCAGTTTTTTTTCCAGTGTTATAACGGTTCCGCAACGGGCTCTGTTTCAATCGAATCCCAGGCAAACAACCCTAACCGCATGGTTTTACTGATTGCCAGTAGTGAAGGAAATCCGACACTTCCTGCCAGTGCGGCATTTGATCCGGGTGGAACCAATGTTGGGATGACCCAAATAGTTTCAGGTTACCTTGATACCGGTAATTTTGATGTGCTCACTGAGATTTACCAGTTAGTTGATGATGGCAGCCTTCCGGCTGCCGGGGGAAACTATACCGCTACCTTTACCGGCGGCACGGGTAATACCACGATCTGTCTGGCTTCCTATACAGATGTAGACCAGACAACACCGCCACCGGCACCCGGCATTAATTTCACTATTCAGGATGCGCCGGGGACAAACCAGGTGACCACAGGTATTACGGTTCAGGATGATAATTCCTTTGTGATTAGTGCAGCCACCACTGGCGGTATCAATTTATTTACGGCACCGTCACTCAGTACGCAGCTCTGGAATGCTAACTTTAATGGCAATCCTGGAATGACTTTTGGGGTGAGTACCGAATTTGGTCTGTCTGCAGGAGCACTCAATGTATCTGAATCCGGGACTGCCAATTATGACAAGATTTCCCATGTGGTAAGTGCGTTTGGGCCCGCCAAATTTCCAGCCAGTCAGTTCAGCATTACCCATAACAATTCAGGCAGTACCTGTATTCCCAACCAGATCACCATATCGGCTATTAATGTCTTTGGGCAGGTGGATACGAATTATGTTGGCACTATTAACATCACCACGTCGACATCTTCGGGGAGCTGGTCGGGTGGCGGTGTTAATGCCGCTATCGATTCAGGTTCTGGTCAGGGGTCCTATACTTTTGCCCCGGGAGATGACGGGACGGTTACCCTGGACTATACACAGACTTCCGCAGGCCCTGTGAATTTCGATGTGTCGGATGGCTCGCTGAGTGAATCTGCCTTCTTTGATAACGACCTGTTTGTCCGTGACTGTGGATTTAGAATTTCCAACACAGGCAATGCCTACACCTGCTCAGATGAAGCGATTACTATTACCGCGGTTGATGGGGGAGGCTTCAAACTCGCTGGTTATGCAGGGACAATTTCCCTGAGCACCAGTAGTGGTATTGGTGCCTGGAGTTATTCTGGGGCAGGTCTTGCTGAAGTGGGTAATGCCAATGATGGCCTGGCAGACTACACATTCCAGCCAGGTGATGATGGCGAGGTGGTTCTGAGTCTGCATCATTCCACAGCCAATGGGTCCGTTGATATTCTTGTGGATGATGGCGTCTATAACCAGGTACCGGGCTTTGTTCCTCTCAATGTGCTCAATACCTGTGAGTTCCAGATCAGCTTTGTCGGGCCAGGCGACACCTGTACCTCAGAGCCCATCACTATCAACCTGATTGATGGTGATGGTGATCCGGGTAATAGATTTACCGGCCAGATTAGCCTCAATACGTCCAATGGTGATGGGACCTGGACACTGAATACCGGTGCCGGGGCTTTCATTGATGCGACGGCCAATGACGGCGAAGCCAAATATACCTTTACGCCTGCTGATGATGGAGAGGTAATTCTCAATTTTGCCACGCTCAATGATTCACCAGTGAATTTCAATGTTTCTGGGGGTGGCTTTCCCGTGGATAGCGGCGCGGATCCTACCCTGACCATTAATGACTGTGGCTTCGACATCACCTTTATTGGTGGCAATAATTCTGACGTCTGCTCCCTTAAGCTGGTGGAGGTCAGGGCGGTTGATGGTGGCGGTGGACCACTCACCTTCACTGGAACTATCAACCTTTCCACGGCTCTCACCACGGGTGATGGCACCTGGACCCTGGATACCGGTGCCGGCACGTTCAATGATCCTTCCCCTGAAGATGGCGCCGCCAGTTATACCTATGTGGCCAATGACGCAGGACTAGCCGTATTCGAATTAAGGCATCCCACCCCGGGTCTGGTGAATGTGGATATTGTTGCAGGCTCCCTGACTGAAAACTCCGGTGCCGATCCTGATTTGACGGTAGATGATTGCAGTTTCCGTTTCTCTCTGAGCAATGCCTCCATTAATGCCTGTTCATTTACCGAAGCGACTCTGGAGGTGCGCGACAGTGGTGGAGCACTGGCAGAGGATTTTGAAGGCACCGTCAATCTCACCACCAGTACCACCAATGGTAACTGGCTGGCGACAACCAATGGCTTGGGCACATTGACTGATACCAATCCCAATGATGGTGTTGCCAGCTATGATTTTGTTGCAGGTGCAGGGCCTGGCGGTGATGGCGGCAGTGTCATTTTTGAATTCTCCAGTGAGACGACAGAGACGCTGAATCTGGAAGCCGAATTTAACGGCAGTGAGGTTGATCCATTATTTGATCCGCTCCTGCAGATTACCCAGTGCCAACCCTCTATTTCCGATACCCAGTGCTACACCACAGAAAGTGAGGTACTGTCTATTACATTACCTTCGTCATTGGAAACCGGTGGCTCGCGCATGGTGTTGATGTACACCAATGTCGAAAGCCAGATTGCCTCTGTCACAGCCACTATCAGCGCCAGTCCGATGACACTGCTACGGACGGAAACGGCAGACAATGGCGGCGGTATCACCAATGTGCTACAGGTATTTGCGATTCTTGACGCGGCTTTACCCAGCGGTGCCGGTACCTATTCAGCGGCCCATGATGGTAATGCTGACTCGGCCATGTGTCTTGTGGCAGTGGAAGGTGTGAAGCAAAGCTTTCCACTTCAAAATGCAACACCCGCCAACGGCCAGCTAAATGGAACAAACTACATAACTCCTGTTAGCGGTAATGCTGCCACCGATATTACGGTGAATGAAAACAATTCCATTCTGCTCAGTGTGGCGGCCAATGGTCAGGATGGAACGACTTATACCTCGAGTCTTGGCACTATCGAATGGATTGCCGGAGCGGCAGATGCGGCGGGTGCTGACTGGGCAGGCTTTTCCGATTTTCAGGCTACGGCCAGCCCTCTCACCGTGACGCAAACCAATGACGCCACCCCCAATGCAGAGACTCACATTGCTCTGACCCTGGCGCCTTTCTTTAGTGGCGATCCTGTTGTAGAAGGCTTTGTGCCGGTAACCTTGTTCCAGACCTACTCGGGCAATGTCAATTATCGGGCCACGGGAAATACCTTGAGAAGTTCTCCCAATACGACTAATGCACTTTCATGTGAATTTCTCCCCAATACACCGAGTGGTCCTGTCGGCGATCAAACGGTTGAGATGCTAGTTGGCAGTAGTGCGGAACTTGATCTTCCGGCGGGCTCAACCATTGTGGATGCCTATTTATACTGGGCCGGTTCCGGCAGGGATGCTGATATAGATGATACTGTTACCTTTGGGCCCACAGGTTTAGAAGTCTCCTTCACCGCAGACGGGATTTATCTGATCGATAATCCGTACGGCTTTAATCTGGAGTATTTTGCCGGTTATAGAAATGTTACCGGGCTTATCAACACTACTCCTGGACAAGAGTACACGTTCAGAGACCTGACGGTCAGAATTACCGAGCCTGGCGGGGGCATTGACTGGCAGGATATCCAGGGCTGTGCCGGCGGCTGGGGCATGGTGGTGGTGTATGAAAATCCGCTGGAAGAACTCAATGTGATTAATTTGTTTGACGGCTTTCAGCCTTTCCGTTTTACCAGTTTTACCCTGACGCCGAGAAATTTCAGAATGGGTACGCCCGATGGCATCAGTGCACCTAACGGCCAGATTACCCATCTGACTTTCGAGGGCGATGATTCCCTGAATGAGCCGGGCGAGTTATTTGATTTGCAAAACGCTACCTCAACACTGACCTTCACCCCAATGATTAACTCTGAGAATACCACTATTGCCAGTGCTGGTGTGGATGCGCAATACAATGACACGATTACCTATCCAGTGTATGACGGCAATCTGGATTTTGATCCTACCGGGGGTGATGATGGTGCCGGTTACCGAATTTTTAGTACCTCAAGCTATGGCGTTGATGTGGATACCTATTATATTGAGGGGGCGAATCCGGGGTCTACACAGCAGGAAATTCTCTATCCGTTTGGTGTTTCCGGGGCTGAACAAATCACCACGCTTTATGGCACAGGTCAGGATGGGGTATTTCTGGTGGGAGAGTTTATTGCCGTCAACAATGCGCCCATTGCGGATCTTGAGGTGTTTATTAGTCAGAGTGGCACGTTCAAAGCAGGGAGTCTTGGTGTCAATAGTTTTAACTACACCGTGACGAATAATGGTAATGGCACCGGGGCAACGCCGCCGGGACCACCGTTTAATTTTGCTGATGGCGACGTGATTCTCACCATCAATTTACCCGTTGGTATGACAGCACAGTCAATCGCAGCGAATGGCTGGAATTGTGTGGCTGGTGGGTCCGTACCAGGGGCGTCAGCTTTTACCTGTGACTATGACATTGCGAGTTATGCAGCCGGCGCGGTTGCGGGGCAGTTATGGGCCGGGGAATCCTTGCCGGTTGTTACTGTCACCGTCAATATCGATGATGAAAGCTCTTATCCCCTGTTGACCAATGTGGTGTCCCAGTCGGCACGCATTGCCCATGTGGATGCGTATCCGGGGACCTGTGTGGTTGAGACACCGGGTGTGCAACCCGATCCCACGGTGTGTGGATTGCCACCGCAGTTTGATAATGTGAATGATCTGAATAAGAATATTATTGATATTGATGATCTGGATGAAAAAGCCGCCAACAATAATAATGTGGTACAACTGGATACTACCGTGAGCGGTATTACTGCAGATTTACGTATGGTGAAAAGCGTGGTGGGTGTGCTGGAAGAGAATCAGCCCGCGCAGTATCTATTGACGGTGACCAACCTGGGACCTGATATCACCACCAAGACCATGACTATTACCGATACTCTTCCTGATGGTCTGGTTCCCAGTGCTGCCATTGGTACTGACTGGGCTTGCAATATCGTAAGCCAGACGGTGACCTGTACTCGCAACACGCCACTGGGTGTGGGGACAAGCTCTGCTGTCAATATCACCACTGTGAGCGTAGTAGCGCCTGCCATTGAAGGTGCCTTTGTCAGCAACACTGCCCTGGTGCAGGCGGATCCTTTCAATTTTGACCAGGTCAATGGTAATAACACCAGTACTACCAATACCCAGGTGGTGGGTGAGCCGGTAGCCTCGAACCGAAAATTCCTGATTTCTGTGAATGAGTTGACTAATCTGGGTGCGCCGTCCGTGGGCTTTGATGATGGTGATCTTGTGCTCTATGACCCGCAGACCGATGTCGCGACCTTGTTCCTGGCGGAAGCAGATATTGATAACGGTATGAACGGGCTCACTGATCTGAATAATATCAATGCAGTACATTTATTACCCAACGGTCAAATATTGATGTCTACGGATACGGATGGCAGCAGCATTGCCGGGGTTACCTTTAATGCCGAAGATGTGGTGCTTTACGATCCGATTCTGCAAACGGCGACGCTAGTATTTTCTGGCACCGGTGTATTTGATAGCCAGGCTAATATTGATGCCATCCATGTACTCTACAATGATAGTTACGATCCGTCTGACTGGGATATTGTCGTGTCCACCGAAGATGACGAGCTGATTGCGGCGGTGTCTTACGACGACAATGACCTGATTCAGTTTGATCTGAGTCCGACCACACCTACCGCTACCTTGCGCCTGGATGGCGCTGATAGTGAAGTGTTCGGCGCTGATACAGGTGATATAGATGCCTTGTATATCGATTTCGAAAACGAAGATATTTATACCCTGTCAACCGATGAGCCCGGGGCGATTACGATTGGCGGTCCGGTGGATCAGGATACCTATACCCAGGATGACCTGGTCCAGCTTAATCTGGGAACACCCACCATGTCGGTGGCCGAAAATGTTTTCCTCGGTGATGTCGCCAATGGCGTTTTTCTACCTGACACTGGTGGTACCCGCAAGCTTGATGCGGTGCATGTCATAGAGGATGGCTACTACGGACATTTTGCCATTATCAGTAGTGGTTCCGCTGATACCTGTACGCCTACCTCGATAACCATACGCCGTCACATCGGGCTCAGTCATGTGACTGATACCAATTACGTGGGCTCAATCAGACTTAGCAATGACTCCGGCGCAGGTGAATGGCAGGCGGATATTTCCGCCAATGGAATGTTGACTGATACCAATACCAGCGATGGCCAGGCTATCTATACTTTTGATGCCGCAGATAATGGTGAAGTCGTTCTGTTTCTGAAAGATACTGGAGCGGTTAATCTGAATGTAGATGTGACCAATTTTTTTAATAAAGAAGATCCCAATGAGGACAACGATATTCTGGTCAGTAACCTGGTGACCAATGTCAGTTATCTGGATGAATTCGGGGCGGCAGCCTATATCAATAATGATGGCATTGCGTCTTTTGCTGACGCTTGGATAGAAATCAATGACGACACCTTAGCGACAACGGGCGCTATCAAGGTAGTGAGTGGAAAACTCAATCTGACCAATCCCGGCGGCAATACCAACCCGGAAATCCTGCGTGAAATAAACATGAGTGGCTACACTCCGAATACCGTAACGGATCCACTGACGCTGAGTTTTGACTGGAGCCGCAGTGGTGGGGTCGGTGTTGACAGCTTCCAGGTACAGGCCAGGAATAATGATGCCATTGGTGCGCCATGGACAACACTGACGACCATTGATGGGGTCGCCGGTGCTGTTGCAGGCAATGCGGTTGCACTGGATCTGACGGCTGCGGGCATAACACCAACAGCGACAGTGCAAATCAAGTTTGTGGTAAACGCCGGCTACCAGATACAAAGCTTTGATATTGATAATGTCGAGGTCACAACAGCCACCAACGACTGTAATGTGGGAGGCACAGTAGATCACTATGCTATAAGTAATTCCGGCTTTGGCATTTCATGCCTGGTGGAAAACATCACTATTATTCCTCACACCCCGGGTGACCTCACGACGCAGCCCGGGCAGGGGGTCACGATTTACCTGAACACCGGTGGCAAGGGCACCTGGTTTCCGCCGACAGGCGGATCGGGGCCGTTCAGTTCTGTCGCTGGTACGGGATCTGCACAATACACCTACCAGGCGGGCGAAGATGTGCTGGTGTTCCCCTACAACTATACCAATCCGGTCAGCGATCCTGATGTGGTGAGTTTTTCCCTGACTGACAGCAATGTTCCATCCAAGGCGCAACTGGAAAATCAAAGCCTGTCGGTCTCCAGAGCCGGCTTACGTTTCTTTAATGAGACGGCAGGTAATGCCACTTATCCAACGTTGGTGGCGGGTATGGACTCGTTCCTCTATAGCAACCAGATATTAACTGTGCAGGCGATTCAGGCCAGCGACAATAATCCGGCCGTCTGCGAAGACATTTTCATGGCGGGCACCAGTGTGCAGATCGAGCTGGCCTTTGAGTGCACCGATCCGGCCAACTGTTCTGGTACGACCATTCCGGTTGAAGTCACCAATAATAGCACTACCACGTCGATCGAGCCCACAGATAACAATGCTGGTGCAGGTCCCAACCCCGGTGGTTATGAGCCGATCACCTTGCTCTTTGAAAACTTTACCAATGGCGATTTTGATCAGGACCCCGGCCCTGGTACGGACTTTAGTTATAGCGGCGCGCGCATTGATCTGAACTATGCCGATGCCGGCTCCCTGCAGATTCATGGTCGTTACAATATTCCATTCCTCGATGGCGCCGGCGCCCAGTCAGGCAACTATATGGAAGGCAGTGGCGATAATCTTTTTGTGGTGCGCCCCTTTGGTTATGACATCGATGTCATTGTCGATACCGGAAGTGGCCCGCAGGCAGACCGGGATCTCAGTGGTAATAATACCGCCGCCTATTCCTGGGCTGATGATGCCGAAGACAATGGCACCTTTGTCGCCGGCGCAGGCTTCAGTACGATTATTACTGCCATTGCCTGGGATCCGCTGGATGATGATGGTCTGGTTAATGGCCTTCCGGTTGGCATCGCCAATGACGGAATTCCTGATGCGGGTAGCGATCTTTTTGATAACGACCCTGCGCCTAACTATGGTAATGAGTCCGATCCTTTGCAAAACAACATGACCATCGTGCAGTCACTTAATGCGCTGATGCCGGTTGGCGCGGTGACCGGCACGCTGACCAATACGGCCTATACTGATTTTAATGCCAATAATGGTAGCCAAACAAATTCCCTGGTCTGGAATGAAGTAGGCATCATTGACCTGACAGCAACGCTGGATTCAGGCAGCTACCTGGGTTCAAACGAAGGTATTACCGGGAATCTGTTTAACCTGGGGCGTTTTATTCCCGCCAATTTTACTGTCACTATGACCAATCTGATAGATCGCCCCCTGTTTACGCCTTCGGGTGGTAACTTTACCTATATGGGCGAAGAGTTTACCGGGGAATTTACCCTGACCGCCATCAATGCCCTGGGTTCACCTGCCACGACACAAAACTATATTGGTGATTTTGCCAGGCTCGATACGCCGTCCGAACTGGGTTTCTTTGCCATAGAAGACTTGACCGGGGCTGGTGATGACATCGACTATAGCGCGCGGCTCGACGCTGACACCTCGGTTAGCATCGCCAATCAATTCCCGACTGATTTTTCCGCTGACTGGGTGGCTGGTGCAGTGGATCTAAGTGGAAATTTGATTTTTGAACGACGCGCAGCGCCATCACAGGTGGATTACGACAACGGTCTGCGTCAGGAAGAGGCACCGATTACGTCCCTGCAGATTGCCGTGACCGCTATTGATGAAGATAGCGTGATTGATACCGGGCGTAATGTGGATGACGATGACGGCAGCGTGGAAACGGATACCTTCCTGTATAACCTGATCGGCATCCAGGAATTCCGCTATGGTCGCATTAGACTGGAAAACGCCTATGGCTCGGAAATTCCGGAAGAGCAGGAAGTGGATGGTGAAGATCAGAACGTGACCGGTGAGGATATTCCTGTGTACATTATCGCTGAATATTTTAATGGCACTGAATTTGTACCTAATGAGCTGGATGATGCCACACCATATTCCAGCACCAACCTGTCATTGGTCGCGGGCAGCTTTACCGACAACCTGAATGCTACTAATGCTTCCAGTACTATCTCTGTAGGCAGTGGGGTTATCTTTAATGGCGAAACCGCAGAGCAGAATGTGAATGACCAGCCGCTCTATTTGCAGGCGCCAGGTGAAGGTAATGATGGCACAGTGTTAATCGAGCTTGATCTTGACGCATTGGGCTTAAGTTTTCTGAAACATGAGTGGCGTGGTGCCGGGCAGATAGAAGACGATCTTCAGGACAGCAGTTTTGATGATAATCCACGCGCCTTGATCGAGTTCGGGGTGTTGCAGTCGGATGGGCGTATTATCAACTGGCAGGAATTATTTCTGGAATAAAAAGAAGTCTATGCATTTGGATGCTTGTTCAGATGTTAAGCACTCGAGCCTGCACGCTGAATTTGTTTATTTTCCAACGTTCCTCTTCCCTGACCAACTCCAATAATATATTCGCGGTGTCCACCTGAAATTGAGTTTCCACAACCAGAAAATAGCCTTCCTTAGAAGAGCTTGTGTCAGAAAATTGACTGTCCGAGTCTGAGCGTACTGCAAGGATTTTCTCATAGCTGCCCAGGTAATCCAGCAGTTTGAAATATTGCGCCAGATGGCTGTCTTTAAGTAAGGCGTTATATTCTTCTGTGCAGTGTTGTCGAAAATAGTTTGCATCATGACTTGATAGAAAGTTGTCCATGGTCTCCTGAACAAATTCCACAATTTGCGTTGATGTTTCTTCATCCTGAGTTTTGAAATAGACACTGCTAGCAAAAAAACCAGCAACAATACTGATCAAAACTGCGAAGACTGCAATATAAGTTTTATTCATGGTGTAAACAGGCAGATGTTTATGAGCTTCATGATTATTTATTTATGCTCAAAGGCAGAAATAAAACAACGAGCATAGCTCAAGCCAACCGACTTGTGAATAAGCAGGATACTAGCAAAGTTCCGTAGCCGGTAATTACGAGAGAGGCGGGTTTCAGCTTTGGGCAGCAGTAATTATTCCACTGCTTCGGGGCTGGCGCTCTCCATGCCAAGTTCCTTGATCTTGCGGGTCAGGGTGTTTCTGCCCCAGCCAAGTAATTCGGATGCATCGCGCTTGCGCCCGCCGCTGTGTTTGAGAGCAACATCAATCATGCATTTTTCAAACAGCGGGGTGGCCTGCTGCAGAATGCCGGAATGACCCAGGCTGAGCTCCTGGTCGGCCCAGCTTTTCAGGCTCAGTACCCAGTTACCGGTGACAGTCTCTCCGTCACTGGGATTGAGGAATTCTTCTGGCAAGTCATTTATATATATCTCGCGTCCGGATGCCATGACCGTTATCCAGCTGCAAAAATTTTCCAGCTGCCGAACATTACCCTGCCAGGGCAGGCCGGTCAGATACTGTGTGGTTTCCGTTCGCAATTCTTTCTTTTCTACGCCCATTTGCTGAGCCGCTCTACCAAGAAAATGTTCCATCAGGGCCGGGATATCTTCCCTGCGATCTGAAAGTTTCGGCAGGTGTATAGGAATAACATTCAGACGGTGATAAAGGTCTTCCCGAAACAGATGTTCCTTAACCCTTTCTTCCAGAGCCTGGTGAGTGGCAGCAATAACGCGCACATCAGCCTTGATCGGGGTTAAGCCGCCGACACGGTAAAATTCACCGTCGGATAATACTCGTAGCAGTCGGGTCTGCGTTTCCATTGGCATATCGCCAATTTCATCGAGAAACAAAGTACCCCCATCAGCCTGCTCGAAGCGACCAACACGCAGTTGGGTGGCGCCGGTAAATGCGCCTTTCTCGTGCCCAAATAATTCTGACTCAATAAGGTCTTTGGGAATCGCTGCTACGTTTAACGGAATGTAGGGTTTTTCAGCTCGAGGGCTATGTTTATGCAAGGCCTGGGCAACCAGCTCTTTACCGGTACCTGATTCGCCCTTGATGAGCACTGTAATATTCGAATGTGAAAGACGGCCAATGGCGCGAAACACTTCCTGCATGGCAGGTGCTTCACCTATAATTTCCTTTGCTTCAACCTTGGTTGTTTCAGTAGTTATGCTTTTTGATTCACTGGCATGCTTGACGGCGCGCTGAGCGACCGCAACAGCGTCATTCACGTCAAAAGGTTTGGGTAGGTATTCGAATGCCCCGCGTTTGTAGGATTTAACCGCACTGCTCAGATCTGAATGAGCGGTCATGATAATCACCGGAAGTTTTGGAAAGGCGTCCTGAATCTGTTCCAGTAATTCGAGACCATCAATACCGGGCATGCGAATATCGCTTATTATTGCATCAGGTTGGCTGTCCTTGAGTTTTTCAAGCAGGCCGTTGCCGCTTTCAAAGCTTTCAGTGTTGAAGCCGGCTTTTTCCAGGGCTTTTTCAAGCACCCATCTGATTGAGCGGTCATCATCAATAATCCATAAAAGACTTTTGTCTGCCATTACAATTCTACCTCCAGCTCTTCCGATACTTTTTCATTCGACAAGGGCAGTGAAATAGTGAAACATGTCTGTCCCTCATGACTGTCGCACTCAATGAGCCCGTTATGATTTTTTAGTATGTTTTGTGAAAGTGATAATCCCAGACCGGTCCCATTTGCTCTGCCACTGATCAATGGATAGAAAATATTTTCAGTAAGTTCCTGCTTGATTCCCGGGCCGTTATCGATAATCTCAATTCTTGCGACCAACTTGTGCATAACCGGGCCAATAGTCTCATGGTTGACGGCTCTTGTTCTGAGAATGATTTTAGGCTTGGTTTCGCCCAGATCAGATTCAGTTAAAGCCTGCATAGCATTGCGTACGATGTTTAGTACGGCCTGGATTAATTGCGCCAGGTCTCCGGTTATTTCGGGAATACTCGGGTCATAATCCTTTTCTACTTCAATAGAGCCTCTGGTTTCCGCAATGATCAGGCTGTATACGCGTTCCAGCACTTCATGGATATTCAGGTTCTGTAATGTCGGCTTCTGGTATTGACCGGTGAGTCTGTCGATAAGCCCAACAAGACGGTCAGCTTCCTCGATAATGATATTGGTATAGTCTTTCAGGGTGTTATCTGGAAGTTCTTCGGCAAGTAACTGGGCAGCACCGCGTATGCCGCCAATGGGATTTTTGATTTCATGACCCAGACCTCTGACCAGACCCAGTGTGGTTTCATGATTGGATATCAGCATTTCCTTGCGTGAAATATTGTAGGAACGATCAAGTTCCTGAATTTCGAGCATGATGTAGGTATCATTTTCGTAAATAAGCCGGCTGGCAGAATAATCCACCGTCAAGCGATTGGTATTGGCCTTCACCAGTTTTACTTTTCTGGCAATAAAGGTAATGCCGTTGTCCTTAACATTTTTAAGCGATTTAACTAACTCTCTTACATTGAGCAGGACATCACCGATAAATGTGTTGTGGCTGTGCTTGTCACTGGTTTCCAGCAAGGCTTCTGCGGCAGGGTTGATGTAAATAACGTGCAGGTCCTTATCCAGCAAAATTATTGCTGTGGTCAGGTTGTCCAGCAGGCTGGTGTTAAGGTTGTCAGTGTTCAATTTCAGTGCAAGCCTGTGAGGTATTAGTCCGGCGTTCATGTCCCATTATCTCAATCACGTAGTCATATACCTTTAGAAGCAGAAGTATTGCAAATAGCGAACCAATTCGTAACACATTGATTTATATGAAAAACAATAAATTCTTGGTTAATTAATGCACTACTATAGTGCAATTTAAAAATTTATGCCTGAAAAAACGCCCCAATTTAATGCGCTATTCAGGGATAACTCGCCTGAGACGCCATTGTTTGATTTATATATAATGCCTGCCCCTGAATTCCCTTAGTTGCAATCACCTTGTTGATATGAATTACCTGATCAAATATTCACCGGAAATGATCATAAAAAGTCGGCCGGTCAGAAAAAGTCTTGCCAAACAACTGAAAAGAAATCTCGGTAAGCAGCTCCGGCGCTTGTCCCAGGACATAGCAGTCGAGGGGAGCTGGGATCATATTGAGGTAAGGCTGTCGGAAATTCATCAGCATCTCCGGTCCCAGGTTGAACAGGTTCTGGCATCCACGCCTGGTATATGCTTTTTTGGACGGGTGCGGGTCCACAAAGTAGAAAGCCTGGAGGAAATCCTTGAGCATACCTTGCCAGTATTCCAGCAAATACTTAAAGGTAAAACCTTTGCCGTTCGCTGTCGGCGTATTGGCTCACATGTTTTCAATTCCATGGAGGTTGAAAAGTTTGTTGGCAGCGGGCTTATCGAAAAAACAGAGGCTGCCGGCGTCAATCTTTCTCACCCGGATATAACGGTAAAACTGGAGCTTCGGGATGATGCCCTTTACGTGGTAGAAGAGAATATAGCCGGGCTTGCCGGCTTTCCGCTGGGAACCCAGGATGGCGTGTTGTCTATGGTATCCGGAGGCTTTGATTCTTCAGTATCCAGTTATCTGGCAATGAGAAGGGGGCTGATTACTCATTTCTGCTTTTTTAATCTGGGTGGCAGGGCGCATGAAGTAGCCGTCAAGGAAGTGGCTCTTTACCTGTGGCTGCGCTTTGGCTCCACACATCCGGTCAAATTTATCACTGTGCCGTTTGAGGAGGTTGTCGCTGAGATACTGGAAAAGGTGGATAACTCGCAGATGGGCGTGGTGCTGAAACGAATGATGTTAAGAGCCGCTACCCAGGTAGCGCAACAGCTGGGTCTGGAGGCCATTGTCACCGGTGAAAGCATCGCGCAGGTAAGTAGCCAGACTTTAGCTAATCTTTCCGTCATTGATAAGGTTACCGATGCGCTGATGCTAAGACCACTGGCGACGATGGAAAAGCAGGGCATCGTCGATATCGCCAGGAAAATTGGTACAGAGGAATTCTCAGCGGCGATTCCGGAATACTGTGGCGTTATCTCCGTCAAGCCCACTACACGGGCCAGAATGCATAAAATCGAGAAGCAGGAAAAGCGTTTTGATTTTTCAGTTCTGGAAAAGGCCATCGCCAACAGTGTCAGGGAAAGTATTCACAAACTGGATCTCCAATGCGGTGCATATCATAGTGACATACGAATAACCACGCAGCCCGAACCCGATGATATCGTGCTTGATATCAGGCATCCCGATGAAGAGGAGCAAAATCCGCTAATCATCCCGGGGAATACTGTGGAGCAGCTGCCATTTTATAAACTGAATTCTGTAATTCCCCGGAAGCCGCGAGACACAGCGTATTTGCTTTATTGTGGAAAAGGCATCATGAGTAAACTTCATGCGTCCTATTTCAGGGATGAGGGATTTAATAATGTAGGGGTTTATCTGCCCGAATAATGCAATTGAGTCTGCAGCAGAGTTCCCGAGCACGAATCTTGCCAACAGCTTTCCCATCGCCAGGGGCTTGTCATGTATTGAGAGAGAATTTTCTCTGAGCGCAGCAGCAACTAAATCCTTACCAACTCCTTAAGAAACTGTATAATCGCGGCTTTTCGCGAATTCCGGATACTCCATTGATAGAAAAAATCAGAAATATAGCCATTATTGCCCATGTTGACCACGGTAAAACGACTCTTGTTGATAAGCTGTTACAGCAATCGGGGACCTTAAGCTCGCGCGGCCCGGAAGTTAAGCGCGTGATGGATTCCAATGACCAGGAGAAGGAACGTGGTATCACCATTCTGGCCAAGAATACCGCGGTAAGCTGGCATGACTATCGGATCAATATTGTTGATACCCCGGGCCATGCTGACTTTGGTGGTGAGGTTGAACGTGTGTTGTCCATGGTTGACAGCGTCTTGCTGCTGGTTGATGCCGTGGAAGGGCCAATGCCGCAAACACGATTTGTAACGCAGAAAGCCTTTGCCCAGGGTTTGCGTCCGATTGTCGTCATCAACAAAATCGATCGTGATGGTGCCAGACCGGACTGGGTTCTCAATGAGGTTTTTGATTTATTTGATCGTCTGGGTGCGACAGAAGAGCAGCTGGATTTTCCGATAATTTATGCCTCCGCCCTGGAGGGCAAGGCCGGTGCGGAAGCTGACCAGCTGGAAGACAATATGGAGAGTCTTTTCAAATTGATTGTGGAAGAAGTGCCTGCACCCGATGTTGATGCCGAGGGTCCTTTCCAATTACAGATCAGCGCCCTGGATTATAGCTCTTATGTGGGGGTTATCGGTGTCGGCCGTATCTCGAGAGGCAAGGTAAAACTTAATATGCCGATTGTCGTGATAGATCGCGAAGGCAAGAGTAGAAAAGCCAAGATTGGCCAGATCAAGACTTATATGGGGCTTGAGCAGGTTGATGCCACTGAAGCATCCGCCGGCGATATTATCTGTGTGACCGGGATACCTGAATTAAATATCAGTGACACGCTTTGTGATCCTGAAAAACCGGAAGCACTGAAGCCGCTTACGGTTGATGAGCCAACCATTAGCATGACTTTCCAGGTTAATGATTCGCCTTTTGCCGGACTGGATGGCAAATATGTCACAACCAGAAATATCAAGGAAAGGCTGGAAAGAGAATTAATCCATAATGTTGCCCTGCGTGTAGAACCGGGTGACAGCGCAGAAAAATTCAAGGTGTCCGGGAGAGGGGAGTTACATCTGTCGGTGTTGATTGAGACCATGCGCCGCGAAGGTTTTGAACTTGCCGTTTCGCGTCCGGAAGTAGTTATCAAGGAAGTCGATGGTGAAATGCTCGAGCCTTACGAAAACCTGGTTGTAGATGTCGAAGAAGAGCACCAGGGTGCAGTGATTGAAGAGCTCGGCCTGCGCAAGGCAGAAATGATGGATATGACATCAGATGGCAGAGGTCGTACCCGGGTCACCTTCAATGTACCTACACGAGGCTTGATTGGTTTCCGCACGCAGTTTCTGGGAATGACCTCAGGCTCAGGCATCATGACCCATGTCTTTGACAAGTTCGGTCCGATCAAGAAAGGGGATATTGCGGCGCGCAATAATGGTGTACTGATTTCCATGGTGAAAGGTAAGGCGCTGGGTTATTCGTTGTTCACTTTACAGGAAAGAGGGCGACTTTTTATTGAACCTAATAGTGAAGTATATGAAGGTATGGTTATAGGATTGCACAGCCGGGAAAATGATCTTTCGGTGAATCCTACAAAAGGGAAACAATTGACCAATGTCAGGGCCTCGGGCACCGATGAAAATATTCTCCTGACTCCTCCGGTAAAGCACAGTCTTGAGCAGGCTATGGAATTTATAGCGAGTGATGAATTGGTAGAAATCACGCCAAATCACATTCGGATTCGCAAGCAGTACCTGACAGAAAATGAGCGTAAGCGCCAAAGTCGTGGCAGTGATCTCAGATAAGTCCAGGGAGGCTCCTTAATTAATGCTGGCATTAATTCAGCGGGTAACTGCCGCACAGGTTGAAATCGATGATCGCATTGCCGGGTCTATCGGCAACGGCTTGCTGGTATTTCTGGGGGTCGAGAAAAATGACTCCAGGGAAGATGCCGACAGGTTATTAAAAAAAGTGCTAGCCTATCGGGTGTTTTCAGATGCTGAAGAAAAAATGAATCTCAGCGTCAGCGACATTGCAGGCGGCCTGTTGGTAGTTTCACAGTTTACTCTGGCCGCCGATACAAAGCGGGGATTACGCCCGAGTTTTTCCAGCGCCAAACCGCCCCAGGAAGCCCAGGCTTTATATGATTATTTCGTGGATCAGGCGCTGAGCAATCATCATGACGTGGCAACTGGCGAGTTTGCTGCGGATATGAAAGTAACACTGACCAATGACGGGCCTGTTACCTTCATGTTGAATAGTTGATTCGACTGCTACAACTTATTCAAAGGCCTTGCTGAATATTCTTCAGGGCACTAATTAAATTACTTCTAACCAGATCCTTACTTTTTATCTTGAGTGTCATCAGCATCATCGCTGCTTTCATCGCTGCTTTCATCGTTAGTTTCATCTTCCTTGTGCAAAACCCTGCCAGCCACAACACCAACCTCAAATAACATCCACATTGGAATAGCGACAAAAGCCTGTGACAGGGGGTCCTGGGGTGTGAGAAACATACCTGCAACAAAACACCCAATAATGATATATGGTCTTTTTTCAGCCAGTTTACCGGGTGTTGTTACACCGGAAAAAATTAGCAGCAATGTGGCAATGGGGATTTCAAAAACCAGGCCAAAGACCAGAAACAATGACAGAACAAAATCCAGATACTGAGTGATATCTGTCATTACAGCGACCGTTTCCGGCGCACTGTTAACAAAAAAAGCAAATACGTAGTTGAACACCAGGTAGTAA
Organism: Pseudohongiellaceae bacterium; assembly: GCA_965662685.1. Classification (GTDB taxonomy): domain Bacteria; phylum Pseudomonadota; class Gammaproteobacteria; order Pseudomonadales; family Pseudohongiellaceae; genus Eutrophocola. The sequence continues at coordinate 22,247 of CBFIIQ010000028.1, read as the reverse complement.
GCAAAGGCGATGCCCAGATAAAAAAGTACCACACTGGATAAGAGTATAGGCATGGTGACCCTGATTTCATTTCTGTATAAGCCAGGAGAAATAAAAGCCCAGGCTTGATGCAGGATGAAAGGTACGCCTAGAAACAATGCGGCATAGATAGAGGTTTTAAAAGGGATCATAAAGGGTGAGGTAACACCCGTTGCGATCATGTTTGATCCTTCGGGTAATACATCTCGCAGGGGTTGTGAGATAAAAATATAGAGATCATTGCCAAAGGGAAATATACAAAGAAATAACACAAGCACCACCAGCAGGCAGCGCAACAGTCGATCTCTTAACTCCACAAGGTGGGAGATCAGTGGCTGCTCTGTTGGTTCATCATCCAGCTTGGTTTGTTCGGTATCGGTCATTGCTACAAAATTTATTTTTCAGTGTTATCCGGCTTGTCAGCCCCGTTTTCTTTCACATCAGCTGTGCTTGATGTTTGTGTTGTGTTGGCTGCCGGACTGGATTCTGTCTCTGCTGAAGCGGCCGGCTCTTTGGCGCTGCTGTTATTTTCTGAATTACTGTTAGAACTTCCAGATGCTTTATTGGCAGAAGCTGATGTATTGCCAGTTTTGGCAGCCGGGTCATTGGTTGGCAGTTTTTCTATGGGGTCGGCAATGCTTTCGAAGTCAGATGCAGCAGAGTCCTGTGCGCTTGCTGACGTAGCTGATGTACCTTTTGTGATGTCCAGATCCTTTTTGATGGATTCTGCTTCATTTTTTACGGATTCAATAGAATTGGTAATCTGGGATTTGGTGTTGTTGAACTTTTCCATGATGGCTTCGTTACGAAGTTGTCGACGGATTTCATCAGCGCCTACTTCCTGCTCAATTTCCCGCTTTATATTATTAAAGCTTCTGCGCAATCTTCCGATCCAGAGGCCGAGGGTTTTAATAGCGCCAGGCAGGCGATCGGGACCCAGAACCAGCAGGGCAACAACGCATATAATTATTAATTCAAAAAAACTGGGATCGAACATCTGAAACCGGGTTCAGCTGCACAATGGCAGCCTATGGAGTTATGAATAATGGAAAACGTCAGTAATGAAATCAGGACTGCTTTTCGTCAGTGTTCTCTTCAACCTTTTCTGCTTTCACATCAAAGGTGTCATTTTCCTCTTCAATCTGCGCTTGTGAATCCTCAGATTTTTTATCATCTTCTTCGCCCATGGCGTTCTTGAAACCTTTCAGAGCACCGCCAAGATCAGAGCCAATATTTTTCAGTTTCTTGGTACCAAATACCAAGATCACAATGCCCAAGATAATAAGCAGTTGTGTGACACTTATTCCGCCAAGTCCCATGATTACCTCCTAAAACCTTAATGTTAGTACGACTAACCTAATCGGGCGATTATTGTAACAGAAGGCCCCTGTGATTAAGTATTGAATTCATTCAGCTATTTTTCCGGTATCTTCTCTTCGACTCAGAATATACCAGCATCCCGACATGGATTATTCCTGCTCGCGTGATGCTTTTTCTTCCAGGCCGCTGATACCGAATCGTCTTTCAAGCTCTGTCAGGACGGCTTCGGGGCCTGTTTCAAGCTTTGCCAACATGACCAGGGTGTGAAACCAGAGATCAGCCGTTTCATAAATGACATGATCCAGATCGCCGTTGAGCTCTGCTTCTCTGGCTGCCTCAATAGTTTCTTCTGCTTCTTCCGCCACTTTGGCAAGGATTTTTTCCAGCCCCTTGTGGTGTAACTGCGCTACATACGATGATTCGGGCTCAGCTGATTTGCGCTGTTCTATTATTGCTGCCAGTTTCTGCAAGGTGTCGGTCATGTTATTTTCACTTCAAGCATTAACGATATATGTCATCCGGGTTTTTAAGTACCGGTGCATTTTCTACCCATTGACCATTTTCCAGGCTCAGGAAATAGCAGCTTTCCCTGCCGGTATGACAGGCAATTCCGCCCAGTTGCTCAACACGCAGGATAATACAGTCCTTGTCACAATCCAGGTAAACACCATGCAATACCTGCACATGACCTGATTCTTCACCTTTGCGCCAGAGTTTCTGCCGCGAGCGGGACCAGTACACAGCCCTGTTTTCTGCAACTGTCAGAGCCAGGGACTCGCGATTCACCCAGGCCTGCATAAGTACGCGGTCGCTTTCCCAGTCCTGGGCAATGGCCGGGATGAGGCCGTCATCGTTCCACTTAATCTGGTCTAACCAGTCAATACCCATGATTACTGCTCTTTGATATCAGGCGCCAAGAATACTCTATTTTGGGGTCGAAAGTCAGAATTCAAGGTATAAGAAGCTGAATACAACAGGAGCAGTAGCATACTGCCATCGTACTGCTACTTTTGGCGGAGCAGGAGGAGTGTAAGGCCGGCTGCTGCCAGCACCAGGCTGGGTAAATGCATATTTTCCAGCAAGTCGGCCAGTGTTGGATGAAGTGACATGCTGGCTGCGATTAGCGCAGCTAAACCCATGAATGTGTAACGACGTGATATTTTTTGTTTGCGCCGGGCATCCTGCTCTCGTGCTTCCCGTTCCGCATTTTCACGATAGCTTCGGGCCAGCTTTAATTCCTGCAGGGTGTCAAAGATCAATTCTGGAATCTCCGGTAGATGCTCCAGCCATTCCGGTAGTTTCTCGGTGATTTTCTTCAAATTGCTGATAGGAGAGAGGCGTTCGCGTTGCCAGTTTTCCAGAAAAGGCAGCGCATTTTCCCAGAGGTCCAGATCAGGATAGAGCTGTTTGCCGAGGCCTTCTACATTGAGCAAGGTTTTTTGCAGCAAGACCAGTGAAGGCTGAACCTCCATATTGAAGCGGCTGGCAGTACGAAATAATTGCAGTAACAGCAGGCCAAAAGAAATATCTTTCAGTGGTTTTTCAAAGATTGGTTCGCATACGCTGCGCATAGTGGCTTCAAAGGCATTGATCGGTGTATTGGGGGGGACCCAGCCACACTCCACATGAAGCTCGGCGACCTTGCGGTAATCCCGTTTAAAAATAGCCAACAGATTACGTGCCAGATAATACTGGTCATCCTTGTTGAGAGTTCCGATGATCGCGCAATCGAGAGCAATATACTGGGGTTTTTCAGGGTGTTCCCGGGACACATAAACATTTCCCGGGTGCATGTCCGCATGAAAAAAGCTGTGGTTGAACACCTGGGTAAAGAAAATTTCCACGCCACGTTCTGCCAGAACTTTAAGATCAATCCCTGCAGCTTTTAGTTTTTCAATATGACTAACGGGTATGCCATAAATTCGTTCCATTACCAGCACGTTTATACGGCAATAGTCCCAGTAAACTTTGGGTACATACAGTAAGTCTGAATTTTCAAAATTTCTTGCCAGCTGTGTGCCATTAGCGCCTTCAGACATCAGGTTTAATTCATCATGAATAATGTATTCATAGTCTTTAACCACTTCTACAGCCCGCAAACGTTTGCCTTGATCTATGTTGTTTTCAACAAAGGCCGCGACACTTTTAAGTAAAGCGATATCCTGGGTAATAATTTCTTCTATACCTGGACGGATAACCTTGACGACAACATCTTCACCGCTTTTCAGTGTGGCGGTATGCACCTGGGCAACTGAAGCTGATGCCAGGGGGGTGGGAGAAAACTCTGCGAACAGATTTTCAATGGAATCATTAAGCGATTTTTCAATCAGGGCAATAGCTTGCTGTTCTGGAAATGGCGCCACATTATCCTGAAGGATAGCCAGTTCATCGGCGATATCTTCTGGAACCAGATCGCGGCGTGTGGAAAGTAACTGGCCAAACTTGATGAATATAGGTCCGAGTTCCTGCAGGACCAGGCGTAATCTTTTGCCACGACTTAATGAGTCAATATTGGGAGCTGCGGGCAGGGGAAGTCCAAGCAGCATGGAAAGCAGTTGTGCCTGCTCCAGGCTTTCAAATAATTCTCCCAGGCGGTAGCGATTAGCTACCCGGTAGATTTTAAGCAGTCTTAAAAACCTGATCACAACAATCAAATGAATCCGGAAATTACAGGGGCGGCAACAATATCACTATTCAGAATGCCAGTAAAATCAAAGGGCTTGGCAAATATCAAACACTGGTAAAGATAGCGAAAGCTTAATCAGAAAGTGCTTCAGAAAGGGTTGCTTGGAGCTTTCCGGTTCTGGCATCAAGTCGGTCAACCCGAAGACGCAGAGCATCAATCGACTGGTAAAAATTTTGAAGTTCAGTCCCGGAAGGGAGCAGTCTGGTTTCTTCATGCAGATAGTTGTCTATATCTTCCTGCAGGTTGTCCTGGGTCTTTTTGGCAAAGCGGCTTGCAGAATGAAGGCTGTCATGAGCAAATTGAGTAGGGATATCGCCGACAAATTTACTTAACTGATATTCCCAGTCAATATCGAGATTCTGTAATATTGCCTGGAATTTGCCAAGCAGCCCCACGTCGCCGCTGATAATAATGCCATCCTGTCTCAGGCTCGCTGTATTTCTTGTCAGCAGTAATTTCATTAAAGCAGAGGTACTCCCCTGGATGCTTATGTCAGCCTGCAAAGCTTCATTGCCGGAAACAGACAAGTGCTGTTCACAGACAAGAATATTGAGCAGAAAACTCGGTGATTGGCATTGAATGCTCATGCATTTTCCCGAGAGCGATTCAATTTGCTTGCGCGCACCCGGGTCGAGAGACAGTGCCTGATTAAGGCCGGTCTCAATAAGTGCATAAATACTGGAATAGAATAAGCTGTTCACTGTAATCAGGGATTGCGGTTTATCTACTTGCGGCTTTGTGGCCGACATGAATTGCGCAAATACCTCCCATCACATTATGGTATTCACAATGTTCAAAACCAGCCTCCAGCATCATCTGCTTCAGGGTTTCCTGATCGGGGTGCATGCGAATAGACTCCACCAGGTACTGGTAACTCTCACCGTCACCGGTAAGCAGCTGGCCTGCTTTAGGCCATAAAGTTGAATACACATCATAGGCTTTACCCAGAAGCGGATTCACCGGCTTGGAAAACTCGAGTATCAGAACTCTGCCGCCAGGCGCGGTCATTTCAAACATGGAATTTAATGCGGCCTGTTTGTCAGTGACGTTTCTCAGTCCATAGGCAATACAGATACAGTCAAAGGTATTTGCTGTGAACGGCAGATTTTCAGCATTGGCCAGGGTAAAACTGATATTGTCGCATTTTCCCTTATCAATAATGCGATCCCGACCAACCCTGACCATTGATTCATTGATATCAGCAAGAATAACCTGGCCCTGGCTGCCAACAAGAGGTGAAAAAAGCAGGCTGAAATCACCGGTGCCTCCAGCCAGATCCAGTACCTTCATGCCTGGCCTGAGAGCGCTTAGTTCGACGGTAAATCTTTTGATAATTCTATGTGTGCCAAGAGACATCACATCATTCATCAGGTCATATTTTTTTGCTACAGAATGAAAGACTTCACCAACAAGGTCAGCTTTTTCTTCTACGGCGACCTGTCGGTAGCCAAAATGTGTTGTTTTTTGCTGGCTGTCGTTACTCATGGTGCTGTCCATACAAAGCTATATTCGTGAGGGGCATCATTGTACTGCAATGCAGTTCAGTTTCGTAATGTGAGCTTGCAGAGGGGGTAGCAGGAATAAAAGCCAAAAAGGTTTAAAACTGAACGCGTGGTACTTCTCAGTCGTTAATGGGCATGATATTGACCACCTGGACATCACTTGCCAGGTTTTCCCGACGCGCTCCTGCCTGCTTTAATTTCAGCAGATAATTTTCCCACATGTCTGCCTGATTCAGGCAAAGTTCGCGCAGATACTCCCAGCTGTAAATTCCGGTATTGTGATCATCACTGAAATGTAAACGAATAGCATAGTTGCCAACGGCATCGAGGTTGTCAATTTTGACGTCAATTTTTCCTGTTTGCAGTACTTCCTGTCCCGGGCCATGGCCACGCACTTCGGCTGATGGTGAATTCACTCTGAGAAATTCTGCAGTTAAAGAGTAGATGCCGCCGTCTTCATACTTGAGTTCAAGTATGCCGGTTTTGCGGTGTAGCTTGATGTCAGTTGGCTGCATTTTTGCTAACTCGAGGTATTGATTAAAGTATAAAGCGGCTCAAATCTTCATCCGCAGCAAGGCTGCCAAGATTGTCGTTTACAAATTGTGCGTCTACGGTGACATTGGCTTTGCCTTCACTGACGAGTTCCCGGGCACTAAATGAGGTCTCTTCCAGTAATCTTTCCAGTACTGTGTGTAATCTGCGAGCCCCAATATTTTCCGTACTTTCATTCACTTGCCAGGCGATTTCTGAAATACGCTTGATACCGTCTTTGGTAAATTCAAGATTAATGCCTTCTGTTTTTAACAGTGCCACATACTGTTTTGACAGGGACGAATCAGGCTCGGTCAGTATGCGTTCAAAATCTTCAGCGCTGAGAGCGTCGAGTTCAACGCGTATTGGCAGGCGACCTTGTAACTCCGGAATCAGGTCGGAAGGTTTGGCCAGGTGAAAGGCGCCGGAAGCAATAAACAAAATATGATCTGTTTTAACCGAGCCATATTTTGTTGAAACCGTCGACCCTTCTATTAATGGCAACAGGTCGCGCTGGACACCTTCCCGTGATACCCCGCCACCATGGGTTTCATTTTTTTGTGCCACCTTGTCAATTTCATCAATAAATACAATGGCGGTTTGCTCGGTGACTTCAATGGCCCGGGTTTTGAGTTCATCCTCATTGACCAGTTTTGCAGCCTCTTCATCCTTTAGTATTTTAAGCGCAGATTTCACGCTGACCCGGCGTGGCTTGCTACGTCCGGCTCCCATGTTTGAAAACATGCTGCTGAGCTGGCTGGTCATATCCTCCATACCGGGAGGGGCCATGATTTCTACACCGACCTTGTCAGAAACTTTTATCTCAATTTCCTTGTCATCAAGATCACCTTCCCTGAGCTTTTTACGAAATACCTGTCTTGATCCGGCGTTTTCTTCCGAGTCATCGGAGGAACCAGGGAGCAGGATATCCAGCACCTGATCTTCCGCTGCATTTTCTGCCTGCTGCGAGACTTTCAGTAACTGCTCTTCGCGCAACATTTTTACCGCGGCATCCACCAGATCCCTGATGATGGATTCAACGTCCCGGCCCACGTAACCCACTTCGGTAAATTTGGTGGCCTCAATTTTGATAAAGGGAGAGCCGGCCAGTCGTGCCAGGCGGCGGGCTATTTCTGTTTTGCCAACGCCGGTAGGGCCGATCATGAGAATATTCTTTGGTGTCACTTCCTGACGCATGGCTTCAGGTAACTGCATGCGACGCCAGCGGTTTCTTAGCGCTATGGCAACTGCGCGCTTGGCTTCATTCTGGCCAACGATGTGTTTATCAAGCTCAAAAGCGATTTCCCTGGGAGTTAAGTCAGACATGATTGATCAGGAATCCAGTACTTCAATAGTTAAATTATGATTTGTATATACGCAGATATCGGCAGCAATGTTCAGGCTTTTTTCAACAATTTCCCTGGCGCCTAGTTCGCTGTTTTCGATAAGTGCGCGGGCTGCAGATTGGGCAAAACTGCCACCTGAGCCAATGGCCATAAGGCTGTCCTCAGGCTCGATCACGTCACCATTGCCAGTGATAATCAGGGAAGTATCCCTGTCAGCCACTACCAGCAAAGCTTCCAGTCGGCGCAGGGCTCTTTCAGTACGCCAGAGTTTTGCCAGCTCTACAGCTGCCCGGGTTAACTTGCCGGAATGTTTCTCCAGTTGTTCTTCGAAACGCTCGAACAGGGTAAAGGCGTCGGCAGTTCCCCCGGCAAAGCCGGCGATTACCTTATTATCGAAAAGCCGCCTGACCTTGCGGGCATTGCCTTTCATTACCGTGTTGCCCTGACTGACCTGGCCATCACCGCCAACTACTACCTGACCGTTGCGGCGTACCGAGAGGATAGTAGTGCCTCTGTATTGATCCATACTGGCTCCTGAAAATTTTGGAGAGTTAGCGTAATCCAGTAAATGTTGGGGCAAATGCCTGAAAATCAAGAGAGTATGGCGGGCAAGGTAACAATTTTAAGCTCAGGGGGAAGGAATTCTCATCCGGATAGGATCGATATTGTTTTCGATCATAATATTTTCTGCCGCTTCCACAGCGTTTCTGCCAAGAAAAGGTCCCGACTGAACGCGATACCAGGTTCGTCCTGAAAGTGGGTGAGGCTGAACACGGGTATCGAGATTCATCAAAATAAGTCTTGCGCGAAGTGCTTCTGCATCATTGGGGTCCAGGAAAGAGCCGGCCTGAAGTAAATAATTGATCTGGTTGGCCTCGGTTTCAATGGCTCTGCTGGCAATTTCGACGGGCACTACATTGACTTCAACTTCCGCCTGGGGGAGATACTCATAGAACTCCAGTTCAGTACCTGGGTTGTTCTGGTTATTGTCTGTCTCCTGGATGGATTCAACAACATCGGAAATAGTGGCGCCATTGTTTAATTGGGTGAGCGCTACATAGCCAATTACACAAAGCAGCAAGCCACTGAATAAGCCTGAAAAATACCAGCTCCAGTGATTACCGCTTTCTGCATTAGTATTGCGCGTTGCAGACCGAACCGGTTTTTTCTTGCTCGGGGCACTGCTGGTTTTTTTCTTCTTTGCAAAATCCTGAGCCATATATCCTCTAGGAAATAGTGAAATTGCCGTTCTTATTTTACTTTTTCAGTTGCTATATTGCTGTTATAAGACTAGCCGGTGTTGGAGAACGCGTCGGTGTATTACGCCGCTGGTCAGAAAAAATAATTATCCTTTAAAAGCGCCCAAGTAAAAAGCACTTAAGTAAAAGCACTTGGGTAAAAAAACACAAGGATCAATTTTCTGAAGCAGGACCTGATCAGGTGAAGTCCAGCGGATCAACATCAACAGACCAGCGAACTTTACGGTTATCTGGATGTTCTTCCATTTTTGCTATCAAGGCATGGAGAAAAAGCTGCACGGAGGAGCGTTTGTCTGCCTCAATAATCATTTGCATGCGAAACATGCTGGCCCGTTTTTCCATGGGTGATGGCATGGGGCCAATAACCCTTACATTGTTAAAGGAAGACTGTAAGCCATCAACAATCTCGCTAAGAAATTTAATCGGTAAATTCTGGTTCGATGCTTCTGCGCGAACCAGAGCCATGTAGCTGAAGGGAGGGAGATTGCCCAGCTTTCTTTCCTCAAGTAAGTTGCGGGCAAAGGGCGCATAGCCTTCCCCGACCAGTGACTGTAAAGTGGGGTGTGTACTGTTGTAGGTCTGGATGACAACTTCACCGGCAGTTTCGCCTCGACCGGCTCTTCCGGACACCTGGGTCAGTAACTGTCCCATTTGTTCCTGGCCGCGAAAATCTGCACTGAACAGACCACCATCGGCGTCAAGCACAGCCACCAGTGTTACATTCGGGAAATGGTGCCCCTTCGATAGCATTTGCGTACCCACAAGAATGCATGGATTGCCGCTGTCGACTTTTTCAATAATATTCTGCAGTGCATCCCTGTTGCGGGTGGAATCCCTGTCAATGCGAAACACGGGCACGTCAGGGAATAAGCCTTTCACAGTCTCTTCTGTTTTCTCCGTACCCAGGCCCATTGAGGCCAGATCCTTTCCGCCACATTCCTGGCAAGCTGATGGCACCGGTTTTTGTGCTTCACAATGATGGCAGCTGAGCCTGGGAGGGTTGCGGTGCAGGGTGTAACTACTATCGCAGCGCGGGCAGGTAGCAATCCAGCCGCATTCCCGACATAACAGGAGCGGGGCAAAACCACGGCGATTCAGGAAAATAAGCACCTGATTTTTCTGCTCCAGGTGGGATCGTATTATGTCAATCAGGGCGCTGGAAAAGCCTGCACTCAGCTCCTGCCCTTTAATATCCAGCAGGCGGTAAACTGGGTGGCTTGCGTTGCCTGCTCTTTCTGTCAGGCGAAGATAGTGATAACGACCTTCCAGCGCGTTGTTCAGGCTTTCCAGGCTTGGCGTGGCCGTGCCAAGAACGACAGGAATATTCAGCTGTCTGGCGCGATAGATTGCCAGGTCGCGGCCCGAATAACGAAATCCATCCTGCTGTTTGTAGGAGGCATCATGTTCTTCATCGACAATGATTAAACCTGGCTTGGCGAGCGGAGTAAAAATGGCAGAACGCGTGCCAATTATAATGTCAGCCTTGCCATTACGTGTTCGCAACCAGGCAGCCATGCGTTGATTATCAGTGAGCCCGGAGTGAAATACCGCGATATCACGATTAAAGCGACGCTCAAAGCGACGCAGGGTTTGAGGTGTCAGGCTGATTTCAGGAACAAGTACCAAAACCTGTTTGCCAAGTGCCAACACATCAGCAATGGCTTGTAGATAAATTTCTGTCTTGCCACTGCCTGTGACACCCTCAAGTAAATGAACATTAAATTGATCGTTGTTATGCCTGATGGCAGTTAGTGCGATCTCCTGTTCAGGGTTGAGCTGCAGAGGCTCATCTACGCCATAGAGGGGTTGGTTAGTTGTTTTAACGACGGGCTGATGCACCACTTCTTCTATCAGGCCTTTTTCGACAAGATTTTTCAGAACACTGGAGACCTCCTTGCCGACAGCTTTTTTTAGATCTGCGGTGCTTACTTTTTCCCCACTGCTGATGAGCTCGACTAATTCCAATTGTCTGGGCGCATTTTTCAGGGAAGAGGTTTCAAGGCAAACGCCAGCACCCGTTAGTTGCCAGTGATGTGTCTGCTTTTCCTCGGCAGCACTGCCCTTGCGTATCTGGCTCGGTAATGAGGTTTGCAGAACCTGACCGATCGGGAACTGGTAATAGCTGGCTGCCCACTGATACAGCTGCATAAGCTTGTCATCCAGCACGGGTTCCTCATCGATGAGTTTATCGGCAGCCTTTATTCTGGCAGCGGGGAAATCACTTTTATTGCTGGTACCGGTAATAAGGCCAATCATCCGCCTGTTGCCAAATGGCACTTGAACTCTTGCGCCGGGTTTTAACGCGCTTTGATCGCAGCCCGGCGGCGGCCGATAGTCGAAAGTTCGGCGTAAGGGGGAGGGAACGGCAACCTGTATGAATAAATCTGTTGTCACTACTTAAATCTGTTCTGGCGCATAAGCAGGAACTAACTCTGAGAGCGTTCGGGAAGGCTTTCCCGGGAGAGCTGTTCATGCCAGGTTATCGAAGAAGAAAAAGGGAATATAGCAAATATCAGCCAGTAGAGGAGATTCATAATATCTTGGTTTATACTCTGCTGTTTTTACAGACCACGCCTGCGGAGTATTTAACCCTATGCAAAGCCAAAAAGTGCCTGACGAATTGCTCGAGCTGCGAGACACTATAGATAGTATTGATGATGAATTGCTGACTCTGCTGGCACGTCGCTTTGAAGTTACCGCCAAGGTGGGTGAGCTAAAAGCCAGCCAAAAACTTGATTCCGTAGACCCGGTCAGGGAACAGGAAAAACTTGAACGCCTGAGAAAACGGGCACAGGATAAATCCCTTAATAGCGAATTCATACTGGATTTGTTTAAGGCTATTTTTGATGAAGTAGTGAAGAATCACCGTACTTATCTGAAATAGGCCTCTACTCATCACATCGTTCTGCCAGTTACCCATGACCAGGCAGTCACTCCATGATCCATGATCCATGACTGTTGCTGTCAGCCTTGTCTTCCCCGGCCCGGCCTTAAACCCTTGTGCTGGCACTATTTTCTGTTAGAATGCGCCCTCTTTTTTCCGTGGGGAAAAAGATTGGCCGGTTTTAATGCTGGCTACATTGAAAATCCAAATTATGGATATGGTGCCTGTAACAGCCAACGTCTGGAAAGCATGAAACAAGCAGCCAGGCAGATAGACGGTTTAACGACAGGTAGCGATATTCGGAGAGACAGATCATGAAAGCAGACATTCACCCCAAATATCAGGATATCAGTGTTACCTGCGGTTGCGGTAACGTGATCCAGACACGCTCAACACTGACCGACGATGTCCGTGTAGACGTATGTTCACAGTGTCATCCGTTCTATACCGGCAAGCAGAAAATTGTTGATACCGGTGGCCGTGTTGACCGATTCAAGAAACGTTTTGGTGGCGCTCGTAAAGTTTGATGGCTGGTTGATTGCTGGTTGATCGTTGGTTGCCAGCTTCCACTTAAATGTAAAATAGCTCGCATCTGTCGTTAGCCATCAGGAACCTGTTTTGCCGTCAAATAGGTACTGGCTGTTATATTTTTGAGCTTTAGTAGCGCTTTAATCAGTCAGTAACCGGGAATGCAATCAGTTTTCGTGTTTTCTTGCCTGGACCTTAAAACGGGTTCTCCTGTTCCGTCCCTGAATCCCCCTCGTTGCCCTGGGTATTTTCATATCCAGGTACGTCTTCTGTTCTGAAAACTTCAAAAAACGAATCGGCATCATCAGGTCTTGCCCTGAGTCCTGTGTCTCGATTAATCCTGACAAATTCAAGTCCATCGGGCTGGGCCATACTGGCTAGCGGGGTCCCTTGCAGTACTTCCTTCATATAGCTAATCCAGATTGGCAGCGAAACCGTTGCCGCCTGTTCTTCGCGGCCACCAAGCGACTGAGGTTGGTCATATCCAACATATACTGTAGTGACAAGATTACCGTTGAAGCCGGAAAACCAGAGGTCATTATTGTCATTGGTGGTTCCGGTTTTACCATGAAGATCTTCTCTTTCCGGCATCGCCCGGTTTGCCGGTCGACCGCTGCCGTTGGTAATAACAGAGCGTAAAATGGTATTCATTATGTAGGCTGTGCGCTCATCAATCACTCTTGGCGCCGGCGTTACTGAGGGAATTTCAGGAACCTCATTGTTGTCCAGGAGGGAATCAATAACAGACATGTCTTCACAAATGTCGCATACCGTATAGGGTTGCGCGCGAAACATCTCCCCGTCATTAAAGTTATCAATTCGTGCAATCAGATAGGGTTCTACCTTGTGACCACCGTTAGCGAAAACGCTATAGCCTGTAGCGATTTCAAGTGGATGAACTGCGTGGGAGCCAATGGCTACGGTCAGGTCATTTTGAGGAAATTCCCCGGTATTGAAACCGAAGCGGGATATATAGGGTAATACCTTATCTGACCCCAGTGCATCATAAAGCCTTAGAGAAACAAGGTTTTTTGAGGTAGTAAGTGCATACTTAAGTCGAATTGGGCCCATGAATTCGCCACCAAAGTTTTCCGGTCGATAGTCACTGCGGGCAAGCGGCGCGTCATTGATGAGGCTGGCGGCGGTATAGCCGTTTTCCAGCGCCGCAGAATACAGGAAAGGTTTTATATTAGAGCCTGGCTGTCTTGCGGCCAGTGTCACGCGGTTAAACTGGCCATTGTTTTTACGATCATTGAAATCATAACCACCAACCAGGGACTTAATGGCCCCGTTATTGGGGTCCAATGCAACCAGACCACCATTTACTGCCGGAATTTGCCCCAGCATCCAGTGCCCTTCAGCGTTACGTTTGACCCGGATCAGGTCTCCTGGCTCTGTGACTTCCCTGGCAGAGCGTGGCGTCGATCCCCAGGTCGCGCTGGTAATAAATCGTTTCGCCCAGCGAATGCCATCCCAGTCAATGGTGATGCTTTCCCCTGACGCCAGAAGGGCCGTAATGGAGCGGTCCTCCACTGACTGCACAAAGGCAGGTAACTGTGAGGCTATTACCGAAGTATTTTTCAGCACATCCAGCCACTGTTTTGTCGAGCCGTCAGAAGCGGGTCTGAGGTGGTTTTCCCTGCCTCGATAGCCGTGGCGCCTATCATAGTCTTCAAGTCCCTGTTGAAAGGCAGTGTTAGCTGCCTTCTGCATGCTGCTATCGACAGTGGTGAAGACTTCAAAGCCATCCGTAAGGGCTAGATCACCAAAACGCTGAATCATTTCCTGACGCGCCATCTCTGCAATGTAGGGGGCATCAAGTTCAGTTTCCCTGCCATGTCTGAAAGCGGTATTTGGTGCGTTTCTTGCCAGTTCATAATCTTCCTGGCTAATCATCGACTGAGCAAACATTCGGGAAAGTACACGTTCTCGAACGGTTTTTGCCTGATCTTTGGAAGACAGGGGGTTGTACGCATTGGGCCGTGGTAATAAACCTATCATTGTCGCTGCTTCTGCAAGACTCAGCGCGTTGATATCCTTGTCATAATATTGCTCTGCGGCTGCGGCAATACCGTAAGCGGAGATGCCAAAAAAGGTTTTGTTGAGGTAAAGTTCCAGGATTTCCTGCTTCGTGAGCTCACCCTCCATTTTCAGGGCAAGCAGTATCTCCTTGAACTTTCGTGTATGCGGTGACTCTCCCTCAAAGAAAAAGTTTTTCGTCACCTGCATGGTAATGGTGCTTCCGCCACCCCAGTCATTACCTGTAAAAATTCCAGCCACAGACCTGAGTAGCCCCAGTGGATCAACACCATGGTGACTATAAAAGCGTTTGTCTTCACTGGAGATCAGTGCGTCAAGAATCAGTTGAGGTATTTCTTCATACTTGACCGGGGTGCTGCGGCGACTACCAAACTCTGCAATTAATTTGTTATCAGCGGAATAAATGCGCAATGGATTTTCCAGACGCAGATTGGTGTAGGTTTCCCTGTCCGGTAGTTTTGGTGAGATATACAGGTACATGCTGGCGGCAACCATAACCAGCCCGATAGTGCCGGTGACAGCGCACCAGCTCAGGAAAATACCAATTGTCTTAATTTTAGTCATCGCTTGGCATGTGGTTCAGCATGGTTGAAGCCAGTTGTACTAATTGACCCGCCATTTTAAACACTTTTGACCTTGGTAGTTAGCACTGAAAAGAATTCGTAAAACTTGCCATAAAGCCCCGTCAAATGGGAGTTCTGCATGATATCCCTCGCTTTTTTACTTAAAAACACTGTTTAATATAAGTACATCCACTTTTGGGAAAATGTGAAGTGCTCGTCATTGCTTTTGTGAACTGGGTAGCAAATTAATGTAATTTGTAAAAAAATGCGATAATTGCTTGAAATTAATGATTAAATTGATTAACGTGCCAGACTGCAAAGAAGAATAAAAGGTATTTTTCCGGTAGTTTCGAGTCATATCCTTTTAACGAAAACCGGTGTGTATAAAGAATAAAGATTGATTCAGAACGGGCCTATATTTAATTCGGGGAGACATCTTGGTCAGTTTCTTAGCTAAAAAGAACAATGGCTTACTTGGCATAGACATCAGCTCCAGCTCAATAAAATTGCTGGAGTTGTCAAAGTCGGGCTCCAAGTACAAGGTAGAGAGTTATGCCAGCAGGTCGCTGCCTGATGGTTCTGTCGTGGAAAAAAATATTGCCAATCTTGATGCGGTTGGTGAAACCATGCTGAAGCTGGCATCACTTGTAGATACGTCTACCGATAAAGCTGCAGTCGCTGTTTCAGGATCTGCTGTTATTACAAAGTCTATTGAAATGAATGCCTCCATGAGTGACACGGAAATGGAAACCCAGATTGCGCTGGAGGCGGATCAATATATTCCCTATCCGTTGGAAGAGGTTTTGATTGATTTTGAGCGTCAGGGACTTTCGGAAAAAGATCCGGATATGGCAGAGGTTTTGCTCGCCGCCTGTAAAAAAGAAAATGTTGATGCGCGTGTAGCTGCCCTGGAAATCGGTGGTTACGAGGCGAAAGTGGTTGATATCGAGGCCTATGCCATGGAGAGGGCATATGCTCTGATGTGTGAGCAGATGGATCTGGATAAGGAAGGCTTGACCGCTATTATTGATATCGGTGCCACCATGACAACCATGTATATTATGCGCGACGGTATTTCTATTTATACCAGAGAGCAGGTATTTGGTGGTTCACGGCTTTCTACTGATATACAGGCCCGTTATGGTCTTTCTCCTGCGGATGCCGAAACCGCCTTGCTTAATGATGACCTGCCAGAAGGTTACGAAGAGGATGTCCTGAAACCTTTTATACGTGAAATGAGCGAGCAGATTGGCCGTACGCTGCAATTCTTCTTTTCTTCGAGTCAGTATAATGATGTCGATTTGCTGGTGCTTGCAGGAGGGACAGCGGCAACTTCAGGTCTGGCTGAAATGGTACAGGAAGATCTGAGTACCAGCACAGTGGTAGCAAATCCGTTTGCTAAAATGGCTGTCAGCAAGAAAGTGAAGAGCAAACAATTACATAATGACGCTGCTTCTCTAATGCTGGCCTGTGGGCTTGCAATCAGGGGATTCTGACGATGGCTAATATTAATTTATTACCCTGGCGCGAAGAGCTCAGGGAAGAAAGAAAGCAGGAATTCCTGATTGGGTTGGGAATTACCGTAGCTATTGCTGCTGTTATTGTTTTTGGCGGTGACCGTTTTTTTAATAACCTGATTAACAACCAGAATGGCCTGAATGATTATTTGCGCCAGACAATTACTTCCCTGGATGGGGAAATTGCCGAGATCAGGGAGCTGCAGCGTCAGAAATCAGAACTGACCGAACGTATGGCAGTAATTCAGGATCTACAGGGACGCAGGCCAGTAATAGTCCGCTTGTTTGATGAGCTGGTAAGAACAATGCCGGATGGTGTCTATTACGAAAGCATTTCACGTATTGAAAACCAGATAAAATTTCAGGGACTGGCTGAATCCAACAATCGGGTTTCGGCCCTGTTACGTTCACTTGATGATTCTGAATGGTTTGAATCACCTGTGCTTCAGCAGATTTCTTCAAATCAATCTGGTCCTGAAGGGAACAGATTTGAATTGACAGTCCTTGTAACCACACCGGCCCTTGAAGAGGAATGAGCGGACACTTGCTATGAGTGCCATCGAATCATATAAGAAAAATATTCAACGACTCGTTGATGAGCTGAAGAATTTTGACTGGAATGACCTTCAGGACATCGAGACGATTGGTGTCTGGCCTGCGCCGGTAAAATTTGTACTTATTACCGTTGTTTTTTGTGCCTGCCTTGGTGGTGGTTACTGGTTTCATATTAAAAATCTTCAGGCAACGCTGGCAACGGTTGGTCAGGAAGAAATTACGCTCAAGAATGAACTTGGGTCAAAAGCTGTACTTGCTGCAAATCTTGAAGCCTATCGCCAGCAGTTGGCCGATATGGAAGAATCCTTTGGTGCCTTGTTGAGGCAGTTGCCTGGTGAAACCGAGGTGCCTGGTCTGGTTGATGATATTACAGTACAGGGCGTAGGCAGTGGTCTGGAGTTTTCAACCATGAGGCTTGAGTCAGAGGTTGAGCAGGAATTTTATATTCAGCTGCCAATAAGGATTTCGGTAGTAGGGGATTATCATGATTTTGGTGCATTTGTGAGTGGTGTTGCAAGTCTCTCGCGAATTGTAACCTTGCATGATTTCAGTATTAGCAACGGTACCAGCGGCACAGATTTGCTTATGGATATTACTGCCAGAACTTATCGTTATAAATCTGATGATGAATAATTACTGCATAAAAATAAAAGGGTGTGTTGGCAGGATATTGCTGGGATCAGTGATTTTGTTTTTATCTGCATGTTCCAATAATGATGAAATGATAGAGCTGCAGAATTACGTAACAAGCACGGTTAACAGGCCCCCAGGGCAGATTGAGCCAATTCCGGAATTTAATTCCTATGAGCCGTTTCAGTATAGCGCGGCCTCCTTGCGTAGTCCTTTTGATGCGCCGCTGGACATCACGCTGATTATTCGTAATCAATCCAACAATGTTAGCCCGGATGAAAACAGGCCAAAAGAATTGCTTGAAAACTTTCCTTTAAGTTCGCTAACAATGGTTGGAACTATCAGTCGAAATGAAACGGACTGGGCGCTGATGCTTGATGAAACAGGTTTGGTTAGTCGAGTTACATTAGGAAATTATCTGGGGCGGAATCACGGTCGTATTATTGATATTAATGAAAATCAGATTGAGCTGGTTGAAATTGTGCCTACTGGCGATGGGTCCTGGATGGAGCGCCCACAAACAGTGATGCTGAATAATATGCAGTAAAACATTGCTCCAGATTAATTGGAAACTGCGGTGTATAGAAAGGAATAGTTAAACTATAAGCGCGACAATTATAAATTATAAAAAACAAGAAGTAATATTCAAAAATCTGGATTAAGAACATTGATAGATATACAGAATAGAAGTGCTAATAAAGCCGGGAGACTCGTAATGACGAGATTGGTGAGGATAAAAAGCATCAAGAATTTGCTACTGACCTTTTGTATGGTCAATGGTCTATTCCTGGCATCTGGGTTGCAGGCTCAGGTTTCTCTTGAAGATATCCAATTTGTATCGCTACCTGGTGGCATGCTGGAAATTGAGCTGGACTTTAATTCAGAACCACCTGCACCCACGGTTTTTGAAATTGAGACTCCGCCGCGACTTGTCATAGATTTCGAAGGTGTAGCTAACACTCTGGATCAAAATAATTTTCCGGTGAATTCCAGAATTGTCGACACTGTGACGGTGGTTGATTCCGGCAATAGAACCCGAATGATAGTTAACCTCAGTGAATCAACATCTTATATTTCCAGTATGAGAAATAATTCTCTGGTAGTCACCTTGGGGGATGGCTCCGCCGGAGGTGCAGCTGGAATCAGTTCCAGGCCAGAAATTCCTACCAGCAATTCCGGGGATATCAGTGCTATTGATTTTCGTCGCGATGAAGAAGGCGCTGGACAGATTATTATAGATCTTGCCAATGACAACCTTGTTGGCAATCTGAATCGCACAGGAAATCAACTGCAACTTGAGTTTATCAATGCAGGCTTGTCTGATGAGTTGCAAATGCGCCTTGATGTAACAGATTTTGCCACACCGGTAAGAAATGTTGATATTTACCGTGAAGATTCCAGTGTTATGGTTGTTGCCGAGATGATTAGTGGTTTCGACTACCTGGCTTATCAGAGTGGCGGACAATACATTATTAATATCACGCCAATTGCGGGAGCCTTGGCTGGTGCCGGAGGTGGTGATGCCAGTGCAGGTGGTTTTTCCTTTAGTGGCGAGTTAATCAACGTCAACTTTCAGAATGTTGATATTCATTCCGTCCTTTCACTACTTGCAGAAGTTAATGATTTCAGTCTGGTGGTAGCTGATTCGGTTTCAGGTAATGTCACACTAAGATTGGTTAATGTTCCATGGGATCAGGCGTTGGATATGGTCTTGCGCTCTGAAAATTTGGGGCAGAGAATTGAAGGGACAGTTATGTACATTGCTCCGGCTGCGGAAATTTCTGCAGCGGAATTACTGGAGCTTGAAAATGATCAGCAACAGGTCAACCTTGCTCCGCTTGTTACAGAATATATAGAAATTAATTATGCCGATGCAGAAACTATAGCCTTACTGTTAACTGGTCAGGCGGGCAGTATTCTTTCTGAGCGGGGTACTGCTACAGTGGATGCTCGAACCAATACACTGATCGTGCAGGATGTGGCGACAGTATTGAATGATATTCGCAACATGATCAGGAAGCTCGACATCCCGGTTCGTCAAGTATTGATTGAGGCTCGTATTGTTAATGCATCGACTTCGTTTAGTGATGCATTGGGTGTGCGCTGGGGTGGTGGACAGTCTTTTCCAGGTGCCGGTGATCGTTTCGTTTTATCCGGTAGCCAGGAGTCCAGTATAGGGTTTGGTCGTGACCTTGATGCAAGAAACCTTGCTCTTGCTGGCGACGCATTGGCTGGTGTGCCGATAGGCGAGAGTCTTGTGGCTAATCCATTTTTACCTCCCAGTTTTCCTGATGCTCTGGTAGTTGATATGGGTGTAGAGCAGGCTTCTTCCATAGCCCTTGGGTTTGCCGGTAATAAGGGAATGCTGGAACTTGAGTTGTCCGCTCTGGAGTCCAGCGGTAATGGTGAAGTTATTGCCCAGCCAAAAGTGACGACCCAGGATCAACAGCTTGCCAGAATTGAATCAGGTGTGCAGATTCCCTATCAGGCGCAGGCTGGTGGTACCGCTGGTGGTTCAACCACGGAATTCGTCTCGGCAGTGCTGGCACTTGAAGTGACGCCGCAAATTACGCCAGATGGCCGCATTAACATGTTGTTACAAATCAATCAGGATTCTGTTGTGCCTGGAGCAGGCGCGGTA
>CBFIIQ010000028.1:0-2133 GCA_965662685.1 Pseudohongiellaceae bacterium | reverse complement strand
TCCTTGGTGGTGTATTCCGGGAGGAAGTGACGACTACCGTGACCAAGACGCCGGTTCTGGGTGATCTGCCTTATGTTGGCAATCTGTTCAAACGAACTGAAAATGCTGAAACCAAAACAGAGCTTCTGATCTTCATTACTCCGTCTATTATCAATGAACTTCTTTAATTAAAAAGTTTACTCATTTTTCAGGACTAATTTCGGGCATGTCGATTACAATGGTGTGCTCGAATTTTCGTATTTACTCAATAACTATTTTCAGCGACAGCATCCAAAAATAATGAAAAAAGCAGTGGATAATATTTTCCTGATTGGTCCTATGGGCGCAGGCAAAACTACTATTGGGCGTCAACTTGCCCGTTCCTTGAAAATGGAGTTTGTCGATTCAGATCAGGAAATTGAAGAAAGAACGGGAGCTGATATTGCCTGGATATTTGATGTAGAGGGTGAAGCAGGCTTTCGGGAACGAGAAAAGAAAATAATCGAAGAGCTCACTTTGAGCAAGAATATAGTGCTGGCCACTGGTGGCGGCGCAGTACTGGCGCCTGAGAACCGTAAATTTTTGCAAAGCCGTGGCACAGTGGTTTATCTAATGGCGACAATTGGCCAGCAGGAAGAAAGGACAAGGCATGATCAGCGACGTCCGTTAATTCAGAATGTCACTGATATCAAGGGGAAGCTGACAGAGCTTATGGATATTCGAGATCCGCTTTATCGTGAGATTGCTGATTATGTAGTAATGACCAACAGAAGAAGTCCGAGGTCTGTAAGCAGTGAAATCATAAAGCAGCTGTTTGATGAAGAAGTCCATGAAGAATAATACTGCTCAGGGCGATAATCGTCAGACAGTGACTGTTGACCTTGGTGATAGAAGCTATCCGATTCACATAGGCGAGCAATTACTTGCAGATGCTGAGCTTCTGGTGCCTCATATTCGCGGTCAACAGGTTTGTATTATCAGCAATGAAACAGTAGCTCCGCTCTATCTCGAGACCGTGTCAAATACGTTGGCAGCATATGATCCGTTATCAATAATCCTGCCTGATGGGGAAGAATATAAAACACTGGATACCATAAGCCTGATTTATGACCGTTTACTTGAGGCCAGGTTCAGTCGTTCGGCAACTTTGATAGCGCTGGGGGGCGGTGTTATAGGCGATATGGTTGGTTTTGCTGCTGCTACCTACCAGCGCGGAATAGATTTTATTCAGATTCCTACTACCTTGTTATCACAGGTAGACTCATCTGTGGGGGGCAAGACAGGCGTCAACAGGCCGCTTGGGAAAAATATGGTTGGAGCCTTTTACCAGCCAAATTGTGTGCTGGCGGATACCTCAACACTCCGAACACTGCCAGAGCGGGAATTAAAGGCTGGCCTTGCCGAAGTAATCAAATATGGCTTGATAAATAATCTGCCGTTTTTGAACTGGCTTGACGAAAATATAGAAGACATTCTTGCACTGGATGCCGATGCGCTGGCTTATGCCATTTATACCAGTTGCCAGGAAAAAGCCGCTATCGTCGCAGAAGACGAAAAAGAAGCCGGCATTCGTGCCATTTTAAATCTTGGGCATACCTTTGGTCATGCCATTGAAACTGCTATGGGATATGGAAACTGGCTTCATGGTGAGGCGGTAGCAACGGGTATCGTCATGGCAGCGGAGCTTTCGCTTCGGGAAAATCTAATCGACCGCGAGGATGTGAAGAGAGTTCACTCAATTATTCAGCGTGCTGGCTTACCAACAAGCCCGCCGGGGGAAATGGATGTTGATACCTTTATTTCCTTGATGAGCAGGGATAAAAAAGCTGAGCAGGGTAAGATTAATTTCATTTTGCTTGAAGCGCTTGGTAAGGCCAGAGTTTCCAGTCAGGTTAGCCATGAGGCGTTAGTGTCTGTATTGGAATCTTTGCTGTAAATTTTCCTGTTCAGTATTTTGGTTCCTAAAACACTTCTCTTTTTCTACTTTTCCCGTTTCCAATTTCCTGTGTGTAATTGCTGAGTGCCCCGGTACGGGTAGCGAGATTTTCCACAATCACTTGCAGTTATAGTTTTATTCACTTCAAATGGGGATGTTATTGCGCTTTTTGCCAGCTAAACGGGTTCCCCGGCGGGTGGCTGACTATGGTCACTAAA
>CBFIIQ010000027.1:0-44774 GCA_965662685.1 Pseudohongiellaceae bacterium | reverse complement strand
CCCTATTTCCTACCAGTAAATTAATCAACCGGCTTTTCCAGCTCACTGATCGCTTCCACGATATTATCCATGCGACTTTCCAGGATAGCCTGGGCATCGTAAAGGCCACGGTTATAAAAAAGCTTGCCAATTTCCCCGGCAAAAAAATCCAGCAGAAATTCCGCATCAAACTGACCGATTTCCTGACCCAGCTCATCGCTGAAATAGCTCTGGAGTTTGGTCACCATTGCTTCTTTTTCTTCTTTACTGAAATCAATCATGATTAATTAATCGCGTTGGTAGTTTTATTTAACCGGAAAATCGAAATAGGTATCCGGATAGGGTTCATCACGCAAGGTAAAATGCCACCACTCTTCTTCCATGCCGATAAAGCCGTGCTTGCTCATTACCGAGCGCAACAACTGACGGTTGGCGCGTTGCTGTACAGTCACGGTGGTATCACTGGGCCAGGATTTCTGATCGAAGACATCAAAGGCGGTTCCCATGTCCAGCTCGCGCCCATCATCATTGGACATAATAGTGAGATCCACGGTACTACCGCGGGAGTGACTGGATTTCTCCACTATATAGCCTTTCGGGATGATTTCACTCTTGTCCATATTCGGATAATAAGTCGCTTTCATACGCTGATCATCAGGATCATTGGCCCAGCGTACAAAATAATCCACTGCGCTCTGTGGCCGATAACCATCAAATATTTTCAGGGAAAAATTTGAGTAGGCAAGATCCTCCTGTACTTTTTTCAGGGCCATCGCTGCCTGGAGAGTGACGATCATGACATTGGAGTGGTAGCCGGGAATGGGCTGACCAATAAAATTATCATCGCAATAATAGCGCAGATCAAAACGCACCTTGGGAATGACTTCTGTGAGATAAATAAAATTATCCGGCACATCGGTGGAATGTGTAGTCGAGGAATATTCGATCATAAAACTTCAGACCTGTTTCTAATAAAGTGTTGGATGGATCAGGATCTCAGAGGTGTTCTATGGTGCCAGACGCAATACTTCACCCGGGAAATGACGATCCAGATCATCATTGTCTTCAGAATCCGTCAGTACGTATAAAGCCCCATCTGCCCCCTGCACCATGTCACGAACGCGTCGGTCATGGTCAACCAGTAACTGTTCTTCACTGACTATACGTTCACCATCCATTTCCAGACGTACCAGAAACTTGCCCTCGGTCGGGCTCATGGTGCCAATGAAAATATCGCCCTGCCACTGGGGAAACAGGTCACCGGTATACATGATAAGGCCTGACACGGCTACGGACGGAAACCAGTAATACAATGGTTGTTCAACACCTGTTCGCGCCGAAGGGCCAATCTCGGTACCGTCATAATTTTTGCCGTAGGTGACATTGGGCCAGCCATAATTTCTGCCCGGAAGAATTTTATTGAGTTCATCGCCACCCATGGGACCGTGTTCAATAGTCCATAACTCACCGCTTTGGGGATGAATCATGGCGCCATCAGGATCACGATGCCCCCAGGAGTAGATTTCCTGACGCACACGGGCGCGAGCAAAATACGGGTTATCTTCGGGAATGGTGCCATCGGCATTAATGCGCAACATTTTACCTTCCAGTGAATCCAGCTTCTGCACCAGCGTCAGATCCCCTGCCCCTACGGTACTGATATACAAAGTGCCATCCGGGGAGGAGACCAGACGTCGGCCCGGGATTTCAGCAATATACTCCAGATTTTCAAAACCGCTGTTGTCGTCTTTCAGCCGGGCCCGGGCAATTCTGTTGACCTGGAAAACTTCACCGGCTTGCTGAATACGGGTTCTTTCCTGGGCACTGACAACTCCTCCGGGTTCACCCTCAGGTGGTGCAGCAAATGCCATATAGACCACACGTGAGATATCGAAGTCAAAAGCAGGAGAGATATCCTGGAGACCGCGGCCACCCACTGAACGCACTGGCGGCATCCCTGTCAGTGGGTCAGACATTCCCCCTGCCCGAGTGACAATTCTTACCTCCCCTTTACCATCAGCCACCAGAAGATTGCCATCAGGCAAGGCCAGCAGCGATCGAGGCCGAGCCAGTCCTGTCGCCAGCACTTCAACCTGATAGGAAGACATCAGCGCCGGGGCATCGGCGCCAGTTTGTCCGGCAAACGCAGGACTCGGTGGATTGGCATAAGGGTCAGCCTGGGCAGCAGCCGAGACATTCATAACCACGAGGGCATTAATTACGACTGCTTTCAGGGCAAGACAAGTTATGGTGTGTTTCAAGTTTTTCTCCGCTTATTTATTGGAACCCGCATACGATTTATCAACTAATCATGAACAGGAAATTGTTCAAAGGTGGGTATGCCGTCCTGAAGCTGATGGAAGGCCTGTTTCTCAGAGGTCCAGATAATATGGTCCGGTTTGTCATACAGCGAAGGATCATCCAGCGAGCCAACCTTTACAATGGCAATACCGGGGGCACCGGGTGATCGGGTCACCAGGTGGGTAGCGCATTCAGAACAGAACTCTCGCGTAACCGGATTTTCCAGATCGCTGCGAGTATGCTGTTTCGGCTCGCCATGGGTATAGGAGAAAATCGCTTCCGGCACCCCCACCACCACATTCGGATTGCCACCACTTATATACTGGCATTCCCGACAACAGCATTCGCCTTTAAAAATAAAATCCCCCTCAATCGCGTATCGTACCTTCCCGCAATAACATCCACCTTCAATACTCATTCTCTAATCCTCCAGTTTATGTCCACTTTTATCCTTTATCCTTTATCCTTTATCTTTCCTATTCCTGTATTAGCATCCCACTACTCACCCCATTATAGGAAGTGGTATTGAGCCACTGATAACTGGCGTCATACAACAATTGCGCATCCTTCTCCCACATGGCGTTATGGGAAGAACAGGTCATTTCCAGATAAACCTTTTCAGTGGCACCGTAATCAGCGTATAAATTCCTCACCAGTTCAGCATTCACTTGTCCGTCGTGAGTGCCGGCGACCATTAACAAGGGAGTCCGGGTACCGCCTACTACATCTGTTCCCCAGCCAAAGGTAACGGCCCGGGGAGCACGTCTCACACCAGACCCCCAGGTAGCCCCGACGGGATCTGAAGCCAGCATCTCGGACCACACCGACTCACTGACCGCCTGATCATACTGATCTTCACAGCCGACCTGGCGATTCCAGTTATTCACGAAATCATCTTTGGACTGCTTGGTCATTGCTGTGCCATTAAAATTTGCCGCGTCCATGGTAGCCGGCACATTGCCCCGATAAGCCGGTGCCAGCAGTACCATGTTGGCGACTTTATCCGGATGCCGGGCAGCATAGCCACCAGATCGAGGCCCGCCCTGGGACCAACCGACCAAATGCACTTTGTCCACACCGCGCAAGTCGCGCAGGTAATCAACCACGGCATCAATATCGTGCCAGTCCGAATCCATGGAAGTGATGGCAAAGGCATAACTGGGCGAACAAACATCGCCAAACAATTGCTGTTGCTGTTCTGAAGAAAGGTTACAACGATCATTCATTACCAGTGGGCGTGTGGAGCGACCATAGCCGGTCATGTCCATGGAAAAGGTATCCATACCCAGATCTGCCAGATAGGCCATCCAGCTGAATCCAGGATAAGGTACATCAAAAGCCACTTCAGCCGGGGTCCCGGCGCCATGAATAAATAGCACTACCTTGCCTTCCAGATCATTCTTGTTACGCACACTGTCTTTGACCCGTTCCCGCACATAAAGCTGTGACACCGAACCTGTCATGGAGGGTACCCGGGAAACTACCGGCACAAAATGCTCTTGCAGAAGAATATCGCTGGTCACTGTTCTGCCTGATGTCATGGATGGCATTGATGTCTGGGCACAGGCTGCAAGTAATCCCGTAATTATCAACACCCCTGAAATTTTATTCATCCACTGCATATGTCTGTCCCCATGATTTGCCTGACCTGATGCCAGACGAAGACACAAAGACTATGACAGTCAGGGGGGATGTTCAAGAAGTGCCCGACCCAGCGTTGCGCTGGCAGAGGAAAATTGACTAATTCCGGGACGCGGGGAATAATCGGGCAAACATTTGCAACATCTATTTGTACCATTGAGGGGAATAACAATGTCAAAACAGGAAGAACAACATCAGGAGCCGGCACTCAACACGCGCCGAACAGCATTAAAAACCGGCGTTGCCCTTGGGGGAATGGCGGCAAGCGCCAGCATGCCGTTCTGGTCACAACTGGCCATGGGTGCTTCTGAAGAGCTGGTACCCTTCTCTGATATGCCGGAAGGTTATACCGTGCCACCGGTTGCACCCGGCGGCATCCATTATCTGGACACCTCCAAAATCGACAGCTTCTATACCCCCAATGATGATTTCTACATCATTCAGCATTACAACCAGCCACAAGTCGCTGACGCAGACTTCCGTTTACGCATCAGTGGATTGATCAACAATCCCTTTGAGCTTTCCCTGGCGGATCTGAAAAGCCGACAGAAATTTGAAATTGATGCCGGCTTTGAATGTGGCGGCAACAGCCCTCGACTGTTCCAGGGTTTGATCGGCAATGCCCGTTGGGGCGGTGTACGCCTGGTGGATTTGCTGGAAGAAGCCGGTCTGCAGCGTGACGGGGTGGAAGTGGTTTTCTATGGCGCCGACAAGGGCATGGAAAAAACCCGCAGCGATCTGGATATGGAAGTGGAACAATCCTTTGGTCACAGCATGCACATTGATGATGCCCTGAACCCGGACATCATTCTGGCCTATGAAATGAATGGCGAACCCCTGCCGCTTTACCATGGCGCACCGCTACGTGTGGTTGTTCCAGGTTGGTATGGCGTCGCTAATGTGAAATGGCTGGACCAGATTCATATTCAGGACAGTCGCTACATGGGACGTTTCATGGGACGCGACTATGTCACCCTCAGCAAACGTAATATTGGCGGTGAAGAACGCTGGGAAGAACGCTCGGTAACGCGTATTCAGCTGAAGTCTTCCATTATTCGGGTGACCCGTAATGGTCGTGATCATAATATCACCGGCTTTGTGCTGAATGACGGCACGCCACTGCGCTCGGTTGAAGTGAAAATTGATAATGGCCCCTGGCAGCAGGCAGAAATCGATCCGGCCTCCAGCAAGTATTCCTGGAAACTGTTCAATTATACCTGGCGTGGTGCCAACTCTGGCGAGCACACTATCGTGTCACGTGTGACTGATGTGACCGGTCAGGTCCAGGCCACTGCAGATGAGATGCCAGAGAAACCGACACGCTGGGAAAATTACGCGCAGTTTCCCAGACGCGTCATGATCAGCTAAACATAGTGTTGGCAAACCAAAAATAAATAGAAAAGCCCGCACATTGCGGGCTTTTTTATGTACAGTTAAAACTGATTTATAGGGCATTCCTGCATGTCTTTCTGCTGACCGGGCTTGGCTACTACAGTTTATAAACAGCATTCAAGGGTAAGGGTTCGGTGTCATACCAGCATATGATTCTGGACTAAGGGGTATTGACCGTTTATTCTTTATTTCAATAATAATTAAGGGGGATTCATTGTGAGACTATTAACCAGCGCCATATTCGTTGTTGCCGCAGCGCTACAGTTTGCTACGCCCGTATTCGCACATCATAGCCAGGCCATGTTTGACCAGACCCAGGAAATCATAATCGAAGGCACCGTACACCGCTTCGACTGGGTTAATCCTCATATGTATCTGATTGTTGAAACCACCGGCCCGGACGGCGAACCCGCGCTGGTTGAAGGCGAAGGTCTTGCTATTACCCAGGCCCTCGTTGATGGGCTCAACCGTGATGCCCTTAAAGCCGGCACGCCGGTAATTATGCGCGCAAATCCCAATCGCGGCGGCTGGGGCAAGCAGGTTCGTATACTTGATGTCACCACCCAGGACGGCGAAATTCATCCCTTCTATAAAGAAAGTAACCGCAGTCGCAGGCTGACTCCCGCGCAATCCCTGAGCGGTCGCTGGGCTCCTTCCCGCGCAGGAATCGGCGCTGGTTTTGGCGCAATGGCCACTTTCCCGTTGACGCCGGCAGCCCGAGAAGCCCAGGCCAGGATGGTGGACGATGGACTTTGCGTTGCTGAACCGGTCCCGTTTCTGGCAATACTTGACGAAATGCGCTCAATCGAGATTGGTGAAAATGAGGTAGTAATTCACTTTGACAACTCCGGCGACCATGTCATCCGCACCATTCATATGAATGCAGAACATCCTGCTGACGTACAATCCAGCAATCACGGGCACTCAATTGGCTACTGGGATGGTGATACCCTGGTCATTGACACCATTGGCTACACCCCCAACACCTCCGGCCTCGGTGGTAGCGTGCCATCCAGCGCGGGAAAACACACCATAGAGAGATTATCACTGTCAGAGGAACGCACTCGCCTGCGCTACCAAATCACTATCGAAGATCCTGTCTATCTCAGTGAGCCTGCCAGCCTGGCACAACAGTGGGATCACCGTCCCGACATTGATTTTTCCCCGGCCAATGAAGTCTGTGATGATGAAGTGGCTGCACGCTATATTGATCATCTGCCGGAGTAGATTATGGCCTGAAATGCTGTAGCTCGTGTAAACGTGCCCTCTGCACTCCATAGATATAGAATAGTCGAAAAACAAACCTGAATTATCACCAGTTATTTGTATTACAAAGGTAGAGTCCATGAAGAAAATTATCATCACATGCGCCATGTTGCTGGCATCAATCAACGCTATTGCTGAAACATACCCGGACGGTTATGCCGAAGACCGCGCCGCCATCATTGATCTTCAGCATCGTTATGTACTGGCCATGGATTATTTCGATGCCGATGGTTACGCTGCCGTGTTCGCTGAAGACGGTGTACTGGATTGGGCCAGAGGAGAAGTCGTGGGCCGTAAGGCAATCCGTGAATTCATGTCTTCAGGGATCTATGATCTAAGAACCATTGGCTTCGCAGAAGCCAAGACTCCGGAAGGCAAAGAATGGCCATCAACCGTACGCCATCTTATTACCAACCAGGTGGTGATTGTGGAAGGCGATACCGCGAAAGCCGTGACCTACTGGATGAACTACGCCAATAACGCAGATCGTCGCCAGATCCAGTGGTTAAGCTTTGGTTCCTGGGAAGATGAGCTGGTAAAAATTGATGGCGAGTGGCTTTTCAGCCTGCATAGAATATTTAATGAGGGCAATCCACGTACATTTACCGCCGGGCAAGAAAATCCTCTGAAGCAATAAGTAAAAGTTCATCAGAAACAAAACAAAAAATAAAAGGGGACAGATTTATTTAACTCATAAATAAATCTGTCCCCTTTTTTGTTGCCCCCTTTTCGGTTTTTTTTAAGCGAACTCATCTACCTTGATTAGTATCAATGAGCTTACCCGGCAAAATGAATATGCTCGCGAATTCTACATCCATTTAAAACCGGAAAATTAAAACAATAAAAAAGGCGGGAAATATGAGCGAAACACTTTATGAAAAACTGGGCGGTGAAGCCGCTGTAGATGCAGCAGTCGATATTTTTTATACCAAAGTATTGGCTGATGATCGTATTAATTCCTATTTTGAAGGCGTCGACATGGATACTCAGGCGAGCAAGCAAAAAGCTTTCCTGACAGTGGCTTTTGGCGGGCCTAACAATTATTCGGGGCGCGGCATGCGAAATGCTCATGCAAAGTTCGTCAAACAAGGCCTGAATGACACTCACTTCGATGCTGTGGTAGAAAATTTAGGACTGACATTAAAAGAGCTGGGTGTTGCTGATGATTTGATAGCGCAGGTTGCGGCCGTTGCTGAAACCACTCGTGATGATGTTTTAGGTAGATAACAAAATAAAAACAGATCAATTCAAAAGGGGCAGTTTTATCTATCAATAAAACGGCCCCTTTTCACTTTTTAATTACTCAAAACCTGCAACGACTGCGCGATCTCATCAACAGTAGTCGGTCGCACTACGCGGGCCACTTCTTTACCATCCAGCAACATAATCAAGGTAGGCCAAAGTTTAACCGTAAAAGTGCGCCCCAAACGACGGCCTTTGCCATCCTGAATACGGTGATGGCTTACGGTACTAGTAGCCAGGGCTTCAGTGATCAGGGGTAGCGCCGCCCGGCATATACCGCAATCGTTGCTACCGAACTCCAGCACGACCGGACCGGGGGTAATATCCAGCGTTGCTCGCTCAGGGGATGTTTCAGAATAGGGAGGTAACATAGCGCTCTCCTGGGACAGATATTCATTTTTTAACCTTATGTCGGCAAACTTGCAAGCAAGCTTTATATCTTGGCGGTTTTCAGAGTTAACTTATATTTTAATTTCTGGCCCAAGCTCTACTGTGTTTCCGTCAATTCATGTAAAAACGCGCAAACTGGACAAGCCCGAACTACCCGCTTATTCTTCCTATCGATCCATGGTCCTGTTGTGATGCCTTCAGCGCAGTCGTCGACAACAAACTGAATTTTAAAAAAAATGAACAAAGGGGGAGCTATGCTGAACTCACGCAGAAAAATACTGATAACTATATCTCAGTTGATAGCAGCAGGCGGGCTGGCAGCTTGCGGTGCTGATACCAACACTCAAGGGCAGGAAATGAATACCGCCTCTGCTCTCCAGAATGACGCGGAAAGCGATCTGCAACTGCTGGCCGGTGTTGCCTACGATCTATTTCCGTTTAATGATCTGGATCCCATGTTATATGTAACAGTTGCGCAGCGGGTACTGGCTCTTGATAGCCCTGCTGTAGCTGAGGCAATTGCAATGTTGCGTGAAAATAATGGCAGTACCCCATGGCTGGAGGTAGACGAAACACAACGCATCGCGTTATTGACCTCGCTGGAGCAAAGTGCGTTTTTTGGCACCATGCGCGCCACTTCCATTGAGGTCCTGTTCAGGGACCCTGCGGTATTTGCATTACAGGGATATGGCGGGTCGGCGATTGAACAGGGCGGATATATCAATCGTGGTTTTGCCGATATCACCTGGTTACCGGAGGGCAACTAATCATGCCAGCAAATTTTGATCTTAACGACAATTCCGTCGTAGTAATAATAGGCTCTGGTGCCGGTGGTGGTACCGTCGGTAGTGAACTGGTCAAACGCGGCATCAAGGTGGTTTGCCTTGAAGCCGGACCCAGACTGGGACTCAACGATATCGTCAACAATGAACCGGAAATGTTCGGCAAACTGAGCTGGCTCGACCGCCGCATTGGCGAAGGCTATGCCCCTGACGGTTTCCCGGTCTGGTCCGTGAAAGGTGTCGGTGGCACCACTACTCACTGGACCGCCTGTTGTCCCCGTCTGCAGGAATACGAATTCAAATCCCTCTCCACTTACGGCCAGCTGGAAGACTGTAATCTGGCCGACTGGCCGGTAACGCTGGAAGAGATGGACCCCTGGTATGAGCAGGCAGAGTTCATGATGGGGGTTACCGGAACTCATGGTATTGAACGCCTGCCAGGCAGCGCCAATTTCAAGGTCATGGAAGCAGCTGCCCGCAGCATTGGTTACGAAGACATAGATACCTACAACATGGCTATTAATTCATCACCACGTGACGGGCGCCCTGCCTGTCTGCAGCTGGGTTTTTGCAATAGCGGTTGTGCCATCAATGCCAAATGGACCACGCTGTTCAATCATATTCCACAGGCAGAGCAGACCGATTTCTATGACCTCAGACCGGAGAGCATGGTTACCCGAATCGTCACCGATGAGAGCGGTAAAGCGACCGCCGTGCGTTATGTGGATCGCGACGGTGTAGAACATGAACAGCAGGCCAGAGTGGTCTGTGTGGCGGCCAACGTGGTGGAAACCACACGACTATTACTCAACTCCTCGACACCGCAGCACCCCAACGGGCTGGCCAACAGCAGTGACCAGGTGGGTCGAAATTACATGCGTCATGTAATGGCCATGGTTTTCGGTGTGATGCCGGGAGACGTGAACTGGCACAAGGGAACTACCTGTGCCGGGGTTATTCGGGATGAAGTCAAGCATGATCCGGAAAGAGGTTTCGCTGGCGGTTTCCAGTATCACCTGCTGGCACTTGGACCGGAATACATCGCCAATAATCTTATTCCAGGTGGCTGGGGCAAGGATTATGCAAATCTTATGCTGGACTATGACAAACTGGCGGGAGTCATCATTACCGGTGAGGATCCGCCGCAGGCCACTAATCGCATTACGCTGCACCCCACTGAAGTAGACCAGCTCGGTTTGCCGGTACCGGTAGTGACCTATCACAAACATCCAAATACCGAAGCCATGCTGGAATACGGCTATGAAAAAGGCCGGGAAATGTACGAGTCGCTCGGTGCCACCGAAGTGTTCACTCACGAAGGCTTTGGGGCAACCCACAATATGGGGACCTGTCGCATTGGTAATGATCCTGCTACCAGCGTGTGTAACAGTTACGGGCAGACCCACGATGTTGCCAATTTATTTGTTTCCGATGGCAGTTTGTTTACTACGGCAGGCTCTGCCAATCCGACGCTCACCATCATTTCATTGATGTTGCGTCAGGCAGATTATCTTGCCGGTCAAATTGAATCGGGTGTTCTTTAACACGCTTCGCAGTGGCTAAAAACAGGGGGACGGAGAGATTTATTTTAAATCCCTCCGGCCCTTTTTTTTCGCAACAGTCATAGGCGTAATATAGTCTGCAGATAAGCATAGCGGGCATCCCCTTTCCCGATATTGTCCATATAGGACCCGGCATCAAGCCAGGTAAAACCGGTCTCCAGAGTCAGATTGCCGCCCAACACATGCCAACGCACGCGTGTTTCTAGTTGTGTACCAACACCGGTTTCTCCGAGTCCACCAGGATGCTGGTAACGGGTGGTGCGCCAGCCCTGCTGTTCAGCAGCCAGGGAGTAATCCTGGAGTTTTATAAAGGCATCGATATTCTTTGCCGGTTGCAGATTAAGCAGAAGTCCGGGGGTATTAATATTGTTGCGCACAAAGGCGCGGTAGATTCCGGTGGGGCCATACTCGGTGCGCGGCACACCGTAGAGTGAATCAAAACTGTTGTTTTCATTATCCAGTGGATTTCTGTCACCGCTGGCATAGTCGTAGATCACACTTAACCGGGGCTGCCAGGGCGCACTGAAACTGTAGCCGGTTTCCAGGTGAACATAGTGGGCTCGCTGTTTTTCTGCGCCCACACCAACTTGCCGGGCCGGTGCATCCCCGGTTTGCAACATGACTTCCCCTTCGTAGTGCCAACTACCAGGTTGTGGATTTCTGAACAAACGCATGCCGGTGCTTAACAATCGATTACGCAGAGGCGATTCGGCCGCATGACGACTTTCATTCAGGCCATAGAGATAGGTTTCAAAATGATCCTGCTCACCAGGTAACAGCGTGTCGAAAAAAAGTCCCCAGAAATGCGTGTCTCCGGTTTCATTATCCGCCAGTGGTTTATTGTCCAGCAGATCACCGTCGTTACGACGGTTGGTAGGCAATGTATAGAAAAATTGAAAACCGTTGTTGCCATCGCGCACACTGGCATGCACACCGGAGAAAGCATTGATGGTATTGCGAAAGCGATTACGCGCCACCCAGCGGCGGTTACCCTGATCCATGGTAAAACGCCCTACCTGAACAAAGCCTTCATTGTCGCGTCCAAAAATATTGGCAATGGGAAAACGCAGGTTTAACTGCAGGATGTCCAGGGGATCAACAATGGTACCGTCCAAAGGAGTTCCCTGATCAGCCCGGAGCGCCCTCATGTCAGCTAACTCGGTTACCACTGAGAGTTTTTCGAACTGCAATGTAGCCTTGAGTAGAGTTCTCAACTCAAGCGCCTGGTCACTGCCTTCTAGCCCGGCCCGAAACTGGCCATCCAGAAATTGCATACGACTTTGCTGCTCAACTTCAAGGCTGAGAAAAGCAGGTCGACTTTTCCATAAATTATCCAGACTAGCTGGTGCCTGAGCGGAACTCATTGGCGAAGCAAAGAATGTGAAAAGTAAAACTGCTATGGAAGCTTTAAATGGCATGAATCCCGGCAAAGTGGCTTGCGTCCCTTAAAAAAAGGCGCAGAGTATAGCCCAGGTGACTGACTACTGATACCGCCACTCGATAATAATGGGCACGAAGGAGATTAAATTAAATCTCCTGGTGCCCTTTGATTCCTGTGTTTATGTTACGGTTTTTCGTAACCAGGACCGTATAAAACCCGGCCCGGCCGCGCACCTGTATGCTCACCTTTATCGACCACCAGCACGCCATTTACCAGAACAAACGGTACTCCTGCGGCGTAGGATTTCGGGTATTCAAAAGTATTGGTATCTCTTACTGTGAGTGGGTCAAACACAGCAATGTCGGCAGCCAGCCCTTCACGGATAAGTCCGCGATCCTTCAGGCCCAGTGCCTGCGCAGGCAGTGACGTCATTTTACGAACTGCCTCTTCCAGAGTCAGCACTCCTTCGTCGCGGGCATAATGCCCAAGTACTTTGACATTGGTACCGTAACTGCGTGGATGAGGGACACCTGGCGCATCCAGATCAATGGCGGAGCCATCGCTGGCAATGGACACCCAGGGCTGCTTCATAATCAGCCGTACATTTTCCTCTGACTGGTTATGAAATACGCCAGAAATAGAACCGTCTTCGGAAGCCATCAGTGAAATCATGGTATCAGCAGGATCCTCTTCACCGCGCATGGCGGCGATTTCAACCAGACGCATACCCTCGTACTGCTTGTTCTCGGGTTGGGACACCCTGGCCATGGCAATGCCTTCCCACCAGCCGTGTTCCTTGGACCAGGCGATAAACTCGGGATCGGATTTAATTCGATCGCGCAGGGATCTCTCATTCAGATAAGCGGTAAACTGCTGCGGACCGTCTTCGCGCATCCACAGTGGAAAATTGGCGCTCCAGCCATGACTCATGGCGGTATAGGGATACTGGTTTGCTGTGATATCCAGTCCCATATCCCTGGCGGCCTGAATCTGCCTGACGTAGTCAGGTACCTCGTGCCAGATTTCCTGGCCTCGAATTTTCAAATGCAATATATGGACAGGTATGCCGGCCTCGCGGGCAACACTGAAGGCAAAATCCATTTCTTTTTGCTGCTCATAACCCTCACTACCAATATGTGAAAAATACACTGTGTTGTAATCGGCCAGTATTTTGGACAGGGTAATGACTTCTTCCGGATTAGGGGGACCACCACTTTCAAAACGGGTGACCATGCCCCAGGCGCCTTCCTTGAGGGAGCGCTCCAGCAGCGCAATCATCTGCTGCATTTCCTGAGGTGTGGCCGGCGTCGTGTCATAACCTTTCACCACACGTCTGATCTGGCCTTCGGAAACATGAGAGATAATATTCATCGAGATGCCCTGTTCATGAAGCATGTCGAAGTATTCACTGAAGGTGTCCCAGGGCTCATCATTGAGACCATCTCTGGGAGCTACTGTGGAACTTTCTCCCATGATATCCAGTGTCACCCCCTGCCTGATCTTGCTTTCTGCCAGCGCATTACCCAGTAAGTCGGTATGGGTGTGCAAATCGATGAAGCCGGGTGCCACAATCAGTCCTGACACATCCACCACCCTGTCGGCGTCAAACTCATCCAGCTTGCCAATAGCCGTAATTACACCGTCCGTCACTCCGACATCAGCGTAATACCAGGGATTACCACTGCCATCGATAACACGACCATTTTTCAAAACAACATCATAAGTCTGTGCACTGGCAGCATGCCCGAATACCAGTAAGGCCAGACAATAAAGCAGGTTAGCTAAACAGGAGATGGTGGAACGACTTCTTGTTTTCATCATATATTCCCAAAAGACCAGGAGTGCACGCAGGAAATGATTGTTACATCCCTTCGACCTGTTTAATTTATTAGCGCACCGGCTGCGTACTGATGCCCTGCCCCGGATACTCTATGCCTAATTGCTCAAGGTAGGTAGCGTAGCGAGTGGGGTCGTAATAATACGGCTCCATGCTCTCCCTTATTTGATTCATGGTTTCACTATTCAGTTCTATGGCAGGCATATCCTGGGCAGATAAAACCGGATCATAGGTTTCAGGTGCATTCTGCACGTTATTGAAATAATCATTAGCCTCATCAAGAAGCGCAGGATCAAGCAGTAAATCCAGCACCGTCATACCCACCGCCTTGGCACCCGCAACAGCACCTTTATGAGCAATAGGTGTTGCCATCGCCATCGCAGAAGAATAATGGTGAGGAATGGTGTTGGGAATATTCGAGGGATAGCCAATAGTAATACTGGGAATGGTCCACATGATATCGCCCACATCATCGGAATAACCCTGACGTGCTTCACCCCGCGTTTCAGGCGTGGATAGTGGCCCTATTTCAGTAGCCAATGGGATAGGCGTAATGTCACTTCCCCGCACACCGCGCTGAACTGCATTGGAAAATACCGCATCGTCCTCACTCCAGTCCGGCAAGCCAACCATAGTGATATTTTCATAAGCCGCTTCAGCAATAGGCCGATTGCCATGATGAGGGGCTGCATAACCTAATACCCGTCGTTCCACAGTGGTCTCCGTGGCCATGGCGGCCGCTTCGGAAATAGTATTACCAATTTCAAACAGATTACGCACTGACTCAAAACTCTCATCCCTGAAGTAATACCAGACTGATGCCTCGCCGGGCACTACATTGGGCTGTCCGCCGCCGTTGGTAATTACATAATGGCTGCGTTGACTCAGGGGAAGATGTTCACGGCGCATATTCCAGGCGTAATTCATGATCTCTACCGCATCCAAAGCGCTACGACCATCCCAGGGCGCGGCTGCCCCGTGGGAAGTTCGGCCAGAGAAAGAATATTCAACACTGACCATGCCGTTGTTTCTGGCATCGCCCCAGGAAGTATTCAACTCTCTGCCAACATGAGTAAATATATTGGCGTCAACGTTATCGAATAGCCCGTCCCTGACGAAGTAAGCTTTGGTAGCCAGCAGTTCTTCCGCAATGCCTGGCCACAGCATAAGAGTGCCGGGAATATCGTTGGCAATCATAATGTCCTTGACCGCCAATGCTGCTGCGATCATGGCCGGCATACCGGAATTATGCCCCTCACCATGACCCGGTGCACCAGCCACCAACGGATCCATTCCGGTGACACCCGGCACCTGTGACAGGCCCAACAAGGCATCAATATCACTACCCAACGAGATGACCGGTTTGCCTTCGCCCCAGGTCGCGGTCCAGGCAGTAGGAATACCGGAAATGCCGGTTTCGATAGTGAAACCATTATCTTCAAGAATGCCAGTAAGGTATTCAGAAGTACGAAATTCCTGAAAGCCCGGTTCGGCAAAACTGAAAATTGAATCCACCATTTCCTGAACCAGTTTGGTGCGTGAATCAACTCCCATGCTCAATTCTTGCTTGAGCGCTGGCAGGTCCTGGGCGACGGAAAGACTGCCTGCCAAACTACCGGCGAGAAGGCATGAAATTCCAACAAACGTCCGCAAAGCCAGATATATGGCATGTTTGCGATTATTGAGGTGGGTTAGGTGTGAATTATTTTGAGCTTTCATTAGCAGGACATCCCCTTTCGCACTGGCAAAGTATCCACCATTTCAAGCATGTTATATGCCAAGGATCGCAAAGCTTTTAGAAAAGCCGGTAAAGGACTGCATTGATTAAAAAATAATCCCTCCGACCCCCATTTTTACGCCCTGTTCTCGCGCTTTTTTCTTTTTTCCGCACCAATATATTCCGTTTTTTCCAAACTAAAGAAGGCTCTTTAGACTTCGTGAAAAAATTGTGTAAATAGCATGATTTTATTCATCTTTTTTAATTCATTTTAAATCTGAACAGCTCCTTTTTTCGTAAGGTCTACCTTGAATTGTATAAAAAGTTGAATTGCGCCTGTCAAAGGCGTTTGAAGATTGCTGGAGAGGGCATTTAAAGTCGCCTCTTGCTAAACGATTAGATAAATAGGTATCGGTATACCCTGACCGCGTTTTCGCTGTCATTACTACCGTCAATTATTAATAGAGTGATTACAACACTGGAGCAAGACCGTGACATTTGTCAAACGTCATCCCATCGTTATCTTTTTCGTCCTGGCCCTTAGCCTGCTAGGCTATTTTATCTTCCAGCGCAGCATGGAAACGTCTGCTGGCGGCATGGGTGGCGGTTTTAGTCGCGGCGGTGGTGAAACACAGGTCGAGGTCACTGAGGTAAAGATGCAGATCATTGCTGACCGCGTCGAATCTATTGCTACTGCAGTGGCCAACGAATCCATTGATATTCTTCCCAAAGTCGCCGATACCATCAGCAAGGTGCATTTCGAAGATGGTGGTTTCGTCCAGCAAGGCGACATTCTGGTAGAACTGACCAATGAATCTGAAGCGGCGCGACTGGCTGAAGCGCTGGCTGGTGCCCAGGAAGCACGCCGTCAATATACCCGTATGGAAGAA
This sequence comes from Pseudohongiellaceae bacterium, assembly GCA_965662685.1. GTDB lineage: Bacteria > Pseudomonadota > Gammaproteobacteria > Pseudomonadales > Pseudohongiellaceae > Eutrophocola. The sequence goes on along the minus strand of CBFIIQ010000027.1, from coordinate 28,394 downwards.
CTGGTATCGAAAAATCTGGTAGCCCGCACTGAGCTGGATGTTGCTCAAGCCAACAAGGAAATGGCTGATGCCCGTCTCGAAGGCGTAATGGTTGCTATGGATGACCGAGTGGTGCGAGCCCCTATTACCGGTGTCCTTGGTTTTCGCAATGTTAGCGAAGGCAGTATGGCGACAGCCACTACCCTGATCAGCACGCTGGATGATATCTCCATCATCAAACTGGATTTCACGGTACCGGAAAAACACCTTGCTCATCTCAGCACTGGCCAGACCATTCAGGCCCAGAGCATTGTCTATCCCGACCGACTGTTCGATGGTGAAATTCGTGTGGTTAGCTCACGCATTGACCCGGTAACACGTTCGGTCTCCCTGCGAGCACATATCAATAACGCTGAGGGTCTGTTACGTCCCGGCATGCTGTTGAGCGTCGTTATGGAACTCAACGAAGGAAGCTCAATGGTAGTGCCTGAGCTGTCAGCCATTCTCAGCCAGGGTAAAGAGTATGTGTATGTGGTTGATGAGAATAATGTGGTGCATCAGGTGGCCGTGGAGTTGGGCCGTCGCCGTCCCGGTGTGGTGGAAATCCTGTCCGGTTTGAAGCCCGGTGACCGGGTTATCACCCGCGGTGTTAACAAGGTACGCCCTGGCCAGAAAGTCATTACTGCTTCTAATGCACAGGTAACTTCTATGGCCAGCAATGACCTCGCGCCCGACAGCATCAAGCCAGGCGCCTGAATACAGCCCCCCTCCCTATCAACCCTTAATTTGATTACAGCCTACTATGCTACTTTCAGACGTTTCCGTTAAACGCCCGGTCTTTGCCACAGTCATCAGCTTGTTACTGGTGTGTTTCGGCCTGCTTTCGTTTCTTGAATTACCCTTGCGGGAGTACCCGGACACCAGTTCTCCGGTAGTTTCTATCAGTGCGTCCTATCCGGGCGCCTCGGCAGAAGTGGTTGAAACCCAGATCACCCAGTTACTGGAAGATCAGATTAATGGCATTGAAGGCATCGCCAGTATCACCTCCTCAAGTCGTGATGGTAGTGCAAGTGTGTCAGTGGAATTCAATGTCGGTTATGACATAGAAGTGGGCGCCAATGACATTCGTGAAAAAATTTCCCGCGTCACGCAGGCTTTGCCAGAAGAAGTCGATCCTCCACAAATTTCCAAAGCAGATAACGATTCCAGACCCATCCAGTATCTGAATCTGCGCAGTACGGAAATGGATTTTCTTGAACTGAATGATTATGCCAACCGCTTCATCGTTGACCAGTTCGCCATTATTGACGGTGTGGCCAGTGTACAGATGAACGGTAATGGCGGTTATGCCCTGCGCGTCTGGCTTGATCGGCAGGCACTTGCCGCCAGGCAACTGACGGTCACGGATGTGGAGTCCGCCCTGCGTCGTGAGAACATAGAAGTACCTGCCGGACGTATTGAGTCTTCCACTATGGAACTCACAGTTCGTGTTGAACGGGTATTCCAGACACCGGATGATTTTTCCCGACTGGTGATCGCCCGCGGTGAAGACGGTCACATGATTACCCTGGGTGAAATTGCGCGCATTGAACTGGGCGCTGCCAATAATCGCATGAGTTACCAGGGCAATGGTGAACAGGCCGTCGGTCTTGGCGTCATCAAACAATCCACTGCCAACAGCTTGCAAGTAATGCAGGATGTTGCCAAAAAAGTGGATGAGGTGCGCGACACCCTGCCTTCGCATATGGAATTGTTTATCGCCACCAGCGATGCCGCCTTTATCGAAAACGCTATTGATTCAGTTTATGAAACCATCTTCATGACCATGATTCTGGTGAGCGTGGTTATCTATATGTTCCTGGGTTCTGTGCGCAGCATGATTATTCCGGTGGTGACTATTCCGGTTTGCCTGATTGCCTCTTTCACCGTGCTATCAATTATGGGCCTGTCGATAAACCTGATTACCCTGCTGGCACTGGTACTCAGTGTCGGCTTGATTGTGGATGACTCGATTGTGGTACTGGAAAACATTCAGCGTCGTGTTGCCCTCGGTGAGCCACCGCTTTTGGCTGCCTTTAAAGGTGCGCGTCAGGTAGCCTTCGCGGTAATTGCCACCACCGTTGTCCTGATTGCCGTGTTCGTTCCCGTGATCTTTATGGACGGCAATATGGGCATTCTGCTTTATGAACTCGCTGTAACCATCGGCGCTGCGGTAATCTTCTCCAGTGTGCTGGCACTTTCATTAGCGCCGATGATGAGTTCCAAATTGCTACAATCAAATCCCAAACAAAACTGGCTGACACGTCACGTGGACAGCACCTTTGGCTGGTTACAGGATGCCTATCAAAGCGGTCTCGAAACCTGCCTCAGGCATAGCTGGGCGGTACTGCCTTTTCTTGCTGCGGTTGGCTTTGCCATTTTTGCCCTGCTACAACAGGTGCCCAGTACTTTTGCACCAGCGGAAGACCAGGGCGTCTTTATTAACCGTGTCAGTGGCCCGGAAGGCGCCGGTCTTGAGTACATGGAAGAACAGATCAATCTGATGCAGGAAGCGATTCAGCCCTTCAAGGACCGCGGTGAAATAGAAAACACAATTGCCATGGTGCCCGGTTGGGGTGGTGGCAGTGGTGTGAATGGTGGCATCGTTTTTGTCGCCCTGCCCGATTGGTCAGAACGGGAAAAGAGCACACAGCAGGTCATGAATGAACTCAATGCCGAATGGGCCAGATTACCCGGCGTACAGTCAATCAGTTTCATGAGATCCGGTATTGGTCGCGGTGGTACAGGCCAGCCAGTGCAGTTTGTGCTTGGCGGTCGCAGCTATGAAGAACTGGTGGAATGGCGCAACATTCTGATTTCACGAGCACAGGAAAGCGGCATGTTCACGCGTCCTGATTCTGACTTTAATGAAACCAAACCCAGCCTCAGTATTACCGTGGATAAAACCCGCGCAGCAGACCTTGGTGTTTCCATCCAGGCCATTGGCAGAACCCTGCAGGCCATGATGAGCGAAAGTCGTGTTACCACCTTTGCCGATCTCGGTGAAGAATACGATGTGATTTTGCAGGCTGAACAATCCCAGCGCACCAGCCCCGATGACCTGAGTAATATTTATGTACGCTCTGATACCAGTGGCCGTCTGATTCCGTTGTCGAATCTGGTGACCATCGTCAACAGCTCCGGCGCAGACACCTTGAGCCGTTACAATCGCATCCGTGCTATCACTATCAGTGCCGGACTGGCGCCGGGCATCAGCCTCGAAGACGGTCTGAGCTTTCTGGAAAATGTGGTTCGCGACGAATTGCCGGAATATGCCCAGATCAATTACAAGGGTGAATCTCTGGACCTTAAAAACTCCAGCGGCGACCTTGCCTTCATCGTAGCCATGTCACTGATCGTGGTACTTCTGGTACTGGCAGCTCAATTTGAAAGTTTTATTCATCCGCTGGTCATCATGACCACGGTACCAACCGCGTTCTTTGGTGCCTTGCTGGGTATTTATCTCACCGGCGGCTCAATCAATATCTACAGCAATATCGGGCTGATCATTCTGGTGGGTATCGCCAGCAAGAACGGTATTTTGATTGTGGAATTCATTAACCAGCTACGAGACACCGGACACAAGTTCCAGGATGCCATTATGTATGCCTGTAAACTGCGTCTGCGCCCGGTTCTGATGACAGCACTGTCCACTATCATGGGTGCGATCCCGCTGATGATGTCCAGCGGCGCAGGCTCGGAAAGCAGAGTTCAGTTAGGTATCGTGATCTTTTCAGGGGTATTGATGACCACCTTGATGACCTTATTCGTAGTTCCGGTTATGTATAGGCTGATAGCCAGAAATAGTGGTTCACCAGAAGCGGTCGCCCGGGCTCTTAAAACCCTGCAGGGTGATAATGACACGCTGGTACCAACGATACCGGGAAATACAGCAGGGAATCAGGGCCCTGCTACTGCCACGCAATAGATGATGAGTATAAATGCATTGCGCGTGCATTCCCGGACAGTTCGGCGCTAATTAAGCATCTCGCTGCAGTACCCTGGAACCGCAAACTGCAGTTGCAAAAGCTGGCCAGCACCTGACACCGACATACTGTACAATTGCCGCCCTGTTATTCGTCCTGCTATTGTTACCCTATGATTAATGTTGGCCACTATCACACACTGCATGTAACCCAGGTTATCGAAGCCGGCTATATGCTGGATGGCGCAGAACTGGGAGAGATTTTTCTTCCCATGCGTCATGCCACTGGCAAGCTCAGAATCGGGCATCCGGTGGATGTTTTCCTTTATCTTAATTCTGATGACTCACCCGTTGCCACCACCCAAAAACCGAAAGCCTGTGTCGGCGAATTTGCCTATTTAAACGTGGTCTCCACCACCAGTGTCGGTGCTTTTCTGGATTGGGGCCTTGAAAAAGATGTACTCGTGCCTTTTGCGCAGCAACATCGTCCCATGGAGCAAGGTCGCGCCTATCTGGTGTATCTCTATCTGAACAAAGTGGATGGCCGCATTGTGGCCACGTCCAAAATAGAGAAAGTCCTGAAAGACGACACACCGCATAATTACAGAAAAGGCCAACCTGTCGACCTGATTATCGCCAACAGTACCGACCTTGGTTTCAAGGCCATCGTCAACCATGGTCATTGGGGCGTACTGTATGAAAGTGACGTCCACCAACGTTTAAGTTTTGGTCAAAGTATTCAGGGCTATATCAAGCATGTCAGGCCCGATGGAAAAATTGACTTGACGCTGCAGGCTGGTCAGGAAACCCGCGATAAAAACATGGAAATCATCATCAGTTTTTTACAGGAACATGAAGGCTTTGCCGCGTTACATGACAAATCAGATCCTCAATTGATTGTAAAAAGCCTGAGCATGAGCAAGGGCGCTTTTAAAAAAGCTATTGGTAATTTATACCGACAACGTATCATCAGTATTGAAGATGACGGCATTCGTCTACTGCAAGAACCCTCGCCTGCAGTGGAGGCAGAAAATAAAACTGAATCTGTCTGGACCAAGGCCACTCAAGCCAAGTCACAAGTGCAGCCGAAAAAAATGCAAGTAGAAGAAGAACCGGAGCCTTTAACTGAGAATACCCCGGAGCAGGAAGCACGTATTGTCCTGTTAAGCAGAGAACCGGTAGAGCTGTATAAAATATTGAAATTCGAAGGCCTCACCGGCAGTGGTGGCGATGCCAGAAAACTGGTGGCCGATGGCCATGTCCTGTTGAATGGCAAGCTTGAAACACAAAAAAGAAAAAAAATCGTGTCTGGCGATGTAATTGAATTCAACGGCGAAACACTTCTTATGCAATTCGAGACAAACAATGGAAAATAATGACTGCCTGCGTCGACTGCGCTATATCCTCGACCTGGATGATAACGCCATGGTCCATATTTTTTCTTTGGCAGATCATGGCTCAACCCGGGAAGAAATATGCAAAATGTTGAAGAAAGAAGAAGATGCTGATTACCTGGAATGTACCGACAGTACTTTTGTCGCCTTCCTTGATGGCCTGATCATTGAAAAACGTGGCCCCAGTGAAGACAAGCCTCCCCAAACAGAAAGTACTCAAGCCCCGCGACTGACCAACAATATGATCTTCAGAAAACTGAGAATTGCCTTCGACCTGAAAGCAGAAGACATACTCGCACTGATGTCTCTGGCTAACCTGGAGATCAGTAAACATGAACTCAGTGCATTTTTTCGCAAGCCGGATAATCGTAAATATCGAGAATGCAAAGATCAGATATTGAGAAACTTTCTGGCTGGCTTGCAACTAAAGCATCGTCCTGGAGAGGAGTCCACCAAAGCCATCTGGGATAAAGCCCTGGCTGCCAAACCCTGATAATGGCACTCAAACCCACCATCTATAAGTCAAAAATTGCGCTGTCTGATGTTAATCGCAATTACTATGACACACTAAATCTGACCATTGCCCAACATCCTTCCGAAACTCTGGAACGCATGATGGTGCGGGTACTGGCCTACTGTATTAATGCTCAAGAGCACCTGGTGTTTACCAAAGGCATTAGTTCGCCGGACGAACCTGATCTTTGGCTGCGCAGTATGGATGACAATATCGATTTGTGGATTGATGTGGGCGAACCGGCTGCAGAGCGTATTAAAAAAGCCAGTCACATTGCCCGGCAGGTTAAAATTTACTGCTTCAATACCAAAGCCGATGTGTGGTGGAAACAGAATGAAGGCGCATTTAATAATCTGGCTATTTCAGCTTTTCAGTTTCCCTGGGAAGAAATCAAAGCCCTCGCCAGCCTGGTGGAACGCACCATGGATTTATCTGTCACCATTACCGGTGATTCGGCCTATATCGCGTCTGGTCTGGGAGAATGTGAAGTAAACTGGTTTGTTTTACAGCAACGCTGAAGCTTCTTTGCCAAAACTAATGCGGCATGGCCTGCAATATATTCACCAGCGCCTCGGCATGTTCCAATGCCTCTTGACCTCTTGGCGTCAGGTATCCCCCATCACTTAGCGTAATAATACCCAGTTCATGCAGGCGTTTTGCCGCCTCGATTTTTCCCGGATCAGCCTCATGATGAACTTTCAGACCTTCCTGAGGGTTGCCTGGATCAAACATCAGCAACAAACTGACTTCCTGCAAAAATTGTGGATGAAGGGCCATAGTCTAATACTCCGATTGTTTCTTTTATCTATGTGATTTCTTTTGTATATCCACATATTACTCAAATTTGTAATGGGGTACACACTTTGAATATATTTACTCATGTGCCTTATTCAGTATGAACTGATTTCATAGTCCCTTTATTCTCATTTTATCTGTAGAGAATTCCGTTTGTAATTGTTAGCCTTCCCTTGCCCCACACATTCCTCGCAAAACTAATAGCCAGTGTAAGGGAGAAACCTATGCCTAAATACCGACTACTCCTGTCAATAACCTTCTTAATTCTTGTGGCCTGCAATGCAGAGACCTCCCTGCTTGCGCAGAATGCCCCTTTCACAGTAACTGAAGTAGCCAGATTCAACGAGCCCTGGGCCATGAGCTTTCTCCCGGACGACAGGCTGTTGGTGACCGAAAAAGGCGGTGCCCTGAAGCTGCTCGATTTGAACAGTGGCGCTATTGGCGATATCACCGACGTACCTGAGGTGCGCTCCGCTGGTCAGGGCGGATTTGGCGATATCGCTTTACATCCGGACTTTGCTACTAACAATCTGGTGTACATGAGCTACGCCGAGAGTGGCGAGGGAGGCAGCGGCGCGGCGATAGCCCGAGCAAGGCTGGCATTAAATGGTAATAACGGGGAGCTACAGAATGTCGAGGTGATCTGGCGACAATTTCCCAAGGTCAGGGGTAACGGCCATTTCGGTCACCGCATTGCCTTTCATGATGGTTACCTGTGGATCAGTTCAGGGGAGCGGCAGAAGTTCGATCCCGCCCAGGACATGAGCATGAACCTGGGCAAGATCCTGCGACTGAATGACGACGGTAGTGTGCCTGTTGACAATCCTTTTGCTGATCAGAGTGGAGTGACGGCGCAGATCTGGTCACTGGGGCATCGTAATCCGCTGGGGCTTGCCTTTGATAGTAACGGGCAGTTGTGGAATGTGGAAATGGGCCCGCAGGGCGGTGATGAACTGAACCGCGTGGTGCGGGGTGGTAACTATGGTTATCCGATTGTTTCCAACGGTGATCACTACAATGGTAATGATATTCCTGATCACCCTACCCGCCCCGAATTCAACGCTCCGGCAGCCTTCTGGAATCCGGTCATCTCGCCCTCCAGCCTGATGTTCTATTCGGGTAGCGAATTTCCGGCCTGGCAGGGCAATGGCTTTATTGGCGGCCTGTCATCAGAATCCCTGGTACGTATTGAATTTAACGGCGAGCAAGCCAGCGAAGCCGAACGCTTCGCCATGGGGCAACGTATTCGGGAAGTGGAACAGGGTCCCGATGGTGCGATCTATGTGCTGGAAGATGAGCGTGCTTTTAGCGGTGGACGTTTATTTAGACTGACAGCCCCTGACTAAAATTACGCTGGGCCGAGAACACTACTTTATAAATAAATAGTGTTCTCATCCGCTTTTTTGATCCGGGATTCCTAACGCTTGTCGACAACGATCTTGCCTTCCTTAAGCACAACCCGTGCATCCAGCATATGCCAGAAACCTTCCAGCGGATTGCCCTGGACCAGCACAACATCGGCAAGTTTGCCAGGTTCCAATGTGCCAAGATCATCAGCCATATTGATATAGGCAGCAGTGTTGGGGCCCATCAATTTGATAATGTCCTGCATGGAAAACATCACTTTATAAGACTCAAGCTCATGTTGCAGTCCAGCGTGGGGATCATAGCGGGTGTCGGTACAGTACCCGAGCATGGCGTTGCCATCCCAGAGGGTGCGCGCATTAACAATGGTATAACCAATTTCAGTTCCCACCGCACGTCCCTGCTCGTCTACATTGGCACCGGAGATAAATTCCGGCCAGGCTTTGCCATCACGAAAACGTGGCTCGTTGGCTTCCGTAAACACGCCGAATACGGGGGCACCAAAACCAATTGTCGCCAGACTCATGGTATTGGTGTCTGCCAGTAACTGTGCAGCATCATGATCGACAAAGTTCTTGTTGGGAATATGCACAAGACGACGCACACCTGCATTAACCGCTGCGACCATGGCCTGGGTACTGACCGCATGTACCTGCACCGTCACGCCAACTCTTGGCCCTTCATCGACGATGGCTTCCAGCACTTCTATTTCGTGCAGACTCGGTCTGGGCAATGGTGTGAGACTGATTTCACCGGTCCATTTAATCCCCATGTCCGCCAGTTTACGTACCTCGGCGCGGGCTGACTCCGGAGTATGATTGGCAAGTACGATGCGCCCTGAAGGAATGATGCGAGGTCCATTGATCTGCCCGCTTTCAATATGATCACGCAACATGAGATTACCATCTGCCGGGCCGCCACCAGAGAGTATGGTGGTGTAGCCGGCTTCCAGTTGCGCCTGCATTTCTGCCTTCTCGTCCGGACCAGTATTAATATGCCGATGGGCATCGATAAAACCGGGCATGGCCGTCATGCCACTGGCATCGATAGTCTGCAAGCCCCGGGCGCTGGCCCTTTCTGAGGAGACCTCAGTGATTCGGCCATCACGCACGACCAGGGTGCCGGCTTCAATAACCTCCCCGTTACCGATAATGATGCGCGCATTGATAATCGCGACATCCTGCGCCAGCACAGGCCCGGCAAGACCGGTTATCGCGAACAGTGAAACAGCAGTGGCAATCCTGCGCAATATTGTTGTTTTCATCTTATCCCCCTCAATTAATCCAAACCCCATTAAACATGACCGGATGGTATATTTATTGTCATAAAAGCATAATCAGTGAGCAGGGGATTGTCTGTCAAGAAGTTAGCGAGGGGGTCTGGACAATGATGGCAAAATTCATTTTCTACACGCCATCATCTGGGGTAATAACCTTGATGCTATTTGCACCTTTTCTAAATAGCGCAGGTGAGACCTGAGCTACAGGCCACCATCAATGTTTACGCAGAATCAACGGGAATCACACCCCTGCCGGTGGATCTCTTTACTACTCAGGACTTGTATCTGGATGCAGGGTATTGGGAATATCCACGCTACATGCGCTGCAATTCTCCAGGACAAGTGGGGGGGATGTGATGCGACAATGTGTTGGTGAATAGGGAGATTATTTACACCCGGCGCGCAGGCATGTTATCGATCCAACGTTATCAGTGGGAAAGGATGCCAGCAAAAACTGTTTAATATCGATGGTCGACTGCCGCCAGTAAGACCAGGCACTGTGATAGATTATCAAATTGCTGACTGGTACGATTATCTCTGGGCAAAAAATTGGGAAGAGAATGTCGAAACAGGGATTCAGCGTCTGTCAATAAAAAAGATATATTCAAATTTGTACGAATTAAAAATCAATACTGGAAATAATCTTAAAGAAAGAATCAAATCAGAACCAGTTGATCCAGACCGCTCTTATTCCTGCTTAAATGGTTGAGGAACAAATGAACATTTTCAGAAAGTTATTATTTACCTTGATACTGCCATTGGCTTTATGGCCCTTTTCAGCCAATTCCCAATATGAAAATTTGTCGCCACAAGGTCTGTTGGATGCATTAGCCTCTACACTTAATCAAACCAGAGAAACTGAAGCTGCAATTAATTCCAATCTTCTCACCAAACAGGAATATGGCCGGGAAAAAGTGCCTCTTGATAGAGAAAAAGCCGATTATGATAGACAGGTTGCAGCCTACAATACTGTTCTTCGACGCTTCAATGCTGAAGCAGAGCGCTATGATTCGGAATGTAATCGGCAATTAAGCGTTGCTGAATTAAAAGCATGTGAAGCATGGGAAATTGAATTAGTACCGCAGAAAGACACCCTGGATCAGCGGCTGGAACAACTCAACCAAGCCAAAGAAGCCTATAATCAAAAAATTGCGCAGTGGAATCAAAAAGAGTCTGCACGCGCCGTACAAGCACAGCAGCTATTGGCTCAGTATGATGAAGTGGATGCAAACACAAAACTGTTAATAGAACGGCTAAATTCCCAGGACGTATTTGGCACAACTACTCAAAACTGCACTGATTCACCTGGCCCTGCAGCCATGCATCAATGTTTTCTGAGAGTATTGAATAGTTCCCGCTAGTTGCTTTAATAGGCAAGTAATGAAGAGCGGCACCTGACTCAACAATAAAGATCATCTGACCCTGTATTTATTTTATTACCGCGGAATTAAGCGCTTTGAAAACCTTCGCCGTCATCGATTTTGAAACCACCGGACTATCGCCTGATCTGGGCGATCGAGCCACAGAAGTTGGTGTGGTAATACTGGCCGATGGCCAGATTGTCGACAGCTACCAGAGCCTGATTAACCCCGGCAGAGCAATCCCCGCATTCGTGCAGGAACTGACCGGGATAAGCAATGGCATGGTGCGTAATGCCCCGGATGGCGCTGCTGTGATGCAGGCCGTGCATAGCTTTGTCGGCGACATCCCGTTTATTGCCCACAATGCCTCCTTTGATGCAAAATTTCTCGACGCCGAATATGCCAGAGCTGGCTTAAGGCGTCGTACTGAATTTGCCTGTTCCCTGCTGCTGGCAAGACGCATGTACCAGGACATGCCCAACCATAAACTCGGTACGCTGGTAAGCATGTTATCCCTGCCAGTCACCGGCGACTATCACCGCGCTTTGGCTGATGCCGAAATGACCGCGCATCTTCTGGCCAGAATGCTGACGGACCTGGAACAGCAGCTGAACCCCGACCTGGTATCCCATGCAGTGTTGAATCAATTACAACGGGTTCCAAAAAAGAACTTTGCTGCAGCTATCTTGCATATGAAAGAACAAATGCAGAAATCTGCAGCCGAATCATCATAATTCACTTAACACTGAAAATTATCAGCTTCCTAACACTGAAGATGAATGACACAGCACATATAAATCAAAATTCATCATTAATGTTCATAAATAAAAAAAAATACGGCGGACCAGGGCCCGCCGTATTTCTTAATAGAAGGTCACTTCCGAACTGACTAGAAGTTTCCTTTAATACCTACATAGTACCTTCTGCCGAGAACATCATAGAAACCTGGCGAGGTAACCCCTACACCACTGGTAGGACGGTTGCCGCCAACATCAGTTTCTCTGCCGGTTATGACAGGATCTTCATCGAACAGGTTATCGATACCAAAGCGTAGCTGATAGCTATCACTTATGGCCCAGCTTCCAGATAGGTCGAAGATATTATAGGAATCTTCAGCGCCCTGTTCCGGAATCGGATTGCCAGCCGCCAGTACTGTGCCTGCTGCTTCCGCATCAGGCAGATGACGCCAGCGCAGATTAACGTTCCAGTCATTCAAGCCATAATTGAAGGTTGTAAAGGTCCTATAATCATAAGCTCCCTGATTTAATGAAGTGTCCGCGCCTGGGCCTAAAGTGCCTTTCCAGTCAAGAACAGGTTCAAGATCCGAGGCCTGTGTTTCAAAGGCCAGATACGTACTGACCATGAAATTCACCCCGAAGGAGCCAGGTACATCAACCCCCAAATCCGAGAAATCACCACGCCAGTTCAGCGCCACATCCAAACCTTCAACAGTTGAACGACCCGTATTTTTATAGGTCGTATCTACCGCTTGCGAGTTTCCTGTGGTTGGATTACGAAGGATACGGCTACATGATGGATGATTGGCATCAGCAGATGGATTACTCTGTATGCTCAAACAATCGTTATAAACCGTTGAATCTCCTTCCACGGCAATCATGTCTTCAATATCTATCTTGTACCAGTCAATGGTACTGGAGAATCCATCAAGCATGACATTGCCTGAATTGGGCTGGTAGACAACACCAGCAGTCCAGGTGGTCGCTTCTTCAGGCTGAACGTCAGGATTACCAATCGCATTAGCCCACCATAATCCAAAGAAACCATTGGGTTGCGGCTCATTGGGATCATAAAAGTCTGCTGCGCCCACAGGCCCCATCATCGCTTCACAAATGGCCTGGGAATGAGCACCCTGTGCACCGTTTGCAGGATTGGCACTATTGCCCTGGATATTGTTAAGACCACACATATCACCAACGCCGAAACCCCATGACTGTGCTCTGGCCTGGAACAACTCAGCGATATTAGGTGCACGGGTAGCTAACTGATAACCACCACGGAATCGCACTTCATCATTGATGGCCCAGTCAACAAGTGTTTTATAGGTATCCACGCCGCCCTGAAGCTCATAATCAGAATAACGATATCCCAATTCCAGATTCAAGTGTTCGATACCTTTTATGTCTGCAAGCAAGGGAATGAACAACTCACCATAAACCTCATTGACTGATGTTTCACCAGAGGTGTTATCCGCAGGAAACCCCCCTGCAGCGAGATCAAGATATGAGTTCTGGGTGCTCAGCGTATCAAATGTGTATTGATAGATATTTTCACGAAATTCGTAACCGGCAGCAAAACGGACTTCACCCGCTGGCAGGTCCATCAATCTACCCTGCATGTTTGCAACAAAGTAGTTCTGTTCCATAGAACCATTGTTTTGCAGGTCCGCCATGAACACATCCAGACAGTCCTGAGTCACATCACCGTGATCACGGAATATCGGCAAGCCTGAAGTACACTGGGCTATACCGCCACTGAACCCATTACCAGGTGCTCGCAGGTTACCCTGGGCAAAGAATCCTTTACCATAGTTTGGAGATTCCACCAGTCCGCGATACCTTTCCAGGCCACTAAATCCAAACTGATTAACCTGGGTAACAGATGAGCCATGGGAAACTGTAGCGTCCCAGGTACCATCTATGGCATCCAGCCTTCCCTCAAGACCAAAAGAAAACTGCATGGTTCGTGTGGTGGTTTCTATTTCACGTGGTGCGCCCTTTCCAAATTGAGGAAAGTCAAACATGTAGTTCAGACTCCATTCATCCTCGGGGTTCACTCTGGAATCCAGCACTTGTGCCAGCTCAGGTGAAACCGGGTAAGCCTCGGATTTGGTACACCCGCCAACAGGATCACAATTCAGCCCTAGCGGACCTCCAGCGGTATAAGCTGGGGTTGTAGTGCCATCTGCCTGCAAAGAGGGTTCATAAATTCCATTACCACGGGGAATACGCGCTCCCCAGCCACCGGCGGCAGGTGTCCATTGATGCCTTTGGTAGGCCGAGGTCTCAACCGCTGAGGCCTGGGCAAAAGCTGTGAAATTTTCATCAAAATCATAGGTTGCTCGGGTAAACATGGAAAAACGTTTCAGGGGATAAGACGCCTGTTTACCCTGTGTGTTTTCTTCCCATTCACCCTGGGCATCCAGTTTACGAAACGGCAGGCCATTAAAGTCTGTTGGATCGTTGTAGCGGTATGCGCCTGCAGCGGAAGGGCCTGCTGCGGGGTTGGCGTTACCAAATACTGCAGCACCCGTATATAGACTAAGGTCATCATTGAAATGAAGGCGACCTGCCGGGATAGTACCGTTAGCAGTTCTGCCAAGTACGGTACCTGGCGCGGCCTGATCAAAAATTGCATCGACTGAAGCGCCGGCGGGAGGATTGGCTCCATCAATCTGATAGTAAGGATCGGAGTGGAATAACTGGGTGCCATCCGTGGTAGGGTCCAGCAAGCCAGCCCGGTAAAAGTCCACATCCTCGTATGGCGTAGGCCGACGATGAGATGTTTCGACTCCCATCATCACATTGCCTTTTCCGTCAGCAAAATTGGCGCCAAACAAGGCAGATAATCGTGATTCCTGACCCGTGCCGTCTTCTCGCATACCACTTTGAATATCGAAGTCAGCACCTTCAAAATCTTTTTTGAGAATAAAGTTCACAACACCTGCAACCGCATCAGCACCATAGACCGATGAAGCTCCACCGGTAATAATCTCTACACGCTGAATTGCCGCTGAGGGGATAGAGTTAATATCCACCGCCATTGTTGCATTCACTGGTACAGCCCTGCGCCCATCAATCAAGACCAGGTTACGATTAGGCGCCAGTCCCCTGAGACTTACCGTCGCAGCACCTGCTGTCTGGGTGGAACCGGTATCTGTAGCACAGCATTCAGTGCCTGCCGCATTAAACTGTGTCGCCGCTGGAATAAATTGAGGCAACTGATTCAAGGTAGACTCAATACCCACCTGACTGATGGTCTCAAACATTTCGGACTCGACTGTCTGAATTGGGCTGTTAGCTTCAAAGTCCCTCCTGACGATTCTGGAACCTGTAATAGTAATTTCTTCCAGCGAACCGTTATTATCCTGAGCCAAGACAAACTGCGAACCCACAACCGGCATTGCTACTGCTATTGCAATAGATGCCGCCAATTTATTGGGCTTTAGTCTATTTCTTTTTAGTATTTTCATTAATAAAATCCCCTCTTGATGAATTTACGAATAAACAAGCATCGTCAGTGTCATTTGGTTCATATTGGATGGTGACAAAAGATAAAACGTATCCCCTTGAATTTGCCTTTCACCAAAACCAGTTAACCCTGGCAAGACTTGCCTATAAATAGAGACATTTGAACCCCATATACCCCCTAGTTTTCTATGGATTTATTTGTTCGCTCAACTTTGAAAGGAAAGCGACAGGCAGAACATCCGGAAAACCAAGCCGTATGGAAAATAATCCAAAAAAAAGGCCATGCAATGCATGGCCTAAAAAAAGGAGATTTTGGGGGTGAACAGCGCTCTCGCATCAGCCCTTGCTTATACAGACTGGTGTAGAGTCAATTCCCCCTATGGGTTGTCAGGAAATCCAGATACGAGTGTACTGATTGATTAGCGGCTTACACTTATACATTAACGCCATACTAGCGCCTGTATTTATCCAGCAATGGCAACTTGTGCTTTAATTCAGGCAGTTTGTCCAGAGTCCGCCAGAGAGACTCTGCTTCATGGTACAGGCGCTGGTGATCATCGCTTCTGGCCAACCAATGGGAGAGGGTTTCTTTCTCAATACTGCTCATCTGTTTACTATCCAGGCGAATTATCCAGTTCCACGCCTGTTGACGGATTTCTCGAATCCGTTTATCAGGATCAGGACTATTCCGGGTAAGCCAGATTATTGACATTGAGAACTCTACATTTTAAGCAACCACTTTAATGTCTTCACTTACAGAGGTTACGCCATCGTTTACAAGATCATCGTTATTGTCAGCACTTAACTCATGACACTTCTTCAATGCTTTGGTTAGATGATTCTCTACAGTCTTTAAGGATATGCCCAACTCCAGGGAGATTTCTTTCTGCGTATAACCATAAGCCTTCCGCATTATTAATACCTTTTGGCATCTGGGTGGGAGGGCTTTAATAACACCTATCAAGGTATTGAAATAGCAGCCGTCTTCATATTTTTGGGAAATGGCAGACCCATTATCTATGACATTTAATTCATTAATATCCCCTATCGATTCAATCATTTTATTGGTTTTATTGGTGAGTTTTGAGAACGCCAGGTTTCTGGCAACACGAAACATGAAAGATTTTGGGGATTCAATCGTGGTGTTCTTTTCAGCCTCGTAGGACTTCAGGAATGTTTCCTGAACGACATCATCAATATCCTCTTTACTAAACAGAAATTGTTTAAGGTAGATTTTAAGCTTTGATTCAATTTTCAGAAAAGCACTGGAAATCTGGCTGTGACCAGTCATATCCTCCCCCCAAGCATAAGCTTTATTATTTTTTATTTTTTATATTTTATATTTTTATATTTTTATATTTTTATATTTTTATATTTTTATATTTTTATATTTTTATTCTCTTAGGTATAGGCTAGAAATACCTAACGGACCTCCTCTATTTTCGCCACTATAATGTTCAGTTTTAAACCTGTGGGTCAAGAATAAAGGCTAAACAGTTGATCTATATCAGTTCATCTCAAGTCTTGATCGAGCCCCACACACACAGCAAAAATCTGCTATTACTTGATGGGGGCCGCACCAACGCCAGTGGAACTTGGATTTAGCTCGGAACCATCAGATAAGGTGATCGCCCCCCCGCTGGCACGGTTTTCACCATCCCTTGAACGATATCCCACAACGCTTACTTCAGTCCCTGCTGGCAAGGAATTACGATTCCAGCCGCGACGAATCAGGGCATTGGGCGCTCCGCCCTCGATAGCCCATTCCTGAATTTCTCCACTATCAGTAGTGACATTAATATAAATATAGGAGTGCGGATTGGTAAAAACCATGCGGATGACCTCACCGCGCAGCTGTATCGGCTGGTCAATATCAAACTCTGCGGAAAAAGAATGGTGAGCGTCAACTGGCAGGGCGCCAGCAACAATAATCAACATGACGAGCACAATCGGTGATTTTTTTGTTCGGGGCATCAGGAGTACCTCTTGCTTTGGCTGGTTCAGCATATATTTTTTGCATAGTCATGGCACAGCTATCGGGCGTATTGGAAATGGCTTACTCGCTTTCCAGATCGCCATAGAGCAGCTCTTCAGCATATTCCACACAGTTAAACTCAAACAATTGGGCATCTTCGTCTATATTTCTATAAAGCGGCATCTGGATGGTCCAGAGACGTGAAAATGTCATCGGGTCATCAATAGTCGCCTCATACTGCATTATATTTTCACTCATCAGACTATAGCGCTCAGTAACGACCATGGCGTAACTGTGATGATTACCAGCTCTGTCCAGCCATGTCTGGTCGATATTGGAATTTACTTCAATGACCAGTGTGTCACCATCCCAGGATCCATTCGATCTTCCCATCCACAGATCAATGGGGGCAATCTCATGCTCATTTTCATCCATGTGTACAGGTCGGTTGGCATTGGCAAAGGAATAAATGAAGGTAATGATGTCGCCTTCACCCTGGACGATCTGAAAAGGATGTGGCAGATAGGTGGCCCGTGGTAAGCCTGGCATGTAGCACTTTGCCTCGGGATCTTCCTGTGGCCAGCCGGCACGGTTTTTTTCGCGTTTTTCCAGTGCTTCAGGTAAATAGGGGATTTCACCACCCAGAACAACACTGCGGCCGGCTGGAATCGCTGCAATGGCACCAAGCTGCCAGAAATCATCCAGCGCTTCTGCGGAGTGTCCCTCCAGATTCCAGTAGGCCGTATTTGCAGCCTGCCAGATACCATTAAAATTGGGTTTTCCGCCGATCCGCTCTGCTCGCTCGCGCTCCTGTGCGCTGGCATTACTCAACAACAACAGCACAACAGCGCCCGTGGAAATAATTTTTTGCAGTAGAGGTAGAAGTCCTGGTTTCATGTGCACTATTATAGACACACATGGCACCTATCGGGAAAGGGAATATATGGAACATCCGGATAAATATTTCAACACAGACATCAAGGCCTCTAATGCCAATAGTCAAAAAACCATAGCCCTGAGTGGATTTGCTATAGTCCTGGCAAGCGCCACTATACTGCAATCCTGGGCCCAGGAAGCCGACCCACTGATACCCGCCGAACAAACTGCCGAATACATTTCCAGCACCGGACAGCAAGCCCCCCGTTTCTCATGGGGCGATCCAATCCTGGAGGGGACCTACACCAGCCGTGACATGAGCGGCATTCCCATGGAAAGACCTGCACAATTCGGGACCCGGGAACTACTGACCGCGGAAGAATATCGTCAGCGTGTTACAGCAGGCCCTGGCGGCATTGCCGCCTTACGCGCCGGCGAGGAATTCGAAGGGGAAACCCGCCTGCAACTCAGTGCCCTGGATTCCTCGGAAGTCGGGACCCGGACCTTCGGGTACACCTCCTACATAATTGAACCGGCCGATGGTCAGTATCCGGCACTGACGGAGGAAGGCATACGCCGCCAGAACGACTCCAGCAGAGGGCAGGCAAATGGCCCGTTTTTTACTACCGGGGACTTTTCCTACTACGATCGCTGCATCACCCGGGGAGTTACCGGCTCCATCCTGCCTTCTCTCTATGGCGACGCCATGCGTATCGTGCAGTCCCCCACTGAAGTCGCAATTACCTATGAGATGCTTCATGACACCCGTATTATCTACCTGGATGGCCGCCCTTTTCCCGACTCTGAAATCAAGCAATACATGGGCGTTTCCAGGGGACACTTCGAAGGGGATACGCTGGTGGTGGAAACCCGGAACCTGACCGAAAAAATAGCCCATGGCCGCATGATACACAGCGCAGATGCCATCCTGACTGAACGCATAACCCGCGTTGACCCGGACATGATCGATTACAGGGTCACTATTGATGACCCGCGCACATTTGAAAGCCACTGGACTTTTCGCGTTATGCTGACCACGCAACCGGATTATGAAGTTCTGGAATACTCATGCCATGAAGGCAATTTCTTTGTCGCCAATGCCTTGAGGGCAGAGAAGCGATACCAGCAGAGCGTTGACCAGGCCAGGGCTAATGGCGAGCCCATTCCGGAGCGAAATATTTCAGACGGAGGACTCGATATTTATCAGGCGCCCTCTTCTGCTGAAGCCATTGATATCAATTCAGGACAATAAGCGACTGCCAATCTGCTGCACACAAAGGAAAAGCCATGAAAAAGCTCACCCACTTACTGTTTCTTTTTATCCTGACCCCTGCAGTTGCCCATGCTCACCATGGTTTCGGGCGTTTTGACATGAACGGCGAAATTGAATTAACCGGGATTCTCACGGATATAGAATTTGTGAACCCGCATTCCTATGTCTATTTTGATGTCGAGCTTGCCGATGGCAGTATCAGGAGGATGGGCTGCGAAATGCGAGCTGCTACCGTGCTGCGCCGATCAGGCTGGTCCCGTGAACTCTTTATCACGGGATCACAGATCTCAATCACAGGCCGCCCCCATCGTGATGATCCGACTTCCTGCTATGTGGAAACTCTGGCGATCGGTGAAGCACCGGCATTGGAGCGCTATCAGCAGCTGGATGACCCTTCTGCCAGGCAAACTGACCGCCCCATGCGCCTGTCCAATGGACGTCCCAATTTATCCGGCGACTGGGCTCAGGAGCAGTATCTTCTCGCCAACCTGCCTGATGGAGGCAGCGCAGCTCTGGTGCCAAAAAGCATGGTGGAAGCCATCGAGTCCGGTGAGATGAATTCCTCCGAAGCGCCAAATTCCGGCTGGGGCGCACGTCCGGTAAGCCTGACAACGGCCGGTGAAAACGCCTCGGAAATCCTGCGCAGCCTGCCACCGGAAGCCAATCCCAGAATTGCCTGTAAAATTACCAATATCCTTTTTGACTGGGTCTTTGACGGCCCGATCAATCGTATTACCCAGAACGGGGATGAAATCGTCATGGAATACGGACGTGATCTCAAGCGCACCATATTCATGGATCTGGAAAGCCATCCATCAGGGATAGTGCCTACCCGGGGAGGCCATTCCATCGGTCGCTGGGAAGGTGACACTCTGGTCGTGGATACAGTGGGTTTTCTGGTAGGCAGGATGGCAGGTAATATTCCCCACAGCGAGGCCTTGCACGTGGTGGAACGCTTCACTCTGGAAACTGACCGCCTGGACAGAGTGGTACTGAAAAGAGACTATGTAGCTGAAGACAGCATCTATTTCAACGATCAGTACATTGGCTCTGATACCGTGTTGCTGGCCGATGCGCCTTTTGCCATTGACCAGTGCAAGGAACTTGCCTACGAATATACGACTGGAGCCGACAATGATCAGTAGGGACAGATGTCTGCCACCCTGCGCCTGGAAGTAAACTCACGTGAAAGAAATACAGCAAGAGAACACGCATGTCTGATACAACAAACCCACTAATCCAGTTACTAAGCCAGCTCGACACAGCACCTGAGAGCATCGAGTTTAATCAGGTGATTGAGGTAATCCATGCTCACTATGATTACACACCAACGCGCTTTAGCAACGGTGAAGGAGACACAAAGGTAATTAATGACGCCGGTAGCAACGAAGGCTCCTGTAAAATATTTTCCTTTGCGCAATTACATGGACTGGATACGCAGAAAACTCTGGCCTGCTTTGGGAATTACTACCGCAAGGATGTACTGCAAAATCCGCAAGGCTCGGATCATGGCAACATCAGAAATTTTATGCTTTCTGGCTGGAACGGAATCAGTTTTGCCGGCCAGGCACTGAAAGAAAAGTAATGGAATGAATCTAAAAAAAATTTCAACTCGCTATTTCTTATGCATCAACCACTAGACTGACAGACATTGAAAGAATACTCTTATGGCACTAGTCAAAGAAGAGTTATTAATCATGAAATCCTTTTTTCTGAGCAGCATCGCAATAGCCTGCTTTTTTATCGCATCACCCGCAACCCCCCACCACGCCTTCGCCTCTGAGTTTGATATCAACAAACCCGTCTCATTGACTGGCCCCGTCACAAAAATGGAGTGGACGAATCCGCATGCCTGGCTCTTTGTGGAAGTGCAGGATGAGAATAATAATGTCCAGGAATGGGCAGTGGAACTTGTCGGTATTAATGACCTGCTACGTCTGGGCTGGGGGCGAGACAGGATAGAAATAGGTGACGTATTAAGTGTTCAGGGATACGGCGCAAGAAATGGCACCAATACTGCCAATGCGGCTTCAGTCAGCATCACAGAAACTGGCGAAGTGCTGTGGGAAAGCGTTGCCCGCAGTGGTCGAGAAGGCCGGGAACGCAGTCGAACGCCACTATAACCATCACTTTCTGCTCCAATCAACAAGGAAGCCCACATGAAACGATTACTGTCGACACCAATCCTCATGACATTCTCATTACTTCTGGCCATCCCTGTGGCGGCTCAATGGCTTGGCCTGCCAACACCAGGGATTCCGCGTACAGCAGATGGTGCGCCCGATCTGTTTGCCCCTCTGCCCCGAAGTGCTGATGGGCACCCTGAATTAACAGGCCTGTGGCGCGTTGCTGAAGTCAGTGGAGACCTTGATGATGATTCCAAAGCGCAAGCCTGGGCACAGGAAACCATGGCCACACACGAACGCAACTACTACCGGGATGGTCCACAAATGCAATGCATGCCGGGTGGTCCTGCGTTCATTACCGGTGGGCCTTCCGGTGGCGGCAGTCTCAGACAAATCGTTCAAAGCCCGACAGTCATCGCCATGATTTATGCAGACATGACTTCACGCCAGATATTTACCGATGGCCGCCAACTTGAAGCCGATCCGCTGCCAACCTGGATGGGGTATTCAGTGGGCCATTGGGACGGCGATACGCTGGTGGTGGAAAGTAATGGCTATAACGATAAAACCTGGATGCATGCCTGGGGTCTTGAGCATACGGACCATCTTCGCATTACCGAACGTTACCGGCGCCTGGATTTCGGCCATATGGAGGTAGACATCACCTTTGATGACCCTGGTACCTTCAATGAGCCACTGCAAACCCAGGCAAAGATGGTACTCGCGGCGGACGATGTCATTCTGGAAATTGTCTGCAACGAAGCCACTGAAGGTGGCGTCAAGCATTGGGTTGGCGACAAGCTCGCTGATGCCAGAGCCTCAGCTATTGAACTCAATACAGATATTCTTGCCCGCTATGTCGGCACTTATGAAGGAATCTGGCTGGAATATCTGACCACGGTGGTGGTAACCCTGGACGATGGTTCCCTGTATCTCAGCAGAAATGGTGAAGCGAAAGAAGAACTCATTCCACAATCAGAAAACTCGTTTATATGTGCTTCCTGCACCTGGAGCCAGCCCTATGTTTTCAACACGGAGGATGGTGGTATGGCCTCTTCTGTGCAGGAAGTACAGGTGTCGGGGCGTTGGGTTTTTAATAGGATTGAATAGAATAAAATAAATTATGAACGCTCTTTGGCCTTGACCCGTTTTACTACCGGGTCCTCATTCATGCGCTGAAATAAAGCTGCCACTTTGGGAAAATGATTAATATCAACCTTGTCTCCTTCCAGCCATTGGCAAATGGTAAATAAATACATGTCACAAATGGTATAGCTCTCCCCCATCACCCAGGGGCCTTCTATCATTGTGCTTTCAATCATTTCAAAACACTCACTCATGGTGTTCGGTACCTTTGCCTTCATGGCTTCTATGGAATGAGTATCGTCTGCCTCGACCCAGCGGTAGCCTCTGTAGTTATGCGCATGGGCCACATGGACAGTGGAGGACAAGTAACTGTTGAATGCCTGTACCCGGGCAAACTGGAACGGGTCATTCACCGGGGCTATATTCGATTCCGGGTAGGTTTGTGCCAAATAGGCCAGGATGGCAATGTTTTCCGTCAGCAGTCCCTGATCAGTCATCAGCGCAGGCACCCGGCCCTTAGGATTCATTTTCAGGTACTCATCATCCCGCTGCTGATTCCGGGAAAAATCCAGACGATGGGCTTCATACTCTGCCCCCACATGCTCAAGAGCAAGGTGAGAGGCAAATGAACAGGCGTTTGGGGCATAAAAAAAAATCATAGCGGCACTCTGGTTAGATTGATTTGGCAAAGTGTATAAGTTCACAGATCATTGAGCTTTTGTAAAATTAATTATGCACTGGGCATGAATAATTAGACATTATTCAAAGCTAAAGTAATCTTCATCCTGCGGCCGCTGCAAACCCTCTTCATGAAAGCGCTCCCAGATATCAGCCCAGGGACGCCCTGGAATATCCGGCATAATATAGTCCAGCCGGGTGCCTGGTACTTTAGGGCTGGCCTGTCCATTTTCAGGAAAAATTGCCGGAACACATTCCATTATTCGAAACGGCTCTGTTTGATTCAGTGCTGACAGTTTTTCCAGCCTGTGAACTATTCTGAGCGGATCAACAAAGGCTTCTTCATCATACAGAATTACTTCATGTTTCAGCCCCGTTTGAACGCCTGCGGAATTTTTGACCGCGGTATATATTTCTATTGACTGAAATTTATTGCTGTACTCAAAAGCACCATGGGACATCCAGCCCTGAACATTGGAGGTCCAGGTGATTAATGCTTCACCATCCCAAAAACCAACGGTTTCACCAAGCCACTCAGGGACATCAGGACCCAAACGTGGCACTACACCGCTTTCATTGAATTCCCGGCCAACATGAATCTGGGTGATGAGTGTTTTTGCTGCATTTCTGATATCAAGAATCAAATCCGGCGTCATGACAATGTTAACCGTGGCACCACCATACTGGGCAAGGCGACGCATAAAGCCCTCCGGCCAGCAATAGGACCCTGGCCATTGTGGCGCACTGCTCCCCGTGTAGTGATACATCTGTTGCACAAAGCGGCGTTTATAATCCGGTGTCAGCAGTGAAAGATAGGTGGGTATCTGCAGAATGGCGCCATGAAACCAGGTGTCTGTTTTTTCCCGTCCACGCTGATAACGACCATTCCAGTCAGGCAAGCTTGCCTGATTATAAATCGTCGGGCCTCCATTTGACTGCGCTTGCGCCATCAAGGCCTTGAAATGTGCTGATGCCGTCCTGAAGGGGTAAGGACTAACAATTTCCTCACGCGGGTAATCCCTATCACAATAACCCCAGGCTGCCGTTTCTGGAGGATTATCACCAATCAGTGGCACCTCATAGGCACCCCAAATTTGTTCCAGTCCCACCGGCGAGTTGCAGCGATAGTAGCGCGGGTCCATCCAGTAATTGGCATCAAGATAAAAGTCTGGCGTATTAAAGATATCAACAGGCAGAGGCTGAATTCCCTCTGGAATATCGCCATCTCTTGCGGAAAATATGGGGGTATTGCCTTCAGGAATACCTGCCCCAGGGTACATCCCTTTGCCTTCGGACCCGACTATCACCTCAACATGCAGGGGGTCAGGAGCGCCACGCCCTGAAACAGGCTGGGATAACAGCTGTACTGAAATCAGGCTGAAGGTAGAAAAAAATAGAACGTCTAATGCCACACTTTTGAAGCACCTGATTAAATAGATATGCATAAGTCCAGTCGCCTTTCCTTATTAATCCGGCCTACGCCATATAAGAATAAAAATCATACCTTAATCATAATAACCATAGTAATTTTTTTATTTTATACTTTTTGGAACAAATTTTTATTCAGACACCCAATGCTCATTTGGCAGTAATTAAACATTCGGTACAAATATAAAAAACCAACCAACGTATCCCACTTATAATTCTGGTGGACTGTAGACCGGGTACACAATGATTACTTACATAATTATTTTTTAAAAATTATTTCTGCAATAAATATCAAAAGCCCCTTTCTTACCTTAGGAAGCAAATAATAATTAAAGGGATAAAAATGAACATACTAAAAATAATTACTGCCTTACCGTTACTTTTTCTTTTATCAAATATGGCACTTTCCCAACCTGCACCATTTGGCACTCAAAATGATATTGCTTTTGGCGATACCCTTTGGGATGCCTTGGTCACAGCAAGACTCGCTGGTAATGACAGCATTATGGCCAGACCTTATGAAGGCACGCAGCCCCACGGCAACAAGCTGGTAACACTGGAAAGCGACATTACTGTGAATGGCATTACTGCAGAAGTAATAATCAAACATAATTATGGTGGCGACGGATCAACCATTGATGCGGTATCCAATAATCCACAGGAATTTCTGATGGCAACTACCGTGATGTTTCGTCGTCCGGGCTTTGATGCCAACAACCATGATTGGTTCTGGGCCAAGTACCTGCCTGATGGCTCCTATGACAAGGCCCCTAATGGCAACGCACTGGTTGGCAAGGGTCCAGGCTGTATAGCTTGTCACACTGCAGCGCCCGGTGGCGACATGGTTTATCTGAACGACCGTTATTAAAGAGTTACCAGAGTAATACAGCGAACAGAGTGGTTTTTGATTATGACAACACCAGCCAGACCGCAATACTCGCCATCATGCAGGCGGAAATACGGTTCAACCAGTGATCAAGGCCGCGTCTGGTAAGCATATCCTTTAACATCCGTCCGCCACGAGCATAGATAAGTAAACTGGTAAATTCGATCACTACGATCAGGGATAGCAGCAGTAATGCCTGGGGAATGATATCCCGACCCGGATTTATGAAAGGTGGCAGCAAGGCTGCCATGAAAATCCAGCCTTTGGGATTGGACGTCGCTGTGACAAAACCCTGTGACATGAGCTGGCGTTCTGTCAGCTCATGGCTTCTGCCTTTCCCGGATACCTCTGTTGACTCGCGCCAGGCTCGCAGAGCGCACCACAACAGAAATACTGCAGCGGCGAATTTCACAATGGCAAACCCACCGGGGTAGTTCAGCATCAATGCCGCGACCCCGGCCAGGGAGGCCACACCCACTAACACAACACCGGTAAGCTCACCGACCATCATCCATAGCGTGCGACGCACACCGATTCTGATGCCAAGTGTCATGGAAAGGGTCATGCAAAGACCGGGGCTGAGTGAGATCAGAAAAAAACTGAACGAAAAGGCTAGAAGCGTTGAAATGTCCATTTTTCAGATCTACTACGATTATTAAACGACTTTTTAATTATTCGGATGAATAAGGTCGATCAGGATTTCATATGACGCAGGTCTTTTTGGTATTGCTTTGATCCGTCTCCTGGATGTCCTGAGGCAATACAAACCAGCGTAATTTTTCTGCCTGCGGGGGCAAGGTCAGCATATAACGTACACCCTGAATTTCCAGCTGCTCAAGCATATGCTTTGCTTGAGCAAAGATAGTCTCCAACGGGACGTCCTCAGTGGAATTCACGCTTTTCTCCGAATCCAGCATTTCGCTTACGGACAGAGAGTCCAACTCTATTTTATTACCCTGATAACGCCAGGTGCCATTTGATGGATCA
Organism: Pseudohongiellaceae bacterium; assembly: GCA_965662685.1. Lineage (GTDB taxonomy): Bacteria > Pseudomonadota > Gammaproteobacteria > Pseudomonadales > Pseudohongiellaceae > Eutrophocola. Next base: position 2,220 of record CBFIIQ010000027.1, on the reverse strand, counting down.
AACTCATAATAGGGTAATAACTTCCAGCCATGGCTGGCCACCAGATCAATGGCATCCAACAGATAATTAAAGGTTTCATCACCAATAAAATAATTAAAATTAAGCCGAACCCAGCCCGGACGCAGAACCGTGTGCCCCTGCACTATCTGCTTTTCCAGAGCCCTGCTGTAGGCCATATCCATGCCCAGCAGCTCGTGACCATAGGGGCCGGCACAGGAACAACCACCACGTGCCTGAATACCAAACAATTCATTAAGCAGAGCAACGACAAAACTGTAATGCAGGTCCTTGTCCTGGTATTTGAAGCGCAGGGAGAAGATGGAGAGGCTGTCTTCTTTGGTATTTCCCAGAATTTCAAGCGCCGGATTGGAGCCCCACCGGGTCAGCGCCCGAGCCTTGTAATCTGCTTCAAGCTCTTCAATGCGCCGGGTACCGACTGCTTGCTGCAGACCAAACACCATACCGGCACGAATGGATTCCACAATTGCCGGTGTACCGCCCTCTTCCCGACGTTCATGGTCAGCAATAAAGCGATGATCCTCAGGTGTGACGTAAACCACCGTGCCGCCACCTGGTACTGCTGGCACGGAGTTGTTCAGCAGCTGCTTTTTTACTACCAAAATACCCGGAGTACCGGGGCCACCGACAAACTTGTGCGGGCTGATAAATACCGCATCCTTGGCACACTCCGGCCGTGACGGATTCATATCAATGCCCACATAGGGTGCGGCGGCGGCATAGTCCCAGAAAGAAAAAGCACCATGGGCATGGAGCAAGGCGGCGACCTTGTCCACATCTGTTTTGATACCGGTGACATTGGAGGCGGCAGAAAAGCTACCTATTTTCAGTTCACGATCGGCATACTGAACCAGCTTTTCTTCCAGGATAGCGATATCCAGTTGGCCGTTTTTTGTCAGGGGAATAGCCACTATATCGGCAATGGATTCACGCCAGGGAATTTCGTTACTGTGATGTTCATAGGGCCCGATGAAGACCACTGGCAAATTATCTGCGGGCATTTGTTCATGCAGTTTGTAGCGCGCATTCAACTCGGCAGGCAAACGAAGATTAAGGATATCAATTAGTTTATTGATGGCGGCGGTTGCGCCCGAGCCAGTAAAGATAACCTGATCATCACTGTTGGCATTTACTGCCTGTCGAATGGTCTGTCTGGCTTCTTCACGAAACTTGGATGTCTGCGCACCGGTAAACGAGGTTTCGGTGTGGGTGTTGGCATAAAACGGTAACACGCGGGTGGCAATGAAATCTTCAATAAAGGTGAGTGCGCGGCCAGAGGCGGTGTAATCCGCATAAACCAGCGGTTTAATGCCAAAACAGGTTTCAATGCCCTGCCGGTCACCAATCACGGATTCCCGAATTCTGGTAATTAAGGCGTCGCTCATTCTTACTGCTCCTTTCAAGAAGCGGGAATTCTATCCCATGGGGCCAGAAACATTGTTTCCATTTGCGGCAATATCGCTACCTTATAAAGACATATGTTCCGTATAACTTAATAATATGGCATATTATTTCTATAATTTAACAAATATGAGAATAAAATGAACAAACTTGACCTTTCGCTGCTGGAATTGATCCAGAAAGACGCCTCCCTCTCCACTGGCGAACTTGCCGATCGCATTGGCATGTCCAAGTCAGCCTGTTGGCGCCGACTCCAGAAACTCACCCAGGACGGCGTCATTCGTAAACAGGTCACTCTCCTCAATCAGGACAAGGTGAACCTGCCCTTGACGGTTTATATTTCCGTGCGAACCAACGAACATAATGATAAATGGGCCACTCAATTCCAAAAGGTAATTCAGGCAATGCCAGGCGTATTGGAGGTGTATCGCATGAGTGGGGATCTGGACTACCTGATAAAAGCGGTTGATGAAGACATGAAAGGCTATGACCGTTTGTACAAGCAACTGATCAAAGCCAACCTGTCGGATGTCAGTTCAAGCTTTGTGATGGAGACTATGAAACAAACAACAGAATTGCCACTGGTTTGAATGGAAAAAACAGACAGATCACAATAAATTTACAGACCTAAAACATTGTCAGCTCGCTAAACTCAAGAAAGCAGTTTTGCGGCTAAATTACTGTCTGAGCAAAACTGAAAATGGCGCTGTGGCATGCACTGCTTTTCCGTTCACCAGGGTCAATACGGGCTTGATGTGCCGTATCTCTTCCGCGTCCACTTCCAGGTATGGCCTGTCGATA
>CBFIIQ010000026.1:0-46027 GCA_965662685.1 Pseudohongiellaceae bacterium | reverse complement strand
CATGAAGTTCCAAGCTATTGATTTATATGGATATAAGCTACCCCAGAATAGCTGGTTGACCTAAGCCGGCTGAGGCGGTACAAATACCTTACTCTATTTCCGTTTATAACATAATAATTATCAGAAAATGGAATTTGCCACAGGGAAGAGAAACGGCAAAGCGGACTAAAAAGTACATTATTTTAATCAATCTAAGGGGGAGTTCATGAAACTTACCAAAATGAAAGTGGCGGTACTGGCTGCGCTGGCTGCTCAAGCAGGCTTTGTTGCACAAACTGCTATTGCGCAAAATGGGCCGGCATTGGAAGAAATCGTTATTACGTCGACACGACGTGAAACCAGTGTCCAGGATACGCCGTTGGCAGTAACCGCCTTGAGTGAGGAGGGGCTGGCAGTACAGAATATTGAGAATACCCAGGACCTGACGGCCAATGTGCCAAACGTTTTAATTTACGGTAACGGCCGTGGTTCAGCCAATGGTACTTTCCAGATGCGTGGTATTCCAAATGTAGGCACCTATGTAGATGGTGTTTGGCAGGTTTCCCAGGTTGGATTGCTACAACGTCAATTTGTTGAACTCGATAGAGTCGAGGTATTACGTGGACCGCAGGGTACTCTGGTTGGGCGTGACTCCACTGGTGGTTCTGTGCAAGTATTTACCAAAAAGCCTGCTGAAGATTTTGGTGGCAGATTGGTTGTTCAGGCGGGTTCCTTTGATCGTCGGGATGTCAGTGGCTCTGTTGATATTCCGATCGGTGATACTCTCCGCACCAAGTGGACAATAGCCAGCTATGATAAAGACGGTTATGTGGAAAGTGTAACTACGGGTCAGAAGCATGGTGAGCTGGAAAATCAGACTGTGCGTGGTGACATACTCTGGACGCCAACGGATAAATTAAGCGTTCGTTTTATTCAGCAGCAGGATGAGCAGCTACAGACGACAGCAGGTGTACAAACCTTTATCAATCCTGGTGTAGCACAGCGTTTTGGCTGGCAGGTTGGTATCGCAGAGGCGCATGATATTGCAAGTTTGGCTGCCGGAGGAAGAGGCTTTAATAATCTTTCTCAAGTAGGTGGTTTTCCCGGAGGTCAATTGGATGACTATCAAAATACCAAAGCGCTGACCAGCCCGGACCAGATAAAACTGAATTCGACCAATTTAACCGTTGAGTACGAAGTCAATGAAACCATATCCTTAAAATATATCTATGGCGATACAACGGTTAATGATGAAATATGGACCGATTTCGCCGGGGCGCAATTTAACTTCTTTACCAATTATGATGTGGCGGAGCGCGACTTTACCAGTCATGAGATTCAGGTAAATTTTGATTTTGATAATTTCTCGGCAGTACTGGGTTATTTTGATTGGGATCAGGAGACTCTCTCTCGTGCTACTGAGTTCTCTCATTCCGACTGGAGCTTCCCTGATGGTTGGGGTGGTGGTGCAGGTGGGTCAACAGGTGGGCCTCCCGTACCTCCTGGTACATTCCAGACCATCAACGCCGGTATCCCGCAGACCCTGAGCTACGATGATGTACTCGCATCACCTACCTGCGCTGCGACTCCTGCAGATTACGGTTATGACTTCAGTTCCTCTGACCCCAATCTGAACCCCTCAATTGAGAGTGGTAATGGCCAATTCCCGACTATCAACCCGGCACTTGATCCTAATACAGTGGCTGGCTGGCCGCGTCCCTGTACCGCGTTTAATTCCTGGGTGCCGTTGTTTGCAACTGTTGTTGGTTTTAATGCAGCTTCTCCGGCCCATGACCGTGGTGCTAGAGAAGAAGTGGCTGGTGATGCAATTTTCGGTGAGCTGACCTACTTCCTTAATGATGCCTGGGATGTGACCGTTGGTTTCCGCCGTCATGAACAGCATAATAAAAACTGGAATACTCTGGTTCAGGATGCAGTTGCAGCTGGCCAGGTTGAAGCGCGACCGCTGATTTGGGATAGAGGCTTTGCCAATCCAGAAGGGGCTGTCAGGGTTGATGTGGATCCAGCATCTCTGGTCCCATCTGATTTCAGCAAGACCACCTGGAAATTCGCTACCAGCTATGATCTCAATGAAGATGTGATGATATATGCCAGCTACACGGAAGGTTTTAACTCCGGTGGTGTTAGCACAATCGCAGATTCGCTGGGTATTAACCAGATCCCTTTTACACCTGAAACCATTGAGAACACCGAGTTTGGTATACGCGGTGATTTTCTTGATGGCACCTTGCGTGTCAATGCAACTTACTTCATGACTGACTGGGTTGATATCCAGGCTGCTTTTTCAACTGTTGACAGAGCAACGGGTGATCCAATTACTGAAGTATTTACTGCCAATGCTTCGGACGGTGAAGCGAAAGGTCTGGAGCTGGAAATGACCTATTTTGTGAACGATAGTTTGCAATTGGGTGCCAATCTTGGCTTTCTGGATACCAAGTATGTGAATCTAAAGCCAGGTGCACAGCTTACCGAAGATACCGAGTTTGGTGGTGCACCGGATGAAACCTATGCCTTGTTTGCAGATTACAAATGGAATGTGCTTCAAGGTGAGGTGACTACGCGACTGTCGGGTAATTACTTTGGTAATTTCTGGCGCTCAAGCATTCCAAACTTCCGTCAGGATGCCTATGGTGGTGGAAGTTCACCTGCCGGTGATATCTGGCGCTGGAATGCCCGCGCGGTATACCAGCCAAATGATGCTGACTGGAGGCTAACTGCTTTTGTTAATAACATTACTGAAGAGAAATTTCTCAATTCAGGATTTATGGACAGTATCTGGCAGTTTGATTTCAGTGGTGTAGATGCACCAAGAGAGTGGGGTCTGGGCTTAGAAATGAATTTCTAAAAACAGCTTTTTCCTAATAAAAATGGAGGACTTCGGTCCTCCATTTTTTTTGCCCAAAAAAATGAAAAAGGCTCATGCCAGAACCGCTACGCTTTTAATTTGCGCATAGACTTGTATGCCCGGTTTAATAGCCAGTTCCTCTACCGACTTTCGGGTTAGCCTTGCCAGCAGGGGTATATCGCCTAATTGCAGCTTTACCATGATCTGGGCATGACTTTCAGTTTGCAGTTCTACTACTGTGGCCGGGAAAATATTCTGTATGGAAGTACCGGTCTGTTTTTCCAGGGTGAGGCTGACATCATGAGCAGCAATTCGTAAGCGCGCGTTTTTGCCAGGGATAAGAGTATTGCCAGGAACAGTAAAGACAAGATCACCGCAAGCCATACTGGTTAATCCAAACTCCGAATCTGTGTTAATTACTGTGCCATGAATCAGTGTCTCGGCATCATGTCGGTGGGACAAGGGTAAATCCAGCCGCGTCAACATTTCCTGGATTGGTCCACTGCCAAGTATTTCACCGGCTTTGAGAATAACCAGTGTGTCAGCCAGTCTGGCCACTTCATCAGTGGCATGACTGACATACAGTATCGGGATGGTAAGTTCATGGTGCAGGGATTCAAGGTAGGGCAGGATTTCCTGCTTCAATTTGCTGTCCAGGGAAGACAGTGGTTCGTCCATTAGCAAAAGCAGGGGGCTCACTGCCAGGGCGCGGGCGATGGCGGCCCGTTGCTGTTCGCCACCGGAAAGGGTGTGCGGCTGTCGTTTTAATAAATGACCGATATCCAGTAACTCAACGGCATTGTCCAGTGACACGCGACGATTTTTCCCGTCAACGCGGGTTAAACCATATTCAAGGTTTTGTCTGATAGTAAGGTGTGGAAAAAGGCTTGGCTCCTGAAAAACATAGCCAATGGGCCGCAAATGGGTGGGCACGAAGCTGGAGTTACTCTGCCAGCACTGCCCTTTGAATATCACCTTACTGTTGGGGATGTTTTCAAGCCCGGCGATGGCCCTGAGCAAGGTTGTCTTGCCACTTCCGGAAGGACCGAATATGGCAGATACGCCAGTTTCAGGTAGAGTCAGCTCAACATGCATGGCAAAGCCTTCACGTTGAAGATTAAAGCTGATATCCAGGCTCATACTTTAAAAATCCTGAAGCGCCTGTTGCTGGCGTAAACCAAAACCAGCATGATAAAAGAGAGTATTATCAGCGCGCCTGAAAGCCAGTGTGCACTGGCATAGTCCATACTTTCGACATGATCATAAATGGCTATAGACAGTACCTGGGTTTGTCCGGGAATGTTTCCGCCAATCATCAGCACGACTCCAAACTCCCCAACAGTATGGGCAAAGCCAAGTACGCTGGCAGTAATAAAGCCAGGTCTTGCCAGGGGAAGGACGATAGTAACAAAACGATCCCAGGGTGATGCTCTTAATGTTGCTGCTACTTCCAGCGGACGCTTCCCGATAGCTTGAAATGCATCATGCAAGGGTTGGATGACAAAGGGCATGGAATAAATCACCGAGCCAATAACAAGGCCGCCAAAGGTAAAGGCTAGTGGTGCGGCGCCGAGAGCTGTAATTGGTCCGTTGGCACCCAGTAGCAGTAACAGGTAAAAACCCAGTACCGTGGGAGGAAGTACCAGGGGTAGCGCAATCATGGCTTCAATAAAATATTTAAAGCGCCAGCGGGTTCTGGCCAACCACCAGGCAAAGGGAGTACCAAGGGCAAGCAAAATAAGTGTGGATGCCAAAGCCAGTTTAAGCGTAAGCAGTAAAGCGGTTAAATCAGCTTCGCCTAGAATCACGGGACGGAGAATCCATTACTTTGGATAATGGACTTCCCGCGAGGGCTTTTCATAAAGTCGATAAAATCCTTTGCGGCACTGTTATCAGTTAGCCTGACACCCTCAAGTTTAATAGGGGTGTAAAGATTCTCGGGAATAAGCCAGTAACTACCGGCCTGTAAAAACTTGCCGAATATGATCTGGGAAAAGGCAATCAATGCCATATCCACTTCGCCACTGATACCAAAATGGTAGGTTTGCCCGATATTTTCACCAATCACCAGCTTTTCCTGTAGCGCATCCCAGCTGTCCATAGCCTCCAGTATTTCCCTTGCCGCGTTGCCATAGGGAGACAGGCGGGGATTGGCTATTGCCAGAAATTCAAATTCGCCTTGCGATAAAGTATCTGAAGTGAGTTTTCGATTATCAATACTCCACAATACCAGCCTGGCATGGGCATAGGTAAAGCGTGAGCCGGGAATTATTCTGCCTTGATTTTCCAGCACTTGGGGGCGCATTTCATCTTCTGAAAGAAAAATATCATAGCCAGAGCCTTGCATAATTTCGCCATAGTGTTTTGCGCTGGGACCCGGGACAGTAGTTACGCTATGCCCGCTCATGGCTTCGAACTCCTGCTTCAGTTCATCCAGAGTAAAGTCGAAATTACTGGTGACGGCAACAGTGACTTGCGCAGCGAACAGGGAGCTACTTGCCATTGCTGTAATAAGCAGGAAAACAATAGAGAGAGAACTCAGATGTGGTTGATGTGCGCGATTCATAGGTGGGCATTATGCCAGAATGAACGGCTTTTTCGCTAACCCGCGTCAAGCATGAACTTGCCGGGTTAACCTTGCTTTATTTACGCGCATAGGATCATCCGGGAATATTCACAATAACGGCAATAAACATTATGCCGTTAATGATCAAAGCCAGCACAGGCAGAGCCAAAGGTTTCTCTCCGCGGATCAGGCCGATTTGTCCTGTCACCAGTCCGCTTAGCACAAGAGCAACGGTATACGACAGCAAAATACCCAGGCTACTGTAGCCAGCCAGCGTTTCCCCATGATCAATTTTTGATGACATTATAAAAGTGAGAGTGAATCCAGGCAAAAGGCAGGCGAAGGAAACTGCTGTAAAAAGAGGCTTACGTTTGCCGGGGAGCTGTTGTTTCTTTTCTTCCATTGTCATATAGGGTGAGGAGCCGTCAGCCAAGGTGAGGAGCCATCAGCGTGCTTAATGGCGGAAGCCATATTCAAGAATGAAATAAGCAGGATTCATTTCTTTTAGGGGTTCATGCAATTTAGCCAGTTCGTTTTTAGCGCCATGTATTTCAAGTCTGGTCAGGTCAGCAATCTGCAACGCTTCTTCCAGCAGCTGACCGACGTTATCCAGATGAGCAAGAACGCCCTCCGCGCCTTGATAACCTTCACGGCAATGAGCTTCATCGCCGTTAAAGCAAAAACCATAATAAAGGCATTGTGCTTCCTCGCTGGTCTGGCTGACAAACTGTTCGGCCAAGGCTTTAAAATCAGCCAGTCTGCCTTCATGAACTTTAAAGTAGGGAACTATGGAAACGCAGGAATCTTGAGTAGACATAAATTTTCCTTTCGAGTTTTCAGGTGATGTATTAAGTATATTTAATAATTAATAACACTTATACATTTGTTGTATTGATCGGGGCTGAGAGATATCCATTGCATGACAGGTGAGGGCGGTTGCCTGTTGCCATCTTTTTTTGCAAAAAAAAGAGGCCGAAGCCTCTTTCTTTTCTCTATCACTATACTTTTAAACGTGGAAATACCTTCCTTATATTATGTTCAAAAATATTCGCTTTTTCCTGATCTGAAATTGCCGCATTATCAATATAACGTTTGGTGTCATCAAAATACTGGCCACTCTCCGGGTCAATCCCCCTTACTGCACCGACCATTTCAGAGGCGAACAGTATGTTTTTGTTATCAATCACATTCAGCAGCATATCAATGCCTTTCTGGTGATAGACGCAGGTGTCGAAAAACACATTGTTCATTAACAGCTCATCCAGTGGCGGCAGTTTAAGCATGTCGGCCAGTCCGCGGAAACGTCCCCAGTGGTAAGGCACAGCGCCGCCACCATGGGGAATAATGAATTTGATGGTAGGGAAATCCTGACACACGCTACTTTGCATTAATTGCATGAAAGCCGTGGTGTCGGCACTCAGGTAATAGGAGCCCGTAGAGTGAAAGGCCGGGTTACAGGAGCCGCTGACATGAATCATGGCGGGAACGTCGAGCTCAACCATTTTTTCATAAACAGGGTACCAATAGCGGTCGCCCATTGGTGGAGAATCAAATTTTCCACCGGAAGGGTCAGGGTTCAGGTTACAACCGACGAAACCAAATTCATTAACGCAGCGATCCAGTTCGGCAGCCGAGTTTTTCAAATCGGTACCAGGGGACTGGGGCAGGGCGCAGGCACCAATAAAGTTTTGTGGATATAACTGAGTGACCCGATAAATAAGCTCATTAGTGTGCTCTGTCCAGAATTTACTGGTCCATTCATTACCCACATGCGGACCCATCCAGGATGCACGTGGAGAAAAAATTGTGCAATCGGTGCCCCTTTCGCGCTGCAGTTTAAGCTGGCTGTTTTCCAGGCTTTCCCTGATCTGGTCATCAGAAATATCAATGTTGCCTTTTTCGCCAATATGGGCTGGATCTGACTTAAGTGCATCTTTCTGGGCCTCACGATAGTTACCCAGTGCATCCGGTGCAGTGGTGTAATGGCCATGACAATCAATAATCATACTTCTGTGTCTCCGGTCATAGAAAAATTCAGTCCGCTAAGATAGCAAATTTGTGTGATGTATTCCTTAGCAAATCACCTTGAAACCTTAAAAATTCTGCTTGACTGTTACGGCTGTCATGCTGACGCCATCCCGGTGTAAACTGTCATCCTGAAAACAAAAAAGGCCTATGCCTGGAAAAGTATAGAATTATTTATATGTATCAAAAACAATAAGATATAACTAATAATTAAAGTAAATAATAGGTTTGTATCTGGCTATTGATACTTGCTATGGACCGATTGGAGAAGATGTAATGGACAAACAGGTAATTGACGACAAGAGAGAAATTCGCGAACTGATCGATAACTGGGCGATTTTCAGTGATTCCGGCAACTGGGAACGTTTTGCCGAGTGCTGGCATGATGACGGTTTTATGTGTGCCACCTGGTTTCAGGCTCCGTCTGATGATTTTATCAGAGCGCGCCGTGAAGGCTTTGAAAAGGGCGTCAGTATTATTCATTTTCATGGCGGCTTTACTTGTGATGTCTCGGGAGACAGAGCTGTCGCCCAGACCAAAATGACGATCAATCAGCGTGCTCCGGTACATGATGTGCTGGTGGATGTTGTGTGTACCGGCAGGTTTTATGATTTTTTTGAAAAGCGTGAAGGGCGTTGGGGTATGGTGCGTCGCCAGCCTGTTTATGAAAAGGACCGACTTGATGTGGTAGATCCGAATGCTTCGCTGGCCCTTGATCCAGATGTTCTGGCCAGCTTTCCCGAAGGCTACTGCCACCTTGCCTACCTGCAATCCCAGATTGGATATGCGGTGGCGAAAGCCGGTTTGCCGGGCTTGAAGGGACCTGAAATCGAAAAGCTCTATGGGGAAGGTAAGGCCTGGCTTGAGGGTGCAGATTCTCCCGGGCGCCCCGATATTATCAAGTAGCAGGTTTCTGTGTGGACCCATCGCGAATAACCGGGGTGGTAGTCTTACATTCCGTTAGGTTGGTGAATCCTGTATAATTTTGTCCTCTACAACTTATTTTTTCCTTACGAAAAACAAGGATATAGGCGAATAATTCAATGAGCACAGTGTCTGATCAAGGGTCTTTAGAGAATGCGACTGAGCAAGCTCCCATGCTTGTGGATCAGCATGGTCGACATATTGACTATGTGCGCCTGTCAGTTACTGATCGCTGTGATTTTCGCTGTGTTTATTGCATGTCCGAGGAAATGACCTTTTTGCCCAGAAAACAGGTGCTTTCTCTTGAGGAAATTTACCAGGTGGCAAAATCATTTACCGAGCTGGGGGTAAACAAATTGCGCCTGACCGGTGGTGAGCCACTGGTGCGTAAAAATGTGATGAGCCTGATTGAAAAAATTGGCAAGCTCCCCGGGTTGAAGGAGTTACTGTTAACGACTAATGGTTCCCAATTGGAAAAACTGGCTGTACCTCTCAAGGCAGCCGGTGTTACCCGTATTAATATCAGTCTCGATAGTCTCAATGCAGAAAGCTTTCAACGCATGACAAGAACCGGGAAGCTGGACAAAGTACAAAGAGGAATAGAAGCTGCTGTTGCGGCAGGCTTTGACGCCATCAGACTTAACTCGGTGATCCTGAGAGGGCGTAATGAGCATGAAGTACTGGACCTGCTTGAATACGCTCTGGGACTTGGAATTAATATTGCCTATATCGAAGAAATGCCTTTGGGCGAGGTGTCGGACCACGAGCGGGGCGATACCATGGTCAGTAATGATGAAGTCATGGCGCTTATCAGTGAGCGATATCCACTGACTCCGATAGAAATGACTACCGCAGGCCCTTCACGTTACTACCAGGTGGAGTCCCACGCGAGTAAAGTTGGCTTTATTTCGCCAGTCAGCCATAATTTTTGTGATACCTGCAACAGAGTACGTCTGACCGTAGAAGGCAGGCTGTTGCTATGTCTGGGTAACGAGCATTCCATGGATTTGCGCAAGGTGCTACGGGAAAATCCAGGTGATGATGAGGTGCTCAAGGAGCATATAATCAAGGCTATGGATTTGAAGCCCTTGAGACATTATTTTTATGACAAGGATGAGCCTCAACTGGTCCGCTTTATGAACATGACGGGCGGGTAAACAGAGTTGCAAGTCACAAGTTTGTGCAGGTAAAACTCGTCTATTTAGAGTCACCCAAATTAAGTCACCCAAAGAATTATTTTCCTGAAGCCATTTTGCTCCCATTGAACCCCTGACCCCTAAGATAACTATAAACGTTGATGTCACTTGAAACTTGTGACTTGAGACTTGAGACTACGATTATGTCCGGAAACAAGCCCCAAAAAGATTTTGCCCCTTTGCAGATTGCCGTTGTCACGGTGTCTGATACCCGCACTGAAGAGAATGATACTTCCGGGCAATATCTGGTGGATGCTCTCAAAGCGGAAGGCCATCACTTGAATCAAAAACATATCTGCAAAGATGATGTAGAGGCGTTGCGTGCCCTGGTAAAAGGATTGATCGGCGAAGAACCAGTACACGCCGTTCTTCTCACTGGCGGAACCGGATTTACCAAACGGGATAACACCGTAGTATCTATAATGCCACTACTGGACTCTGTTATTGATGGTTTTGGCGAGCTATTCAGATACCTGTCCTACAAGGAAATTGGTTCCTCGACTATTCAGTCAAGAGCGTTTGCAGGCTTAAGCAATAACACGGTGGTTTTCTGTATGCCGGGTTCCCCTGGTGCATGCAAAACTGCCTGGGAGGGGATTATTCGGGGGCAGCTGGATTCTCGTCACAGACCCTGTAATTTTGTCGACAGGATTAGCTCTCGCGATTAGGGAGGATTTGATGTGATTCAGGTTTTGAGTACAGAACAGGCGCAGTCTGTTAGCAAGGTATAAGGGGGAAGACCTGGGTTCAGACTGCGACTATTAAGGGGAATAGTCTAAGGGGAATTGTTAATTTTTGACTCGACTGTTTCCTGGGGAAGGTGAATGCCTGATCATAATTGATTCTGTAAATTACTATACAGAGGCAAGAATGATTAGCATTGGTACAGCCAGAACTAAAAGCGTGCTGACAGTGCTTACTACAACTTCTTCAATTGTTTCTGAGTTTTTAAATTTAACGGTCATCAGTTGTCTCCTTTTAAGAATATTTAGATGATTAGCCACACCTCTTTTGGAAGCGCAGGCGAATGGTAACATAGTGTTACCTTTATAGGTAACAAATAGAGAGAAATATCATCAAATAGTGTGAATTTGTTACCATTTTGGGCAAAAAAACCACTTTATTTCTTTCTATTACTCGCTTTTTTGTCGCGGAATCAATGGCTTTATAATTAGAAAGCCCGGATTTACAAGGAAAAGCGTTCAAATTTCATATCACGGTAACAATTACGGTAACAAATTTTAACCGGATCACTATTTTTTCTGTTTAGACGATAAAATGTTACCAGCCATGATTCAGCGTATTCATGCACTGAATCCAGCTTAGGGCTGTGGTCGGGATATAATTTTGACCCTATTGAGAACAGGAGAGGAATTTAAAAGGGCTTCCCCAAAAATAAGGGCAGTACAGGGGATTACTGTTTTTAATATATTTTCCGTCTGCTCCCGGCTTTGCAGGGTCTCCCTTATCGATGAATGCTCTTGTATACTATTTCACATCTTATCTTCCGATATTTATCTTCAGCGATCCCTTTATCAAGCTGGTGTTGACGAAATAACTAAAAACTCTCTGGTTTAAAAACAATTCAGGATTCAGGTATGTCCAAAAAAGTGTTCATTATTTTTACTTTTATAATCATGTTCTCCATGAATACCGTTGATGCTCAGGAAGTTGCCGGAAAGGATCCCAATGAACTGTATGCTGTTATTGAAACCAACAGGGGAACAATGGAATTTCTTCTCTATCGTCAGGTTGCTCCCATCGCAGTGAGCAATTTTGTTAATCTGGCGACACGTGGTTTCTATGACGGACTGACCTTTCATCGTGTGGTTGATGAATTTATGATTCAGGGCGGAGATCCGGCAGGTAATGGAAGTGGAGGCCCGGGCTATGAATTTCAGGATGAAATTCGCTTGCGTCATAACCAGATGGGCATTATGTCCATGGCAAATTCAGGGCCAGGGACTAATGGCAGTCAGTTTTTTATCACGCATCAGGCAACGCCTCATTTGAATGGCTTGCACACGGTTTTTGGTCTGATTTATTCAGGTAAGGAATTAATCAGGAAGACGAGAATCGGCGATACCATGAGTTCAGTAACCATTGAAGGTAATGCCAAGGCCTTTCTTGAGAGAAACGCAGACCTTGTCTATCAGTGGAACCTAATACTGGATGAGAATTTTCCTGACTTGAAACCAGCCCTGACAGATTAGCCTGGGACCTGGCTAAAAGTCAGGGGCGGGCGTGCAGTCAGACATAATTTTGCGGAAAACTATTCAGGCAGTTCTTTGGAATCCACTGCTACGTTTTCCGAACCTGGCTGATCTTCAAGTTCCAGCTTTTGTTTTTCCTGCTCTTCGATATATGGCCACAGATATACCATTTGCGCGATGGAAAATAATAAAAGTATGGCCATGCTGCCAAATACCTTGAAGTCTACCCAGTATTCATGAAAGGTGAAGGCGACAAAAAGATTGGTACAGCCGAGAAAGAAGAAAACACCGGCCCAGGCAAAATTCAGGGTTTTCCATTTGCCGGGAGGTAGTTCAACAACGTGCCCCAGCATTATCTGCGTCATGTTTTGCTTGTTGAAATACTGACTCCCGATGAATACGCAGGCAAAGATCCAGTTCACCACCGGGGCTTTCCATTTCAGGATGGCTTCTTCACGAAAAATCAGGGTAAAGGAGCAGAACAATACTACTGCTGATAACAGCAATAGATGGGATCGGCTTAATTTGCCATTAACCAGAAATATTGAGCCATAGACAATAATCGATGCGGCAACCAGAATTTCAGTGGCACTAAAAATTCCACCAAGGGTGTAATCGAAACTGCCAAGGGAAATTATCCTTTCCTCCATTTTGTAAACGATGAGGAAGGCAATCAGGGGGATGTAGTCTATCAATTGTTTCATATTATAAAATTTTGCCTGCTCAAACCCAGAGCCAGAGTTAAAAATGCATTATATCCTGATTGGAAAAATTTGCTTGATTCCGGTGACACTATGATAGTCTTGCCTGTTTTTTTAGCTCAGTGGCATTTGTTACATTGACCAGGAAATTAGGCTTTGACTCAAATATTTGAAATTCATCCTGACAGCCCGCAGTTACGCCTTATCCGGCAGGCGGTGGAGATCCTGAAACGCGGGGGAGTCATTATTTATCCTACCGACTCGGCTTATGCGTTGGGTTGCCACATCCAGGATAAGGCTTCATTGCAGCGCATTATCAGGATCCGGCAATTAAGTGTTAAGCATAACTTTACTTTGGTATGCCGGGATCTCTCTGAATTGGCAACCTATGCGCGGGTAAACAATTCTGATTACCGACTTTTAAAGAGCTATACGCCGGGTGCCTATACCTTTATTTTACAGGCAACCTCCGAAGTTCCCAGACTAATGCTGCATCCCAAGCGCAAAACCATTGGTATTCGTGTGCCGAATCATCCGGTAGTTTCAGCCTTGCTTAAGGAGCTGGATGAACCGCTGTTGAGTAGTACGCTGATTTTGCCTGATGAGACAATGCCCATGGGTGACATTGATGAGATCAGGGATGTTATGGGCAAACAGGTAGATCTGATCATCGATTCCGGGTTTTGCGGGCTTGAGGCAACCACCGTTGTGAGCCTGGTTGATGGTGCGCCACAGCTACTCAGGGAAGGTAAGGCCGATCCTGATCCCTTTCGTTAACAGCAGACTTGGAATCTGGCCATGTGATTGAAAATTCATTGCGGTATCTTGCTTCAAACCTGCCAATATATGACTAAATACGGGTATAATCGTCCTCTAATAATAAGAGCCAGGGAGTAACAATTGAGCTCAGTTAATTCGCAGCTGAGAGTGCTGTCAGGAATGCGTCCTACTGGACAACTGCATCTGGGTCACCTGCATGGTGTGATCAAAAACTGGACCACATTACAGCATGAATATGAGTGCTTTTTCTTCATTGCCGACTGGCATGCGCTGACCACCCATTACGATGATCCCCTGATAATTGAGAACAATATCTGGGACATGGCTATTGACTGGATGGCTGCCGGGGTAAATCCCAGTGCAGCCACACTGTTTATTCAGTCGCGGGTTCCTGAGCATGCGGAATTGCATCTCCTGCTGTCCATGATGACACCGCTTGGCTGGCTGGAGCGCGTGCCCAGTTATAAAGATATGCAGGAAAATCTCCAGGACAAGGATCTCAGTACCTATGGCTTTCTGGGCTATCCCTTGCTGCAAAGCGCCGATATTTTAATGTACCAGGCCGGTAATGTTCCGGTAGGAGCTGATCAGGTTGCCCATGTGGAACTGACTCGAGAAGTGGCGCGCCGCTTCAATCATCTGTATGGGCGTGAACCTGATTTCGAAGACATTGCGCTGGCGGCAATCAGGAAAATGGGCAAAAAATCTGCGACTCTTTTCAGAAATCTGCGCAAGGCCTATCTTGAAACCGGGGATCAGGAAGCGCTTGAAAGAGCACGCGCCTTGTTGAAAGAACAGCAGAATATTTCGCTTGGCGACCAGGAAAGGTTATTTGGTTACCTGGAGGGGAGTGGAAAAATGATTCTTGCGGAACCGCAGTCTCTTCTGACCAGGGCGCCCAAAATGCCAGGGCTTGACGGGCGCAAGATGTCAAAATCCTATGACAATATTATTTCCCTGCGTGAAGAAAATGATGCCATTAGTCAGAAGATAAAAACCATGCCTACGGATCCTGCCAGGGTTCGTCTTACCGACGCGGGTAATCCCGATAAATGTCCGGTGTGGGAATTCCATGAAATTTATTCTGACCAGCAAACCCGGGATTGGGTGCAGCAAGGTTGCCGAAGTGCAGGTATCGGTTGTCTGGAATGTAAAAAGCCGGTTATTGATGCCGTGGTTAATGAAGTGGAGCCGATACGACTTAAAGCCAGGCAACTTGAAGAGAATATGGGAATGGTGAAGTCTGTGATTTCAGACGGTTCGGAAAAGGCCAGGGAAGTAGCCAGAGAAACTATGGCAGATGTACGCCAGGCCATGGGGCTGAATTACCGATGAGCAATGAATTCGATTCAGTGCAGGATGGGCAGGGTGGTCAGAACGGTCAGGATAGCAACAGTGCTGGTGATGGAGAGAACACCAAAGTTGATGCCCGGCATCAAGATCAAACTACAGCATCTATGAAACAGGATGAGGGCATCGCCTCCGCCTCCATGGAAGTGGCATCAAGCGAAAATGAGAATGAAAACCCGGTAGCGGCCAATGAATTTGAATTAGAAGAAGTGGGTGAAAAAATCGGGCTTCTGGTCGCCGCCCGCAAGCAAACCTTTTCTACCCAGGAAGAAATGCCTTTTGCTTTTGTAGCCGGTAAGGCGATGACCGACCTTCCAAAGGACCTGTACATTCCCCCCGATGCACTGGAAGTTTTTCTGGAAGCATTTGAAGGTCCGCTGGATTTACTGCTTTATCTTATTAAAAGGCAAAATATTGATATCCTGAACATTAATGTTTCGGACATCACTGACCAGTACATTGCCTATGTAGAGCTCATGGAAGCTGCGCAATTCGAGTTGGCCGCAGAGTACCTGGTGATGGCAGCGATGCTCGCCGAAATTAAATCGCGCATACTGCTGCCAAGAACATCGGATGAAGACGACGAAGAAGAGGATCCAAGGGCGCAGCTGATTCGTCGCCTGCAGGAGTATGAGCGTTTCAGGGAAGCAGCTGAAGCTCTTGATGAGTACCCGCGTCTTGAACGAGACATTCATCTGGGCAGTGCTGAGGCCCCGGTACTGGAACGTGAAATACCTGAGCCGGATGTGGATCTGAAAGAAATTCTGCAGGCATTCGCGACAGTCCTGCGCAGGTCAGATATGTTTGAACATCACCATGTTCAGCGTGACAACCTGTCGACACGAGAAAAAATGTCGCAAATCCTGTTAAGTATTTCAGACAATCAGTTTGTTCCCATGCTTACCTTGCTAAGAAAAGAAGAAGGACGCATGGGTGTTGTGGTGACATTCCTGGCGGTGATGGAGCTGATCAAGGAATCGTTGATTGAAATTGCACAAAGCGAACCCTTTGCCCCCATACATATTAAGGCACGAACATCATGAGTGAAGAATCTCAAAATCCGGAAGTTAAACCTGAAGTTAATGCTGTCACCAAGAAAATTATTGAAGGCTTGCTGCTGGCGGCAGGAAAACCTTTGCCTATTAGCAAAATTGCCGATGTGTTCCCGGAGCATGAGCGTCCTGAAACCGAAGAGTTGCAGGCGGCTATCAAAGCGATTGAGCTGGACTGTGAAGATCGCGGCTTTGAACTAAAAAAGGTGGCCTCGGGTTATCGTTTTCAGGTGAAGCAGGAGTTTGGTGAGTGGGTCGGCAAACTTTGGGATGAAAGACCGCAGCGCTATTCAAGAGCCTTGCTGGAAACCATCTCCATCATCGCTTACCGGCAGCCAATCACGCGTGGTGAAATTGAAAAGATTCGAGGGGTAGCGGTCAGTACCAATATTATTCGTACCCTCATAGAGCGCGAATGGGTGAGAGTGGTGGGTCACCGTGATGTTCCCGGACGGCCGGCAATGTATGCCACCACCAAACAGTTTCTGGACTACTTTAATCTCAAGAGTCTTGAAGAATTACCACCACTGTCTGAAATCAGGGATCTGGAAGAACTGGACCCTGAATTATCGCTGGAAGAAAATGCGCCAGAAAGCCGGGTTCTCGAATTTCCCGGTGTCGAAGAATATGAAGATACTTTTGACGTGCCTGATGAAGAAGAAGAGATGGCCGCGGCTATCGGCACCCGTCCCATAGAAGAGATTCTTGGCATTCAGGAAGAAGAGCCAGAAGACGAAGACTGGGATGATGACTCTGATGAATATGAAGCGGCGGGTAGTGAAGAGCCGTCAGCGGGTAGTGAAGAGCCTTCAGCGAGCAGTGAAGAGCCATCAGCGGGTAGTGAAGAGCCTTCAGCGGGTAGTGAAGAGTCTTCAGCGAGTAGTGAAGAGCCTTCAGCGAGCAGTGAAGAGTCTTCAGCGAGCAGTGAAGAGTCTTCAGAGGATAATGAAGAGCTGGAAACCGGCAGTGATGCTCAGGACATTGAATCAGTGGCCAATGATAGCAGCGAAAATCATATTAATTATGAAGCTGGCAACGAAACCGACGCTGAAACCAACGACGATACTGACGACGAAAATTCCGAATCCGATGTCGACAATAAAAACCTTCCTGCTGACTAGTCAAGACAGTGTGGACATTTCGTGAGAAATCAAAGTGGACGAAAAACTTCAAAAAGTGCTGGCTCGTGCCGGGTTCGGCTCACGTCGAACAATGGAAGGCTGGATCAGTGCAGGCCGTGTCAAGGTCAATGGAATTATCGCCACCCTCGGTGACCGGGTTTCAGCAAGCGATAAAATTCTGGTCGATGGAAAAAAACTGGCAGCCAACACTGCAGTTGAAGTCCCGCAACGAGTCCTTCTTTATAACAAGCCTCTTGGTGAAATTTGCTCCCGCAATGACCCGGAGGGGCGTAAAACCGTCTTTGACAAGCTTCCCGAACTTCACCATGCGCGCTGGGTTGTGGTTGGGCGCCTGGACATTAATACCAGCGGATTATTGTTATTTACCACGGATGGTGAGCTGGCCAATGCTTTAATGCATCCCTCTGCCCAGATTGAGCGTGAGTACGCTGTCAGGGTTCTTGGAGAAGTTACCCCGGAGATGATTGAGGCCATGCATGCGGGAGTTCAGCTTGAAGATGGTCTCGCCAGGTTTACAGATATTCAGTATTTTGCCGGAGAGGGCAGTAATCATTGGTACCATGTTGTCATCATGGAGGGGCGCAATCGTGAAGTGAGACGCCTGTGGGAATCCCAGGGCGTTAAGGTCAGTCGTTTGAAAAGGGTCCGCTATGGTAATATTTTTATTCCCAGTCAGATTACCGTTGGTCGTTTCTGTGAGTTAGGTGGAAAGGAAATCAGGGATTTGTATCGAACAGCAGGATTAAACTATCGGCCGACCAAAGGACCCTTGTTGCGTAAAGCGGTTGCCGGCAAAAAATCATCAGCTGCTTCGGGACGTAAAAAGCCTGGATCAAGACCAGGCAGGAAGTAGGGAAAGGATCAAGGATGAAGGATAAAGCTGGGCGGTGCAGGGAGGCGGTTGGGGAATATAAAAAAGAGACAAGAGGCAAGAGACAAGCAACCCCTTTCTCAGGCTTCAATGGTTTTCTGTAGGTCGGATAAGGACCGCAGGGACGCATCCGACAAGGCGACCAATCAGGTCGCTTTTTTTGTAACTTGTAACTTGTAACTTGTAACTTGTAACTTGTAACTTGTAACTTGCATCAGTCCTGGGCAGAAAACTGCTTGCCGTTTTCCTTCAAACTGTCTTTTCCCATCAGGTAAAGATATATCCCCATCAGGTCTTCAGGTTGCGGCAGCGTGGCAGGATCTTCAGCGGGGAAAGCTGAGCGTCTTAATGCTGTAGCACAAGGGCCGGGGTCGACGCTGTTGACGCGAATTTTTGAGGTGTTTTCCAGTTCAAGGAAAAGTATCTGTGTAAGGGTTTCCACGCCATGTTTTGCTACGCTGTAGGCGCTGCTGTAAGCATGGGCTTTTCTACCAGCGCTTGAGCTGGTAAAAATTACCGAGGCGTTTTCTGCTTGCTGTAACAGGGGAAAGCAAAATCGGGTAAGAAAAAAACCGGCGTTCAGATTTATCTGCATGATTTTTTGCCAGTGGGTCATGCTCATGGTCTGAAAAGGCATTAGTGAACCCATATAACCGGCATTATGTAAAAGTCCGTCAAGTTTGCCAAAGGCATTGGCTATTCCGTCTACTAATTCCTGGTAGTTTTCTTCGCCCGCGGTCTCCAGGTCCATTGGCGTTATTGCCGGCTCAGCGCCACCGGCATTTTCAATTTCGTCGTAGACAGTTTCCAGCTTACCAGTATTGCTTCCCAGCAAGACCACCGTAGCTCCTGCTTGCGCGTAAGCGAGAGAGGCAGCACGTCCAAGCCCTGATCCTGCACCGGTTACGAGAATAACTTTATCTTTCAACAGGTTTGCCGGAGCTTCATATTTAAACACCAGTATTTTTCTCCCTTAGATGATCCAATGGTTTGGAAATAGAAAACGTTATTGTTGAGCCAGATCCAGAATTTCATCAGGATGATTAATGATGAAGTCTGCATTCCAGGTATCGATGGGTGAATCAACCGGAATATAGCCCCAGCGCACGGCCATGCTTTTCGTGCCGGCACTTTCAGAAGCCTGAATATCTTTTAGATGATCACCTGCATAAAAGGTGTTGGCGGGTGAGCAATTCATTTCCGAGCAGGCCCGCAGTATTCCTTCAGGATCGGGCTTGCTATTGCTTAACTGATCAGCACAAATCACCACCTTGCTGGATTGTAATACTGGAAATTTTTCTATCAGAGGCAAGGTAAAACGACTGGGCTTGTTGGTAACAATACCCCATGGTATTAAATCTTTTTCCAGCGCATTAAGAAGCTTGGCGATGCCCGGGAAAAGAACACACTCTGTTTGCGGAATGCGTTCGTCATAACGCTCCAGCAATTCTTCAAGGTGGGGGAGAAATTTCTCGCTGCTTTCATCTATCCCGAAGCCGAGCATAATCAGCGCGCGTGCTCCGCTGCTGACGCTATTGCGCACCTGCAGAGGATTTACCTTGGGCACGCCATAATGACTTAGTTGGGCATTCAGTATCTGCGTGAAATCCCTTTCTGTATCCAGCAGGGTGCCATCAAGATCAAAGAGTACAGTTTTAGTCACAATTTTTTTGTTTACCGATAATGGATTTAGTTTGGCTTTGTGCTTTTTTACTTTAATTTCTAAAAGTATTTAATCTTTGGTCAGGTACATCAGGTAATTAACATCAAGGTCTTCACCCAAAGTGTATTTCTGTGTAAACGGGTTATAGCTCATGCCAGTGGTTTTTTGTAAGGAGAAACCCGAATTTCTTGCCATGGCGGTGAGTTCAGATGGCTTGATAAATTTTGCATAATCATGGGTGCCCCGCGGCAGCATCCGCAGAACATATTCTGCACCTATTATTGCAAACAGGTATGACTTCGGATTTCGGTTAATGGTAGAGACAAAAATATGTCCGCCCGGTGCCAGCATTTCATAACATGCATCCAGGACCGAGGCAGGATCCGGAACATGTTCCAGCATTTCCAGGCAAGTAATCACTGAAAAGGCTTCTTTGTGATTGCGGGAAAAGTCTTCCGCACTGGCCATTTCGTAATTCACCTCCAGTCCGCTTTCGAGCAAGTGCAATTTTGCCACCGCCAGCGGTGCCTCACCCATGTCGATACCTGTAACCTGAGCCCCTCTTTGCGCCATGGCTTCTGTCAAAATACCGCCGCCACAGCCAACATCCAACACCTTCTCTCCGGCCAGGTTGAGTTGCTGGTCAATAAACCCGGCGCGCAGCGGGTTGATATCGTGCAAAGGTTTGAATTCACTGTTGCGATCCCACCAGCGACTTGCCAGTGCTTCAAATTTGGCTATTTCTGAGTGATCGACATTAGGGGGGATGCTGGTTGAACCGGTAGTCATGATTAGTACTCTTTTTTAATTGGGTTGTTGCTTCTACGTAGCTTGCAGCTCAACCGATTTTTTTTGCCCAGGCAGAGGCATTGGCCATTAGTTCAGAGGCATCGAGCATTGTAAGTTCACCCTTCTCAAGATTGAGCTTGCCATCTACCCAGACATAGCTGACCTGGTGACCCTGCGCGCTGTAGACCAGCGTAGAGACCGGGTCATAAACCGGTTGGGTATTAAGGTGCCCCAGATCGATAGCTATACAATCAGCCAGCTTGCCTGTTTCCAGAGTGCCCAGCATGTCTTCCTTGCCAAGCGCCCTGGCACCATTCACTGTGGCCATTTGCAGGACATCCCAGGCAGTAGTGGCGGCTGCATCGTCGACGGCGGCTTTACCAAACAGTGCTGCCATGCGCATTTCATTAATCATGTTCAATTCGTTATTTGACGCTGCGCCATCTGTACCCAGGCAAAGATTAATACCGGCATCAAGTATAGCCTGTGTTTGGCTAACGCCGCTGGCCAGTTTGGCGTTTGATGCCGGGCAATGGACGATGGAAACGCCGGCAGCTGCAAGCAGTTCCATTTCCAGTTCCTGCAGTTGCGTGGCATGAACACATTGAAGTAACTGTGATAAAAGCCCCAGCTCATTAAGACGTTGCAATGGCCGCATACCTGTTTTGGCAACGGCTTCCTCTATTTCAGCGCTATTTTCATGGACATGAATATGTATCGGTATGTCCAGCTCATTTGCCAGTGTAGAGATATGTCTGAGCGGGTCATCTGAAACCGTATAGGGGGCATGAGGGCCAAAGGCAACCTGAACCAGGTTGTTATTCTTGTGGCGGTCGTTTAAATCAGTGGCCTTGCGAATATATTCATCAGCGTCTTGCGCCCATACAGTAGGAAAGTCGAGTACCGGTGCAGCGAGCATTGTCCTGATATTGGCTTTAAGCGCCACTTTTGCCACTTCATCCGGAAAGAAATACATATCTGTAAAAGCTGTTGTGCCGCTACGTAACATTTCGGCGATCGCCAGAGCCGCGCCGTCACGAACGAACTCCTCACTTACCCATTGTCCTTCTGCAGGCCAGATTTTTTCTTCCAGCCAAGGGCGCAGTGGTATGTCATCGGCAAAACCGCGCATCAGGGCCATAGGACTATGGCCATGAGAGTTGATCAGCCCGGGCATCAGCAAATGGTTTTTCAGTGTGATTTCGCGCCTGGCGGAGATGCTCTGCTTCAGGTTGTTGGTGTCTCCGATGGCAACGATTTTATTGTCCGAAATCGCAAGGCTTTGATCGCTCAGAATCAGGCCTTTTTTTGACATTGGAACGAGCCATTCAGGATGGATGAGAAAGTCGGCTTCAAGGCCCTCCGGAGAGCTTTCTGAATTCGACATAATTATATGATTTTCCATGATTTATTGGCAGATGGGGCAGTATACAGATTATTGCGGAAAACGGGTAGTTTTGCTGTCAGTTATGACCTTTTTATGCTAATATTTGGCGCTTTAAAAGAGCCCTGAAAAATGGGAAAAAAGCATTATAAATTCGGGGTCTGCAAAGGTGGCATTAAGTGAGGCGGGCAAGTCCCTGAAGCGGGTTTTTGTCGCGCCGGGTATTCTGCACAACGGTAACCCTGGATTACTCCAGGATGTTGCTCAAGAGGCTCAAGAGTTTATTCGCGGACATAGTCAAAGCCCTGTCAATCCAGCAATACCTTGTGGCAGGGGTCCGGTGGTTTTATGGAATTAAACAAACCATATCATCAAAAGCTGAATTTTAAAGACCCAATAATCTGAATCAGAGCCCTGCCATGGGCGATCTAAACCTTAACTACTGGCAGTTACCCTAACAGGACAGAAGTTTTATGACAGACGAACAGGAACCGATACAGTCAGTCGCCATTGAAAGCGAGATGAGACAGTCCTATCTGGATTACGCTATGAGTGTAATCGTGGGCAGGGCCTTGCCAGATGTGCGTGACGGTCTCAAGCCAGTGCATCGACGCGTATTGTTTGCCATGAGCGAGCTTTCCAATGACTGGAATAAACCCTACAAGAAATCTGCCCGTGTAGTTGGTGATGTTATTGGTAAATACCATCCTCATGGCGATTCTGCTGTCTATGAAACGATTGTCAGAATGGCGCAGGATTTCTCCATGCGTTATACGCTGGTGGACGGGCAGGGTAACTTTGGTTCTGTCGACGGTGACTCGGCAGCAGCCATGCGATATACCGAAATCCGCATGGACAAGATTGCCCACGAACTGTTGGCGGACCTGGAAAAAGAAACTGTCGACTTTACTGAAAACTACGACGGTACAGAACTGATTCCGGATGTTATGCCAACGCGAGTACCGAATCTGCTGGTGAATGGTTCTTCCGGTATTGCTGTGGGTATGGCAACCAATATCCCGCCCCATAACCTGAGAGAAGTTATTAGCGGCTGTATCGCGCTGATGGCTAATCCTGATCTCGAAATAGATGATTTGCTGGAGTATATCCAGGGGCCTGATTTTCCAACTGCCGCATTGATCAGTGGCCGGGCCGGAATAGT
This sequence comes from Pseudohongiellaceae bacterium, assembly GCA_965662685.1. Classification (GTDB taxonomy): domain Bacteria; phylum Pseudomonadota; class Gammaproteobacteria; order Pseudomonadales; family Pseudohongiellaceae; genus Eutrophocola. Next base: position 23,364 of record CBFIIQ010000026.1, on the reverse strand, counting down.
CCAGGCATACCGAACCGGCCGTGGAAAAATCCATATTCGTTCAAAAACTGAAATTGAAGAAAAAGATAACGGGCGTCAAAGTATTATTGTTACGGAGATTCCCTATCAGTTGAATAAAGCACGACTGATTGAACGCATCGCCGAGCTGGTTAAAGAGAAGAAGCTCGAAGGTATTTCTGAATTGCGTGATGAATCTGACAAGGACGGCATGCGCATTGTGATTGAATTACGCAAGGGCGAGGTTGCGGATGTTGTATTGAACAATCTCTTTGCCCAGACCCAAATGCAGATGGTGTTTGGCATAAATATGGTAGCCCTGGTTGATGGTGAGCCAAAAACTCTCAATCTCAAGGAAATGCTCGAAGCTTTTATTCGTCACCGTCGTGAAGTGGTTACCCGGCGTACCGTTTTCCTGCTCAGAAAAGCGCGGGAAAAAGGTCATATTCTTGAAGGCCTGGCTGTTGCTCTGGCAAATATTGATGAAGTGATAGAGCTGATCAAGAGCTCTCCTACTTCGGCGGAAGCGAAGGTCAAATTGTTAGCAAAAAGCTGGCACTCGGAAAGCGTGGAAGCCATGTTGGCGGATGCAGGCCCCGATGCCTGTCGTCCTGACGACTTGCCCGAAAACCTTGGTCTTCATGCAGGAGAGTATTGGCTTTCCCCAGAGCAAGCCCAGGCCATTCTTGAGTTAAGACTGCATCGATTAACCGGTCTTGAACATGAAAAGCTGATTAATGATTACCAGGAACTCATCAAACAGATTGCCGGATATCTTGAGATCCTGGGTAATTCAGAAGTCTTGATGGCGGTTATAAAGCAGGAACTGGAGGATGTCGACAAGGAGTATGGCGATGATCGTCGTACTGAGATCACCAGCTCAACCCATGACCTCACTGTCGAAGATCTGATTACTGAAGAGGACAGGGTAGTGACTATCTCCAGTGGTGGTTACGCCAAGAGTCAGCCCCTTACCGACTATCAAGCGCAACGGCGCGGTGGTACCGGGAAGGCGGCAGCCTCGGTAAAGGATGAGGATTTTGTTGAACATTTACTGGTGGCCAGCAGCCACGACACCCTTTTATGTTTTGCCAGTTCCGGGAAAGTATTCTGGTTAAAGGTATTCCAGATACCCTTGGCAAGCAGAACTTCACGCGGCAAACCGATTGTAAATATCCTGCCCCTTGAAGAAGGCGAGAGCATCACCAGCATGCTGCCGATCCGTGAATACGAGGAAGGAAAATTTGTTTTCATGGCTACAGCGAATGGTACTGTCAAGAAAACGCCGCTGGTCAGTTTTTCACGACAACGCAGTGTTGGCCTGAAGGCGCTTGAACTGGAAGAGGGCGACACCCTGGTGAAAACTGCCGTTACTGATGGCACCAAGGATGTCATGCTCTATTCAAGTTCAGGCAAGGTTGTGCGTTTCAAGGAAAGCGATGTCAGGGCGATGGGAAGAAGCGCCAAGGGTGTGCGCGGAATTCGTCTGGATAATGAACACCATATGGTAGATATGATTATTCCTGAAGAGCAGGGCCAGATCCTTGCTGTCAGTGAGAATGGTTACGGTAAGCGAACAATTGTTACTGAGTTTCCAACTAAAGGTCGCGGTGGCAAGGGCGTCATTGGTATACAGACCAGTGAGCGTAACGGGGCAGTAGTTGGTGCTGTGCAGGTTTTTGAAGGTGATGAAATCATGCTGATCAGTGACAAGGGAACCCTTGTGCGTACCCGTTGTGATGAAGTCTCATCGCAGGGACGTGCTACCCAGGGTGTCCGTTTGATCAAACTCAAGCAAGGGGAGTTGCTTGTTGGTGTCGAGCGCGTGGAAGAGCCGGAAGTATTAGATGATCTTGAAGAAGGCGTCGAGGAAACTGGCAATAATGAACCCTCGTCAGAAGCTGTTGAATCTCCTGAAGCATCAAGTGATGCTCCACAGGATGCTGCGGCAGATCAGGATCACACCACCGACGATGACGAAAACAAGGAAGGTGATGAGTAAGATACTTTCTTCTGCCCGGGTCGCTTATCTGGGCCCGGAAGGCACTTACTCGCATGCAGCTCTGAAAAAGTTTTTCGGTAGCCAGCAGCCTTGCCTGGCAGTTGATGATATTCCTGCCGTTTTCAATGCCGTAGATTCGGACCAGGCTGACTTTGGGCTGGTACCGGTAGAGAATTCCAGCGAAGGGTCGGTTACCCAGACGCTGGATTGTTTCGGTACCTTTGATTTTATTATTTGTGGTGAAGTAATGCTGAGAATTCAGCATTGTCTTTTAGCTCAGCCTGGTACTGGTGCTGAAAATATCAGGCGCGTTGTTTCTCATCAGCAATCGCTTGGTCAATGTCGGCACTGGCTTGAAGAAAATTTTCCCGGAGTCGAAAAGGTTTCGGCTTTGAGTAATGCCGAAGCTGCCATTCAGGCATCCCAAAGGCAGCATACAGCCGCTATTGCTGGCAAGGCAGCCGCTGAAATTTATGGTTTATCCATTCTCAATGAAAACATAGAGGATGTGCACGATAACACTACCCGCTTTGCCATCATTAGTAAAAATAATGCTCAGGCACCCAGCGGACGCGATAAATCCTCACTGATTATTAGTACCAGGAATGAACCGGGCGCCTTGTTTAATGCACTGGAGCCTTTCAAGAATCATGCTGTCAATCTGATCAAGCTAGAGTCCAGGCCTTCCCGTAAAGAGGCCTGGTCATATTCTTTCTTTGTTGATATTGAAGGCCATCATGAGGATGCCAATATCCGGGCTGCTTTTGAAGAGTTGTCCGGGCATTCTCTGGAATTCAGGGTGCTGGGTTCCTACCCGGTAGCTATACTTTAAACTTAATAGATTTTGTGACGAATGGTTTGGCGGACAGTTTTACAGAAAGTGTGGCGGATAATGTGACAAAAAGTGTGAATGAAAATCTGCAAGTCGTAATTATCGGCCTTGGCCTCATTGGAGGCTCTATCGCTCGAGGCCTTGCTTCAAAACAACCTGACACCAGGGTTGTCGCTGTAGGTCGCAATGAAAAAGTACTCCAGCAGGCATTGGATGATGGCATGATCAGTGATTTCTCCACTGATATCGGTCCGGCCTGCAAGGATGCTGATCTTATTATAATTGCAGTCCCCAGTCTTTCGGTAAAACACATTCTGAAGGAGCTGCAACCTGTGCTTGGCAGTGACACTGTGGTGACCGATGCTGCCAGCGTTAAAGGTGAGGTCATAGATAGTGTGATCCAGGTATTCGGAAGTGTTCCGGATAATTTTGTCCCTGGTCATCCTATTGCCGGTTCGGAACACAGTGGTTATTCCGCATCGTCAGCGGACTTGTTCGAACACAAAAAGGTCATCCTGACCCCTTTGGAAAACACCAGCCAATCATCCTGTCAGCTTGTAGAGAAACTCTGGGAAATTCTTGGCGCAGAAGTGATTTCCATGTCGGTAAAACACCACGATGAAGTACTCGCTGCTACCAGTCATCTACCTCATCTGCTTGCTTTTGCATTGGTCGATACCTTGTCGCAGCAGGGAGAAAGTGAGGAAATATTTCGTTATGCCGCCGGAGGGTTTCGGGATTTTACTCGCATTGCATCCAGTGATCCGCAAATGTGGCATGATATTTTTATGGCAAATGGTGATGCCACGATTACTGTACTGGATGAGTACATTGAAGGTCTTTATCGAATGCGGACAGCTATTAAGGAACAGGATTCAGATGAGTTGATGTCCACATTTATTCGTGCAAAAAACTCCAGAGACAGGTTTCTGGAAATGTTTTCTGCAAAGCGATCAAAACCCTGAAGATTGTCATACTTGGGGGCTGCATCAATTTTTGCCTCAATGCGGTTGATGCTATTCACCAACCCGGTTTCATTAACAAAAGGTAGATTAAATACTTCTTATGTCAGATCTTGTTTTTAAAGTAACACCCGGCGGTAAACTAAGTGGTGATATTAGAGTCCCCGGCGATAAATCGATCTCTCACCGATCCATCATTCTTGGCTCTATCGCAGATGGCATTACTACCGTAGAAGGTTTTCTGGAAGGTGAAGATAGCCTGGCTACGCTTGAGGCCTTCCGTGCAATGGGGGTTCAGATAGACGATGTCGTCGCCGGGAAAACGACCATTCAGGGCGTTGGTCTGCATGGCTTGCAAGAGCCGGGCGGTCCACTTTATCTCGGTAATTCCGGTACTTCCATGCGCTTATTGTGTGGCTTGCTGGCGGCACAATCATTTGCTTCGACACTGACCGGGGATCAATCCCTTTCCAGCAGGCCGATGCGTCGAGTCACAGATCCATTGACCGAAATGGGTGCCAATATTGTGCTGCAGGAGGGTGGTGTGGCCCCAATTCAAATATCTGCAGGAAAATTACATCCGATTATTTATGATCTGCCTGTGGCCAGTGCCCAGATTAAATCCTGCTTGCTTCTGGCCTCCCTTTATACCGATCCGGCGGACGGAAGTTCGCAGATCACGGAACCAGCGCCATGCAGAGACCACACAGAGCGTATGCTGCGTGGCTTTGGCTACGACATCGGTACAGAAGGTGCACGAATTAGTATCACAGGCGGGGGAAATCTTTCCGGGTGTCATATTGATGTCCCTGCCGATATCAGTTCAGCGGCGTTTTTTCTTGTTGGAGCCTCTATCGCTGAAGGCTCCGATCTGATGTTGCGGCATGTAGGTATTAATCCGACCCGGACCGGTGTAATAAATATATTGTTAGCCATGGGCGCAGACATCAGCCTCGAAAACCCCAGAGAAGTCGGCGGTGAACCAGTTGCGGATATCCGTGTGAAACATGCGCCACTAAAAGGAATTGAGATCCCTCTGGATCAGGTTCCCCTTGCCATTGATGAGTTTCCAGCACTGTTTATTGCGGCAGCCTGTGCCGAAGGTACAACCACGCTCAGTGGTGCTGAAGAGCTCAGGGTAAAGGAGAGTGACCGCATTCAGGTGATGGCCGATGGCCTTGCGACTCTCGGAGTCAACCATGTGGTTAAGGAGGACGGCATCATTATAGAAGGTGGCAAATTGGGTGGTGGTGAAATAAACAGCCATGGTGACCACAGAATTGCGATGGCTTTCACTATGGCAGGGTTAAAAGCCAGGCAGGAGATAACGATTCATGACTGCCATAATGTGGCCACGTCTTTTCCCGGCTTCACTGAACTTGCTGGTAAAACCGGTATTTCCCTTGAATTTACTGAATATTAACGGGCATCAAATGAAGCTCTACTGGCCTACAGGACTCTGGATAGATGAGTGAGCATGTCCCGGTTATTACAATTGATGGTCCCAGTGGAACTGGCAAGGGCACCATCACCCAGTTACTTGCTCAACGCCTGGGATGGCATTTACTGGACAGTGGCGCGCTCTATCGTGTTGTTGCTGTAGGTATTGAAAAAAATAATATATTAATCAATGATATCAATAAGATGTGTGATTTCGCTGGCACTATGGATGTCGCCTTTGGGACAGAGTTCGAGGGTTCAATAACACTAAATGGCATTGAAATATCCCACCTGGCCAGGCTCGAGGAAACAGCAGAAAAGGCCTCAAAGGTTGCCGCTATTGCCGAGTTAAGGGCGGTACTGTTGCAGCGACAAAGGGACTTTTGTCGCCCACCGGGATTGGTGGCTGATGGTCGAGATATGGGGACAGTGGTTTTTCCCTCCGCAGACCTCAAAATTTACCTCACCGCCAGTGCCGAAGAGAGGGCGCAAAGGCGATATAAGCAGTTGATAAATAAGGGGGTTGGTGTTAATCTGCGCGACCTTTTGCAGGATATAGCCAGCCGAGATGAACGTGATGCCAACAGGCAGGTTTCACCCCTCAGGCCAGCAGATGACGCTGTCGTGATTGATACTACGTCACTGACTATTGATCAGGTACTTGAAAAAGTACTTATTAAAGTCGAAGACACAGTAAGACCAGACAAGTAACCCGCAAGAGTAAACCACCCGCTTCGTGCACCAGCCAGGCTGAAGTATGGTGAATATTACTAATTGACCCGTATCGGCTGGACTACGGTATTACAGAAACCTGATGACAGGTTGTTGATAAAGCAACATTCATCTGGCTTCTGCAAATAATCAGGAAGCAATTATGAGCGAAAGCTTTGCAGAACTCTTTGAACAGAGTTTAAAAGACATAGACATGAAACCCGGTTCAATCATTACCGGGACCATTATTGACATAGATTCCGAATGGATTACTGTCAATGCAGGCCTTAAATCCGAAGGCGTAATAGAACGTAAGGAATTCATTGATGACAATGGTGAGTTCACTCTACAGGTAGGGGACGAAGTAAAAGTAGCCCTTGATGCTGTGGAAGACGGTTTCGGTGCTACCAAGTTATCCCGTGAAAAAGCCAAACGCGCTGAAACCTGGATGGTACTTGAAGATGCATTTGAAAAAGACGAGCCTGTAATTGGCGTTATAAATGGCAAAGTTAAAGGTGGTTTCACTGTTGATGTGAATACTATCCGTGCTTTCTTGCCTGGTTCACTGGTAGACGTACGTCCGGTACGTGAAGTGGATCATTTAATGAACAAGGACCTCGAATTCAAACTGATTAAACTGGACCAGAAACGCAATAATGTTGTTGTTTCAAGACGTGCAGTACTGGAATCAGTGAATACGGCAGAGCGTGATGAACTGCTGGCAAACCTTGAAGAAGGACAGTCAGTTAAAGGTGTGGTTAAAAACCTTACCGATTACGGTGCCTTTGTTGACCTGGGTGGCGTTGATGGACTGCTGCATATTACAGATATGTCCTGGAAGCGCATCAAGCATCCTAGTGAAATTGTTAACGTGGGTGAAGAAATTGATGTCAAGATTCTCAAATTTGACCGCGAAAGAAATCGCGTTTCCCTCGGCCTGAAACAGCTGGGTGAAGATCCATGGGTAGAAATCAAGAACCGTTACCCTGAAAACACCAGAGTTAAGGCTGTGGTGACGAATCTTACCGATTACGGTTGTTTTGCCGAGCTTGAAGAAGGCGTAGAAGGCCTGATACATGTTAGCGAAATGGATTGGACCAATAAGAATATTCATCCGTCCAAGCTGGTACAGCTGGGTGATGAAGTTGAAGTGATGATTCTGGATATTGATCAGGAGCGTCGTCGTATTTCTCTGGGTCTTAAACAGTGTCAACAGAATCCATGGGATGGCTTCGCTGATAAATTCAAGAAAGGCGACAAGATCTCAGGCAATATCAAATCTATAACTGATTTTGGTATTTTCATTGGTCTGGAAGGTGAAATTGATGGCCTTGTGCATCTGTCTGACATTAGCTGGGAAGAGCCAGGCGAGCAGGCAGTTCGTGAATATACGAAAGGCGACAAGCTGGACACGGTAATACTTTCTGTTGATCCTGAGCGTGAAAGAATTTCGCTGGGTATCAAACAGCTTTCCGACGATCCATTTGCCAATTTTGCCGGTCAGAATGAGAAAGGCACTCGGGTTAAGGGTACCGTTAAGGAAGTTGATGCCAAAGAAGCAATTATCACGCTTTCTGATGGTGTCGAAGGTGTACTGAAAGCTTCAGAAATCAGCCGTGAAAGAGTTGAAGATGCGCGTAATGCTCTTGCAGTTGGCGACGAAGTCGAGTTACTCGTAATTAGTGTCGATCGTAAAAACCGTGTTATCAGCCTCTCAATCAAGGCAAGAGAAATTGCTGAAGAAAAAGGTGCTGTCGAGGAACACAAGAAGCAGAGCACAACATCAGCTGCCCCAACTACGGTAGGTGACCTGCTCAAGTCTCAGCTGGAGAAGGAATAATTCAGCGTGTGACCGGCATGCCTTAGTGCAACCTGTCTGTTAACATTAGTGAAGGATGAGCCATGACAAAATCAGAACTGATAGACCAGATTGTCTCCAAGCAAACGCAGCTGTCTGCAAAAGACGTTGAGCTGGCTGTAAAGGCAATTATTTCTTACATGGCTGAAGTTTTGGCCGAAGGTGGGCGTATAGAAATAAGGGGATTTGGAAGTTTTTCCCTGCATTATCGCGCCCCACGTGTTGGCAGAAACCCTAAAACCGGTGAGCCAGTTGAATTGAGTGGCAAATATGTTCCTCATTTCAAACCAGGAAAGGAATTAAGGGACCGGGTAAACATTAGCATGCAGGAACAGACACAGATTCCGGAATAAATCTGGATGACTTGTTAAGACGGCAGCTTTTGTTAACGGAAGCTGCCGTTTTTTTATATAGGCAATAAGTTCAAACCGTGAAAGGCTTTTTTAGATTTATAACTTTCCTCGTATTTGTTGGTACTGTATTGCTGGCATTTCTTTTTGCTGTCAACAACACCACGGAAATAAGTTTATGGCTTGGTACTGAACTGCCAGCTTTAAGTATTGGCGTGATCATTATCGTCGTATTCATACTGGGAGGTTTAACCGGCCTTGTTCTTGGCTTGGGTATTTTCAGACAGCTTAAATACAGGGTGCAGATCCGTCAGTTAAAATCCCAATTGGATAAATTACGACTAGAGTCGTCACATTCTGTGAATCAGTCAAATAGAAAAAGTTAACTAACATTTGAGTGAAGGATCCAACTTGTCTGATTTTTTTCTATATTTTCTATTGCTGGGAGCGATTGCTCTTGGTTGGGTGTTAGGACGGCGTCCCTGGCTTGGTCGCAAGTCAAATATTTCCCGCCCATTTAGAAACCTTCCTGCAAAAGACTATTTTATTGGTCTTAATTATCTCCTCAATGATGAACCGGATGATGCAATCGATCTGTTTATCGATGCTCTGGAAGTAAATTCCAGCACTCTGCAAACCCACATGGCGTTAGGAACATTGTTACGCCGTAGAGGTAAAGTGGACAGATCGATTTCAGTCTATCAAGACCTGCTTGGGCAAAATGGTTTTACCAAGGCTGAGTTAAATGAGATAAAAATAAACCTGGTACAAAGTTATATTGCTGCAGGTCTGCTTGATCGGGCTGAAAACCTTCTGGAAGAATTGAGAGCCGAAAAGGGAAGCATCAAAATTGATGCGCTGGTCCATTCTGCCAATGTTTATCAACTGGAAAAAGACTGGCAGGAAGGGGTCGATGTTCTCATAGAATTGATCCGGGTATGTTTGCCTGCAGACCGTAATCATTATCAGAAACTCGCCTCTCATTTTTATTGCGAAATCGCAGAAGCTGAATTGAATAATGAACATATGTCCAGAGCAAGAGAGTTTTTACAACTTGCCGCTGGCATGGACAAAAATAATGTCAGGGTAAGTATTTTATGCGGCCAACTGGAAAACAGTTGTGGAAATTATCGTGAAGCAATAAAAAGCTATTTGCGCATAAAAAAGCAGGATCCAGCATTTATGTCAGAAGTGTTTCATCCCTTGCTGAATTGCTATAAAAATGAGGGTAAAGATAAAAACCTTAAGAAATTTATAGATACATGTATTGCCGAAGAAAAAAATACATCAGTGCTCTTAGGTATTGCTGAATATTTGCAAAAAGAAAATGGGGATCAACAAGCCCTGGAATTTTTGCTTAAACAATTGGCTGGCAAGCCATCATTGAGGCTTTTGTTGCAAACCTTAAGTCTGAGTGAAGACGAGAATAATTGTGGAAACGAGGGCCAGAATGAAAATAATAATGATGCGATTGTTTTGTATAAAAAGGTCCTTGCAGAATACATCGATAGTAAAGCCCAATACCAATGTATGAACTGTGGTTTTGAATTAAAGAGTTTGCACTGGCAGTGCCCGAGCTGTTCTCGCTGGGGAAGCGTAAAACATGTAATGGGTATTCTGGGAGAATAGTGCTGCGATTCAGTAAAGTGAGGAAAAAATGATTATTGATAAACCCGTCATCGTTGCATTGGACTTTCCAGATGCATCAACCGCGTTATCTCTTGTGGAAAAACTCGATCCTTCTCTGTGTCGTGTCAAAGTTGGTAAGGAATTATTTACACGTGCAGGTCCGGCGTTAGTCCAAGAACTGCAGAAACAGCAATTCGATGTGTTTCTTGATCTCAAGTATCACGATATTCCCAATACTGTAGCGAGGGCAGTAGCCGCTGCGGCAGATCTTGGTGTATGGATGGTTAATGTTCATGCCAGTGGGGGCAGGGCAATGCTGGAAGCGGCTCGAACGGCGCTGCCAAAGAATGGTAATACATTACTTATTGCTGTAACTGTATTAACCAGCATGGGAGCTGAGGATTTGCGTGAAATCAGTATTTCGGTAACGCCTGATGAGCAGGTAAGTACCCTGGCCAGGCTCAGTAGTGACTGCGAGCTGGATGGTGTCGTCTGTTCGGCGCAGGAAACGCCTGTTTTACGCAGTGAACTGGCCAAAGACTTTCTTCTTGTGACGCCGGGCATCCGCCCCGCCGGAGATAGCATGGATGACCAGAAACGCGTGATGACCCCGGCTCAGGCAATAAATAGCGGGAGTAATTATCTGGTGATTGGCAGACCAGTAACACAGGCTGATGATCCAACCGCAAAACTGCGTATGATTATGGAAGAAATCCACGGCAAAAACTGATTTCTCTGCTACATTGATTTCAGCAGCGATTGGCTGCATCACGATTGAAAGATGATCTATTTGCAATGTTTGCTTGTTAAAAATTGAGCAAATTGTATTCAGTCAATCCTCGCGATTAATGGAATGTAAAGAGGGGAGTTTTCTCTCCAATGCCAAGGAGGCCGTAACATGCAATTTTTTCAAAAATATCAGTTATCCGTTATACCTAAATTCTTTTTATTCAGCTTGATGCTGATTTTTTCCGGATCCAGTACCGCTCAGAATTTTGACAGCGATTCCTCGGACTCTGTCAGTGTGGAAGTTGAACAGGTAAATATAAATCATGCTGATGCTCCTACAATAGCCAGAATATTGGATGGTGTGGGAATGAGCAGGGCGGAAGCAATTGTTAGTTTTCGTGATGAATATGGTGAATTCGCCAGTCTGGAAGAGCTGTTGCTGGTCAATGGAGTCGGTGAAGTAACACTAAGAAATAACGAAGCCCGTATCAGTTTCGAATAGCCACTTTCATTGATTTAAAAAAGGCGCCCATGGGCGCCTTTTTTTGTGTAACAATCTTGTGTGTAACAATCTATAGTGTTAACTAAATTACGCTCTATATATGGAAAAAGAGCCCATACTTATTTCTACCTCTATAATTATAACTACAGATAATTTTGAGCCAGCGAATCATTTTAATGTATGAATAGTATCTTGCTGTTACCGGCAGCTTTTGTTTTTTCGTTTCTCGGTTGCTACCTCATAATCTGGCTGTCGAAAGAGCGTCGCTGGCTGGATATTCCCAATGAAAGGAGCTCACATGAGACTCCAACGCCTACCGCTGGTGGCATGGCATTTGTCACGGTTTTTTGTATTGCTGCACTCTTTGTATTCAACGTCGAGAATCCAGGTTATAACTATTCTCTGGTCTTATTCCTCTGTTTTTCCATTGCCGTTCTGGGCTTTATGGATGATATTTTTCAACTGGGGATTGGTCCCAGAATTTCGACTCAGGCAATCGCAGTAGTGGGCGTTCTGGCAATCTTTGGCAGTCCTGTGTTTCCTTTCTTTGGACTTGACCTTGATCTTGGCTTCATCGCTTATCTGGTGATGTTTGCCGGCATGCTCTGGTTTATCAATCTGTTTAATTTTATGGATGGATTGGATGGAATCGCGGTCCTGGAAACCCTGTTTATTTTGTTATCGATCATCTGGCTTACCTTTTCTGATGATATTGATGGGCTGAGAAATCTGTTACTGCTTCTGGCTGCCTGTCTATCGGGTTTCCTGCTGGTAAATTTCCCGCCAGCACGACTGTTTATGGGAGATTGCGGCAGTAATTTCCTTGGCTTCATTCTGGGTATAGCGGCTTTAATCAGCACCACTGCGGGTATTACCAATATTTGGGTATGGTGTACCCTGGCTGGTGTATTTATCGTGGATGCTACTTACACGCTGATAAAAAGAATGTCTGACGGTGAGACCTGGTATTTCGCTCACCGTAATCATGCATACCAGATTGCTGCACGGCTTTTAAACGGCCATCTGCGGGTAGTTATGCTGGTTTCGCTCATTAATATTTTCTGGTTACTCCCCCTGGCATGGTTATGCCATCGATATGCAGATTGGGGGCTTATTCTGGTACTAATCGCTTGGTCGTCTCTGCTGTTATTGATAATGAAGCTACGGGCTGTTGAAAACCGTGAGGCTCATGAGCAGTAAACAATAGTGAAAGTAGCGAAAATATTTAAATACAGAAAAAAATAAAACGAATTGGCAGAAAATCAGAAAATCAGAAAATCAGAAAAAAGAGAATACCCGACAAAAAAAATCGGGAACTGAGTAGGGTGAGAACAGGAACAGAACAGGAACAAAAATAGGGAAAGTGATAGAAAGAAATAGAAAGAGAGCGGAGAGTTGAATTGATATCTGGCTACAGCCGCCAAAATCCCTGTGGCTCCTGAGATATCTCACTCTATCTTCTGACATCGTCTGCCAATATCTGGGATCTGGCACAAATACAGGGAGTGTCGAAAATGGCTGCCCAAGTTGGACTCGAACCAACAACCAAGTGATTAACAGTCACCTACTCTACCATTGAGCTATTGGGCAGTAACGCGCATTTTTCGAGAACGCGAATACTAATTACTAATGCCCTGACGGTCAATACTCAAGCCCGATAAATTTTCAGTTGTTAGCAAAAAGACGTTTTACCTGCTCACTGCTTTAGCCATACAATAGTGACCTCACTGCCGATTTTCCACAACGATCAAACCTCCCTTTATGGATAAAAAATTTCACTTGCAGGCCAAGTTCAAGGCTGCCGGCGACCAACCAGAAGCTATTGCGGCTCTGCTTGAAGGCCTTGATGATGGGCTGGCGGCCCAAACTCTGCTTGGTGTGACAGGCTCCGGTAAGACTTTCACCATTGCCAATGTCATCGCCGAATCGCAAAGGCCTACGCTTATTATGGCGCCGAACAAGACACTGGCTGCCCAGCTATATGGGGAATACAAGGAATTTTTTCCTGATAATGCCGTTGAGTATTTCGTGTCCTATTACGATTATTATCAGCCGGAAGCCTATGTCCCGGCGTCGGATACCTATATTGAAAAAGATTCCTCCATAAATGCTCATATTGAGCAAATGCGACTGTCTGCCACGAAAGCATTGCTGGAGCGCCGTGATGTCATTGTTGTAGCAACGGTATCTGCGATTTATGGTTTGGGGGACCCAACCCAGTATCTGGACATGGTGTTACATCTGAATGTGGGGGGCAAGCTGGATCAACGAGTACTTTTACGTCGTCTTGCCGAGCTTCAATACAGTCGTAATGACATGGAGTTACATCGTTCTTCCTACAGGGTACGCGGTGATGTGATCGATATTTACCCGGCGGAATCCGAAACCAATGCCATTCGTATTGAAATGTTTGATGAAGAAATTGAAAGTCTTGCATGGTTTGATCCTCTGACTGGTGAGGTTCTGCAGCGAGTACCGCGTTTGAACGTATTTCCCAAATCTCACTATGTTACTTCCCGAGATCGACTGCAGAATGCGGTGGAGGAAATAAAACTGGAATTGCAGGAAAGGCTGGCATACCTGGAGAAAAACAACCGCCTGGTAGAAGCCCAGCGACTTGGTCAGCGCACCCAGTTTGATCTGGAGATGATCAGGGAAATTGGTTACTGCACAGGTATAGAAAATTATTCACGTTATCTGTCAGGCAGGCTGGAGGGGCAGCCGCCACCGACCTTGTTTGATTACCTGCCAGAGGATGGCTTTGTTGTTGTTGATGAGTCTCATGTGGCGATTCCACAAATTGGTGCCATGTATAAAGGCGACCGTTCTCGCAAGGAAAACCTGGTTAATTATGGCTTTCGCTTACCTTCAGCACTGGATAACCGTCCCCTGCGCTTTGAAGAATGGGAAGCCCTGGTTCCACAGCTGATTTTTGTTTCAGCAACGCCGGGGCCTTACGAAGAAGAAAAGCAGGGTCAGCTGGTAAGACAGGTAGTACGTCCCACAGGATTACTTGATCCTGAACTGGAAGTCCGTCCGGCGCTGCACCAGGTGGATGACCTGCTGTCGGAAATCAAAATTCGTGTTACTAAAGAGGAGCGGGTACTGGTCACCGTGCTAACCAAGCGTATGGCAGAAGACCTCACTGATTACCTTGCTGAGAATAATATCAGGGTGAGGTATCTGCATTCGGATATTGATACCGTTGAGCGTGTAGAAATTATTCGCGACTTACGCCTTGGTGTTTTTGATGTACTGGTGGGAATTAACCTGCTTAGAGAGGGGCTCGATATCCCTGAAGTTTCGCTGGTTGCAGTCCTGGATGCAGACAAGGAGGGATTCCTGAGGTCTGAACGATCACTGATTCAGACTGTTGGCCGTGCAGCGAGGAATCTCCACGGCAAGGCGATTCTTTACGCTGATCGGGTAACGGGTTCGATGCAGAGGGCTATCGATACGACGGAAGCGCGGCGCAAAGTTCAGGTTGAATTTAATAAAGCCAATAACATTACCCCGCAAGGTATTCGTAAAGCGGTAGCCGACATTATGGAGGGTGCGTCACACGCGCCAGGGGTGTCCAAAAAGTCCTATAAAGATCTGGCTAAAGTGGCTGAAGAAGGAGGCGATTACGAGTTTAAACTGGCATCCATGAGTAGTGCAGAACTGGAAAAGGAAGTGGCCAGATTGCAGGAACTCATGTATGAGCATGCAAGGAACCTCGAGTTTGAACTGGCAGCCCGGATCCGCGATCAGTTGGGTAAAGTTAATGAGCGCTTTGTGCTGAATGCCTAGTCTTAATTAAGTCTCGTATATCTCTGTAATCCTTGTAGTTTATAAGCCTTGTCACTATAATCGCCCATCTTTCCCGATGCCGGGCTGAATGCCCGGTAATTGCCGGTTTAAATTCATCGCTGAAAGGGCGGGGAAAGACTTGGGAAATGATTATCGGACAGCTCTTGAAACAGTATTTTTGTTCCTGGGTTGGCCCGGACCGCAAAGGGTAAACTGATCGCAATAGGCGCGTAGCTCAGTTGGTTAGAGCGCTACCTTGACATGGTAGAGGTCACCAGTTCGAATCTGGTCGTGCCTACCAATCTCCTGAAAGTAGTTGTAACAGGATTTGGCACCCCTTTTCAGTCAGGCCTTTGTAATGCACATAGACATAACTTTTTAATCTAGTTGAGTAACAGATGGTAGCCATCACACTGCCTGACGGCAGTCAGAAAACATTTGATAGCCCGGTTACAGTCCTTCAGGTTGCAGAATCAATCGGCCCTGGACTGGCCAAGGCTGCGCTTGCCGGAAAAGTAAATGGCGAAGCAGTAGATGTTTCTTACCTGATTCAGTCGGACACAGAATTATCAATCATTACCGGGCGCGATGATGAAGGTCTTGAGATCATCAGGCATTCCTGTGCTCATCTGATGGCTAATGCCGTGCAGAACCTGTTTCCGGAGGCTCAGGTCACTATAGGTCCGGTGATAGAGAATGGCTTTTTCTATGATTTTGCCTATGAGAGACCTTTTACGCCAGAAGACCTGCAAGCAATTGAAAAGGAAATGGCACGCCTGACCAAGGAAAATATTCCTGTTGCGCGCTCGGTGATGAGCAGAGCCGATGCAAAAGCCCTGTTTAATGACATGGGCGAAAAGTACAAAGTAGAAATTATGGAAAGTATTCCCGGCGAAGAGGAGCTTTCCTTTTACAAGCAGGGTGAGTTTATCGATTTGTGCCGTGGGCCTCATGTTCCTGCTACCGGTGCTATCAAGTCTTTCAAGTTAATGTCTGTGGCCGGCGCATACTGGCGTGGTGATTCCAGTAATGAAATGCTGCAACGTATTTATGGAACAGCCTGGAATGACAAGAAAGACCTGAAACAATACCTGCATATGATCGAGGAGGCTGAGCGTCGCGACCATCGTAAACTGGGTAAACGCTTTGAGTTGTTCCATTTTCAGGAAGAAGCCCCGGGTATGGTGTTCTGGCATCCAAAGGGTTGGACTGTTTACCAGATTATTCGCGATTACATGCAGGAAATCTGGAAGGACAATGGCTACCAGGAAATCAACACGCCACAATTGGTTGATTACTCGTTATGGGAAAAATCCGGGCATGCTGACAAATTTGCTGATGAAATGTTCAGTGTTGAATCTGACAACCGTATGTACGCTATCAAGCCGATGAATTGTCCCTGCCATATTCAGGTCTTCAACCAGGGGCTGAAAAGTTACAGGGACTTGCCTTTGCGGTTGGCGGAATTTGGCGCCTGTCATCGCTATGAGCCTTCCGGTGCCATGCACGGTTTGATGCGAGTGCGCAGTTTTACCCAGGATGATGCACATATATTTTGTGCAAAAGAAGACATTCAGACTGAAGTGTCCGAGTTTATTCAATTGGTGAACAAGGTTTACAACGACTTTGGCTTTGAGGAAGTGTTGTTAAAGTTATCAACACGACCTGAAAAGCGTGTAGGGTCTGATGAGATTTGGGATGAGGCAGAAAAGGCTTTGGAAGTTGCCTTGAATGAAACTGGCAAAGCCTGGGACCTGCAACCCGGCGAGGGTGCTTTTTACGGTCCGAAGATTGAATTTACACTGAAAGATTGCATGGGTAGGCAAATGCAGTGTGGCACTATTCAGGTCGACTTTTCCATGCCTGGTAGATTGGGTGCAGAATTTGTAACAGAAAATAACACCAAAGAAACCCCGGTGATGTTACACCGGGCAATTTTTGGTTCCTTTGAGCGATTTATCGGAATTTTAATTGAGCATTACGAGGGTGCCTTTCCAGGCTGGTTGGCACCTGAGCAGGCAGTAGTTTTAAATATTACTGACAAACAGGCTGATTATTGTGAAAAAGTAGTGAAATCTTTGCAAAACAAGGGCTTCCGAGTAAAAGCTGACTTGAGAAATGAAAAAATCGGCTTTAAAATCCGCGAGCACACGTTGCAGAAGATTCCTTACCTGCTGGTTATTGGTGATAAGGAAGTTGAAGCAGGGTCGGTCGCTGTGCGTGACAGAACCGGCAATGACCTCGGAGTAATGAGTATCGATGAATTCTCCGTTTTGTTGCAACAGGATGTAGAACAGCTGGGTCGTGTAAGTGACCAGCTTGAAGCTTAAAAATTTAGTGAATTACAGCGGAGAATTTGATTATCAAGCGAGATAGTGACAAGAGTAAAAAAGCACTGGTAAATGACGAGATCCTAAGTGACCCCGTACGTTTAATCCTTTCCGATGGTGGACAGCAGGGAATTGTAAGCCTCGAAGAGGCCAGGGGACTGGCAGATGAATCCAAGCTGGATCTTGTATTGATTTCTCCGGATGCTGAGCCACCTGTTTGCAAAATTATGGATTTCGGCAAACATGTGTTTGAGCTGAAGAAGCAGAAAGCAGCGAACAAGAAGAAACAAAAAGTAATTCATATCAAGGAGATGAAGTTCAGACCAGGGACGGAAGAAGGAGATTATCAGGTAAAACTACGCAACCTGATACGTTTCCTGGAAGATGGGGACAGGGCCAAGGTTTCATTACGATTCCGCGGCCGTGAAATGGCCCATCAGGAGTTGGGTGCAGAGATGATGATGCGCATCAAGCAAGATCTCCTGGAGTATGGCACGGTCGATCAGGATCCAAAAATGGAAGGTCGTCAGTTAACCATGGTCCTTGCACCCTTAAAGAAAAAGAAGCAGTAACCTTCCCACTTAATTGCCGGAAAACTCCCGTCAATAACGGGGGTAGGGACTTGTTTCATTTTATTAATCGTAAAGGGGTATGCCTTCAGGAAAGGCTAAACCACCTTTAAATGCGGAGTTTATGAAAATGCCAAAACAGAAAGTTCACAGTGGTGCGGCCAAGCGTTTTAAAAAAACCGGGTCGGGTATCAAGCGTAAAAGCGCTTATAAAAGCCATATCCTAACCAAGATGACCACCAAACGTAAGCGTCAGTTGCGCGGGACTCAACAGGTAAATCCTGCAGATCTCGGTAATGTAAAACGCATGTTGCGTCTGGATTAATGGTTTAAATAATTATTCTCGGAGGATATAAAAATGGCACGAGTTAAACGCGGGGTAGTAGCCCGTCGCAAGCACAAAAAAGTATTAAAGCAGGCTAAGGGGTATTACGGTGCCCGTAGCAGAGTATTCCGTGTAGCCAAGCAGGCGGTCATCAAGGCGGGTCAATATGCCTATCGTGACCGTCGTGTGAAGAAACGCGTATTTCGCGCACTCTGGATTACACGTATCAATGCCCAGGCAAGAGAACTGGGTATGTCCTACAGCCGTCTGATTGCCGGCCTGAAGAAAGCAAACATTGAAATGGACCGCAGGGTACTGGCCGATCTGGCTGTCAATGATAAAGAAGCTTTTTCTGCAGTTGTTGAGCAGGCCAAGGCTGCCTTAGCCTGATAACCGGGATTTGGCTGCTTCAGCGGAAGCAGCCTGCTTTCTAAACAAGGTTGTCATGGGTAATTTGTCAGCATGGAAAATCTAGACGCGCTTACCAGCGATGCACTACAGACAATTGAACAGGCTCAGGATATACCTGAGCTTGAACAACTGCGTGTACAGTATTTAGGAAAAAAAGGCAGTTTAACTGACCTGTTAAAAGGCCTCGGTAAGCTCGATGCCTCTGAAAGACCGCAGGCAGGTGCCGCTATTAACGCAGCAAAGGTGAAGGTTCAGGAGGCACTGGACGCACGCAAGCTGACTTTAAGTGCCGCCGCTGCAGTCAGTCAGCAGATAGCAGAAGCTGTTGATGTCACCTTGCCCGGTCGGCGCCAGAGCGCCGGTGGGCTGCATCCAGTTACCCGAACCCTCCAGCGTATTGAATCTATTTTTGCCACAGCCGGCTTTGATGTTGTCCAGGGGCCAGAAATAGAGGACGACTATCATAACTTCGAAGCCTTGAATATTCCGGCTCATCATCCAGCCAGAGCCATGCACGATACCTTCTATTTTGACTCCGGATTGCTGTTGAGAACTCATACGTCCACAGTTCAGGTGAGAGTCATGGAAAAAGGTGAAGCACCTTTTCGATTTATCTGCCCAGGCCGGGTATATCGCTGTGATTCAGATCTGACTCACACTCCCATGTTTCATCAGGTCGAAGGCATGCTGGTAGATGAGCATGCCACGATGGCAGATCTGAAAGGTTTGTTGGTGGAATTTTTACGGGTATTTTTTGAAGCTGAGCTGGATGTACGTTTTCGGCCTTCCTATTTTCCGTTTACCGAACCCTCGGCAGAAATGGATGTGCAATGTGTATCCTGTAAAGGTGAAGGCTGCCGGGTGTGCAGTCATACCGGATGGCTGGAAGTAGGCGGTTGCGGTATGGTGCATCCCAATGTGTTGAGATCTTCCAATGTAGATCCGGAAAAATTCACCGGTTTTGCTTTTGGGATGGGCGTAGACCGACTGGCGATGTTGCGCTATCAGATTAACGATCTGCGTTTGTTATTTGATAATGATCTGCGTTTCTTGCGCCAGTTCAGTGAAGGCCAGGGTGTTTAAGTATGCAATTCAGTGAAAGCTGGTTAAGGGAATGGATCAATCCCGATATTGATACCGATAAACTCGTTGCCCAGCTTACTATGGCAGGGCTTGAGGTAGACAGTGTCACAGCTGCTGCCCAGGACTTCAGTGGTGTCATCGTTGCAGAAATCCAGAGCGTCGAAGCTCATCCGGATGCCGACAAACTTCGGGTCTGCCAGGTCTTTAATGGTAACGACCAGCTTCAGGTTGTATGCGGCGCCGCTAATGTAGCAGCAGGCCAAAAAGTAGCCTATGCAGCCGTCGGTGCTGTATTGGGTAAAGATTTCAAGATTAAGAAAGCCAAATTACGCGGTGTTGAATCATTCGGCATGATTTGTTCTGCAGAGGAACTGGGTCTTGCAGAAAAATCAGATGGCATCATGGTGCTTCCCGCAGACGCACAGCCAGGTGTTGATATCCGAAATTTCCTCGCTCTGGATGATTTGCTTATTGAGGTGGACCTTACGCCAAATCGGGGCGATTGTTTAAGTATTGCCGGCATTGCGCGCGAGGTGGGGGTGTTGAATAATTTACCTGTATCAGCGCCCTCCATAGCTGAAGTGTCTCCCGAAATTGATGAAACTTTTCCAATTAGCCTGGAAAGCCCGGAACATTGCCCGCGTTATCTGGGGAGAGTCCTTAGAAATATTAACCCCGATATAGCCTCGCCACAGTGGTTGCAGGAAAGGCTTAGGCGCAGCGGTATCAAGAGCATAGATCCCGTTGTTGATGTAACAAATCTTGTCTTGATGGAACTTGGCCAGCCCATGCATGCCTTTGATTTTGAAAAGCTCGATGGCGGAATCAAGGTGCGTCTGGCAGGGCAAAAGGAAAAGCTGACACTATTAGATGGAAAAGAGGTTGAGTTAAGTCAGGATACTCTGGTTATTGCCGATGATAAAAAGGCTCTGGCAATAGCAGGTGTCATGGGTGGTCTGGATAGCTCAGTTCAGGCATATACCAGGCATATATTCCTTGAAAGTGCTTTTTTTAGCCCGCAATGCATCGCTGGAAAGGCTAGGTCATATGGGCTGCAGACGGATGCGGCCCACCGTTTTGAGCGTGGCGTAGATTTTAATTTACCACGCCAGGCGATGGAGCGAGCTACCGCCTTGTTGCTTGAGATAGTGGGCGGTGAAGCAGGACCGGTCATAGAAGAAGTCCAGTCCCTGCCTGAAGGCAAGACAGTAACACTTAGAGCGGAGCGTATTTCCCGTATTCTTGGTATTTCCATGAGTGCTGACCAGGTTGAATCAATTTTAATCGGTCTTGGACTCAACTTGATTGGCAAAGATGCTGAAAGCTGGACTTTTGCTGTTCCTTCCTGGCGCTTTGATATCGCTATTGAAGAAGATCTTGTGGAAGAACTGGCGCGAATCTTTGGCTACGATAACCTGCCTGTGACCGAGCCACTTAGTCGCTTTTCTCTAAAGCCTCAGGTGGAAGCGACGGTTGGTTTACCGGCTATTCGAGAACGCCTGACTGCGTTGGGATACCAGGAAGTTATAACCTATAGTTTTGTCGATAAAAAGCTGGAACTGCTGTTGGGGGCGCAAGAAACAGATTTACTGCCACTGGCCAACCCCATCTCTCAGGATATGTCTGTTATGCGCACAAGCCTTTGGCCGGGCTTGCTAGCAACCCTGCAGTATAATCATCATCGTCAGCAAAGCCGCGTAAGAATTTTTGAATCTGGACTAATATTTTCGAATTATAACAATATATTAGAGCAAAAACCTAAAGTGGCTTCTATATTGTGGGGTAGCCAGTTTCCGGAGCAATGGGGTGAGCAGGGAACACCTGTAGATTTCTTTAATATGAAAGGAGATCTGGAATCCTTGCTAGGCCTGACACTGGAAGATGGCAGCTTTACTTTTATCGCAGATTCTCATCCAGCGCTACAACCTGGGCAGTCTGCACGTGTCTTGCGTGGCGAGCAAACCATTGGCTGGCTCGGAGCATTAGCTTTAAGTGCACAGCAACATATTGATATTAATGGAAAAGTTTATCTTATGGAGCTGGACCTTGAGTCTGTCGCTGATGCCAGGTTGCCCGTTTACCAGGAGCTATCACGTTTCCCCTCAGTACGCCGTGACCTGGCTGTGATGGTAGATGTCGGCCAGGAGAGTGGCGAAATACAGCTTGCGATCAAGGAAAAGGCTGGAGAGCTACTGTCCCAAATCGTTATTTTTGATGTTTATCAGGGCCAAAACATTGAAAAAACTAAAAAAAGTCTTGCAATAGGCTTGACCTTCCAGCATCCTTCCCGCACTCTTACGGATGAAGAAATAAACTCAATAATTAATAACTGTATCAATGTCCTAGAAGCACAATTTAATGCTGAGTTAAGGATGTGATCAGAGATTTCAGCAGTATTAATTGCGTATTTTGCGGGTCAGTTAGTAGATAAATAATCGGTATCAATCGGATATTTATAAGAGGAGTTTATCCTCTTGATTACTGCCCGTAGATTGAGTGAAATTGAACAGAGCTAGAGCAAGAAAATAGCAAAGTAATAGCAAAGTAATAGCAAAGCTAGAAAAGGTAGAGAGCTATGTCCGGTGGTGCACTGACGAAAGCAGAGATGGCTGAAAAACTGTTTGATGAGATGGGTCTCAACAAACGGGAGGCCAAAGAGCTTGTAGAGCAATTCTTTGAAGAAATAAGGCTCTCGCTGGAAGATAATGAGCAGGTAAAGCTTTCAGGCTTTGGTAATTTTGATCTTCGTGACAAGCGCCAGCGTCCAGGAAGAAACCCTAAAACCGGCGAAGAAATTCCAATTCAGGCCCGGCGCGTAGTGACCTTCCGACCAGGACAAAAATTAAAATCAAGAGTTGAAGATTATGCTGGAACCAAGTCATAACGCTGAACTTCCTGAAATTCCCGCTAAACGCTATTTCACTATTGGCGAGGTCAGTGATCTTTGTGATGTAAAACCTCATGTGCTGCGTTATTGGGAGCAGGAATTCACTCAGCTTAAGCCGGTAAAGCGCAGAGGTAATCGACGTTATTACCAGCGTCAGGATGTGATGTTAATCCGACAGATTAGAGAACTGCTCTATGAGCAGGGTTTTACCATTGGTGGAGCAAGACAGCGTATGGCAGGTAGTGATACCCAGGAAGTGGCACCTGCCGTCAATAAACAGCTGGTCAGGGATTTGATTAGTGATGTTGAGGAAGCTCTGAAAGATCTAGCCTGACAACAATCAGGTAGTCCCGCACAAGTTAGCCCGTTTAAAATACAGATTACGTCGGAGTGTAGCGCAGCCTGGTAGCGCACCACACTGGGGGTGTGGTGGTCGTCGGTTCAAATCCGGCCACTCCGACCAATTTAATCAATAAGTTACAGTCATTTGAAGCTGTATCCATTCTAGCAATTCATTAATTATCAGCACATTATCAGCAAACTAATCAATCTTGCGTAGCATACAGCTACTTTAGTTAATGGCGGTCAAGTTTATATCTTGCCTGTGATTTCATCTTAGGTAGAGCAGCAGGAGGGGGGGGCTTCATAGACCCCGGGGGTTGGGCACTTGCCTGGCTACATTGTTACAGTATCTGCCCAGATACATCAGAAGCTATTTTGAAAAAAAGAGCTGACTTTGTTGTCTGCCCAGTGTCTGCTTTGGTTTGTTAGCGGACACTGTTTGGACGCAGATGGGGCAAGTTAAGCCAGCATAGTCCTATTCATCACCGCCATCACAGCAGCCTCACGCTTTGCAGCCTGCGCTGCATTCTAGTCAAAGGCTGCGGAACGTTTTAATGTTTCCTTTGTGTGTTCGTCAGATTGCTTTCCCACTACTAAGCCTACCTTCTTCGGG
>CBFIIQ010000025.1:43232-46959 GCA_965662685.1 Pseudohongiellaceae bacterium | reverse complement strand
CGCTGAAAGCGAAGTACGCGCGGCGTCTACCGATACTTACTCTGACACCCTGATCCTGCTGGTCAGCCCTATTTAATAACAAACCTGCATAAAGGGCCTTACAGGCCCTTTATGATCCAGAAAGAAAGTAAGTACTCATTAACAACGCTATTACAGACCAGATCATGAACTTCCTGGATACATCCTCAGACGTATTAGTAGAAAAGAAGGTTTTCCAGCATCTGGTCCAGGATATTGGCCTGGCCAAGACCATCGAGTTAATGAATTCGATGGATTATGAATGGCAAAGACGTATCAGCAATATTAGCCAGGCAATTGAACAGCGTCACCTCGACATTCTCGCGGCTGAAGCAGCTACTTTAAGAAGTATTGCCCAAATCTCCGGTGCCTATAAACTCGCCGAGTTACTAATTAAACTTGAAAGGGCCGCCAGCAGTAAATATGAAGAAGCCTTTTTACTGGCGCAAAATGTCCTGAAACTTGCTGTAGTTACGCGCTTTGCTTATCAGGAAGTTCAGTTGGCCGGATAAGCTGTCCTGAATTTTTTAAGTATTGCGTCTACGACTCTTCCTATATTTTTCCCAACCAGGCTTACAGAATCACGGCTGTTAACTATTCAATGAAATAATTACCACTGAATCGCTGTTTAATGAACTGCATATGGCGAGCGATCCGTTTTCCTCCTAGAATGCTGTCATGACAGCACGCTCACCCAAAACGCCCTCCGCGCCTGCACTTGACCTGCAAAAGGTGCCAGTCTCTGAGCTCAAGGGTGTTGGCCCAAAACTGGCAGAAAAGCTTGCAGCCATCCACATCGAAAGCGTTCTTGATCTTCTGTTTCATCTTCCTTTTCGCTACCAGGACCGAACCCGGATTACGCCTGTAGGCGCATTGCGCCATGGCGTGGAAGCCGTCATTGAGGGCGAGGTCATGGGCAGCGCCATTGTGTTTGGCCGTCGCCGCAGCCTGTTGGTGAAAATACAGGATGGCAGTGGCATTACCAGTCTACGTTTTTTCCATTTCAGTGCAGCGCAGAAAAACAGTTTAAATCCTGGTACGCGAATCCGTTGTTTCGGAGAAGGGCGCTGGGGTAAAAGCGGAGTTGAGCTCTATCACCCCGAATATGAAATAGTAGGCAGCGCCGCCAAATCTCTGGAAGACCATTTGACGCCCATCTATCCCACCACCGAAGGTCTGCACCAGGCTCGTTTACGCGCCATCACCGAACAGGCCCTGATGATGCTGGCAAAGTCCCAGGCACTCCCAGACCTTTTGCCGAAAGAACTGAGTCAGGAATTGGGCTTTATTTCTCTGGAAAAAGCACTGAATTACCTGCACCACCCCCCGCTGGATGCCGTACTGTCAGAATTGGAGGCCGGGACTCATCCTGCGCAAAGCCGTCTGGCATTCGAGGAACTGCTGGCCAACTATTTATGCCTGCGACGTCTTAGAGAAGTAGCCGACAGGCATGCAGCGCCATCACTGCAGGACAAAAATGGCCTGACCAAAGACCTGCAAGCCTCCTTACCTTTTTCACTAACTTCTGCCCAGCAACGAGTCAGCCAGGAAATTGCCAGCGATATTGCAAAGCAAACGCCAATGCTGCGTCTGGTCCAGGGAGACGTAGGTTCCGGTAAAACACTGGTGGCAGTGATGGCGGCGTTACATGCCATTGATAACCATTATCAGGCTGCGATTATGGCGCCGACAGAAATACTGGCGGAACAACATTTTCTGAATCTGGAGCCGATTTTATTAACCATGGGTATCTCTACTGTCTACCTTAGCGGGAAGATCAAGGGGAAGCAGCGCACAGCGGTGCTCCAGGCAATGGAGAGCGGACAGGCACAATTAGTGGTGGGAACCCACGCACTGTTTCAGGATGGAGTAAATTTTTCAAAGCTGGGGTTAATCGTGGTAGATGAGCAGCATCGATTTGGCGTACACCAAAGACTCGCGCTGAGAGAGAAAGGCAATCACGACGGTACTTATCCTCACCAGCTGATTATGACTGCCACTCCGATTCCGCGCACATTGACCATGAGTGCCTATGCTGACCTCGACTGTTCCATCATAGACGAGCTACCTCCAGGGCGGACTCCGGTCAACACAATTCTGACACCGGATTCCCGTCGCAATGAAATTATTGAACGTATCAGTTATGCCTGCAGAGACGGTAAGCAAGCCTACTGGGTTTGTACCTTGATAGAGGAATCAGAAGCTCTTCAGTGCCAGGCCGCTGAAGTAACCTATAGCGACATGCAGCAGCTACTGGGCGATATCAAGATCGGACTCATTCATGGTCGCCTCAAAGCCAAAGAAAAAGCGGAAATCATGCAGGCATTCAAGGCAGGCAATATTCAATTGTTAATTGCCACCACGGTGATAGAAGTTGGGGTGGATGTCCCCAACGCCAGCCTGATGGTGATCGAAAACCCGGAACGTCTGGGCCTTGCCCAACTTCATCAGCTTCGAGGGCGTGTGGGACGAGGCAAGCAGGAAAGCCATTGCGTGCTGTTATACAAGTCACCGCTGTCCGATGTTGCCAGGGAGCGACTGTCCATCATGCGGCAAAGCAATGACGGCTTTTTTATAGCAGAAAAAGATCTTGAAATAAGAGGTCCCGGAGAAGTACTCGGTACGCGTCAAACCGGCCTGATGGAATTCAAGATGGCAGATCTGATGCGCGATTCCCACCTGCAACCCAGAGTTAAACTGTGGTCGGAAAAAATTAGAACATCACACCCTGAGTTAATTGCTCCGCTCATCAAGCGCTGGCTGGCTGGCTCGGAGCAATATGGTCATGTCTAGGGATGTTATGTTGCAACACAGCTTATCGTGTATGAATGACTACCAACGATCTTTCAGCAATCTGGACAATGCATTTACATTTTAGATCTTTCACAATGGCAGCTATCAGGTACTTTCTTTTTTTCCTGATTAGCTTCGCCTTAATCGTCTCTTTTTTACTCGCTTATACGCCTCTGATAATTCCGCTTGGTTTTCTTTTTATGAGCGCTACCAGTTTTATTTTTTATGCCAGGGATAAATATGCTGCTATTCATTATCAATGGCGAATACCAGAAAATACTTTGCATATTTTGTCTTTGCTTGGTGGCTGGCCAGGAGCCATTATTGCTCAGCAAACATTACGTCATAAAAACATAAAATCTGCTTTTCAGATCAAGTTCTGGCTTGTCATGATTATAAACACGGTATTTTTTGTATGGCTTCATAGCCATAAAGGCCAGTCCATATTACATACGTCCATCCGTGCGCTGGACAACATAACTAGAAATGGGTTTGCTACAAATAAATTCAGTAATACCCTGCTTTATCTTCTACAATGAAGAACTATTGTTTAATCAATCCGAGCCCCTGAATTAAACAAGTCCAATGTTTAAGAGAGTTATCCATGACTGCTTTTCCCCCATGCCCAAAATGTAATTCTGAATATGTTTATCTGGATGCTGACATGCTGATTTGTCCTGAGTGTGCCCATGAATGGAATGTGAATTTTTCAAAAGACACTGAAGCTGTATCGCCAGAGAATCATAATGCTGTTAAGGATGCTCACGGAACTGAGCTCGTTGATGGCGATTCCATTTCAGTACTGAAAGATCTGAAAGTAAAAGGTTCTTCATCTGTGGTTAAAGTAGGTACCAAGGTAAAAAATATCCGTCTGGTAGAAGGAGATCATAATATTGATTGCAAGATTGATGGCATA
>CBFIIQ010000025.1:0-43161 GCA_965662685.1 Pseudohongiellaceae bacterium | reverse complement strand
ACGGCAGAAACCTTGCTTCTGCGCAAAGCTTTGCTACGTCCACATCTTACTCCTGAAGAATGTATTTACCCGGGAGATAATGATTCGACAACCTGTCATCTGGGAGGATTCATTGACGATAACCTGATGAGTATCGTATCAATTTATCAAAGAGATCTGTCTGGACATGACAATAAATGCGGTTACCAGTTTCGTGCACTGGCTATTGTTGAAGACCTGCGCAGCCAGGGTTATGGACTTACATTGCTACATGCTGTTGAAAAACATGCCCGGGACAAGTCTGCTGATTATTTGTGGGCCAATGCCCGCATGACAGCAGTAGAATTCTATCGCAAAGCCGGATATACGATTGATGACAAGCAATTTATTGTCGAAGGGGTTGGGCCTCATGTCATCATCAGCCGAACCTTCTCCAGTCAGGATTGATACTAATCCAAAGACTAATTATTAAATCCTTGGTCCTCACTGACCGATGAATTATTTTCCTGCAACAGGCAAAAAAAAACCAATGCTTGCTCACCGCTATTGAGGAAAATTCCTGCAGCGCATTTATATGCCTTCAAGTATGCCGGTTTCTTTCTCACTCTTGGCAATGATCACTGCGCCACAGGAATCAGAAAAGATATTCACCGCTGAGCGACACATATCAAGAACACGATCGGTTACCAAAAGTAATCCAATAGCTTCAACAGGCAGGCCTATTGCCGTAAGAATTACCGTAATCGCAACCAGACTGGCAGCAGGAATTCCGGCAACACCGATCGAGGTTAACAGGGCAACCAAAACAATTGTGAACTGGGTTACAAAAGTCAGTTCCAGACCATAAGCCTGTGCCAGAAAAATGGCGGCAACACATTCATACAATGCCGTACCATCCATATTGATAGTAGCACCCAGTGGCAGAACAAAACTGGTAGTTCGTTCCGAGACGCCAGCATTTTTTTCTACGCACTCCATGGTTAATGGCAAAGTAGCGGAAGACGAGGCAGAGGAAAAAGCCGTCAACATCGCCGGTGCCATGGCTCGAAAATGTCGACTGGGATGAACTTTTGCCACGTATTTAAGAATTAGTGGCAGGGCAATAAAGGTATGGGCGGCGAGGGCCAGTAAAACCGTGATAAAGAAAAAAAGCATGGGCCGAAAAGCAGAAAATCCGGTAGCAGCTACAGTTTCGGCAACCAGGCCAAAGACGCCATAAGGGGCAAAGGTCATGATCCACATGGTAATCTTCATCATGGTTTCAGAAATAGCCTGCCAGAAGGTAAGCAAAGCTTCACTTTGCTTACTGGGAATCTGACTCATGAAAAAGCCGAAGACCAGGCTAAAGAAAATCAGCCCCAACATTTGACCCTCAGCTGCAGCTGCAACAATATTCGTCGGTATCATGCGCAGAAAAATCTGCACAATGTCACCACTGCCACGCCCTTCAACACTGGCAACAGCTGAAGCAACAGCATCACCGTCAAGCGTAAGATTAAGCTGGTCACCTACCGGAACTCCGCCAGCCAATCCGGGGCTCATCAGGTTTACAAAAAACAATCCAATAAGGATGGCCATAGTGCTGGTAAAAGCATAATAGAGCAGGGTTTTTCCACCAAGACGACCAAGGTCACTGCCGCTACCGAGGTTGGCAATACCAACAATAATCGAGGACATTATCAACGGTACAATAATCATGCGCAGGGCATTCATAAAAAGCGTACCGAAAAAGTCATAAATCTGAACAAAAGCGACGCCAAGAATGCTGGCCTCAGTTCCGGTGATTGTTCCTGCGATTGCCGCAAGCACAATAGCAATCAGTATCTGCCAGTGCAGTTTGATTTTACTCATAACGGATAATTACCCTGGATGCGATGAAATTTCCAATCTCACCTCATTAAAACAGTGAGGATTGTTTTATTCAATGGCGCTGGGTTTATAATAACCCACTTACGTCAGCTGACTTTTTTAACCTTAAAGCTCCCGATTTATGGATCAACCACACTATCTGGCCCGTAGCCGCGACCGACTTATCAGTTTATGGGAAGAACTGAAAATGCAACTGGCCCAGCGCTATCCAACTACCTATGCCCATTTGCCAGACTACTGGCGACTTATGCGCATGAATCGGCCAATTGGTATTTATCTTTTGTTGTGGCCTACCCTGTGGTGTCTCTGGATTGCTGCCGGCGGCTTTCCCGACTTTGATTTACTATTTATCTTCATCCTTGGCACCATCCTGATGCGTGCTGCTGGTTGTTGTATTAACGATTTTGCTGACCGCAATTTTGATGCTCATGTGGAACGCACCAGAGAGCGTCCGCTGGCATCAGGAAAACTATCCAGCCGGGAAGCGCTGACACTTTGTGCACTCTTGTGTTTGCTGGCTTTCGTATTGGTCCTGTTTACTAACAGGCTAACTGTCTACATGTCTTTTGGTGGTCTTGCTATTGCCCTGGTATACCCCTTTGCAAAACGCTTTACTCACCTGGCGCAACTGGTTCTGGGTGCGGCTTTTTCGTGGGGAGGGCTGATGGCCTTTACCGCACAGACCGGGGAACTCCCGCTTTATGCCTGGTTGTTGTATACCGCGAACTTTCTTTGGACTGTTGTTTATGACACCCAGTACGCCATGGTAGACCGGGAAGATGACGTGAAGATCGGCATAAAGTCTACCGCTATCCTGTTTGCAGAAGCCGATCGCTTTGTTATCGGTATGCTGCAAATTTTCTTTTTACTCGCCATGTCGCTCAGTGCGAAACACTTTGAGCTGGGAGGCTGGTTCCAGTTTGGCCTGTTCCTGGCTGCATTGCTGTTTGCCTACCAGCAATTTCTCACCTGGAAACGTCATCCCAAGGATTGCTTTCGCGCCTTTCTGAATAACTATCGGGTCGGGATGATCATTTTCTTTTTTACTGTAGTGGATTTGTTTATTCCGTAAGGAAAGTCGCAAGTTACAAGTCTCAAGAAAATCAGGTAGGTCGGAAAAGCGCAGCGCCTTCCGACAAGATATTAGACTTGCGTTCGGATTAAGTTAAAACGTCGGATGGCGGCCTGCGGCCTTATCCGACCTACTGTGTTTTTTTGCTTGCATCTTGCCGCTTGTCTCTTGCATCTTTTTATAGCAAGTCCCTGCCATTAAACACCTCCCGCTCCAGCTCAAATGAGTTGACGCCTTCAATACAGCCGAGATTCACGCGGTAGTAACCCGGTTTACGCATTGTTTCATGGAAGGTGTAATTGCCACACCTGTTGCAGAAATAATGTTTCGCCACCTTGTTGCCAAACTGGTAACAGGATAATGCATCGTCTTTTATTTCTCTCTTCAGATCTGCATCGGCCAAAGGCGGATTTAGCATGATGGCGGCACGACGTGCGCAGTAAGAACAATTGCAGCTCAATCCCGAGATAATGGGATCACTGGCAAAAGAAAAACTCACCGCACCACAGTGACAGCTTCCTTTATATTCTGGCATTGCTTTCTCCACTTAAATTATGAATTCTTTTTCATCATACAAATACTCAGGATTGGTATTGAATAAGAGCAGGTTTACGCCAGTTGGTATCGACACCCAAAGACGTCAGTAATTCAATGCCACGCTCATAATTTCGGCCTACCGAATTCACACCATGGGAATCATCCCCGGGGACAACAGCGATCCCCAAAGCCAGCGCAGTTTTGAGTACCGGCGTGGAAGGATACTGTTCCTCTGTTTTATCAAAGCCGCGTAAATTAAAATCCAGAATCAGGTTTTTATCCGCAATAAAACCAAGATTACGTTCAATGCGCTGCCAGATTTCAAGGGTTTTAAAGGACTCCAGATAAGACGGGTCAAATTTACGAATCAGATCAAAGTGTCCTACCACTGCTGGCTCAAGTGCCTGCAACATCTCATACTGGACATCCAGATAGTTTGCATAAAGTGGAATAATTCCACCACAGCTTTCCACGGCCAGCTGGAAATAGCTTTCATCATAATCAATACAAATGCCATTGACATGATGCACCGAGCCAACCAGGTAATCGGGTTTTAACTCTGTTACCAACTCTTTGACAAAAGCATCTGAGCCTTCATATGTCTCGGTTTCAAAGGCGGAAAAAATTTCAATCTGATCGCGATATTTTTCCTTTAGCATCTTACATTCAGCAAAGTAATCAAGAAATCGCTGTTTTAGAAATTCTGCACTTAGCTTATCTTCCTGTTCATCAGGATAACGGGTGCTATCAGAACTCGGCGCCATGTGCTCGGTTATGCCTACCCAGGAGAAACCATGACTGATATAAGCCTGTATGACCTGTTCCAGGGAATCACTGGCATGATGACAAAACTGCCCGCTGTGACCACCATGCACAGAAACTTTTGCTATCGCCTTATCATTGATCTTGTTGCTGACAGCCATGCCCGAAATCCCGAAAAAAATACATCTTTGTTATAGAGTCCATTGTAGTAGACATCAAGGTGCAGTGAGTACCCCTAATATTTATCCTTTAGCCAGAAGAGCAGTCCCTGTAAACTCTTCCCTGTATTATCAGTAATCATCCATCCAAACCATCCCGGAATTCGTAATATCTGTTAAACCCTGGAGATCTCTTGAGCGCCAACAGGCCAGAAAAATTTCATCTGCATTTCCTCACCAGTATTGATGAAGTTGATGCTGAGCAATGGGATGACCTTGCCGGGTCTGCCTACCCGTTCATGAAACATGCATTTTTTCAGGCCCTGGAGCACAGCGGCAGTACCACTGCACATACTCGGCTGGCAGCCGTTTCATGTAGTAATTAAAAAATCAGTCGAAGAAAATGCTGAAAACATTAATGACAATCAGGATATGGTTGCCATCATGCCGCTTTTTTTAAAGGATAATTCCAGTGGTGAATACGTATTCGACTGGTCATGGGCAGATGCCTACCAACGCCATGGCATGGATTACTACCCCAAATTTGTTACTGCCATACCCTTCACGCCATGCCCTGGCCCACGTATCTGTGTAGCCAGCAATCAGGATGCTGCTGAAATCTATCGCCTGTTGTGCGAGACCATTCCACAACAGGCAAAAAAACTTGGCGTCTCCAGCTGGCATGTACTGTTTCCGGAACAAACACAATGTGAGGCTCTGGCCGGGCTGGGCGTCCAATCGCGAGTAGGCTGCCAATATCAGTGGTTTAACAGGAATTATCAGAATTTTGATGATTTTCTTGCCCGCTTCAGTTCCCGCAAGCGCAAAAATATCCGTAAGGAACGACAAAAAATACAGGATGCTGGAATTGAATTTGAATTTCTTGAAGGCGCTCAGATAGAACCAGCCCACTGGGACAAATTTTATCTTTTTTATCAAAGTACCTATCTGGTGCGCGGCAGAGCCCCTTACCTGACGGATGAGTTTTTCAGGCTGGTGGGGAAATCCATACCTGATAACCTGTTACTGGTACTGGCAAAAAAAGAGGGTGAGTATATTGCGGGAGCCTTAAGCTTCATCGGTTCAGACTCCCTTTACGGGCGCTACTGGGGCTGCATCGAGGAATACCAGTTTCTGCATTTTGAAACATGCTATTACCAGGGCATCGAATACTGTATTGAGAAAGATTTACAGCGCTTTGATTCCGGAGCCCAGGGTGAGCATAAAATTCAGCGCGGCTTTGAACCTGAGCTGACCTGGTCCAATCACTGGATTGCCCATCCTGAATTTGATCAGGCCATCAGCCGCTTTCTTGAAGATGAAGAAAAATATATTCTGCGTTACCAGAAGGAAGCTGCACAATACCTGCCTTTTAAGGCGGTCGACCCCTGACAGATTTTTTCTGGCAGGATTAACCGCAGGTTACTGCGTCTTTTTATTACCTCGTTTTCCAAACCAGTAGCTGATTATTGGCTGGCATAGGATGATCTGACACCAAGGTCATACCTGCATTTTCAGCCAGAGCATTGACCGTTTCAAAATCTCTGATTCCGCTTGCCGGATCACGCTCCCGCAACCAAAGCTCAAAGCTGGCATTGCTATCACTGGTATACTCGCCATCGTATTTAAATGGGCCATATACACAAAGAAAGCCGTCTTTTTCAAGTACAGCTCCTGCTCCACGAAAAAAATCTGCCAGCTTTTCCTGCGCCATAATATGCAGTGTATTGGCACTGAAAATACCGTCTGCTTTTTTTAGTGGCCAGGGGTGCTGGCTAACATCCAATGCCAAGGGGGGCAGTATATTCGCAAGTGTCACCTCGGCGAGACCAGCCTCAACAATCGGTAAATTGTCCTGAATATCGCTTGGCTGCCAGGTTACCTGCGGCAGGTGGCCAGCAAAATAGTGGACATGCTGTGCGGTATAACTACCAATCTCCAGAACAGTGAGCTTTCCCGTAAAGTACTGGCGAATAACCGAAAAAATTGCTGCCCTGTTATTTTCACAGGCCTGGGAAAAGGGTTTTGACATATCACAAGTGCCTATTGGAAATTTACGTTAAACTGGAGACTATCATTTAAGGGAAATCATTATGCCAAAACAACATATCGAAGGCCTGATCTCAGAATTACATGAACGCTTTGCTGATAGCGATACCAGCCCGCAGCAGGAAGCCATGTTGGCGCAGATGAAAAGTGAGCTGGCCGAGTGGGAAGGACCAAAACCATCGGAAGATTTCAGGGCTACTGCTGAACGCCTGTTACAGGAAATGGAAGAAGATCACCCCCGCACAGCCGCGCTAGTTCACGAAATTATCAATACACTAAATAATATCGGGGTTTAGTGAATCTGCGCCGGTTTATTTCTGCTTGCGCAGGAATACAGGTTTGTCGGGGCTTGATTCAGCGCTACTGTAGCGATAACCATCAATGTCAAAATCTGGCAGAGCCTCGGTTTTGCTCACCCTATTCTGGATAATCCAGGCTGCCATTTTTCCTCGCGCTTTCTTGGCGAAAAAGCTGATAACACGATATTTACCATTGCTGTAGTCCTTGAATACCGGCGTCACGATATTTGCGTGCACTGCCTTTTTATTCAGCACACTAAAGTATTCATTGGATGCCAGATTCACCAGAGTGTCGTCTTTTAGCACCTTCATATCCCGATTGATGGCATCGGTCACCTTGTCACCCCAGAATTCATACAGGTTCTTGCCACGTTCATTACTAACCCTGGTTCCCATTTCCAGTCGATAAGCTTGCATCAGATCAAGGGGTTTGAGAGCACCGTAGAGCCCAGAAAGAATGCGCAGGTGATTCTGGGCATATTTCAGGTCAGCAGAGGAAAAATTTTCAACTTCCAGACCGGTATAAACATCACCCTTGAAAGTAAAAATGGCAGGTCTGGCATTAGCCTCGGAAAAAGGGGTTTTCCATTTTTTGAAACGTTCAACGTTTAATGTGCTTATAGCATCACTTGTGTTCATCAACTGTTTCAAATCCGGCGCCGAATACTCACGCATAATTTTTACCAGCTTACCCGAATCAGGCAAAAATTCCGGCTTTGTGGTAACCGGTGATTTAAATTTACTTTCCAGATCCAGCGTTTTTGCCGGAGAGATTACAATTAACATATAGCGTCCTGAAACTTGAACTACACTTGATTAATGAATTCATCCCACCAGTTTAACGGAGTAATACCGTCATTGCGGTCATAAATATTGCCGTAGTACCAAACTGAGTCCGTGTACCTTGCCATTGCAGAGTCGAACAGGCGCTCGATTTCAGCGAAACCAATATTAACATGCAGTGAATAGACCAGTGCCCGGTCGCTTCTCAGATCTATCGAACCATCGAGCTTTTCCACTTCAGGGGTAAGAAACTCTGCTACCTCGTCAATGTTATCTTTACGAAATAGTCGAATAGACAGATTACCGCTACGCTCGATAACCTTATAGTCGGCAGGGTTATCCCGGGCACAGGAAAAAATATCTCCAGCAGCCAGATCGCGCACAAACAAGGGTGAATGCATAAGCTGATAATGGCCGCTGGTCTCCAGATATTTGACTTCCAGCTTTTCCAGCACAGGCATACCCTGGTTATCCGAACCCGCCAGAAGCTGAACAAACCCGGTTTTTACTTCATCTGTTTCTGTCATATTTTTTATAATAGCTTTCTAATGGTGGGTTTATTAATAGTTCTTTTTGATAGCAGGTCATTAACAGCTGTTTCTTTTAAACACCAATTCTGGGTTTTATGCCCGGATTTCTGCAATCAATAAGCCCTTAATCTCACGGGAAATCAGGGCGCAATGGTAGCAGGCTGCACAAAGGCTTTCACCTCTCACAAAAGAAATTGCCCAGTATTGCTATAGATCAAGAATGTCTTGAGGTCTGCGGTGTAGTCTTTACACTGAAAGCGTAAAAGAATCCCTCATTAAAACCGGAGGACTGGTTAATGGAACTATATAAAAGAATACTGATCGCTGTGGATTTATCACAGGATTCTGCCTTGATTCTGGACAAGGCCAGAAATCTTGCCAAGCAATATGATGCCGAGATGAGTCTGATGCATGTAATAGAACCGATTGCGGTAGGTTATGCTGTTGAAGTCACCAGTGTGGATATAGAAGGGCTCCATGAAGAAGTAACCAAACAGGCCAAGATCAGCCTCTCTGAAATGGGCGACGTAATTGATATACCCCCAAGCAGAATCCATACTGTGCTGGGTCAGCCGGCAAGGGAGATCCGCGAGCTGGCGAAAAAAATTGATGCTGACCTCATCGTTATGGGTGGACATGGCCGTCATGGCTGGGAGTTATTATTTGGCTCAACCTCCTCCAGTGTCACCCATGGCGCAGGGTGTGACTTATTAATTGTTCACATTGACGATTAGTCAGAAGACTGGAAAAAAACAAAGAGAGCGCCAGAGGCAAGATCAGATAAATCTCTGTTTTATTGCGTTGATTTAAGACTAAAAAACCTGCAGTCTTGCTGCAGGTTTTTTATTGCCTGAAAAATATATTGCTAAACCATGGCTTTAATAAAGTAATACCCATGTTACTGACTTTGCACAAAATCGCTTTAGGCATGAAGTGGTGTCGCCCGCTTGCCATTTTGCTCGGGATTACCGGCCTGGCTGGAGTGATGACCAGTTTGTTTGTCGTTAATAAAAACCTGGGACACTTACTGGAACCATCCCTGATTCTGACACTATGGGGAATGATGTTGTTTTCTTTTATTCAGTTATTCCAGAAAATTCCGCCGCCTGTGCTACCCCATGATGACTTCCTGACCCGCCTGGGAACAAGAATGATTCTTGCCATTTATACCCTTCTGGCTTTTCTGGTTATTCTCGTCTCCTGCATACTGTTGTGGATGAGTTTCAGGTTAATCTCGCTTCAGTAAGGGCTAAATAGTTATTCAGAGATTAAAAAGGGCCGGTTAAATACCGACCCTTTTTTTACTCAGGATTTCCTGGGAAAACTTAAAAAACATACTCCAAACCCATGCTCGCAGAACGCCCTTCAAACAGACTATTAACATCAAGCCCGCCCTGGGTGGATTCGCGCCTCTGATTCAAAAGATTTTTTGCCCTGAAACTCAGTGACAAATGGTCACTTACCAGACGTTTGTAATTAAAGTCGAGTTCGCCATAGGCTTCATCGTAAATGTCAGGTTGTCCGAGAATGCCTACTTCCCTGATCTTTTCTCCGGTTACATGATAAACCAGACTGCCTTTATTTTTGTACTGGTCATCAAAACCCAGCTGCATGTTAAAGATATAATCTGCCTGCCCCTGCAAAGCACGGGTTGGATTAGTCACCAGACCAGAATCTTCAGGGCGGATAGTTACTTCAGAATCAATCAGGGTTAAATTGGCAGAGAGGTACCAGCTACTCCAGTCATCATTAATAAAATCCAGCCAGCGAAAAGCATCAAACTCTATGCCTTGTGTGGTGGCATTCTGGGCATTGATAAAGGTTCTCTGATTGGCAGCACCCGGCTCAATAATAGCCTCAATGGGTGTTTCAAAATCCTTGTAGAACAAGCCAACTGAAATGCTTTCATCACCGGAGAAATACCATTCCCAGCGTAAATCAAAATTATCAATATAGCCTACTGTAAGGTCAGGATTACCTACGATAATGAATCCAGTGACCGGGTCAATAAACGGTGCTGGTGACAACTCCCTGAAGTCCGGACGGGATATGGTTTCAGAATAACCCGCCCTTACCTGCATATTGTAGTCATCGAGAATCCATGTCGCCGTGACAACAGGAAATAGATCATCACTGACCAGTTCACTTGCCACGGCTTCATCTGGGAAAAACAGGTTAAACGTTGTAACACTCTGTCTCGACTTTTCCGCGCGCACACCCGCCAGAAGGCGAAGGTAATAGGTCAGCTCCATATCGGCTTCGACAAAATAGGAGTCAATTTCCTGGTCAGCCGTATAGTTGTCTGTGGAACGTGTGCCTTCCCTTAATTCAAATCCATTCTTACTGATGGTGTCATTATTTACGATTTCATTCAGAGAAGGATTGCTGCGCAGGTCAAAACCGGTGGCATCCGATCCATTGGCAATAAAGAGAAAGCGTCTTATTTCGGACTCACGGTCTTTTCTTACGCGATTCGCGCCAAAGGAAAACTCTGTATTGGTATTGAAAGGGGTTTCCAGAAACATTTTGGCTGAAAAACCGATGTCTTCATTATTATCCTCAAGATATGACCACCAACGCTGATTGGCATCGGCCCGTAAAGAAAAAGCAAAATCATCAATCTGTGGTGCATACTCATAACGATTTTGACGAAAATCCGGCGAATCACGCTTGGCGCGTGATTCATTGTAATGCCAGTTCAGAGTCAGCTCATTAAAATCAAAAAATACATGTTCACCCTCTAACTGCTTTGACAATAAGTCACGCTCAATCCATTCCAGACGTGTTGTGCGGATATCCTGTGCTTCCGTTGCCAGAAAACCCGACTGAACGCCTGCCAGATCATCCATTTTTCGAATCTGTAGCAGCGTTGCTTTCAGTGAATGAGCATCGTCATATTCGATACCGCCGGTGAGGAACATCGACGTATCAACACTTTGCTCTGTCGAGGTAAAGTCGAGGTCATTTCGCTGGCTGAGTTCGCCCTCGCTGTTGGCTACATAAGTATTTCTGGTGACGGTAATGGTGTCCCAGGAATTGTTATAGCTGAAATTGGCAAGGCCACCTATGCGGTAATTGTCCCCATACCAGGCTGAACCAAAACTTGTTGAGGCACTGACATCCGGTTGTATTTTTTCACTAACCGCCGTGTAGTTGCTATCAAGGCTTTCACCAAGAGCTTCCAGTTCTTGAGAATCGAAGCCTTCCTGGAAAAACATATTATTTCGACGTAATTCCCGATTGCCGGAAATAGCATCCTTCAACGGGCCCGGTAGATCGCGGGATCCGTCATCAACGCCCATCCAGTCAGTGTCGCCACCCGGATAAGTAAAGCCATCAGAGAAAGTGGTATTTCCCGAATAACCGACACTGGAAGAAACTTCAAAGAATGGTTCATCCGGTACCACCTTGGTGCGCATTTGAATAGCACCACCAGCAAATTCCGCAGGGTACTGAGCACTAAAAGTTTTTTGCACAAGAACGCTTTCAATAATGCTGGCAGGAAAAAGGTCCAGGGGAACAACACGACGAATGGGCTCGGGGCTGGGCAAGGTAGAACCATTTAGAATAGTGCTTGAGTAACGCTCACCAAGTCCGCGGATATAGACAAACTTGCCACCTGCCAAATTCAGACCGGAAACACGTTTAAGCCCCTCTGCTACATTGCCATCACCGGCCCGGGCAAAAGCTTCAGCATCAAGCACGTTCGAAATGGCAGCTGTTGCTCGTTTTTCATCGGGAATATACTCTCCCAGCGTTACAATTTCCGTAATGTTGCCATCATTCGCAGGTGAGCTTATGTCTGCCTGCAGATCTTCATCCTGGGCAAAAATCTGGGGGCTTGAAAAAATAATGCTGGCTACTGCTAGATAAAGCGATTTACGTTTCATTGTGTTTGACCTACTGGCTAAAAATTCTTTTAAAACTATTTACTAGTCATTTAAATAATGTTCTTTTGAAACATTCTCTATATTTAATACCTGATTTTACAGCTGTACCTTTAAGTACATACAAATTCCAGGTACAGACAAATTCCTGTTAGAAAAAATGTTTTTCTCTAAAAAAACTTAAGGGAATTCCACTTCTGTGAAATCCCCTTAAACTTTTAATTCCCGTTGTTAAAGCCTGTCAATATGAAATACTGTTTCAGACATTAACTGGTCACATTGACCTGTATCCTTACAAAGGACGGAAAGTCCAACCTTCTGTCCAGTCTTCTCCTGTACTGGGCACAGCACCGACATAATCAGTTTCATCAAAGAAAGACCCGAGGTTTTCAGACTGGAAATAGTCCAGGGCGTTTACTGCTGATGAATTTATATAGTCGGTCATTCCGGTAGAAAGCTCGACATTGCCATCCTGTGCAGAAAACCAGCTTTCAACGGTATAGGGCTCATCGGTATCTTCAACAAAATTACTGGCACAATCGACGACAGTGTTGTTCATGGTCATCACCCCTGTCAGATTGTCCGGAGTACCCGCTGCCGTAAAGGTTTCAGTCTGGTCGATATCGATACAACCATCGCCCATGCCGGTAATGACAAAATTATAAAAATTGCCACCGGTACCCTCACGAATCAGCATGCCGATATCTGTATTGTCGTTACCAACGATGGTGACATTGGAAATCATTGGCTGGGCTCTTGGCAGTGAATCCGGGGCATCACCATTGTTATCCATCTCCATGCCCTGATCACCGGTATCAGCACCCTGATGAATAACTACATGCTGTACATGCCCAGTCCAACCTTTAGTCCAGTCCAGTGAGTCATCACGATTACCTGTCAGGTAGAGATGTTTGGCATTAACCGTGCCACCAAAAAACTCAACGCCATCGTCCTGGTTATTATGAACCTGGACATAATCTACATTGGTACCGGAGCCAACACCCTGAAACGCAATGCCGTTCAGTTCATCCAGGTCATTAATCAGGAAGCCCGCATATTTAACCACCAGATAAGTCAGGCTACCGCTATCATCTTCAGCATCATTACCGCCAAACAGTCCGGAATTCCCTTCGCCTGCAGATTCGCAAAGCTCTGTGCCTTCTGAACAGCCATTAATCGGGGCGTTGCCATTAATAACCAGACCACCCCATTCACCACGTGTGGTAGCAGTGGCGTCAGCATCGGTAGCACTGGTCATGATAATGGGAGCGGAAGGTGTGCCATTGGCAATTAGTTTTGCTCCACGGTCTATCCAGAGAAAGTCATTACCCGAAGTACCGTAAGTAGTTACACCTGGTTCAATAGTAAGAGTCGGATTGACACTATTGTCATCACCAATCCTGACTGTGCCTTCGAAACGGTAGTCAAAATTATTGGTGAGATACAAATCTTCAGTATAAGTACCGGAGATCACACAAACGGATGCATTGCTACCATCCACTGTTGTGCCGGCCGGGCAGCTATTGGATGGCGTATCAGCCACATTGAACTTGAGGGCTTTACCATAACGAATGCCTTTTCCAGCTGGCACATATCCCCAAAGTACTTTAATTTTTGATATACCGGTCAGGTCTTCACCAATGGCTGCAGCAAAATCATCAACTTCATAGGAAATTGGATCGCCAAGAGTCACCGTGGCAAATGGCGTGATGCCGAGGGTGTTGCTGTCCAAATCAAGAGGAAGAGAAGTCCAGCCACTGGGAGTATTCTGGAAAAACTTGTTACCAACTTTGGCAACCACAAGAATATCAGCCTCGGAGCCGACATCATCTGGATCCGGTGTAATAACACCCTTGAGCTGAATGGCCTGACCGGCAGGAATCATGTTCTGAAAAGCCGCCCCGCCATTGATTGTGGCGCCGGCTGCAAAGGCGGCGTCTGAGTTACCAACAGTTTTCAGCGTGTCTGGATCAGCGGCCTGGGCAGATACCGCTGTGATGGCCATTGCCAAAGTTGAAATCTTGAGTGCAGTGTTTAATTTCATTCTCTATTTACTCCATTAACCTTTTTAAAACGTAGAATTGACCGATTTGGTTAGCCACGCAGTCTAGGGAGCTCTTGTAAATACATAATTAATTTTATGTTAAAGAATACTGAGCGTGGGTTAATTAATGGTTAATTTATTATTAAGGATGTGTAAATCTGGAGCATGGGCAGACTGAAATTCTTTAATATTTACATGGTCTTAATAGGCACATGAGCTAAAGAAGCATTCACACTCGCCAGCTGAATTGTGATATTCTGCGGCCTCGTTTTTATCAGTACACCAATACTGCAGCCTGTTGGGCAAAAGCATGATGAAGTTATTTAAATTTTCACTATATCTCGGCGCTACCTTCTTGATAATTATGGCCTTTTCGACAGTGGCCAGGGCTCAGTCAGATGCCGGTACCGAGGGTGAAACCCTATATGAAGATGCCGTCTGCGTGGATACCAACGCGGGCGAGTTCTGTATGGAGCTCTTACCTGATGTGGCACCCAATACCGTTAATAATTTCCTGAATTACATAAGCAACGGTCGCTACGATGACACCATCATCCATCGCTCTGTACCTAATTTTGTTATCCAGGGTGGTGGCTATTCTTCCAACCCGCTGGCTACTCCGGTACCAAAGGATCCTGCCGTGGTTAACGAATTCGATTTATCCAATGTCCGCGGCACAGTCGCTATGGCTCGCCTGGGCGGACAGGTAAACAGTGCTACCAGTGAATGGTTTGTTAATGTGGTTAACAATACCGGCCTTGATACTGTGGATCAGGGGTTTACTGTATTCGGCAGAATCATCTCCGGCATGTCTATCGTTGATGCCATAGCCGTATTGCCCCGGGCAGATTTACGTTCAAGCCTGGGTGGTGCTTTTGGTGAGGTCCCTCTCACTGATCAGGATATCGATGGTGTCGATACAGACGACCTGGTGCTGGTAAATAGAATTTATGTTACCGATGTCATTGTGAATGACTCTGACATGGGCTCTGGAGGCGGTGGTGATAATCCGGATAATGGCGTTCAAACAACAGCTACCTACACCGTATCAACCGCCAGTTTTACATTACCAGTGAGACTTGGCGATCAACTGTATCGGGTTTTGATGATCAGAGACAATACTGTCTCGGGTGCAGTTTTTAGTGTAGTCACCACGCGAATTTTTTCACTTGTTGATGTGGGCCAGGAAGTAGCCCTGATGGATCTGGATGCCGGAACCCTTTTTATCCCTTCAATTAGCGTTGGAGATAGAATTTTTACTGATCTCAAGCTGCGTCTGACTGACTTCAGCACCCTTACATTTAAACTGGAAAGCTTTAACAAGCCATAAAGAGCCTTGCTGAAAATAATTAAACATATTATCGGGATAACCGACCTCATTACAGAAACCATTGGCAAGACAGCCGCATGGTGTTCCATCCTCATGGTGGTGGTGACTTTTTATATAGTCCTGACCCGCTATGTTTTTAACACCGGTTCAATCGCAATCCAGGAGTCCATCATTTATCTCAATGCTTTCCTGTTTTTGCTGACCGCAGCTTTTACCCTGAAACATGACGGTCATGTCAGGGTTGATATTTTTTATGGACCCGCTTCACATCGTTATAAAGCCTGGGTCAATATGCTTGGTGGCATATTTCTGTTGTTGCCGGTGGCTGGATTTATTCTATGGTCGAGCTGGGATTATGTTCAGGCAGCCTGGCGCATAAAGGAAACCTCTCCTGAAGCGGGCGGCATCCCTTATGTTTACCTGCTTAAAACATTAATCGTGGTGATGGCATCTCTGCTAATTCTGCAGGGACTCACCGAGATTCTGCGTAATTTCATTTACCTGTTTTTCAATGAAGAAGACCCTGAAGAACATACCGACCCATTAGGCGGCGCAATATGATTGAATTCATCCCGCTGTTTCTGTTTCTTGCTGTTTGTCTGGTCTTGATGTGTGGTTACCCGGTAGCCTTCTCATTGGCCGGCACCTCTCTACTATTCGCCGCTGTTGGTACCATGACCGGCACCTTCGATACGGCGTTTCTGAGCGCTGTACCGAATCGTTTTTACGGCATCATGATCAATACCAATCTGTTCGCAGTACCCATGTTTGTGTTTATGGGGATGATGCTGGAAAAGTCAAAAATTGCTGAAGCCTTGCTGGAAGGGATGGCCCTCCTGTTTGGCAAGATGCGTGGAGGACTGGGCATTTCAGTAATCATTGTCGGCATGTTGCTCGCCGCCAGTACCGGTATCGTTGGCGCCACTGTAGTTACCATGGGTGTAATTTCTCTGCCCACTATGCTGCGAGCCGGATACAGTCCATCTCTGGCAACAGGCACCATTTGTGCCACCGGTACTCTCGGGCAAATAATTCCTCCTTCCATTGCCTTGGTGTTACTGGGCGATGTTATTTCAAATGCCTACCAGCAGGCACAAATACGCATGGGTCTGTTTTCTACCCAGAACGTTTCGGTAGGTGATTTGTTTGCCGGAGCCATGATTCCCGGGCTGATTCTCGTGGTGTTATATATTCTTTACATGCTTGGGATGGCCATTTTGAAACCGGAAACAGCACCACCGGCCAGTTCAGAGGATCTTAAACGCGCTACTGGCGATACCCATATTTTGCTGACCTTAAGCAAAAGCCTGTTACCTCCATTGCTATTAATTGTTGCCGTATTGGGTTCTATTTTGTCCGGTGCTGCGACACCTACCGAAGCTGCGGGTGTTGGCGGTTTGGGAGCCATCTTGCTGGCACTGGTGAATAGACAGCTTAACTATGCCATTTTTAAAGACGTCGCTATTTCAACGGCTAAAGTCAGCGCAATGGTTTATCTGATCCTGGTTGGCGCTGCAGTATTTTCACTGGTATTCAGAGGCTTTGGTGGTGACATCATAGTTGAGGAAGTTTTTACTGACATGCCGGGCGGTGTTATTACCGCCACCATCACAGTAATGCTGGTGGTTTTTCTGCTTGGATTTATTCTCGATTTTATTGAAATTACTTATATGGTCGTACCGATTGTAGGACCGGTATTACTGGCCATGGGACTTGATCCAGTCTGGTTGGGTGTGATGCTTGCCGTTAATCTGCAGACCTCATTTCTCACGCCACCATTTGGGTTTTCGTTATTTTACCTGCGCGGAGTTGCACCAGGTTCAATTAAAACCACACAGATATATAAAGGAGTTATTCCTTTTATCATTATCCAGTTAGCTATGCTCGGG
The DNA here is from genome assembly GCA_965662685.1 of Pseudohongiellaceae bacterium. Classification (GTDB taxonomy): domain Bacteria; phylum Pseudomonadota; class Gammaproteobacteria; order Pseudomonadales; family Pseudohongiellaceae; genus Eutrophocola. The sequence goes on along the minus strand of CBFIIQ010000025.1, from coordinate 25,973 downwards.
ATGTTAACATTCTGGCCAGAACTGGCCACATGGTTACCGGGAGTAATCAAAAGCATGTGAAGTAATTTCTCACAGCCTCTGATTCCTGATCAATAAAAAGCCGGCATTTGCCGGCTTTTTATTGTTACAAAATATTATCTTGTATTTCCTGAGTCTGCTGTCAGGTAATTTTATATCAGAGCTTTCGTGCCCGCGTATACGCTTCTTCTGAAACGGCATGAAACTGCTTAACATTGGTTTCATACTCACGATAGGATGCATGTATTCGTGCTCCAATCGGACTCAGGTCAGCCAGCTCATCAATAACTTCCTGGGATATCTTGTTCAATTCCTGCATCAAGTCATCAGGAAACTCTCTCAGATCAACACCATGCTTGTTTACCAGCTCTGATAAAGAAATGGTATTTCTCGCAGTAAACTCATTGGTCATATCCAGTGAGGCGGCCTCAGCAGCAGTGCGTAAAATAGCCTGCAAATCTTCTGGTAAAGCTTCAAACTTTTCTTTATTAAACAGGAATTCCATTACTGAACCAGGCTCATGCCAGCCCGGATAATAATAATAGTCTGAGACCTCATAGAGCCCAAAGGCCAGATCGTTATAGGGACCATTAAATTCTGTCGCATCAATTACACCGGTTTGCAGAGAGGTAAACAGTTCACTGCCCGGCATATTCACTGGAACACCACCCAGACGAGAAAGCACGTCCTGAGCCAGTCCGGGTATACGCATTTTCAAACCCTGAAAATCATCCTTTGAATTAATTTCCTTGGTAAACCAGCCCCCCATCTGAACACCGGTATTACCACCAGGCATCGGGATAAGGTTAAATGGTTCATAAAGTTCATCCCATAATTCCTGACCTCCGCCATATTGTATCCAGCTTTCCATTTCCCGGCCGTTCATGCCAAAAGGTAATGCAGTAAAAAACTGCGCTTCGGGTGCCTTGCCTTTCCAGTAATAAGCAGCACCATGGCCAAGCTCGGCAGTACCTGCACTAACTGCATTAAATACTTCCAGAGCAGGTACCAGCTCACCATCACCATAAACACGAATCTTCATTCGGCCGTTGGACATAGCTTCTACCTTCTCGGCAAAAACTTCCGGTGCATGGCCCAATCCCGGGAAATTTTTCGGCCAGGCTGTGACCAGCTTCCACTCATAGGTTTGCTGAGGTGCGGCAGCGGTGTTACCTGCTGCGGCTTCCGGAGCATCACCACCGCAGGCTTGTAGCAACAACAAGACTGCCGTTGCTAATCCGGCTTTAATTCCTATATTTTTTAACATTTCTAAAAATCCCCTTGTTTACCTGTAATCAATAAGCTGTGATTGCTAAATAATTTCCAGCTTGGCATAAGACATGACCAACCATTTACCGCCAACACTATCAAAATTAATCTGTATTCTCGCGTTTGGGCCATTACCTTCATAATTTAGCACGACACCTTCGCCAAATTTAGGATGCAGCACCCGTTGGCCAAGGCTGATATCGGTGCCGGCTACCTTGTCTGCTCCAGCTGAGCTGCCGATACTACCATGATTTATTGATGTATTTCCCGAGTACAATGTGTTTCCTGCATAGTAGCTACTCCTGCGTACCTCACCTTTCATGCGGATTTCTTCTACCAGCTGTTCCGGAATTTCTTTCAGAAATCTGGAGGGACGGGTAAGATTTTCTTCTCCATGCATACGTCTGGATTCGGCATGAGTCAGGTATAATTTTTGTCTGGCACGGGTAATGCCTACATAGCAAAGACGGCGTTCTTCTTCCAATCCAGCCAGATCATCCATCGACATTTTATGCGGGAACAAGCCCTCTTCCATGCCTGCGATAAAGACCAGGGGAAACTCCAGCCCTTTCGCCGAGTGCAGGGTCATTAACTGGACCGCATCTTCAAACTCATCGGCCTGGGAGTCGCCAGCGTCCAAAGCGGCTTTATCCAGAAATGCTGTCAGAATATCTGCTTCGGTTAGCTCTTTTTCTTCTTCAGGGCCGGCTTCTTCCTGGAGTAAGTCGTCTTCTGGACGGATATCTTCTACTTCGAAAGCCTTTGCCGCATTAACAAGTTCTTCAAGGTTTTCAATTCGGGTTCGCGCCTTTTCTCCACCTTCTTTTTCATGATGCTGAACAAGGCCGCTTTGTTTTACTACATATTCGGTAAATTCATACAGCTCCCTGCCATAAACCTGGTCTTCCATTGCATTAATCAAAGCCATAAAGCCTGTTACATTGAGCACTGCTCTTGCTGGTAGTAACGATTCTTCCACCACTTTTACTGCTGCCTGCCACATGGAGCAGCCTTCAGCTCTGGCAATCTGACGTATACTATCCAGGGTTTTTGCACCAAGTCCTCTGACCGGAGTATTAATGACACGCTCAAAAGCGGCATCATCATCACGACTTGCCACCAGGCGCATGTATGCCAAAGCATTTCGAATTTCCAGTCTTTCATAAAACCGGAATCCGCCATAAATACGATAGGGCATGCTCACTCTGAGTAATGCCTCTTCCAGTTCCCGGGACTGGGCGTTGGATCGGTAAAGAATAGCCGCTTCCGTGTGCTTGTTACCCGAGTTCACCCACTTTTCAATCTGACCGACAATAAAGCGCGCCTCATCCTGTTCGTTAAAGGCGCTATACGATGAAATGCTTTCACCCTCCTTGTCTTCCGTCCAGAGTTCCTTGCCAAGCCTGCCGGTATTTTTTGCAATAAGGCTGTTTGCTGCACTAAGAATATTGGCGGTAGAGCGGTAGTTCTGTTCCAGTCTGACCATGTCAGCATCAGAAAAGTCCTTATCAAAATTCTGGATATTTTCAATGCGGGCACCACGCCAGCCATATATCGACTGGTCATCATCACCAACTACAGTAATAAAGCCATCGCGGCCTACCAGCATGCGTAACCAGGCATATTGAATCGAATTGGTATCCTGGAACTCATCGACCAGAATGTGACGAAAACGATTCTGATAATGCTCAAGCAAGGCAGGATTATTGAGCCAGAGTTCATGAGAACGTAGTAAAAGCTCGCCAAAATCAACCATGCCGCCACGATCGCAGGCTTCTTCATACGCGCTGTAAACACGAATCATTATCTGCATGAATTCTTCGCCAAAATCTTCCAGGTTGGCTGCCCGCACTCCTTCATCTTTTTGATTATTTATAAACCATTGGCATTGTTTGGCTGGCCATTTCGATTCATCAAGCTCAAGGTTTTTGCATATTCTTTTCACTAAACGCAGTTGATCATCAGAATCCAGTATCTGGAATTTTTCCGGCAGTCCTGCTTCCTGGTAATGCGCCCGCAACAAACGATGCGCCAGCCCATGAAAAGTGCCTACCCACATTCCGCCAGCTGGTCGCTCAAGCAGTTCTTCAATACGAAGCCGCATTTCGTTGGCCGCCTTATTGGTGAAAGTAACGGCTAGAATGCCATGGGGGGAAACTCCTTCCATTTGAATAAGCCAGGCAATACGATGGACCAGCACCCTGGTTTTGCCACTGCCAGCGCCTGCCAACACCAGGAGGTTTCCCGGATCCGCAGTTACGGCCTTGCGCTGGTGATCGTTAAGTGAATTGAGTATGTGGGATATATCCATGGAGGGTAATTTTAGCAAATGCGATCACTGGCAGGTGAAAAAAACCCTGTAAAGCTGAAATCTTTTTCCCTGATGTTTTCAAAGCGCTTTTGACTTGTTACGCTTTATCGCGCTAGGGTTCAACATACTGTTTTAAACATCAGGTACAAGTCGTGAAGCAAGGGTTTAACACGAGAATCTTATGACCACACAAGTAGAAGGAATCGTTAAGTGGTTTAATGATGACAAGGGCTTTGGCTTTATTCAGCAAGCCGATGGTACCGAAGTTTTCGTTCATTATAGCGTCATTATCGGTGATGATCGCCGCACTCTGGTCGAAGGGCAAAAGGTGATTATGGAGATTGTCCAGACTGATAAGGGCCCCCAGGCTGACAATGTAAGCCCCATCCATAGCGATTGACGACACGTCCCGGGCTTTATGTTTTCTAAAATCACTCTATTAATAATTTCATCCGGCATTGATCCAGGAATAGCCATTGGAAAATACTAATCTGATTAAGGCTATTTCAGAATCTCTGGGTAGTTTGCGCAAATCCGAACGCAAGGTCGCAGACTTTGTCCTCAGGGACCCTTCTGTAATCCTGAATATGCGCATCATTGACCTGGCAAATCAGTCCCAGGTAAGTGAACCTACCGTGCTCCGCTTCTGCCGTGCGCTGGGTTATGACGGCTTTCAATCCTTCAAGTTGCAACTTGCGCGTTACCTTGGAAGCAGCGGCATTTATAGCCAGTTCTCTGTCAGTGATACTGACTCCATTGCCGATGTCAGTAAAAAAGTTTTTGACTCAACCTTAGGCTCTCTCATTGCGGTTCGCGAGGAGCTCGATATCGCGGCCCTGGAATCAGCAATCGAAGCATTGGCCATTGCTGAACGTGTAGAATTTTATGGCTTTGGCGCGTCCGGCTCGGTGGCTATTGATGCCCAGCATAAGTTTTTCCGTCTGCAGGTTTCTGCAGCAGCCTATACTGACCCACACATTCAACACATGTCAGCTATTTCACTGAAGAGCGGCGATGTTGTTGTGGCTATTTCACAGTCTGGTCGCTCCACAGCACTTATCCAGAGTCTGAAGCTGGCAAGGGAAGCTGGGGCTACGGTGATTGGCCTGGTTCCGGATCAGACGCCGGTAGCAGACCTGTGTGCAATACCGATTCATATTAATGTAGAAGAAAACCAACATGTATTTTCACCAGTCTCTTCCCGCATTGCTCATCTGGTCGTGATAGATGTACTGGCCATGGGCGTTGCACAGCACCGTGGTAGCCTGCTACAGGACCATCTGAAACGGCTGAACAGAAGTCTGAAATCACTGCGTTCGAATAAAAGCAAAAAGTTAAATTGACTTTGCTCCATCCCTGGATGTGTTGTCTGATATTAAAACCAGACAGAAAAAAAGGCGCTTATAAAAGCTCCTTGGTGAATTTTACAGCCGGGTTATTAAAGATGGTTTATTCTACTGTTACTGATTTCGCCAGATTTCTCGGCTGATCAATATCAGTCCCCTTGATTACAGCGACATGATAAGACAATAGTTGTAAGGGAATTGTATAAATAATCGGGTCCAGAAACTCAGAGCAGTGCGGTACATTTACCACGGTAATATTGTCATCATTATGGAAGCCGGCTTCAGCATCGGCAAACACATATAATTGACCACCTCGTGCGCTTACTTCCTGAAGATTTGATTTCAATTTCTCCAGAAGTTCATCATTAGGCGCAACAGCAATAACCGGCATCTGGTCATCTACCAACGCCAACGGACCATGTTTTAACTCGCCAGCAGGGTAGGCTTCTGCATGTATATAGGATATTTCCTTAAGCTTAAGAGCACCCTCTTTCGCTACCGGATACTGCACGCCTCTGCCAAGAAATAATGAATGACGCTTGTCGGCAAAATCAAGTGATATCCGTCTAATCTGATCGCTCAACAATAATGTTTGCTCTAGTATTTGAGGTAGTTGGTGAAGGTCTTCTACCAATTCCCTTTCGTTTTCTTCAGTGAGCCCATTGCGACGCGCAAGCACAATACAAAGTAAGGTAAGAATTGAAAGTTGTGTGGTAAATGCCTTGGTGGAAGCAACGCCAATTTCACGGCCAGCCAATGTCATGATGGAAAAATCAGACTCACGCTGGATTGAACTGTTGGCAACATTACAAATAGACATGCAGCCCACATAGCCTGATTCCCTGGCAAACCGGAGTGCCGCCAGGGTATCAGCCGTTTCACCAGACTGGGAAATAGTGACGAAAAGACAATTATCCGGTACCAACATATTACGATAGCGATACTCGCTGGCAATATCCACGGAACAGGGCATACGGGCAATATTTTCAAACCAGAACTTCGCTATCATGCCGGCATGATAACTAGTGCCACATGCTACTATTTGTACGCGTTGGGTTTTATCGAAAATTTCACGAGCGTTTATACCAAAGGCTTCTTCCAGCACATGTGTTTTACTAAGTTTGCCTGACAAAGTATTGCGAACTACATCAGGCTGTTCAAAAATTTCCTTGAGCATGAAATGGCGATATTTACCTTTAACTGAATCTTCCATGTCCTGATTGAGACGAACTATAGGTCGATTCACCCTCTCATCACCATTAACAATTTTTATTTTGTTGGCTTTAATTTCTGCCACGTCGCCTTCTTCAAGATAAATAAAGCGATCGGTTACCTGCCCAAGCGCAGCAGGGTCTGATGCAATAAAGTTTTCACCAATACCAACACCAATAACAAGAGGGCTGCCACTACGAGCAACAATTATTCGTTTTGGATCATCCTTGTCTATTACTGCCAGACCATAAGCGCCGTCAAGCAACTTGATGGTTCTGCTGACAGCATCGAATAATGTCATTTCTTCTTCAGTGACAAACATGTGTATCAAGTGAACTATAACTTCAGTATCAGTTTCTGTTTTGAACACATAATTTTTCTTGATCAGCTCTTCTTTAAGCGATAGATAATTCTCAATGATACCGTTATGAATTAGTGCCAGGCGATCTTGAGATAAATGCGGGTGTGCGTTATCTTCGGTAGGCTTGCCATGGGTTGCCCAGCGCGTATGTGCAATACCGACAGGCCCGTCAACCGGATTTTCATTAATTTTTTCTTCAAGTGATTTTACTTTCCCTACCGCTTTTACACAGGCCAGGGTTTTGTCTTTTCTTGTAATGAGGGCAAGGCCAGCAGAGTCGTATCCGCGGTACTCCAGCCTTTTTAAACCTTCAATCAGAATTCCACTAACATTCCGCTGCCCAATGGCGCCTACAATTCCGCACATAAATTCTGTTTCCCGGGATTACTTGTTCTTTGGTTCCGGCCGCTTCCAGCCATCTATATTGGATTGTCTGCTACGGCCTATCCCCAGCTGACCTTTTGCCACTGCATTGGTGATAGTGGAACCGGCAGCAATAAATCCGCCATCCTGGATTTCAACAGGTGCAACCAATACTGCATTGGAACCTACGAACACTTCATTGCCGATGATGGTTTTATATTTATTCACACCATCGTAATTACAGGTTATTGTGCCGGCACCAACATTAACATTTTCACCCAGTTCGGCATCTCCAACATACGAAAGATGGTTGACCTTACTTCCCTGGCCAATAGTACTTTTTTTGATTTCTACAAAATTTCCGAGTTTGGCCGAATCTTTTAATTCGGTTCCGGGCCTGACCCTGGCAAACGGCCCTAACTGACAATTTTTTCCTATAACAGCATCCTCTATAACGGTGTATGGATGCAGCTCCGTTCCCTCTCCAACAGAACAGTTTTTCAGTATGCAGCCAGCTCCGATTTTTACGTGACTGGCGATATTCACCTCACCTTCCAGAATGACATTAATGTCAATTTCAACATCCGCGGCAATGGTCGCATTACCACGTACATCAAATCTTGCAGGATCCGCCAGACTTACCCCATTATTCATGAATTGTGTATGCATATTGTGCTGGTATGTCCTTTCCAGCTCCGCCAGTTGGACCCGGTTGTTGATCCCGGTTATTTCATGCTCATTTTCACAATTACTGGTAACAACGCCGCATCCATCTGCCAAAGCAATTTCAACCAGGTCAGTAAGATAATATTCCTTCTGTGCATTGTTAGCTTCAATTTTGGGCAGCCAGGTTTTTAAGCGCTTTACTGGTATAGCCATAAATCCGGTATTAATTTCAGAAATGGCTTTTTCTTCCGCTGTAGCATCTTTTTCTTCAACGATACTGGTTATTTGACCCTCTTGGTTACGAATAATTCTGCCTAACCCTTTTGGATCTGTAACATCACAGGTCAATACACCCATGGTGTTTACATCCACCTTGTTAAGCAAGGCTTCCAGAGTCGCTTTCTGTATGAGGGGGACATCACCGTAGAGAATCAGAACCAATGCATCATCATCAAGAAAGGGCACGGTCTGTGCAACCGCATGAGCTGTCCCCAGTTGCTCCTTCTGTAATACAAATCGGTTTGCCTGTTCAGCCAGCGTCTCTTCAACAAGCTCAGAACCGAATCCAGTTACCACCTGAAGATTTTCACAAGCCAGCGAATGTGCGGTATCCAGGACATGTGACAGCAGTGGCTTACCCGCCAGTTTATGTAATACCTTGGGTAAAGAGGACACCATTCGTGTGCCTTTACCCGCTGCCAGCACAACAACATTGAGTTTCAAAAGCATTATTCCCGGAGATCAAATTTATATGGGTAGAATACCAAAAAAGGCAGCGAAAGCTGCCTTTTTATTGAATTACTGTTGTCTGTACTTACCGATTACAGACCTGAAAAAGAGGGCTTAACCGCCGAGTTTTTTGCGCATTTGCTGTAAAGTTCTGATCTGTGCAGCAGCATGAGCTAACTGGGATGCAGCCTGTGCGTATTCCATCGCTGCGCCCTGATTAAGAATGACTTCTTTAGCTTCTTCCATCGCTTCGATGGCATTGGCTTCATCAACGTCGCCAGCTCGAACCGCAGTATCAGCAAGAATGTTAACCGTTCCGGGCTGCACTTCAAGAAAACCGCCGGACACATAGAAAACTTGTTCTTCCCCATTTTGCATAATGATGCGAACAGGACCAGGAATCAAAGCCGTAAGCAGGGGAGCATGACCAGGGTAAATACCCATGTCACCCAAAGTACCGGTGGCTGTTACGGATTGAACACGACCTGAAAAGATCTGTTCTTCAGCACTGGCTATATCGCAATGGGTTGTCATAGTCATAATGTTAATCTCTTTTGCTTACCTGTTTATTCATGATAATTTCTGATCATTGTTTTCAGGCAGATTACATATTCTTCGCTTTTTCTACAACATCTTCAATACCGCCGACCATGTAGAACGCCTGCTCAGGCAGATCATCGTATTCACCATCCAGAATTGCTTTAAAGCTGCTGATGGTTTCTTTCAGTGATACATATTTACCGGGTGCGCCGGTAAATACCTCTGCAACAGTACAGGGCTGTGAGAAAAATCGTTCAATTTTCCTGGCACGGTTCACTGCCTGCTTGTCATCTTCCGATAACTCATCCATACCCAGAATGGCGATAATGTCTTTCAATTCCTTATAACGCTGAAGGATAGACTGAACACCGCGGGCTACTTCGTAATGTTCCTGGCCAATAACCAAAGGATCAAGCTGACGTGAAGTAGAGTCCAGCGGATCCACCGCAGGATAAATACCCAGCTGGGCAATATCACGTGACAATACAACGGTGGCATCAAGGTGAGCAAAGGTTGTAGCAGGTGATGGGTCAGTCAGGTCATCCGCAGGGACATATACCGCCTGAATCGATGTAATGGAACCGGTTTTGGTTGAAGTGATTCGTTCCTGCAGCTCGCCCATTTCCTGAGCCAGTGTTGGCTGGTAACCCACCGCAGAAGGCATACGACCCAACAAAGCTGATACTTCAGTTCCTGCCAGGGTATAACGGTAAATGTTATCAACGAAGAACAGTACATCACGACCTTCATCACGGAATTTTTCCGCCATAGTCAGGCCTGTCAGGGCAACACGAAGACGGTTACCGGGAGGCTCATTCATCTGACCGTATACCATCGATACCTTCGAGTTGGTAAACGTTTGAGTATCGATAACGCCCGCTTCCTGCATTTCATGGTAGAAGTCGTTACCCTCACGAGTACGCTCACCTACACCGGCAAATACCGAAAGACCACTATGCTCGGTAGCGATATTGTTAATCAATTCCATCATGGTTACCGTTTTACCTACACCGGCACCACCAAACAGCCCGACTTTACCACCCTTGGCAAAAGGACATACCAGGTCAATAACCTTGATTCCTGTTTCCAGCAATTCTTCTGACGCTGCCTGTTCATCATAAGATGGTGCTTTCCGATGAATTGGCATTTTTTCCTGGGAAATAATTTCTCCACACTCATCGATAGGATCACCCAGCACATTCATAATGCGACCAAGTGTGCCTTCACCGACAGGGATACTGATTGCTGCGCCAGTATCACTTACGTTCAACCCGCGACGCAAACCTTCAGTGGAACCCAGAGCAATAGTTCTGACAACACCATCGCCCAGCTGCTGCTGAACTTCCAGCGTAATATCGCTTGCTTCCACTTCCAGGGCATCATATACCTTGGGAACGGAATCCCGTGGAAACTCCACGTCAATTACAGCACCAATAATTTGTACGATACGACCGCTACTCATGTCCGGTTCCTCTTCAATAAATCTCTGATGTTAACTAAAAATTATTTTCCGCCAATATGAAACGCTTTACTTTAAAGCGCCGCTGCACCACTAACAATTTCTGACAATTCCTGTGTAATTGATGCCTGGCGTGCCTTGTTATAAATAAGTTGAAGCTCATCCATAAGTTCGCCTGCATTATCAGTCGCACTTTTCATCGCAATCATTCGTGCTGCCTGTTCACAGGCATTATTTTCAACAACCGCCTGATAAACCTGGGACTCGATATATCTGGCCAACAGGCCTTCCAGCAAAGCCTGGGCATCAGGCTCGTAGATATAATCCCAGTGATGTTTGAACTCATCTGATTCTTCAGCCTGCAAAGGTAATAATTGTTCTACTTTCGCTTCCTGGGTCATGGTATTCACAAATTCGTTTGAAACCATGAACAACTTATCGATAACGCCATCGGCAAAATTATCCAGCATGACTTTAACGCCACCAACCAGATCCTCAACCTCGGGTTTGTCGCCGACACCCCTGACGGCTGCGATCACGTTGCCACCATAGCTGTTGAAGAAAGCAGCGCCCTTGGAGCCAATAGCACAAATATCAATTTCTGCACCTTCGTCATGCCAGGCTTTCATGGATTTAATCATTCTCTTGAACAGGTTAATGTTCAAGCCGCCACACAAACCACGGTCGGTTGATACAACGATATAGCCAACCCGCTTAACTTCACGTTCTTCCATATAAATATGGCGATACTCTGGTGAGGAATGCGCCAGATGGCCAGCAACGTTTCGAATATTCCGCGCATAGGGTTTGCCCAGTTCCATTCGGTCCTGTGCTTTTCGCATCTTGCTTGCCGCCACCATTTCCATGGCGCTTGTGATCTTCTGAGTATTTTTAATACTGCCGATCTGATTGCGAATTTCTTTTCCTGCAGCCATTTTCTATTACCAGCTCTGCGTAGAGATGAATTTTTCCATAGCGTCTTTAAAGGCGCCTTGAATTTCTTCGTTATAATCGCCTGTTTCGTTAATTTTATTCATCAGGTCGCTGTAGTCGGAATTCATGTATGACAGCAACGCTGCTTCAAAGTCGGCAATCTTGGTCAACTCAATTTCTTTCAAAAAGCCTTCATTAGCGGCAAACAGTACAATACCCATTTCAGCAACTGACAGAGGTGAGTACTGTTTCTGCTTCATTAATTCAGTAACACGTTGTCCATGTTCCAGTTGTGAACGAGTCGCTTCGTCAAGGTCTGAAGCAAACTGGGCAAATGCTGCCAATTCACGATACTGGGCAAGAGCCAGACGAATACCGCCACCCAACTTCTTGATAATGTTGGTTTGTGCTGCACCACCTACTCGAGATACTGAAAGGCCAGCGTTCATGGCAGGACGAATACCGGAGTTAAAAAGGTTGGTTTCCAGAAAGATCTGACCATCAGTAATGGAAATTACGTTGGTCGGTACGAAAGCCGATACGTCACCTGCCTGGGTTTCAATGATAGGCAATGCCGTCAAGGAGCCTGTTTGTCCTTTCACTTTGCCTTTGGTGAACGTTTCAACATATTCAGCATTAACACGTGCCGCTCTCTCCAGCAGACGTGAATGGAGATAGAACACATCACCAGGATATGCTTCACGACCTGGCGGACGACGCAGCAATAGGGAAATTTGACGATAGGCCCAGGCCTGCTTGGTTAAATCATCATAAATAATCAGGGCATCCTGACCGTTATCCCGGTAATACTCACCCATGGTGCAACCGGAATAAGGAGCAATAAATTGCATTGAAGCTGGATCAGAGGCACCTGCAGCAACCACGATGGTGTGATCCATAGCGCCATGTTCTTCAAGTTTGCGAACAACAGAGGCGATTGATGACTGTTTCTGGCCGATAGCTACATAGATACATTTAACGCCGGTGCCTTTCTGGTTGATGATGGCATCAATGGCAACAGCGGTCTTACCAATCTGGCGGTCACCAATAATCAGCTCTCGCTGGCCGCGACCAATTGGCACCATGGCATCAATGGCTTTAAGTCCTGTTTGTACAGGCTGGGAAACCGACTGACGCGCAATTACACCGGGTGCAACTTTTTCAACAGCGTCTGTCATCTTGGCATTGATCGGACCCTTGCCATCAATAGGATTACCAAGAGCATCCACGACACGCCCTTCCAACTCGGGACCAACCGGAACCTCAAGAATACGCTGGGTACAACGACAGCTCTGACCTTCGGCAAGACTCTGGTAATCACCCAGAACAACAGCACCTACGAAATCTCTTTCCAGGTTAAGTGCCATACCATAGATGCCGCCTTCGAATTCAATCATCTCGCCATACATCACATCGGCCAGCCCGTGAATACGGATAATACCGTCAGACACACTGACAATAGTTCCTTCAGTACTCGGCTGGGCTGAGACATCCAGGCTTTCAATGCGCTGTTTTATAATTTCGCTAATTTCTGATGGGTTCAGTTGCTGCATTCTTTTTTCCTCAACTCTTTCCTTTTATTTCTATGCGGGTTGCGCTAAAAACTCAGGAATTCATTGCCTCGGCTAATTTATTTAATCTCCCTCGCAGTGAGCCGTCTATAACCAGATCGTCCGTTCTCAGGACAAGGCCTCCAATAAGGGACTGGTCAACACGGCTGCTCAGGGATACTTCCCGCTGCAAGCGCTTTTTCAATGTTTCTTTCAGTTTAATCTCAGCCGCCTCATCAAGGGCATAGGCAGAAATTACCTCAACGTCTACTCGTTTTTCCTGATTGGCTTTCATGGCGTCAAACAAGATGACTATTTCAGGCATCAGGGAGAGGCGCTTGTTTTCGGCCAAAACCGCAATAAAGCTTGCTACCTGCTTGTCTATCTCATCGCCGCAGACGTCAACGATTGCAGCCGCCTGTTGCTCTCCGCTAAGGCTTGGAGAAGACAGCAATTGACTGACTTTTTCAGACTCAACAATTCCGGTCACAGTCTGCAGCATCGCAGACCATTCAGTCATACGTCCTGACTCGTTTGCCACTGCAAAGGCTGCTTTCGCATATGGCCTTGCTATTGTTGTGTTTTGAGACATAAGGTGCTCTGATTTCCAGTTACTTTCTCGGTACTTCCCGAAAAAGTTTTATCACAGGCTTGTTGCCAATTGATCCAGCATACTCGCATGAACTTTTTCATCCACAGTGGACTGAAGAATTTTTTCTGCGCCGGAAATAGCTAATCCCGACACTTGTGCACGCAAGTCTTCTTTGGCGCGCAATACTTCCTGCTCAATCTCGGCCTGTGCAGCAGTAATCAAACGCTGTCCTTCCAGGCGCGCCTGCTCTTTCGCTTCATCCACAATCTGGGATGCGCGCTTGTTTGCCTGATCCAGAATGCTGACAGAATCCTTTTTTGCATCTTTCAGCAGTTGAGCGGCTTTTTCCTGTGCCAGCTCAAGATCTTTTTCAGCACGCCCGGCAGCTTCCAGACCATCAGCGATTTTCTTCTGTCGCTCATCCAGTGCTGCCACGATCGGCGGCCAGACATAGTTCTTGCAGAACCACGCAAACACGAAGAATGCGATTATTTGACCGAAGATAGTTGCGTTCAGATTCATAGTTTCCTCACCTAGGTTTGCATTGCGACCAGTGCGCACTGCCAATTCATAACAATGCGCTCGTTGGTTTCAGTCGTGTGCTTATACCTGAAAAGGTACGGCGAAAATAAACAGCATGGCCATACCAACACCGATGATGGAAATTACGTCCACGAAGCCAGCAACCAGGAAGAACTGGGTTTGCAGACGTGGCGCAAGTTCGGGCTGACGGGCTGAACTTTCGATGAGTTTGCCACCAAGATTACCAAAGGCAATCGCTGTACCGGCACCACAGATACCGAAAATCAGGGCAGCGGAAATCAGGGTGTAGGCGTATATTGTTTCCATTTTTTATCTCCAGGTTTTACGAGTTTTGAACTAAATTAGCGTTATTGCGTTATTGCGTTTTTACTTTATTAATATCAATGATCATTGTGTGCCTGATTCAGATACACAATGGTAAGCATCATGAACAGATAGGCCTGCAGTGTTATCACCAGAATATGGAACACCGCCCAGGCAAAATGCAAAGGCAGCTGATACCAGCCCAGCAAGGCAATGACGAGGAAAATTACTTCTCCTGCAAACAGGTTACCGAAAAGTCGCAGTGCCAGTGATACAGGTTTGGCAAGAAAGGCTGGGAGCTCCATCACCAGGTTCAGGGGCAGTGCCCACTTACCGAAAGGGTGGAATGCCAGCTCGCCAAGAAATCCGCCAACACCTTTGATCTTGATGCTGTAGTAAATAATCATTATAAAAACACTAAGTGCCAGACCTGCAGTGATGTTGACATCAGTTGAAGGTACGGCCTTGAAATAAAGATGTGAGTCGCCAGCAATCGTCTGGGCAATTAAGGGAATAACGTCCACAGGAACCAGGTCCATGAGGTTCATGAGAAATACCCAGCAGAAAATAGTCAGTGAGAGAGGGGCTATATAATCATTTTTCGCCTGAAAGGTGTTCTTGACGTTGGTCTGCACCATTTCCACAATCATTTCGATAGCATTTTGTAAGCCACCAGGTACGCCGGAGGTGGCTTTTTTGCTGACTGTTTTGAATAAAACCAGGAAAATCATGCCAAGTACCAGAGAGATTCCCATGGTGTCCACATTCAGGGACCAGAACCCCATATCCTTGGCTTCTTCTTCGCTGTGAGCAAAACCCCAGTGACCATCTTCTTTCTGACCAAATACCAGGAAGCCCAGGTGATGCTGGATGTATTCACCGCCTGTGGCGTATTGTGGAGCGTGCTCTTGCGCACCTTCTACCGCATGTTCTTCAGCAGCCATCGGTTCTCTTTCTTCCTGTTAACTATTTATTAATTTACTGATTAAAATAACTATTTAACGTTGTTGTTCCGATATATGTTCCGATAAATGTTCCGGTGCCTGTTTATAGGCAAATTGCATTTTTGCTATCGCAAAAATACCGCATCCATGTATTAACACGAATCCGATAAATACAGCCAGGGGGTTTAAAGAACCCACAAAACGGAAGGCGAGTGCAAAACCTGCACCCATCATCACTAATTTCACCGCTTCAGCTATAAAAGCACGGCGAATGGTCCTTTGCATGGCCCGCGAGCCCGTTTCCCGAAAATATACAAAACCAAAATAGGCACCAGGGATTATCGCAATCAACGCTCCAATAATCACTGACTGGGCTTCAACCCAGGTCATGGCAATACCAGTTACTGCTGCCAGCACTGCTGTAAATCCTATTTGCAGGGCTACAACCCTGAGGACTGATAATTTTGCTATCACAGTACAGAGATTCTTCTACGCACGACCTGCTCGGGCCGCGGATTATAGGGAATTTAAGTCAACCAGACAATATATAGAGGAAAATTTGTGCACTTTCGGTGCAAGTTTTTTTAAAATGCCAGAAAATTGCCTGAATTCAGCGATTAATCTGCTTATTTTATGTGATCGAGGATGCCTTCGAGCTGGTCCAGGGAGTTATATTTGAAGACCAGTTTGCCTTTTCCCTTGGCGGTATGCTGAATCATGACCTGAGTCCCCAGTTTCTCGGATAAATCATCCTGCAAATGGCGAATATCCGGGTCAATTTTGTCACCAGTTGAAGGTTTTTTCTTGTGGGACTGTAATTTTCTTACCAGGGCTTCAGTTTGTCTTACAGAAAGATCTTTTCCCGTTACCGTTCTGGCTGCTTCTATCTGCTTTTCAAAGGGCAGGGATAAAAGTGCCCGGGCATGACCCATTTCCAGGTCTCCATGTTCTACCAGTCGACGCACATCGGGATTCAGACTCATCAGGCGCAACAGATTGGTTACTGTTGTTCTGGATTTTCCCACTGCATCAGCGGCTTCCTGCTGGGTCAACTCAAATTCTTCAATCAAGCGCTGCAGGGCCATGGCTTCTTCAATGGGATTAAGGTTTTCGCGTTGAATATTCTCAATCAGGGCCATTGCAATGGCTGCTTCATCAGCCACCTGTTTGATTATGACAGGAATCTTGTCTAATCCTGCCAGCTGGCTGGCACGCCAGCGTCTTTCGCCTGCCACGATCTCATACATATCAGAGCTGATGCTGCGAACAACAATTGGTTGCATCACGCCCTGTGCCTTGATGGAACTGGCCAATTCTTCCAGTGATTCCGGCCGCATATCCAGTCGTGGTTGATATTTACCTGGCTGGATGAATTCAACGGGAAGATATTTCAGGGAATTATTTTCATCGCTGGTGTTGCCTGATCGGTCAGGCTGGGCTGCCACTTCCGGATTGATCGCAACTTCTACGGCTGCCTCATTTTTTTGCTCGGCCCGGCTTTCCTGAGACCTGGAATTACCGGTTCCAAGTAGTGCATCCAGTCCCCTGCCCAATCCACGTTTTTTTGTCGTCATTTTTGTTTACTGCCAATTCTGTAAAGTATTATGCATGGACAAAGTATATTAACTATTGCCAACACCGGGGTCATGATCAGGCTCATTGTTTTGCTGATTATCCCCGGTGCCTATGTTAATTTCCGGGTTGTTATCCGTGCTTGCACCAGCGCTGCCAATGCTGTGACGCCTGAGAATTTCACCTGCCAGAGCGATGTAAGCCAGCGCTCCGCGAGATGTTTTATCATACACTATTACAGGTAATCCAAAACTTGGTGCCTCGGCAAGCCGCACATTACGGGGGACGATGGTTCTGTATACCGTCTCTCCGAAATGGTTGATGAGTTGATCTGATACTTCCTGTGACAGTTTATTGCGTGGGTCATACATTGTGCGCAATATACCTTCAATTTTAAGGCTGGGGTTCAATGAGCCAGAAACTGCCTGTACTGTTTGTGACAGTGCTGATAATCCTTCAAGTGCATAATATTCACATTGCATGGGAATCAACACACCATCTGCAGCCACTAATGCATTAATCGTCAACATGTTCAGCGACGGCGGGCAATCAATAAGAATATAGTCATAAGTAACAACGGCTTGGGAGAGGCTGTCTCGCAAGCGATGATCCCGGCCCTGTTCATCCAGCAGTTCCACTTCTGCTGCTGTTAGGTCACCATTTGCCGGTAGCAGATCAAACCCGCCTTCAGACGACTTAACTGCTATTTCCTGCAGGGGTGTCTGTTGAACCAGCAGATCATAAACACTGGCCTCAAGATCATTTTTCTCAACACCGCTACCCATGGTGGCATTGCCTTGCGGATCCAGATCCACCAGCAATACTTTTTTATTCATCCGTGCCAGGGAGGCCGCCAGATTGACGCTGGTTGTGGTTTTCCCCACTCCACCTTTCTGGTTAGCAATCGCAAAAATATGGCTCACTATTCTCAGCTTTCCTGTTTAATGGCCGCTGGCCGGGACGATTTCTATGAGATGCCGGGTTCCATCAACCCCGGGCACACCAAGTTCGTTGGTTCTAACAAATCTGAAGGAAGACGGTAACTCCGCTATTTCCTCTTCCGGATATTGCCCTTTCATGGCCAGTAACTTGCAATCGGGCTTTATCAGATGACTGCATTGACTGACAACCTTGGACAGGGTCGCATAAGCACGGCACAGGACGATATCAATTTGTTCCTGGCTTTGAAAGGTTTCCAGGCGATTGTGAAACACTTCAACATTATCCAGTCCCAATTCCATCTTAACCTGAAAAAGAAAACGGGTTTTCTTGCCGTTGCTGTCCAGCAATAAAAACCTTTTTTCAGGAAAACATATAGCTAACGGGACTCCTGGTAGTCCAGCCCCGGTTCCAACATCCAGAATAATGTTCCCGTCTATATAAGGAACAATGGCCAGACTGTCCAACAGATGGTAAGCCACCATGCGCTGAACTTCCTTGATACCTGAAAGGTTGTAGGCTTTATTCCACTTATCCAGCAGCAGCAAATACTGGATCAGTTGTTCTATTTTTTCATTGTCCAGGTCCAGACCAAGTTGGGACAGTCCTGTCTTAAGCTGTTCTGTGAGTAAGGATTTCGACTCCATCAGGCAATTTGATTCTTCCGCTCAATTTCCTGATCTGGACCGCTGTCGGGTCTCGCTTTTTTATGTTGGTGTTTTTTCAGATATACCAGCATCAGGGAGATGGCAGCAGGGGTCATTCCTGGTATACGCGATGCTTTTCCTATGCTTGAGGGTTGCACCTGTTCCAGCTTCTGTTTCAGTTCGCTGGAAAGACCGGGTATATCCTGATAACTGAAATCTATTGCAATGGAAGTATTTTCATGGCCCTTCATTTTCTCAATTTCAGCATGCTGACGATTAATATAACCTTGATATTTAATACGTATTTCTACCTGTTCGGCAACCAGAGCGTCAGGCGCTTTGGCCAAAATACCTTCCTCAATGCAAGCCTGGTTGAGCTCATTAACCGTAACCCTGGGTCGAGACAATATATCGGCAAGGTTATATTCATGACTTAAAGGTTTTTCAAGAAGCTTGTTTATTTTCTCACTTAGAGAACCGCTGGTCTGAACCCATGTGGCAGATAATCTTGCAGTCTCTTCAGCCACCTGCATCTGTTTCTGTGAAAAAGACTGCCAGCGTTCATTATCCACCAATCCCAGGTCCCTGCCTTTTTCTGTCAATCGAAAATCAGCATTATCCTGTCTAAGCATCAGTCGATATTCTGCTCTTGAGGTAAACATGCGATAGGGTTCCTGCGTCCCACGGCTGATCAGGTCATCAACCAGGACACCGATATAGGCCTCATCCCTTCCCGGACACCAAAGATCTTTTTCCTGAATAGCCAGAGCAGCATTGATACCGGCCAGCAAGCCCTGTGCTCCGGCTTCTTCATAGCCAGTAGTGCCATTAATCTGACCAGCAAAATACAATCCTTTTATAAATTTGGTTTCCAGGCCATAGGTCAGATCCCTGGGATCAAAAAAGTCATACTCAATAGCGTATCCGGGACGCACAATACGCGCATTTTCAAATCCGTTTATGCTGGCTATCAGCTGTTCCTGAATTTCATAGGGCAGGCTGGTAGAGATTCCGTTGGGATAGAGTTCCCGGCTGTTAAGACCTTCCGGCTCAACAAATATCTGGTGACTGGATTTATCTGCAAATCTGACCACCTTGTCTTCAATGGAAGGACAATAGCGGGGCCCTACTCCCTCAATTTCTCCGCTGTACATGGGAGAAAACGCCAGCCCTTGCTGAATAATTTCATGGCTTCGTTCATTGGTCGCAGTGATATAACAACTTACCTGGCGCGGATGCTGCTCGGTTTTACCCAGATAGGACATGACGGGTAAAGGCGTATCTCCAGGCTGCTCGGTCATTTTGGAAAAATCAACACTATCAGCATCAATTCGAGGAGGCGTTCCTGTTTTCAGGCGACCCACGTTGAATGGTAGTTCCCGTAATCTGTCTGCCAGAGCTATTGAGGGTTCATCACCTGCTCTGCCACCAGCGTGGTTTTTTAGGCCAATATGAATTTTTCCTCCGAGAAAAGTCCCGGTAGTCAGAATAACCCGGGGGGCAAAAAATCTAAGCCCCATCTGGGTAACAATTCCACTGACAGATTCCCCTTCAATGATGAGATCATCCACCGCCTGTTGAAAAATACTTAAGTTGGTTTGGGATTCCAGCATGTGACGAATGGCAGCCTTGTAAAGTGCGCGATCTGCCTGTGCTCTTGTGGCTCTCACAGCGGGACCTTTGCTCGCATTAAGCGTTCGAAAATGAATGCCGGCCAGGTCAGCCGCTATTGCCATTGCGCCTCCGAGGGCATCAATCTCCTTAACAAGATGGGTTTTTCCTATTCCACCGATTGCCGGGTTACAGGACATTTGACCCAGAGTGTCAATATTATGTGTAACCAGTAATGTTTTAACGCCCATACGCGCAGCTGCCAGCGCAGCTTCAGTGCCTGCATGACCACCACCAACGACAATTACGTCGAATGTTTGTGTCTTTTTTTCCGGCTCGTTCATAGGGTTTTTGTTACGGGTTAATTACTATTCGTCAGTATTTATCTTGCCACAGTTTTCATGGCTGGGTAAAAAGGGGTGCTAAGTATAAGCATTTCATTCCAAAAATGAAGGAAAATAATTTTAGCCTTCAATGCCTGATTAAATATAGTTAAATAGATATATATAGAAGAATATATATTTAATGTTATTACTACTATTAGCAAAGGCCTTACCTGTTAATAAGCGGGATTATTCCAAATCAATCAAAGGTTTAATAACAATCCAAAGTTGTGTGCAGGCTGCCATTAAACTGACTGCAATGTATGTATTAAGGGATGATAACTATGACAGTTATACGGAAAGAAAAAATGCAGTGAATCCATACACAAACTATCCTGCTTGTGAGCTGTTTTTTCCACAACTTAATATACTAAATAAATATTTAATCTGAATAAGAAAGCCTAGCTCTTGTGTTGTGGGTAAAGCTGGGGGTAATAATGTTGAAAAGGCGTGAATTGGTTCTTAATTTTTTAAATTATTATTTTTTGCTTGATTAATCATTCTGTAAAAGAGCTTATTTACCAATACAAAAACTGGAGAATATTTCCCCCAGCAAATCATCAGAGCTGTATTTACCTGTAATAACTTCCAGGGCCAGATGAGCTTCACGCATATCTTCTGCCACTAGTTCGCCAGCCTTGCTGGTGGTCATTTGTTCAAGCGCAGAGGCGAGAAAAGTACGTGATTTTTCGAGAGCATCCAGGTGGCGCCGACGTGAAATAAAGCCGCCTTCAACCGAGGTGTTGAGTCCGGCAAAATCTTTAAGCGCGGCTTTCAATAACTCTATTCCCTTCCCGGATTTAGCAGATAAATGAACACAGTTGTAAGTCTCCAGGATTTCCTTGTCATGGACAGAGGTGTGTCCAGTAAGATCAGTTTTATTAAAAACCAGAATCAGATTTAGCGAATCAGCCAGTACATTTTTTATGGCTGCTATAAGTTCATTTGTTTCAGGATCAAATACTTTGGTGGCATCAATAACAAGTAAGACAAGGTCGGCCTCAGTTATTTCTTTCCAGGCTCTTTTGATACCCTCCTGTTCAACGATATCGTTACTGTTATGTAAACCTGCGGTATCAATTATGTGCAGAGGCATTCCATCAATAGAAATATGTTCTTTCAAGGTGTCTCTGGTTGTACCTGCTATGTCGGTAACAATTGCTCTTGATTGTCCTGCGAGAACATTAAGCAGGCTTGATTTTCCGGCATTGGGTTCGCCGGCAATAACGACATGTAAACCATCTTTCATGATAGTGCCCTGCCTGGCTTTAACCAGCACATCATTAAGGCGATCAAGTATTGCCCTTAACCTGTTTTCTACATCGCCTTCACCGAGAAAGTCGATCTCTTCTTCAGGAAAATCCATCGCAGCTTCTATGTATTTTCTCAGCTCGAGAATACTGTTAATAAGTGAATTAATGAGAGCAGAGAACTCTCCCTGGAGTGAACGCACCGCAAAGCGTGCTGCTTCCATTGAATTACTTTCTATAAGGTCTGCAATGGCCTCTGCCTGGGCCAAATCAATCTTTTCATTGAGAAAGGCTCTCTCTGAAAACTCTCCTGGCCTGGCTAGACGAACTTCTTGTGAAAGAATTTCCTGTAATAGCATATCGACGACAAATGGCCCGCCATGGGCCTGTATTTCAACGACATCTTCGCCGGTGAAAGAATCAGGGCCTGGAAAAAAAATAGAAATTCCACTATCAATAATTTCGCCTGAGGTGCTGTAAAAAGCACCATAGTGAGCATGACGGGGCAAGAGTTTTAGGGAGGTCAGATTCTCCGCCACTTGATAAGCAAAAGTGCCGGATATTCTGATCACGCTGATACCACCGCGACCAGATGGCGTGGCGACTGCACAGATTGTTTCGCTACTGACAGCCATGAACTATTCCAAAAGTGTTAATCAGGATCCTTTGGGTTTATAGGATCTTTCCACCTGCTTGGTAATAATCCATTGCTGCAATATGGAAAGTACACTGTTCGCTGTGTAGTAAAGCACAAGGCCGGCCGGGAACCAGAGGAAAAAAACCATAAAAATGAGTGGCATAAATTTCATCATTTTTGCCTGTGCCGGATCAGCGGTTTGCATTGGAGTCAGCATTTGCTGCACAAACATTGCCCCGCCCATCAGGATTGGCAAAATAAAATACGGGTCCATTTGAGAAAGATCGTCATACCAGAGGATAAAAGAAGCCTGACGTAACTCAACACTTTCATTGAGCACCCAGTAAATCCCCAGAAATACTGGCATTTGTAACAACATGGGCAAACAGCCACCAAAAGGATTCACTTTTTCTTTTTTCCACAATTCCATTTGTGCCTGCATGAATTTCTGTTTGTCATCACCATAGCGATCTTTCAGGTCATTAATTTTTGGAGCAAGGCGCCTCATCTTGGCCATAGACTTGAGACTTTTCGCTGATAAGGGATAAAGAATTATTTTTATCACCAGGGTGAGCAGCAAAATGGAAATACCATAGTTACCAATCAGGTCGTTGATTTGTGTGAGTAACCAGAAAATCGGTGAGGCAATAAAATAAAACAAACCGTAGTCTATAGTCAGACCCAGGCTTGGAGAGATTTCGTCCAGTCTGTATTGATCTTTCGGGCCTGCCCAAAAACCCGCTTCTATGCTGCCACTTTGTCCTGGCGCCACTGTGATTGGTGGATTAACAAAGGTGAGAAGATACTGATCCTGATTATTACGTCGCATACTATAGGTATTGTTACTATCAGCATCTGGAATCCAGCTACCTAAAAAATAATGCTGGGAAAAAGCAATCCAGCCACCATTCGTTTCAAGTGGCTCTACACCATCTTCGATGTCTTCAAAATCATATTTTACGTAGGGGTCATCCGGTGTATAAACAGCAGCACCAAGATATGTGTTAACACGGAACCCACCGGTTTGGCTTGGGTCATCCGTATCGTCTCTTTTAATCTGGCCGAACATATTACCCTGCCATGAACTACTGCTTTTGTTGTCAATCAGGTATTGCACGCCAATCAGGTAATCATCAGCGGAAAATACAAAGCGCTTGGTGATATCCATACCGCTTTGCGTAGTAAAAGCCAGATCCACATTCTGTTCACCACTGCTTATTGTGTATTCGTTCTGAGCGGATCTGTATAAAGGTCTCCCCTGCGGACTCGCATCCGGACCGTCGCGTCCGATAAGCCCGCTTTGTGCAACATAAACCATTCCGGCATCTTGCCTGAGTAGCGGGAACGGACTGTCAGGTGTTTCCATGGATACGGGGAAGTCTGGTAATGACAGACCGATGATATCGCCACCCTTTAGATCAATAGTGACGATTTGTTTTGGTGTACTAATAGTAATTATTTGAGTTGGATTTGCAGTATCAACAGCCTCTATCGCCGCGACTTCGGCAGAAGCCGGGATATCAGGCAGGTCGTTTTCATTTGTTCCTGCTGGAGTATTCGATAGGGGCAGGTCTGGAACCTGGCTTGCAGTTGAATTTGCAATGCCAGCAGGGCTTTGCTCAATGGAGGCCGACGGCGAGTTAGGCGGATAATCCTCGTTCCATGCCAGTAACATGAGGTAACTGACAACGGCCAGTCCCACCAGAATCAGATTGCGTTTAATGTCCATGGTGGAGTAGGGATTCCTTAATTGAAGAATTTTTACCGGAGGTGGATTCGTTCAGGTCTTTATCCTCAACACTATGATTGGGATTACCTTGTAAAATATGGGAATCTGAACAACTCATTGCCGGGACATGGTCGATGCCACCCTTATTAAAAGGATGACAGCGAAAAATTCTGCACAAACCCAGCCATAAACCTTTCGCGGCTCCATGGGTTTCCAGTGCCTGGATAAAATAACTGGAGCAGGACGGATAAAAACGGCAATGAGGACCAAACATGGGACTTATATACCGTTGATAAAAATGAGCAAGAGAGGTAAGAATTTTAACCATGAGATATTGTCAGATTTAAGGCTTCTTTTTTTCTATCTCGGTTATTAAATCATGGATGTATGTCAGGCATTCACTGTTTTCAAGGTCTTGCAGGCCTTTTCTGGTCATTACAACAAGGTCGACTGGCGCTAAAAAGTTTTTTCTTAATCTGAAAACTTCTCTAACCAGGCGTTTGATGCGGTTACGCTGGTTTGCGCGGGCAATATTTTTTTTGGCTACGATTACGCCAACTCTTGCCTGTTCAATATCTGTCCATCGCCCCAGAATCAAAAAGTATTTATTGGAAACCCTGATATCGGGCTTCTTAAAAACTTGTTCGTAAGCTTGGGAATCCAACAGGCGGCAAGATTTGGGGAATCGTTGATCCACCACAGACATTTCTCCCGTTGGCTGGGGCTGATTTGCCCGGTACAGGGGTTGCCCCGATATCAAGCGGACAGTCTGGCGCGGCCTTTTGCTCGTCGACGGTTCAGTACATGTTTGCCGCCCTTGGTAGCCATACGGGACCTGAAACCATGAGTTCTTTTGCGTTTGATGACGCTTGGTTGAAAGGTTCTTTTCATTTTAATTCCTGGAAAAGTCGCACAATTTATTTGTTAGCTTTACCGCCAAAACCCCAAGGTTGTAGCGTTGGTTGGTAGCCCTAAAAAAGGGATGCGAATT
The DNA here is from genome assembly GCA_965662685.1 of Pseudohongiellaceae bacterium. GTDB lineage: Bacteria > Pseudomonadota > Gammaproteobacteria > Pseudomonadales > Pseudohongiellaceae > Eutrophocola. Next base: position 1,075 of record CBFIIQ010000025.1, on the reverse strand, counting down.
CTAATGGGTTTCCTTGCATAATGCAATTTCAACTCTGCACAGCATCAAGCAATTTTGAGGGTGTTAATAACGACGATTAGCTTTCTGTACAATGTGCCTGTAAAAATCTGAAAACCTGGAATCCTGAAACGAACAATATAGCCTCTATTTCGTACATAACGAGACCCATCAGTGGCTATGAAACAGGATATTTTTTTACCTGAAAAATCATCCTCTGATAACCCACAACTTATCCACAACCTGCACACAGAGCTTGTCGTGTTCAAGGCGCAAAAACCACCCTCTTTTTTAGTCTATGATTATCAGCAAAAATAATGTAACCACATGATAATTATGAATAAAAACAAAGAAGAAATAAATTAAAAAAAGGCGTTTTTGTGTGGATAACAACGGTGCCAGTGGGTAGAATTAATTAATAAATTGACAACCAACAATAAAAAAAACGGAGTCGTGCCAATCGTGATTGTTGCCAGCTGGCAGAAATGTATTTACTGTCTAAAAAACGAACTTCCTTCTCAACAATTTAATACCTGGATCAGACCGTTACGCTTTATAGATGGCGATGATACGCTGTATCTGCTTGCCCCAAATAAATTTATTCTGGAGTGGGTAAAAGAGCACTTCCTGGAGCGTATCAAGGAAATTGTTCAAAAAGATCTGCAGCAAAACAATAAAAGTAATAATGAACCAATTTCACCAGTTCATGTCATTCTAGAAATCGCCAGCCCCGAAAAGCTTCCTGACCATATTTCTCTGGATCAGGCATTAAGCACTGCGGATCTCAACAATTCTCTTGAATCTGGTTCCCAGGACTCTGATAAGCGTTTTTCTGCATTCAATTCGCGCTTGCGCGACGAGCAGCAAAACCATCACCAGTCCAGATTCGAAAACCCTGCAAAGTCGGGAATAATAGATGATAGAGGCTCTCCAGGACTATTTACTGATCAGGCCGAGGAGGCCATTGATAGCAGGTCCTCCCATTCTGTTGCCAGGGCTAATATATCGATCCCGTCTATGGGTAGCAAAAACAGACATCAGCGCTATAAAGGTGAACTTAACAAAAACTATACTTTTA